>NZ_JBBOTK010000009.1:0-255951 GCF_038005565.1 Paenibacillus sp. FSL R10-2748
GTGACGGAAGCGGCGATCGACTCAAGCTTCTACGACGAGGAGCTGGCGAAGCTGCCGCAGACAGGCCATGTGCCGATCGGCAAAGCGTGGCTGAATGCGAAATTCTACATCGTGGACGCGCATCTGAACCCGGTGCCGGTCGGGGTGCTGGGCGAGTTGGTTATCGGCGGAGTCGGGGTAGCGCGCGGGTACTTGAACCGTCCGGAGCTGACAGAAGAGAAGTTCGTAGACAGTCCGTTCGCCGCGGGCGAGCGGCTGTACCGCACGGGAGACTTGGCGCGGTGGATGGAGGACGGGAACGTGGACTTCATCGGCCGGATCGACAACCAGGCGAAAATCCGGGGCTACCGGATCGAGACGGGCGAGATCGAGTCGCAGCTGCTGCGGGTGGAAGGCGTGCGCGAAGCGGTGGTGCTGGTTCGAAGTGACGCGAACGGGCAGAAAGCGCTGTGCGCGTACTACACAACGGATGGCGAACTGACGGCGGCAGACCTGAAACGGGCGATCTCCAGCGAGCTGCCGGGTTACATGATCCCGTCGTACTTCGTGGAGCTGGAGCGCCTGCCTCTGACGCCGAACGGGAAAATCGACCGGAAGGCGCTGCCGGCGCCGGAAGGGGGAGCAAGCGCAGGCCGCGAATACGTGGCGCCGCGCACCGAACTGGAGGCGAAACTGGTCGCCATCTGGCAGGACGTGCTCGGGCCGGTCACGATTGGCGTGACGGACAACTTCTTCGACCTCGGCGGGCACTCCCTGCGGGCGACGACGCTGGTCAGCAAGGTGCACAAGGAGCTGAGCGTGGACCTGCCGCTGCGCGATGTGTTCCGGCACTCGACCATCGAAGCGATGGCCGAAGCGATCAGCCAATTGGAGCGGCAGGAACACCTCTCCATTCCAGTTCTGGATAAGAGGGATTACTATCCGCTTTCCTCCGTGCAAAAACGGCTGTACATCCAGCAGCAGATGGAAGGCGCCGAGCTTAGCTACAACATGTCCGGCATGACGGTTCTCGTCGGGCGTTTGGAACGGAATCAATTCGAGGCGGCGCTCAAAGGATTGATAGCTCGTCACGAAATTTTGCGAACCGGCTTCGAAATGGTCGACGGCGAACCGGTACAACGGATTTATCCGGACTTGAAGTTTGCCGTCGAGTATACGAAAGCGACGGAAAGTGAAACGAAGAGCATCGTAGACGGCTTTGTGCGCGTCTTTGATTTGGAGCGGCCGCCGCTGCTGCGTGTGGGCTTAGTCGAATGGGAAGCGGAACGGCATCTGCTCATGCTGGACATTCATCATATCGTCACGGATGGCATGTCGATGGGCATCTTCGTCGAAGAGCTGCTGCGCCTGTATAACGGCGAGACTCTGGAACCGCTTCGGATTCAATACAAGGAATTCGCCGCTTGGCAGCAGTCCGAACCTGTAAAAGAGCGGCTGAAACGTCAGGAAGCCTACTGGCTGGACGTGCTGGAAGGCGAACTGCCGACGCTTGAACTGCCTACGGACTTTGTCAGACCTGCCGCTCGCAGCTTTGAGGGAGATGTGCTGCCTTTCAGCATCGACAAGCAGATGACCGACAGCTTGCAGCGCATCGCCGATGAGAACGGTGCCACCCTTTATATGGTGTTATTGGCGGCCTATTCAATCCTGCTCAGCAAGTACTCGGGACAAGAAGACTTCATTGTAGGCACGCCGGTTTCGGGCCGCACACATGCCGACCTGGAGGCGCTCATCGGAATGTTTGTCAACACTTTGGCGATTCGCCATTATCCGTCCGGGGAGAAGACGTTCCTCGCTTACTTGAACGAAGTCAAAGAAACGATGCTGGGGGCCTACGACCACCAGGATTATCCGTTCGAGGAGCTTGTGAAAAAGCTGCAGGCGCCGCGAGATCAAAGCCGCAATCCTGTATTCGATGTCATGTTTGCTCTGGAAACCAAGGAAGATAACGTTCAAAGCTTCGGGGATATCAAGATCGAATCTTATCCGGAAACTCATACGGTTTCCCAATTTGACCTTACCTTGGTCATTTCGTTGCTGGATGAGGGAATGAACGGGCAGTTTGAATATGCCACTAAGTTGTTTACGCTCAATCTGATCGACAATTTCGCTCAGGACCTGCTCGTGATCATCACCCAAATTTGCGAACAGCCTTCGGTGCTGTTGAAGGATATTTCCCTGAACGGGCAATCCGAACAGGAGCAAGATGTGCTAGAGGCCATTGATATTATTTTCTAATCCCTTACCCGGCTTGGGTGTATGCCGTATTTCTCTCGGTACGCATCCTGCCGGGTGTTTTTTTCCAAATGAAAGGGAAAAATCCACCACAGGAATCTGACGTCAAGTGCCGCTGAGTAACTATTTCAATTTATTGGAAAATCGACAAAACACAACAGACTACTATCCAAATCTGCTTGGTAGTTTTTTTTTTTTGTAAAAGGGGTCGAATAAGCTGAATTGAGATTTTTAAGACTCTCTTTATATCCTGCATTTCCTGCATAAATCCCATTTAGATTTATCATAAAATGATGCTGTTTTTTCAAGGCTTATCCATCGAGATATTTTTTGTGCCAGTTTTTTTGTTCTCAGATCATTATCTCACTCACGGTTAATTGAACGAACAATAGGCTCACCTCATTAGGTTTTTTAATATTGTATGATGGCACGAAGACTGTGCGGCTCCCGTGACACTAGATACCTTGGAAGCCTTAGAACAACAAATAAAAGTAATAAAGCACGATAATGGAATTTATAAACTTAGAACGATTACAGACGAAGAGGATATAATACCTGTACCTGCAATTGGTAAACTGGTTTATAACATTGAAGAGGAAGAATCAACAATTAGAAAAGAAGACGTTAACGGAACTGAACTCGATTACGAAGAATATGATGAAGGGGCTGATTACTTTGTTCCATTACCTACTAATATTAAACCAATAATAGATAGTTTGAATTCACTAGATGACAGAAGAGTTCAAACTGTTATAAATTCTTATTATTGCTAATTGTTGCGTATCACATCTTTCGTTACTTATAAATACACTTGTCTCAAATATCTCGAACGAGAACCAATTGTCAGTTTATTATGACAATTTAATTGAGAGAGTAAAAAAATTTAAGGAAGATCAGAAGGAAGAGTTTATCGGTTTAATGGTGGATATAATTGATTCGCTTAAGGACTATGTTCACAAGGGTCAACTTAATGGGAAAAAGAATTTAGCGAAACCAAACTTAGATAAATTGAGCTACTTTTTAACTATTTGCGGAAAATCAATCTATAAATCTGCTGAATTAGAGTACAAAGATGTCCAAACCGAAGTATGTTTAGTTCCAGGGTATCAAGAGATAATAAGGAAACGTGAAGCTCTTGGAGAAGACAATGGCTTCATTGAAAGAAGTGAATAATGAACTAGTAAGAGATTTGATAGAAGAATTTAATAAAATAAAAATGGATAATAACCTAACTTTAGTTCAAAAAGAGCATCTGAAGACAGCACTTCTTCTTGAACTCTCACGAACTACAGGGCGGTTAGTTCAAATATATGGACAATGGACTAAAGATGGACAGATTATTAGAGATAATTCTTTGAAAAAGAAAATTGATCATTTAAGCACGTTATATGCGACATTCAGTATATTGAGGAAATGGTTATGAAATAGGAATATCCTGAGTCGCTGTAAATGGATTTATTAAGATGTAAAATTATAATAATCCGCCACTGTATAAATATTCTTTAAGGACTGCGGTTAGCTACTTGAGTTGTTTACAAAAGGTAAATTCAATTGGAATGTAAATACGTTATGACTATGATTGAGCGTTAGGGTGCCTTGATGTAACTCAACAATATTCCTAGCGATGGAAAGACCCAGTCCTGCTCCAGTTTGGATACCTTCGCTACTTCTTGAATGGTCAACCTTATAAAAACGATCAAATAGCTTCTCCTCTTGATCTTGCGTGAGGGGAGCTCCTTTATTTTCGACCTCAATCGTAATTTGCTCATGACTCGTTTTCAGTCGAATGCAAATGCCTCCCGGCTTCAAGGAATACTTTAAGGCGTTCATGAGAAGATTATCGATTGCTCTGGCAATTTTATCGCTATCAATGGAGGCAACGATTGGGGAATCACCGATATCTTTTACGATATACACACCGTTTTCTTGAGCAATGGGTTCGAACTCGAACAGCAATTGATCCAAGAGTTGAAATAAATTGATCCTTCTCAGATTTAAGTGGGTATCGACTGAAGTGAGCCGAGTATATTCGAACAAGTCATCGAGCAACTTCTTCAAATGAATTGCTTTGTTATAGGTGTTTTGAACAAAGCGCGTATATTCATCTTTATCCTGATATGAGTCTGTTCTTAAAAGCTCGATATAGCCGATAATGCTTGTCAGAGGCGTGCGCAAGTCATGTGAAATACCTGTGATCAAATCCATCTTGGATTTCTCTATTTCACGTTCTTTTACAATCTGTTGCTCTAAACGTTCTGTCATTCGATTGATGTTGAGCGCAACCCGTCCAAGTTCATCTTGCCGAACAACAGGTACCCGATATTTTAAATTACCTTCGGAAATAATCTGAAGCCCTTGCTCCAATGTAATTAAGTCTCTAACGATTCGCCGTGTCAAAACTAAAAAAGTAAAAATAAACGTTACCATAAACAAGGGGGTAAGAAGATAAGGAAAAAAATTGCGAAACCAATGCCATTCCATAGTACTGCTAATTTTCAAGAAAAGTAAAATGAGAATATCATTTATAGCAATGGCGATAATAAAACTTAGCACCATTCTGATTAAAATGTTGACTTGAATCCGTTTTTTTCGTTTTGACTTTTGTACATGTTCATTCAATTTTATAGCCAACTCCCCACACCGTTTTAATATACTGAGGATCTCTTGGGAACTGCTCTAATTTTTCTCGTAAATTACGAATATGAACCATTACGGTATTATCAGAAAATCCATATGGCGCCTTCCATACATTTTCGTAAATGTGCTCCGAACTAAAAACCTGCCCAGGATGGCTGGCAAGCAAGACCAGAATAGCAAACTCCAGAGGAGTCAACGAAATTTCGTTGCCCTTTAACTTTACGGAATGTTTACTCTTATCGATGATCAGGTCTTTAATAAGAATAAGGGAATTAAATTCTTCTTTTCCTATTAATGTTTGACGACGTAGCTGCGCTTTTACGCGAGCAAGCAATTCTAATGGATTGAACGGTTTGATCATGTAGTCATCGGCCCCGGTAGTCAGTCCGTTAATTTTATCAATATCTTCTTCCTTGGCTGACAGCATGATAATCGGAGTATTCGATATTTCCCTTATTTTAAGGCATGCTCTGATTCCATCCATTCGTGGCATCATGACATCCAAGATAACCAGTTGAATCGGTGTTGTCTTTATGGCATCCAGGGCTTCTTCACCATCGGCTGCTTCAATCACATGGTATCCTTCATTACGTAGATATACATGAATGACATCCCGAATCTCGGAATCATCATCCACAACAAGAATGGTATTCATTACTGACTGCTCCTTCTTTTTTGACTGGGTAGAATAAAGGTATTTAAGGTACCTGAAATTACGCAACTAGTATAGATATCCTGATAATAAGGTAAAGTCTTCACTTTTTCTACATACGCATAAGCAAAACATTTAATGGAGTGAATGAAAGTGCCATCATCATTTAAATTGTTTCCTTTTTGCGACAGACGTAAACGAAAGCGGGAGGGATATTGAAAGGTACTAAATCAATTTTTTCAATGATAAATTTTTCGGAAAGCTGCTTTTTCATTTGAAGCGAATATTGAAAGGCGATAAACAAGCCTCCAGGTTTGAGTGCTTTATAGATCTGTTCAACCAAGGTATCTCTCAATTCACGCTCAAAATTAAAAAAAGGTAGTCCGCTAAAAATACAATCCAGCTGATGAATGTTCTCTTTCTTCATTGCTTCTACTAACTGAGCAGCGTTCGGATGACAGGAGAAGTCTGGGTATTCTGTCTGTAAATTATTCCTCATAGTCTCATTCATCTCAAACAATAACACTTTCGTGGGTTCACTCACCTGGGCGTTGATAAAGCGGGTGATGGCACCTGTACCCGATCCGAGTTCTGCGACTGCCTTAATCTCGTTCCAGGGGGCTTGTTTAACCATTTTGGTCGCTAGAAACCGAGAGCTTGGTATAACACTGCCTACATTTTTTGGGCTGTGAATAAAGCTTTGCAAAAATAAAAGGTATTCATTAAGTTTCAACTGATTTTCCTCCATTACTGTTTTTATTGTCAGGAACAATGCTGAATATGGCACAAAAATTAACAAATTTATTTCTTTTATCGAAACGAATGGATACCGGAACGATTAAAAATGAGAAAATTGAAGTGAAGACATAGGGAGAAAATATCGTACGATTGGGAAGAACATACCGATGCACATGGCCCAATCTCTCTATTTCTGCACCTCTTTATTGTTTCGATACAGAAATCATAATGAAAAAAACTAAGGAATTAATGAGTATATTTCTAAAGAAAATCTAAAGATTCATCTATAGAAGGCTTAAAATCTATATCATCCAACCCAAAAAGCCTTACCAACCAAGTCGGTAAGGCTTTTTTATAAGGGCAAACTGTTCCGCCACGCAACTCAATGATATTTATAGCTATAGAAAGACCTAGTGCGACTCTAATTTGTATCCCTTCATAATGTTGGGGAGGGGGATGTTTATGAGATCGTGTATTTTCTTCTACTTGTATGTGAAGCTATGTTTTCACTAGTACGAGTGGGAATAGGAGAGTGAACTCTCTCTTTTTCAATTTCCATCAGTGCTAAAGAAGTAGAATTACCAAAGTGTTAGGATAAAGTTGAGGTCTGATTAGCTTGGTTAAAAGCTGATCAGACCTTTCCTACATTGGGCGTAAAACAGTTTAAGATGTCAAGCCATGGCTTGGAGGGGAGAATTAAAGGCGTTTTTGTATTACTTCAGAATTTCTTTAGAAATATCCCTATAAGCTCCTAAGATTTTTATAATAATATACTTTCATCGACATTAACGAGGAGGTTAGAACATGATTAGTGATATCGTCTTACAGCTAGTCGATCATTATGGATATCTCTTTTTTTTCTTAGCCTTCTGCCTAGGCCCATTCGGCGTCCCGGTTCCAAATGAAATAACCATACTAACAGGTGGAATTTTGAGTAACAACGGAGCTTTAAACCCGTGGATTGTATATATTGTTATTCTCGCTGGCTTATTTACAGCAATTACAATTGCTTATTTTGCGGGCAGAATCTTTGGAGAAAAATTTAAACTAAAGTTTCAAAACAACCGTCACTTTCAGAAAGCAGAGAAATTTTTTGAACAACACGGAGATATCGCAATGTGTCTTGGACATTTCATACCAGTCATTCGGTATATTTTGCCTGTATTCGTTGGTCTAAACGGTACCTCATACAAGAAGTTTGCTTTGATTTCGTATTCCAGCGCGTTTGTTTGGACCGCTACGTTCTTTACCTTTGGCAAGTTCCTTGGACATTATATATTGGCTTTGCTAGATTTGATCGATCCTAAATTGGCCGTGGTTGCTCTAATGATAGCCGTTGGCACCTTTATCACAACCAAGTGGTTCAAGTCGAAATTATCCAACTTTACTGCATAAGCTGGTGAACAAATGAAAAAAATAGAAGAAAGGGGGAGAGTCATTTGACTTCAAATCAGTATGCAATGTTCTTGCAACGATTTATTAAAAATCCAAAGCGAGTTGGAAGTGTTTTGCCCAGTTCATGGTTTCTGGCGAGTAAAATGGTTCAATCTGTGTCATGGGATGATGTGAGCACAATTGCAGAATTCGGTTCTGGCACAGGAGCTATCACACGCTTTATCGAACTGCGAGTAAATCGATCTGCTAAGGTGTTATTGTTTGAAATGGACGATAAGATGAGGAGGGTTTTGCAAACAACCTACCCAAACTTCTCATGTCATTCAAACGCTTGTCATTTAACAAAAATAATGAATCAAAAAGGTATTGATTCGTTGGACTGTATTATTAGCGGATTACCCTTTTTTAATTTTAAGAGCGAATTAAGAGAAACTTTACTCCATCAAATTACCGAATCCTTAAAACCAGAGGGCAAATTTATCGCTTTTCAATACTCCCTTCAAATGAAGAAACATTTATCTGAGAAATTCATTATTGATAAAATCGATTTTGTGCCCCTCAATTTTCCTCCTGCTTTTGTTTATACATGCCGTAAGAAGGAGGGGATTTAAGTGAGTTATGACACACTAATTCATTGGATTGCGCAGTTTGGTTATGCTGCTTTATTCTTTGCATTATGGCTCGGAATTGTTGGAATGCCAATACCGGACGAGGTTGTCGTTATGACCGGCGGAGCCGTTAGCAAAGTAGGATTACTCCATTATTTCCCAGCATTTATTATCACTTATTTAGGAGTTATCTCCGGGCTATCTCTTGGTTATATTCTAGGCAGGTTTTTCGGTTCGCCGGTGCTGGATAAACTTCGCCATAAAAAAAATTTGGGGAAGCATATACAAACATCAGAACACCTTCTAAATAAATATGGAAATATTGCATTGAGTTTTAGCTACTTTTTTCCGGTGGTGAGGCATATTGTTCCCTATTTAGTCGGAATTAATAAAATGTCATTTCGCCGTTATATTCTTTATTCCTATACAGCCGGTCTTGTTTGGACGTCTGTCTTTTTTGTAGTTGGCCAATTTGCAGGTGGTCATGTGGAAACAATCGGGACAATGATTTATCACTACGGTATATATGTGGGACTTGCCTTAATCATAGGAATTGTCATATTCATGATTCTTAAAAGTCGGAAAAGGAGCAAAGCGTGATGTGTGGAATCAATCTTTAGGAGATTTAGATAATACGGTAGTAGTTCAAATTCTGAATTTACACGAGAAAATAGATGATCTCCCAAGAGAGCCGCGATATATAAAAACCGTTTGGGGAGTTGGGTAGAAAATTGAAACTGATAAACGGCAAAAGAAATGTTTGCTTTGAGATTTTTTTGGCGTTAGTTTTCAGTCTCGTCATTGCATATCTCAGTTTCGCCATTGTAATAACTTGTATCAATTTGTTTGTAAATCGATTACAAGCGGGATATTTTTTTCTAAAGCTAGACCAGCCTTTATTTTCCCCTTTTTTTAAACTGACCCGACACATGTTTAAATACATTTTTGATTTGCCCGAAGGTTCGCAAGTTCACTTTTGATAGATTTAAAGGAAATACAACAAAGTTATGATTTCACTGTTGCTATATATTCTAGCAGCTCAAACGATTTTCACATAAGGCGAAATGCTGATTAAAAATATAAATCGTCATAGTCAGATATACTCCCACCAACTCCCGAATTTCATTTCATCATCAATAATAAGAATCGTTTCTTTGGCATATGAAAGCATCCTTTCTGTGCCTTCAGTTTATGCCGATTTCTCTTAACATAAAAGGAAAGTGATTCTTAAACGTTTCTGAGATTTGATTTTTTGAAAGGAGAGCTGTGATCCATGAAAAAAGGAACGAAAGAAAAAATGTTGATTCTTACCGGAAATTATGGAGATGGTCACATTCAAGTAGCCCAAGCGATACAAGATGCGATGCAAATTCGATTTCCTCATATGGAACCTGTCATTATTGATTTTATGGAATGGGTCCATCCTTATATGAATCATTTGAGTCGAAATGTTTATCTCCAAGCCGTAAAAACATTCCCTCAAGTTTATGGATATCTATATCAGAAAACGCGGAGACAAAACACCCTATCCTATATCATAAAGACCGTTTTTTCTACAGGAATCGGACGAATGATGAAATTGATTAATGAAATACAGCCTGCTATTGTAGTATGCACCTTCCCTTTGGCGGCAGGCGTGATGTCGAAGTTGAAATCATATGGTTCAATCGATATTCATACTGTTACTATCATTACCGATCACACGGATCATAGTTCATGGATTTATCCATATACAGATCAATATATTGTGGGTTCCAGAAGTGTACGTGATTCTTTAATTCAATTAGGTGTTGAAGAGACTCGGATTGCAGATACGGGAATTCCCATTCGCCCGCAATTTTCTCAGTCCATAGAAAGAGAGAAAACAGCTAAGAAGTATGGTTTAGATCCTCATATGCCTACTGTGCTTGTGATGGGAGGAGGTTGCGGCATGATTGGCGATGGAAGCTCTACTATTCAGAAATTTGATCTATTGTCACAGCCTGTACAATTCATCATTGTTTGTGGGCATAATGAAAAACTTCGAATGAAATTGAATGAGAGTCTGAAAATTTCCAAACATCGCATCTATTTAACAGGTTATATTAACTATGTTCATGAGTTAATGGCTATATCTGATATTATGATTACCAAACCAGGAGGAGTCACGACTTTTGAGGCGATTGCTATGGAACTGCCGATGCTACTTTGTAAACCAATCCCTGGTCAAGAACAGGATAATGCCAAATTTTTAGTTCGTTCTGGGGTAGCCATTCATGCAGAGACATCTGGGGATCTAACCGAGCGCCTATCGGAATTACTAGATGATGCAAAACTTCTTCAACATATGATAGAAAATACTAAACAGTTCCATCCTAAAGAGTCCGCGTTTGCTTCATTAGAAGTTATTTTTGGAACTATTGCAATGAATAATAGATCCAGTGAAATAAAGATATGCTCCTAGAAAAAAGGCAAGCATGGATTTATTACTGTTAAAAAGGAGCAGGATCATGAAGCAGACATTCATAATTCTCATTAGTGCATTACTCGTATACACGATTATCCCGACCCTTATAATCCGACTATTTGGAATCGGAGTTTATAAAAGGGGAACGGGCGAGCAGCCCATTGCGTTAACTTTTGATGACGGTCCGGACCCAGAATTTACGCCTCTTTTGCTTGATTTATTAAAGAAATATAATATAAAGGGTACCTTTTTTGTCCTTGGTCGCAAAGCAGAGAAATATCCCGATTTAATCCAACGGATGCACAATGAAGGACATCTTGTCGGAATCCATAATTATGTACATTGGTCAAATGCTTTAATGAGTCCTAAGAGGGTTCGCGAGCAGGTAAACAAAACGGCCAATGTCATTAATCGTATTATTGGAGAGAAAGCCTTCTATTATCGGCCCCCGTGGGGAGTCATTAACCTATTTGATTTTTTTCTGATGAAGCAATTTCGCATGATTCTTTGGTCTGTTATTGTAGGTGACTGGAAGAGCTCTGGCGGCAAGCAAAAAATTAAGCAAAGGCTGCTGTCCAAGCTAAGGGGTGGAGCTGTTATCGTTCTTCATGATAGCGGGCAAACGTTTGGAGCTGACAGGGATGCACCTGCATACATGTTGGAGGCATTAAATGAATTTATCATTGAAGCATTATATACGGGATATTGTTTTCAGAGAGTAGATGAGAAAAGAGCTGCATAATGAACAGGCTAAATATATGAGCATTAATTATGGTACGGCCGTGATAAGCGCGGCTTTTTTGTTTTACATAAACACATTATCTGTCAGCACTCTCGAGGATTATACTTAAAAAACAGAGTAAGTTTAATTTGGATACTAAAAATCAAAACTTAAGCCCGGGACAAAGTATTGTTCGGGGCTTAAGTTTTTTTACTTATACATCAAGGTTGCCGGAGTGGCCTTCTTCTGATCCAATGGAACGGGTCAGAACTCCTTCGAAAGGCAAAGTAAGAGTAAATTTAAATATGTTATTTATATGAATGAGCGTTAAGGTTCCTCCATGCAACTCAATAATGTTTCTAGCAATAGAAAGGCCCAGACCTGCTCCCGTTTGAATGCCTTCACTACTTCTTGAATGGTCTACTTTATAAAAACGATTGAAGAGTTTATTTTCTTGCTCTTGTGTGAGGGGATTCCCTTTATTTTCGATCTCAATACTAATTTGCTTATTATCCAACTTCATTAAAATACGTACGGTTCCTGGCTTTACAGAGTACTTAAGGGCATTCATGAGTAGATTATCGATTGCTCTGGCAATTTTTTTACTGTCAATAACGGTTATAATAGGAGAGTTACCTAAGTCTTTAATAATATGGATACCGTTCTCTTGAGCGATCGGTTCAAATTCAAAAATTAATTGATCTAGAAGCTGGAATACATCGATTTTATTTAGGTCCAGGCGGGTATCGACCGAAGTAAGTCGGGTATATTCAAACAAATCATCGAGCAATTTTTTTAAATGAATAGCTTTGTTATAAGTGTTTTGAACAAATCGCGTATATTCATCTTTATTTTGAAATGAATTTGTTCTTAAGAGTTCTATATAGCCAATAATGCTTGTAAGTGGCGTACGCAAGTCGTGTGATATGCCTGTTATCATTTCCAACTTGGAGATTTCTAGTTCACGTTCCTTTTCGATCTGCTGTTGTAGACGTTCCGCCATCAAGTTGATATTAAACGCAACCCTCCCAAGCTCATCATTTCGCATGACAGGCACTCGATAGCTTAAATTACCCTCGGATATAATTTGAAGCCCCTGCTCCAACGAAATTAAGTCTCTTACGATTCGTCGAGTTAAAGCTAGGAAAGTAATAATAAAGTTAACCATAAACAGGGGGGGGAAAATATACGGAATGAAATTGAGGAGCCACTCGGATTCCATGCCATGGCCAATATCCAGTAAAAGTAAAATGAGCATGTTATTTATGGTTGTGGCGATAATGAGACTTAGCATCATTCTGATTAAAATATTGACCTGAATCATCCTTTTTTTTCGTTTTGGTTTTTGCACATGTTCAGTCAATTTTATAACCAACTCCCCAAATCGTTTTAATATACTGAGGATCTCTGGGGAACTCCTCTAATTTCTCTCGTAAATTACGAATATGGACCATCACGGTATTATCGGAATACCCAATAGGATCTTTCCACACGCTTTCGTAAATCTTATCAAAGCTAAATACTTGCCCAGGGTGGCTTGCAAGCAACTCTAGAATTGAAAACTCAAGAGGGGTCAGCGAAATGTTATTTTCTTTCAATGTAACTGAATGTTTACTCTTATCGATCACAAGATCTTTGATGAATATAACAGAATTAAATTCTTCTTTTCCTATTAATGATTGTCGCTGCAAATGAGCTTTTACTCGAGCGAGTAATTCTAACGGATTAAAAGGTTTTATCATGTAATCGTCCGCACCGGGAGTAAGACCCGAAATTTTACCAATATCTTCTTCCTCCCCCGATAGCATGATAATGGGGGTGCTCGATATTTCCCTTATTTTAATGCAAGCATTAATGCCATCCATTTGTGGCATCTTAATATCTAAGATGACAAGTTCGAAAGAGATTGATCTTATTAAATCTAACGCTTCCAGACCATTTGCAGCTTCTATGACAAAGTATCCTTCATTGCGCAAATAAACGTGAATGACATCTCGAATCTCTGTATCGTCACCTACAACAAGTATTGTATCCATTACATGATGCTCCTTTCCTACTTTTTATGATTACGGCTACTAAAATTCTATAATTAAGGCAAACCCAATGATTGCTACGAAAAGTTTATTAATACCGATTATTGCCCCCCCCTTTTGCGACAGGTATATACAAAAGCTGGAGGGAAATTGAAAGGTACGAACTCGATTTTTTCGATGATTAAATCTTCGGCAAATTTTTTTTTCATTTGAAGTGAGTACTGATAAGCGACAAAAATCCCTTCTGGTTTTAGTGCCTTAATAATCTGATTGAGTAAGGTTTCTCGCATTTCACTCGTAAAATTAAAAAATGGCAATCCGCTAATAATACAATCAAGCTGGCCGATGTCATCTTGATTCAATTTTTTGATTAATTGGCAAGCGTTTGAATGACACGCGAAATCCGAGTATTTTGTCTTCAGAGTAGCTCTCATTTTCTTATCCCTTTCGAACAATAGCACTCTTGTTGATCCGGTTAAATGTGGCTTCATGAAACGTGTAATAGCACCTGTACCTGACCCGAGTTCTGCGACTGCCTTTACCTCATTCCATGGTATAGACTCAACGATTTTAGCTGCTAGAAATCGGGAGCTAGGTATAACACTTCCTACTCGTTGTGGATTTGTGAGAAATCCTTGCAAAAAAAGTAGACATTCACTGATATTCAACTGTTTTTCCCCCATTATTTAATTTCTCCCTTTTGGGTACCCAACAAATAAAGGGATGATATACCGAACAACTGGAAGGAATAATCCAAAACATATTGCCATATCTCCTCGTTTTGTTATTTATATCAATATAAAAATAGTAACGAAAAAATCTAAGGATTTTACGAGGATATATCTAAAGAAAATCTGAAGATATGTACACTATTCAGACTCGAAGTTTGCAAGAAGTGCATGAAAATCAGAAAGCTGATCTGATTGAAGAACCCAAAAAGCCTTGCCAACAAAAAAGTTGGCGAGGCTTTTTATTACGTAAATTGTTGATAAGATTCCCTATAAATAAGATGCGAGAGGGACTACCCCTTACCAACTAATGTTAAGAAATTCTTTAGAAAAATCCTCTAAAGTTCTTCAGAGTTTATCATTATGATGGGTTCATTGCTATAGATAAACCTAATCAGGAGATGATAACGTGACTCACCCTACAAAACAATCCTTCCTTTCAACTTGGCTGTCTCTTCTATGGCTTACAGTGGTTCCGTTATTGTATATTTTTTACGGTATACTTAACCATCCTACCGAACACGTCTATAGCCTCGTAACGGATCTAGATCGCCTAACGCCATTCGTTCCGTCCTTTATTATTCCTTATGTTCTTTGGTACCCGTTCATTGCATCTGTACTGATCGGACTTGCGTTCAAGGACAGAACAGCTTATTACCGGACGCTACTTGCGCTCTGTGGAGGGCTGATCCTTTCTTATATCGTCTATGCCCTTTTCCAAACGGCTGTTCACCGTCCAGACAATCTAGCCCAGACAGGCGTCATCAACCGTTTGGTCTGGTTGGTGTACAGCCATGACCAGCCGTTTAACTGTTTCCCGAGCATTCATGTGCTAACCAGCTACCTGATGCTTCGTGGAGCAAGGGTATTCGGAAGAACGATTCGCTGGGCAGTCACCGCGATGTCTATTGTCATTATAGCGTCCACTTTGCTGGTCAAGCAGCATGTACTAGCAGATGTCGTTGGCGGTATCCTAGCCGGAGAGCTGTTGTACCGATCGGCGGGCATAGCCTTATCATACCTACGGGGACATAGAAATCGCCTGACTCTGAAAGGAGGCGAGCGTCATGTTTCTGCTGAGTAAAGAGAGACGCTCATTCATATCTCATTTTATGAGAAAACCCTGACATATGATTACATTGCTAGATCGTTTCATCCCGAAATACTTTTAGCCAAAGCAGAAAGCAATCTGCACGTGTCTATGATTCATTTGTAGTTGCTCAAAAGAGAACAATAGATAATTCATATAAGAATGTGTTTGTACAATTATTTAAAAATAGAAAGAGGGGGTTCTATGAAAAAACGTATGTTCATTTTATTGCTGTTGGCCTTATCAACCAGTTCTTTTTCAGGGTCCTTTGTTCAAGCAGAGGGGCAGCAATTGGCTTCCAATGCAAGTGTGAAACTAACATTGAGTCAAGCCCAGCAATGGGCGCGATCCAATAGCTTTAGCTTGAAGGAGGCCCAGCAAACGATAGATCGCAATCGGATTAACTTGAAAAATGCAGGTAAGAATCTGGACTTCATTCCCGCAGGTACAGGTAATGGAGAAGAGGATGCGGCCAGTAGTTCAGCATGGAAGGGGTATGCCTCATCGACGGTTTCTTATCTGGAATCCAAGAAGCAAATCGAGCTTGCCCAAGATCAGACAGACTACACTACAATGAAGAACTATTATGAGGTACTTCTGGCTGATAACAAGGTGAAGAGCAGTGAGGATGCACTTTCGCTTGCATTATTGGAGGAAAAAGCTGCTGAGGCAAAAGCCAACCGTGGGAAAATTTCTCCAAGTGATCAAAGCAGCATTATTCAGACTCGTATAGAAGCACAAAAAAATATAGAGATTGCAAAAGCTGCGTTGCAAAAAGCGATGGATTCACTAAATACCCAAATGGGGCAACCGCAAGGTACGGTCTATGAACTGGTGGATCGACCTGTTTACCGAAAAATGGATAGCACGAATTTGGATACGCTTGTGACACGTGCCATTTCGGCGAGTCCTTCGGTATGGAGACAGGAGGAGGCTGTCAAGCTGGCAAAGATGGAAGTTAAATATTACACGTGGAACTCAGGGAATGATGATTATGAAATTAAACAGATTGATGTAGATTCAGCACAAGGTGGACTGGAAAATACCAAAGACCAATTGGCAGAAACATTGAAGAGTATGTACTTTAATTTACAGCAAAATGATGAGCAATACGAACAACTGCAAAGTAATCTGCAGAACGCTAATAAAGTATTAAACATTTCTCGTAAAAAAAAGGAACGGGGATTTGCCACAGGTATGGAGGTCGCTACTAATCAGTTAAAAGTGAAGCAAATAGAACGGAATATGGATGAATTGATTGTTCAAATGACACAGTTACAACATGCTTTAAACAAACCGTGGAGTGTATAGGATTTAAAAAAATATATTTAAGGGGATATGACATTGCCGGAAACAGTAAAAAAAGATGCATTGCAAATATTAAGAAAAAAAAGAAGATTAAAAGTGATCATAGGTATTCTGGCCTTGATCATTATAGTGGGAATCGGTGGTACTGTTTATATGAATAGGGGGCAGGAAAAGCCCGTGGAGGGTCCTGCGAATCAGATTGTTCAGGTGAAAAAAAACAATATAACCGAATCGCTTGCCGTGACTGGGACCGTTCAGGCTTCCAAGGAAGTGAATATTAATTTTACAAATGTCGAGGGTGCCAAGCTCATTGCGGTCAATGTCAAAGCAGGAGATAGTGTTAAGGCGGGCCAGGTTTTAGCTCGTTTAGATGATTCAGATGCCAAATTACAAATTAAAGATGCCCAGTCCAATGTTGCGATTGCAAGGGCCAAGCTAGAGGAAGCCAAGCGTGGACCAAAGCAAATTGATATTGAGCTCCAGAAGGCAAATGTCCTAAAGACACAGATGGCGATTAAAACAGCCAAGGACGGGATGGAGTTAGAGGAAGCCGCTGCACAAAAAGAGGTTGCCAAGGTGACCTTGGATAAAGCCCAGAAGGATTATGATGACCAGACTTATCTAGTTCAGAATGATGCGGCCGCAGAAAGTGACCTGGCGACGGCCAAGCAAAGCTTGGATAAGGCAAAATTGGATATGAGTAATGCCGAGCTTCAATACAAGAAGGCACAGATCAGACAAAACCAGGCTATTGAAGATGCTGAAATGGGTTATAAAACCGCTTTAATTCAATTAAAGGCAGCACAGTCCCCGCCTGAAGCTTCCAACATTCAATCTGCACAGGCTTCTTTACAGCAGGCCGAAACAGAGTTGGAGCAAAAGAAAAGTGTTCTGAATAAATTACAGGTTACGGCGCCGTGGGATGGGATTGTTTTGAAGGTCAACGGCGATGTGGGCACCAGTCCTACTGCACCTTTTATCATAATGAATAACTCCAATACAGGGGTCATGAAGGTTAGTGCCAAGGTTAACGAAAGTGATATCGCCAAATTGAAGACCGGACTTCAGGCTACAATGCATACCAATTCATTTCCGGACAAGCAATTCAAAGGAGAAGTTCTTTTTGTTTCTCCAGAGCCAGTTGTGGAATCCAATGTGACTACATACAAAGTTGAATTGTCTTTGGATAGCCAAAAAATAAGGCTGCAACCGGGGATGAACATGGATGTATCCCTTCTGTTAGCTGAACACAAAGACGCGCTGTCTGTGCCATTGTTTGCATTGAGATCTGAAGGTGGTGTAGATGGAGTATATGTGGCGAAGAACGCGGCAAATCCTGCTGATTATGGATTTAGACCGGTGAAACTAGGCGTATATACAGCGGATCAGGCCGAAATCAAGTCTGGTGTCAAGGAAGGCGAAACTATTGTTATTCCTCCTCAGAACAGCAGTGCTGATCCGAATGGCAGTGGAGGGGGGCAGGCACAATGAGCGAAACTCAATCCAATAAAACGGTGATCGAAATTAAAGAACTGAAAAAAATGTATGAAGTAGGCGGTCAGGAGATTCAGGCTCTGCGCAGCGTGAATTTATCCATTAGCGAAGGTGAGTTTGTTGCTATCATGGGACCCTCTGGTTCGGGCAAGTCTACCATGATGAATGTCATTGGTTGCCTGGATCATCCGGATACCGGAAAATACTACCTGGATGGGTATTCCATATTGGATGCTCGTGAGAACGAACTTTCGGAGATTAGAAATCAGAAACTAGGTTTTGTGTTTCAAAAATTTTATTTACTTCCCCGAACTACAGCATTAGCCAATGTAGAGCTACCTATGATGTATGCAGGTATACCTGCCAAGGAACGCCGGGAACGAGCCGTGGAGGCGCTACGAAGCGTTGGCCTTGCCGAACGGATGTATAACAAGCCTAACGAGCTTTCTGGTGGTCAGCAGCAGCGTGTCTCCATTGCACGTGCATTGGTAAATAATCCTGTTATTCTGCTGGCAGATGAACCTACGGGCGCACTGGATACGAAAACGAGTATTGAGATTATGGAACTGTTTCAAGGGTTGAATGAGCTGGGAAAAACTATAGTTCTGGTTACTCATGAGCTGGAAATAGCTGAATATGCCAAACGATTGATTAGTTTTCGGGATGGCAATATTGAGCGGGATGAGCAAATTACGAATAGACGAATTTCATCAAGGACGGTAAGCCTATGAATGTGATGGAAACGATCCGTGTATCAATGAATAGCTTAACCACCAACAAGATGCGTTCATTTTTAACGATACTCGGTATTATTATTGGGGTGGCAGCGGTTATTGCCATTATGGCAATCGGAAACGGTTCTAAAGCCAGTATTAAGGAGGAAATAAATAGTCTAGGGAATAACGTGATTATGGTTGCTCCAGCCATGCCAATGACCGAGGAAGAAGTCAATGGGGACAACTTGCCCTCCTTTACGTGGGCTGATATCAAGGCAATGGAACAAAAGAGTTCGATTGCGGCATTAATGCCCAGTATTTCGAGCAATTCAAAAGTTGTATGGGGTCGATATAACTATAATGCAACTATTATAGGAACATCCGCTTCATTTTATAAAGTTAAAAAGTTTTCCTTTGCTGAAGGCAGGACATTTACCAACGATGAGTTGGATAAACGTATGAATGTTGCTATTCTGGAAAGCCAAGCGGTTGTACGTCTTTTTGGTGGGGATACCAAAAACGTGGTGGGACGAACGTTTCAAATTAAACAGATCCCCTTCAAAGTGATCGGAGTATTGAATTCTCAGCCCGTTACGAATTTAAGCCGCAGTACAAATGATCAAATTTACATCCCTGCTACAACCATGATGAACCGTCTGGGTGAGAGAAATATCACCAGCCTGGATGTCTCCGCCAAGTCACCAGCTATGATGGATCAAGCTCGTTCAGATATATTGGGGAGCTTGCGTGTGACGCATCAGCTAAAACCCTCAGAACCGGATCAATTTCAAACTATGAGTCTGTCCGAAGCAGCAGGTGCAGCTTTGGGTGTAGATGATATCATGAGCAAATTGCTGGGAGGTGTAGCCGCAATATCGCTCGTGGTAGGGGGAATCGGAATTATGAATATTATGATGGTCTCCGTTATAGAGCGTACAAGAGAAATCGGTATTCGCAAAGCGATTGGCGCCAAGCCTAGAGATATTATGATTCAATTCCTGTTCGAAGCAGTCATTTTCGGTCTAATGGGAGGTATACTTGGGGTTGCTGCTGGCATAGGAGCGTCTAAAATAATTGAAGCAACAACTCGTATGACCATTGAATTCACGGTCTCGCCGATCATATATTCGTTTCTTAGCTCTGCAGGTATAGGTATCTTATTTGGGGTATACCCAGCTTATAAAGCAGCGAGATTGAAGCCGATAGATGCATTGAGATACGAATAATTTTATTGAAAAATGTTCATGAAACGTAAATAGGTATTGTTGAGGGTGCAGTATTTGTTGAAAAGCAATCGAAACAGGAAGGAAAAGTAATGCCAAAAATCTTGCTATAGATGTATTAAGAAAACGAAAAAAGATGAGAGAATACTCTTCACATAGAGAACTATTTGATTATCACTGGGATACCCTCGATTTTGTAATTCAAGAGGAAGTCGAGCGAATTCTTTTGATGGTAAGTAATGACGAGCAAAGGACTGTACTCGAATTGCGCCTAGTCCAAGGATACTCCATAAAAGAAACAGCTAAAATTTTAAACAAGAGCGAAGCTGCCGTGAAGTCGTCGCTGTACAGAGCTTCTAAACATATTAAATTAAGATATATTTCATGAACTGATTGGGAAGAACCTAATAAGCAGTAGGACTGACAGTATTCTTTTTGCTGAAAGAGCTTTTTTTTCAAGCTCTGATCCTTAAATATCTTTTTATTGATCCAACTAATACCTCTAGTTTATCTGTTATCTAATACAATAAACCACGTTTTTTATGTCTAGAAGAGTGTAGGTAGAATAGTTGAGTCAAAACATTAAAAGGTGGTCATTTGACCACCTTAGGATGTGAAGGAATTGCGAATATCTAACCGTGAAAAATAATTACTTTCATTCTATTACCCTCATTTTTTCAGTCCACGTAACTGTAGCCTATCCAAAGAATTTATTCTGAAGGTTAAAGAAGCTCTACTTGTTCTGGACGACGAGATACCAGTCGGACAAGATCCAGCGTAAGCATTGGAAGTGTCATACCTGCCGGATAAGCTAAATATCTTGCTTGCCATTCAGGTGAGAATTTTTCCTTGTAACGGCGCAATCCCTCAAATCCATACCAGTGCCCACCATATCGGAACACCAGCCGAGCTAATTTTTCTTCACGATGCGCATTCTGATTTTCACCCACACTGGAGAGAGGAGACATACCCAAATTGAAATAAGAATAACCTTGTTCTTTTGCCCATTCAATTATACGTACAAATAACACATCCATCGTTCCATTCGGTGTATCATTCAAATGGCGCATCAGATCAATTGAGATCACTTTATTTTGGTCATAAGCTGGAGCTAATGTTGCAAAAGCCAAAATGTGACCCTCAGCATTACGAAGCAATGTTAAGGGAGAGCGTTGAATATACGCTTCGTTGAACCAGCCTAAAGAATAAGCTTTTTCTTTACGATCGCCTAGCCACTCATCCGAAATCTGACGTAATTCAGACAGTAATTCTGAATGATAGGGTGGGGCAAGCACTTCAAATATTTGACCTTCACGATCTGATTTATTTTTAGCAGTTCGCAAGTTCTGCTTACTTTTCCCACTTAATGTGAATGTAGTTAGAGGAACCAAAGCTTCTTCGCCTAGTTTGAAGAATTTGTAACCATTCTCATGATAGATCGATAGATATTCAGGTGTTGCTTGATAAAAAACAACGGTTAATGCATACTGATCCGCATACCTCTGAAATTCTTGAATCGCAGCAGAGACAAGATTTTTATTACCAACTGGGTCGCCAAGTACAATTAATTTGTGACGCACTCGAGAATAGGGAATTAAAATTTGATCATTTTGCGCCCAATAAAAATTTTTGTCTCCTAGATAGAGAAGATGAGTCAAAAGATTACCGTCTTCTTTGGCAATAAATTGAGTTAATTTCTCTATACCCGCCTCATCTGGACGTATTCCTGTGTAGCGATGCGGGCGTAAGGTGAATATAGATGCCATTAAAATTAAAGCACCGATTAATCCAACAAGAGCCGTCACTGCATATTCATGCGGGTTCAAAAACCATTGTTGAGCACGCATTGGTAGATGTCGCAAAATAGCTGGATGAATATGTGTACCAATAACGTAATACGATAACGATGAGATAAAAGCAAGGAACGCCCAAATCCAGATACTACGTAAAGAAATACTAGCACTTTCACTGTTAAATCGAGCCCGAGATATCCATAGCACCAATGCAACAATAAGTAAAATAATAGCTTCCTCGTAATCGAACCCTTTGGCAAATGTGAAGATAGCACCTGCTAACAACAATGCTCCTGTCCATATGTAAGCGCGACGAGTACGCATTGAAATACCACGTGATACGACAATAAGCATAATACCGATAGTCACAGATAACTGTTCTGAAAAACGCATAATAGGTAAAGATAACACATGTTCCATAAAACGTAGGCGAGCAATTAGGCCTGGGGTAGCCGCAGAAAGTAGTAATATGATACCACTGGTGAATACTAACTTTCCAAGCGCCCATGCTCCTAGATCACTAAGTAGACCGAAATGAGAAGGCCAGCCCCAGAATTTGACCCATGTGTTACGTGAAGCGTCCAGACTAGTTGTAATCATTTCACGCATTTGTTTACTGTTCGGACTCATCTCAAACGTAGCTAGCACAAGACCGATCAACCAAGGAACTACAAAGTAAAAAATGCGGAACAATAACAAAATCGTTAGTGCACGTGATGGATCAACACCTAATGTCTGAAGTCCAAGCAACACGATCAGATCAAATGCTCCAATACCACCTGGCGCCATACTAATAATCCCTGCAATTGCTGCTACAATATACACACCGAATACCGGGGCAAACGGTAAATGATTCAGATCATTAAAAGTGAATAACCAAAATAATACCCCTGCACAAGCCCACTCTAGAACAGAGGAACCTAGAGAAGCGATGACTACTTTCCAAGGTAACTTGCCATCGCCCTTATGAAACCATTTGGCGAACAGGGAAGATCGTTGCATTAATAGGAAGAACGGTAAGTACAATGAAACTCCCCATACACCGATACGAAGCCAAGGAAGTTGTTCAAAAATAGGTTCTACAGGAAAAACACCGACCAGTACAAGACAGCCAAGTAAAGATAGACCGACTAATACGATAGGCGATAAAAAGAGTGCAGCAGCTCCCATTGTTTTCATAGGAACGCCACTTCTCTTATACAGTAATGTACGTAGTCCTAGACCGGTAAGACCAGCGAACCCAATCATATTGTTAAATGTATTGGCTATCCATGCATATCGATAAGTCGTTTTCCAATTGATATCAAGCTTAAATTGTTTTCGTATTAAATAATCATAAGTACTCATTACAGATACCGCTATAAAAGAAGCAATGATCAATTGAATAACGACATGAACGGGCATCATGCGTAATTCATAAATAATTTTAGCTAAGTTAATATTCTGAATTTCGTGTCTTCCATATACATAGATAATGACTAAAATAGCTACAGGAATCAGTATCCTAATAATTTTAGCACGGTACAAAGCCAAAAATAGCTGTAAAATTTTAAGCTTTCGAAGCAATTCTCTCATTGTGTCGTCGACTCCACCTTCGGACAAAATAATATCGATATTTTTAATACAAGACGGATTGTCAAACCAAGTGCGACAGGACTTCTGTGAAAGATTCGTGAGCGGTCCTCCAATCCAGACATTTTCGGGGTCGGGGGTTAATTAGATCCAGTAAATGAAGGAGATCTTCGTCCGTGACCCAAGCCATCAGTACTCTTGGGGAGGAACCCAGCAGTAAACCGTTAGCATTTTCATTCAAACTGCGTTGCTAGGACAAATAGCGTCAGCAAAATAAACTAGCAGGTTAAGTATAGCTTCCATATCCGCCTGGCAAGCAAACTACTTGGTTCAGTTAGCAGTGGCTGTGAATAAGCTGCCTGCGGGGTACTGTGTGATGATTACACCTAGCGCAATCTCTATGAACAACTCCGTACGATCGGCATTGTTGATGGGAGTATACAAGCGGGTTTATGTTCAATTATTGTGGCTACGTACGCTTCATCCTTACCGTGGGCCAGATACGAGGATACTAGATGTAGTTTCATATGGGATTGTATTCTAAAAGAACTCAGAGAGAGGGCGAAATAAGAATAGATAGCCCTAGGAATTAATAAATTTTTAGGTTATATCTAACCATTTTTTACTTCTCTCTCTTTCTTTCAATGCAGAAAGCATAATAAAAAAAACTAAGGAATTAATGAGTATATTTCTAAAGAAAATCTAAAGAATTTGTATAGCTAAGTAATAACTTGAAATGGAGATTCTTTCGCTAAGACTCTTCATCGTTAAAGTTGAACAGGGCTTCCTACGCAAGTGCTCCAGTTGCAAGCTCCATGATTAAGCTTCAGCGCTCCCCATCTCGGTTAAAAGACGGAATTCAGTGTGAAAGCTCTAGCTACGCATGAAGAGTTGAATATATTCTTGACTGAATCGTATTTGGTTTATTGATACTCGGATATTTTATTGTTTTGTGAATATAAAAAATCTTATTTCCAATAAATATAGTTATAAGCTAAAGGGAAGAACGATGATGCCCCTAAAATCAGATTCTTTGAAAATATATGATTTTGCTTCAGTGACACCTTTGGGTATCCATTATCGGCATGCGCATTCAATATACCCAACTGACTGGAAGCTAGTGCAGAATTGTTGTAAGAGAGTCATTACTTTGATGCGAAATCCATTCTTGGCTAGATCGATACCTTGACGGAGACGATGCTGGAGCAGTCAAGTAAATAAGTTTACTAAGGAAACCGCAGAATGCATGACAGGAATGTCATACCTTGCGGTTTCTTTTATAAGATTCGCTTCTGCTGCCAGAAGTAGAGTATAGTAGGAGCAGTTGAAAATATATTCCAGGAGGCTACAGCCATGTCACAGGAGATCTGGATTAATCTGCCGGTCAAAGATGTTGAGAGGTCAACTGCCTTTTTCAATGAGATTGGATTACATGCGGCTAGCGTTGGTAACGAGAGAGCCAAGCTTGCCATAGGCCAAACAACGATTCTGCTGTTCCCGGATGCGGCGTTTGAGAAATTTACAGGTTCAAAAATCGCAGATACTTCCCATACCGCAGAAGTAATATTTTCCATTGGCGCTGAAAGCAGAGAAGAAGTAGATGCCTTTATTCAAAAAGTAGAGTTTGCCGGAGGAAACATCTTTGGCAAACCGAGTGAAATTGACGGCTGGATGTACGGCGCAGGATTTGCCGACCTGGACGGTCACCGCTGGAACCTGCTGTACATGGATGAGAGCAAAATGCCGAAACGCTAATATGAAAACGCCGGTCACCTCCTTAAGGTCACCGGCGTTTTTTACACCCCCTATAATCTCATATCCGTAATTCAAATCAAAATCGTTGCTTAGAAGGAAAAATTCGTGGGTTAAATTTATACAAATCACCTGGGCTATCCCTAAGCTAAAGGGATATATTAGATATTTCCAATCCTTTTGAAAATCTCGATCGCTCAAGAGTAGAACTTGTGCATGGATTGACCCATTTGCTTAATAATGCGGGATTAGACCCTAATAATTTAAGTGCTTTTTCTTTAAGAACAGAAGTTATAAAAATCACGGCCAACTTTAACAGCTGGCCTGCGGAAGTAATAGATTTGTATCTAACAACTTCAAAAAACGTTCTAGAAGGTATAAAGGAGATTATTCAGTCTTTTGCTGACCCGAACACACAGCTGAAAGAATTGTTAAAGAAACGTGTGTGAAATACAATGCAAATGGAGGAAACAACTATAATGATTGTATTACAGTTTTGCCTATCATTATTATGGCAATAGCATTATACATTCATGAAGGACATCCTCAATTATCATATGCTTTAGGTACTTTTGGTCTAACGCTTGTACCCGTTGTATGCGGTAGAACATATCCGGATGACCGGTCAGAACCCGTTAATACTTGATGGTTGTTGGTCATTAAATATACGGAGGAATGTACGCACATAGAAGCTGTCGTTGGTGCATCTTGGTTCACTCCCCATCCGTTAAAAATTTAGTCCAGAGCAATATCCTGACTCTCTCTCTTGGATATACTTTTTAATTGGAAGCAACCTTAGCACGGTGCAATACCGAACTGAGGTTGCTTCAGTTAACTAAGACTTACTGCCGTTTACTTCAGATAGGTTCCCGTTTCTCCAATTCCACCGCTGCCATTCAATACATATACCCTTGCGTTTCCTTTGCCGGAGCATGTCAGGGTAATCTTGCCATCAGTAACGGTTTTGGAATTACCAGTCACCGCATCCACATAGGTTCCGTTCGGAATTCCGGTAAATGTGGCGTTTCCTGAAATCGTGACCAATGCAAAGCTGTCAATGCCTTTGGCGCTGTCGGTATATCTTCTCTTAAACGCCAGATTGCCCGTTACATTCTCTGTGGAATACTGTCCTTTTTGCAAGGCGGGAACAGCTCTTCTGATTAAATTAAGCTGTCTGATATGTTTGGCCAGAGGATGGTTGAGCGATTCCGCAAGCGTGCCGGTAGCATTTGTGTATTTGCCGTAATCTTGTACTGTAACACTGCCTTCCATGTGATCGCCGTAATAAGCCCGTCCCGTTTTGCTTAGCGGTGCGTTTGGACCCGGATCAATGACAGCCCCCTTTTGGAATTCGATTTCGGAACCATAGAAGATAGCGGGTATTCCGCGGAAGGTGAACATCAGATCGAGATTCTCGGCCCAAGTGTCCTGTGTGCCCGCAAATCTTTGATTTTCCGGAGCCTGGTCGGGCGCATAGTCATGCGAGTCGATATAGGTTACATTCCAGGTAGCATCATTATAGTATTGATCACCACTTCTCATATTGAATGCTTCCTGCGCGGTCTTGAATGCCCAATGCATCGGAAAATCAATCACATCCATGCCCGATTTCATTGAATAGTCAGGCGTATGATAGGTATTTCCGTTTAAGAGAGCATTGTTCGAGGTTGGCTGTCCTGCTGTAGTAGAGTTGTCCGCCCACTCTTGTTCAACCGACACTTTATTGGAGGCGTAATCATTCTTTCCATCGCCCGGATACGATTTCGAGCTTTTCCAAGTATAGAATGGCGTCGAGATCGCCGGAATTCCACTGTTCCAGACATCTCTGTAACGGGTGGCTACTTCTCCAAAAATATAGAAATCCGAGCCGCCTCTTGTCTTCCAGGCAGGAATATAGTATTTATTGAAAATATACCGGCTCACATGCTTCACCGTATCGACACGGAAAGCGTCAACACCCATGTCTATATAGTGATTGTAGGTATCAATTAAATATTCGTTAACTGCAGGGTTTTCCGTGTTCAAATCCACGCAATCTCCCGCTATCTGACCAGTTTGAACAGTATAGGATTCCCAGGAGAGGCTTTTCTCTGTATGGTAAATGTTATTGTTCGTTTCCGCGTTCTTCATTAAAGCGAGCCTTGCCTGATACTGCTGATCGGGTGTCATAGTATCATAGTTTGACGGCAGCTTATCCGTAGTTTTCACCAAGTTGTTAGCCGTATCCGGTTTAGCCGGATCTTTCTTGAACATGGGGTACAGATTCTCTTCACCGAAATTACCGGTATGATTGACAACGATGTCTTGAATAACCTTCAGCCCTTTGGCATGGGCCGCATTGATCAAATCCTGGTAAGAAGCTCCCGCCGATTCATATCTTGGGTCTACTTTGGCGAAATTTATTGCATGGTAACCATGATAATCATAACCGCTGGCATTCTGCACAACAGGTGTAATCCAGACGGCGCTGAATCCGAGGGCTTTGATATAATCGAGCTTTTGAATCAGCCCCTTAAAGTCCCCTCTCCAAGCCGGGTCCGAATCCGGATTACGCGCCTTGGCATCATCCCATGCGTGCATGTTGTTGCTCGAATCACCGTCATAGAACCGGGAAGTAATCACGAAGTAAATAGTATCTTCCCGAAAATCACCTTTATTTCCAATATTATAAACAAAGCTTTGTTTGGTTTGATTGCCAGCGCCGTCTATAACGAGAAATTTTAATGTCGTGGTCTTGGAGATAAGGATGGACGGTCCGGTCAATCCGGCCATAGCGTTGCCGAGGATATATACTTTCGAGCTTATGGTTGGTTCCGTACCATCGTCCGTGTAGTATGCCTTGGTCGTTGCCGCCTTGTTATCATTTAGGTTGAAGGATACAGTCACAGAGGAATCGGAATGTCTGGTAGGCAAATTCGCTGTGATTGTCGGAGCTTGCAGATCTGAATTCAGGTCAATCATATAAGCGAAAGAGGATGCATTTCCAGTTTGACCGATTGAGTTGACACCGAAGGCCTTAATGGTCAAAGAGGAAGCAACTTGGATTGGAGAGGTATACAAGGTAGAGGATGTCGTAGGTGTCGAGCCGTCTATCGTATAGTAAATCTTATCGTCACTGTTGGTGCTGGAAAGCGTCACCGATTGGGACGAATCATATGTTTTGGGTACAGGAGAGGCGGAAATCGCCGGAATTTTAGGCATTTCCGGGCTGGTATCATACCATGTGTTATCTGTGTAATACCAGCCCTCTTTCACACTGCGGGACAAGTCGGCCGTCTGTTTGCCGCTACCGTCATTAAAGATGAGACTTGAGCCTGTGGCCTCGGCAATGGTGTAGCTGTACCAGTCGTTTCCATCCGACTTCATCAGGATTCCCGGCCACGCTCCGCTTATCGGAACGGTTGTCGGATTCAGATTCCAGTAATGGATTCGAATCGCTGAATTCCAGCTTGAAGGTTTCTTAAAGTGAACCGTTAACCCAGTTTGAGTTGATTTAGGTATTGTGGTAGGTGCATACGTTGCGGTAACGGTAGACGTGATCGAAGCGGTTGTAGAGGGAAGGGTAGTCGCTGTGGAATTCGTGTAGGTGGCTGTATAATCGGTGCTACTGGCCGAAGCTACGCCGGGTAAACCGAAGAAGTTGAAGCAAAGCGACAAAATAATCAACCAAGAAATAAAACTCCCAGTTTTTTTTCCTAGCAAGTTAACAACCTCCTGATAATATTTAGTGGAATAGATAATGCAACCGGTTGCATTAAAAATAAAAAAAAAAAAGACATTTATTTTGATAAAATGGATTCTTTGATCGCCTCCTCCGTGGTATATATGGAAAATAATAATTGTACGCGCTTACAAAAGAAATTATGAGAAAAGCCCATTCACACAGGGCTCTATACCAATGATTTTTTCCTTTTATGATTATATCATCCATACTTTTACTGGTCAATGAATTGCTAGGGACATGTTTCAAACCTAAGCTAGCCTGTTCATAATTGAAGCCAACGTCCAAAAAGCCTTGAAAGGCACATGTTAATGTATCAAAGCGAGTCGCTAAGCAGATGTCAATAAGCAGTATATGGTCAGGAAAGAAAATAGAAAACGCGAGCGTGAGTATCCTAAGGTGGAATGGACAGCAATATAAGCTTGAACTTGAAGCTGAACCGGGGATGATTCCTTCAAACGTAATACTTGTTGTCTGACTTCCCTTCATTAAAGTTGGTTCCTGAGTTATAAACCGATTGGAGTTACATAACCCCTTTCCTGTATTGGTATCTTTAAAGTAATTGAAGCAGGAAAATGCTAACCACCCGCAAACATATGGGTTAAACAGGGGATTTATTAAATGCCTGATTATATTCAGCTGCGCATCGGTGATCGCCAGCTTTGAATAGATTTCCAGCGATTTTATTCATGGCCGAATGCATCATCAAAAAAAACAGCCACTACAGGGCTGCTTTTGGTACTATGGGCTAATTGCTCGTGTATTTTACCCAATCATATTCAGCGTATAGCGGATTCGCTCCATTATACGAACCTAGCCAGTCGTCAACGCCAGTGCCATTCCATAAATTCATCATAATCTTGCCTGGCGTGCTTGGTATGTTTGTAGTTGCCGTATGCTTTAGAACCCCGTCAACATACCACTTAATGTATCCTGGCTGCCAATCGAATGCATAGGTGTGAAAGCCTTTTGATGCATCGAAGCCCAGATCTACAATCTTCTCGTGACCACCGACCCCGTTTGTATAATAGTTGAATTGCACTTTTGTCGTGTCTTTGCCTAAAAATTCAATATCTATTTCATCCCATTGCGTGCCATCAGTAGGTCCCGTATACGTAAAAAAGGAAGATACGATCCCTGTATTTTTAGCCGGCTTCATGCTGACCTCGTATAAGCCGTATCTGTAAGTGTTCGTCGATCGATACTCTCCGCAATCAAATTTATTGTACGCAGAACTTGTTAAGCCAAGCTTCATTTTGCCATCGTTCGTAAAATTGACATTATTGGCACGCCAAGTGCAATTAAACATGTTCCCATTGGAATATCCATCCGCTTTTTGCCATGCACCAGAATTGAAACCATTAAGTGGTTCCCAAAAAACATTCCCCGCATAAACGCTTACTGAAAAAAACAGAGAGACAATTCCAGTTGCCAGTAAAGTAAACCAAGATTTCTTCTTCATTTTACACCTCCATAAAAGATTGACCAAACATGAAAGAAGCGGCTGACAATGATACATTATTTCAAGTATTGACCGGCTTACCGAAAAAATATAAAACGCTTCCATATTTGGTATCTTCATTGTAGCTTGAAATTGAGGCGTAGACTATAGCAAACTTAACGCTTGAAACATAATTTAAAAAAACCTAAATTTTATCAAGTTGTGGTTTAAAAATGCACCGCTGGGCCGCTACGCTACTCACCCCGATAACCAGAGCCTTTACGTCCGGCGGGGAAGTTGAATCCAAGAAGGATGGTTAAAGAAAAGATAGCAAGACCTTTTTAAGGGGGCCTTGCTATCATTATGGTTTAGAGCAATTGTGACCTTTAATTTTGGATTCGCAAAGTTCAGTCACCTAACATTTACGGCCATTTTGAGGCCTTCCGTTATGTAAGGTTGTTGAAATGATGAGGAGAGAGTATAGTTTGTATGTATTTATTTTGTGCGGGAAGAGGTTAATATGGCGACAATTCATGATGTAGCATTAAAAGCGGGCGTGTCAGTCACTACAGTATCCCGTGTAATGAATAACCGAGGATATATCAGCGAAACTACACGCAAAAAAGTGTTTGACGCAATGGAGGAGCTTAATTATCAACCGAATGAAATAGCACGATCTCTGCTACGTAAGCAGTCCAATATTATTGGCCTTATTATTCCCAATGTCTCGCATCCTTTCTTCGGTGAGCTTGCCAATCAGGTCGAGTATTATGCCTATCAGCATGACTGCAAGGTCCTGCTGTGCAATTCACATATGGATCCCGTGAAGGAAAAAGTATATATCGATATGTTGAAGCGGAACCGGGTGGATGGCATCATTATGGGTAGCCATACATTAGAAGTAGAAGAGTACCGACATTTGAATTCACCGATCGTGACGTTTGATAGGCAGATCGACCCGTATATTCCTTACATATCCTCGGATAATTATCGCGGAGGCGAGCTGGCTACGGAGCTGCTCATTCGCAAAGGCTGTCAGAAAATTGCGCATATCTGCGGAAATCTGGAGCTGAACATGCTATCCAATGAGCGGACCAAAGCATTCCGGGATGTCGTGGGCAGGAATGGTGTCGAGCATGTGATCGTTCAAACAGACTTGAATGTGTTCGACCAGAAGGAGTACGAGCGAATCATTTCAAAACTCGTTCATGAACATCCCGATGTGGATGGAGTGTTCGCAACAAGTGATATTATTGCCGCTTTTGCGCTGAAAGAATATATTCGCGCTGGAAGGCATGTGCCAGAGAATGTGCGCATTGTAGGCTTCGATGATGTAAGCGTTGCTTCCTGGCTGACGCCGGAACTTACATCGGTAAGACAGCCGATTGCAGACATCGGCAGACTGGCGGTCGAGCTGATCCGCAGGCAGGCGGAAGGGGAGCAGGTACAACCTGTCAATCTGCTGCCTGTTGAACTAATTGAGCGTGCAACGACCTGAATGAAAATCTGTTCCTCTAACAAGGGGAACAGATTTTTTTTAGTACATGTTAAAAATTCAACATGTCAAACGATTGACACAAGTTAAACCTTTGACATATAATCCGTTTGTAAGCGTTTTATTTAAGTGTTCAGAGCCATTATATAAATAAGGGGATGACAACAATGAGGAAATTCAAAAGAGTTCAATGGATGGTAATGCTGCTTCTTTTGGTTATGGTGGTGTCTGCATGCAGTGGCTCCGGAGGAGAAGGTAATTCGGCTTCTGGAGGGGGATCAGGGGATTCAAAAAATGTGAAAATTACGCTTTTGAACTCCAAAGGCGAAATCCTTCCACAGCTGGAGGAAGCCGCTAAGGCGTTCCAGAAAGACAATCCGGGCATTACTGTTGAAATCCAGCCGGTTCCGACTGGTGGTTCTCCTTTTGAGCGTGCCTCCGCATTGTATGCATCAGGAAACCCGCCGACCATGATCATGCTAGATACAGGTGATGTTGAGAAATTCAAGGACCGTATCCTCGATTTAAGTGGGGAAAAGTGGAATGCGGACACTGTTGAAAACGCTACCACTGCTACGACATTTGATGGTAAAAATTACGCGTTTCCACTGGCTGTTGAAGGCTACGGATTCATTTACAACAAAGCCGTTGTAGATAAAGCGGTAGGCGGAAGCTTTGATCCCACCACAATTAAAACCCGAAATGACCTTGAAAAACTGTTTCAGCAAATCGAGACATCCGGAAAGAAAGCACTGGTGATTTCATCAATGGACTGGTCCCTGGGCGCTCATTATTTGCCTCTTGCTTATGCAGGCCAGAACAAAGACATGGCTGAAGTGGACAAATTCATGGCGTCACTAAAAGCGGGCCAGGCGGACTTGGCTAATAATCCTGTATTTAACGGACTTATGGATACATTCGACGTCATGATGAAATACAATATCGATCAGGCTTCTCCGCTAGCAGGAACTTATGAACGCGGACCGGAACTGCTCGGCAAAGGTGAAGTTGGCATTTGGTTCATGGGCAACTGGGCATGGCCGCAAATCAACAGTTTTGATACCGCTAACAAAGAATATGGTTTTCTGCCTGTACCAATCAGCAACAATGCCGATGACTACGGCAATCAGGAGATTTCGTCTGCTGTATCCAAGCGCATTGTTATTGACAAGGAGAAGGCTACTCCAGAACAGCAAGAGGCGGCGAAGAAGTTCCTGAACTGGATCGTCTATGAAGCGAAAGGCCAGGATTTCCTCGTGAACCAAGCAAACATTATCCCGGCGTTCAAAAATATTACACTGCCTGCGGCCGACCCGCTTGGCAAGTCCATCCAGGATTATATCGCAAAAGGCAAGTCAGAGCAGTCGATGAGTATGCTGCCTGCCGACCACTGGTCCAAGACAGGATCTTCCATGCAAAAGTATCTGGCGAAACAGGGTGATCGCGCAACACTGGTTAAAGAAATCGAAAACTACTGGAAGACCGCAAAATAAGGTTGTTTTCAAATTACCCGGAATAGAGAGAGAAATCAGGGACAAAGAGAGGGATCATCATGATTGCGGAAAAAGGAGTATGGAATCGGCTGCGGACGCGGCTGCTGTTTACCGGACCAACCTTGTTTGCCTTCATAACAGTAATGATCATTCCATTTTTGTACGGCATCTATCTGACGTTCACAAACTGGGATGGTATTTCCACCACACTATCGCTGGTTGGCGTCCAAAACTATCTGGCTGTTTTTAGAGATATTGAGTTTTGGAAATCGTTCAGCTTGACGCTCAAGTATGTGTTTTATACCGTTGTTCTTATCAATGTGATCGCTTTTATGCTGGCTTATGTGCTGACAAAAGGGTTAAAAGGACAGAGTATTTTCCGGGCGGGATTTTTCCTGCCCAACCTTGTCGGCGGCATTGTACTCGGTTTTATATGGCAGTTTATATTCAACAACGTGCTTGTCTATTTGGGACAACATGCCAGCATACAGTCGCTCAGCACGACTTGGCTGGCTGATCCCGACAAAGCGTTCTGGGCACTCGTGATTGTAACCGTGTGGCAGAACGCGGGTTACATGATGGTCATTTACATCGCAGGGTTGACTGGTGTCCCGAATGATATTATGGAGGCTGCAAGCATTGATGGGGCAAACAGCTGGACCAGGCTGCGGAAAATGGTGCTGCCCTTGATGGTTCCTTCTTTCATCGTATGTATATTTTTGTCCCTGCAGCGCGGATTTATGGTCTATGACGTGAACCTTGCGCTCACGAAAGGTGGGCCGTTCAGCAGTACTCAAATGGTGTCGATGCATGTGTATGAAAAGGCATTCCTTTCCCGTGATTATGGTGTGGGGCAGGCAGAAGCATTCGTGTTGTTCCTGATGGTTGCTCTCATCACTCTGCTTCAGGTTTATTTTAGCAAGAAGTTGGAGGTGGAGGCGTAATGACAAGAAAAAGAATTGCTTCCTCCGTGATCAAATTCATTGTGCTGACAGTCATACTCATATTGTTCATCGTACCTTTCGTCTTTCTGCTGATCAATTCGTTCAAGGAAAACATGGCCATCACCTCAAATCCGTTATCGCTTCCAGAGAGCTTCAGTATGGTCAATTATATGAATGCATTTGATAAAATGAATTACATCGCTGCCTTCACCAACTCATTGGTCATAACGGTGTTAAGTGTTCTGTTTATTTCACTGTTCGCGGCGATGACGGCCCATTATTTTGTCAGAAACAACACCAAGTTCAACCAATATACATTTATGCTGATGGTTGCATCCATGATCATTCCATTCCAGGCTATCATGATTCCATTGGTGAAAATCTACGGGTCACTTGATCTGCTGAACAGCAAGTGGTCGCTGATTTACATGTATATCGGTTTTGGTAGCTCGTTGGCCGTCTTCATTTATCATGGTTTTGTAAAGAGTATTCCAAAGGAACTGGAGGAAGCGGCGCTAATTGACGGCTGCACGCGGTTTCAGACATTCTTCCGGATTGTGTTTCCGGTACTGATGCCCACGACGGCCACCATTTCCATTCTCAATGTACTGTGGATCTGGAATGATTTTCTGTTGCCTTCCCTTATTCTGGTCGATCCGGAGCAAAGGACACTTCCGTTGTCCACGTACAACTTTTATGGAACCTATACAGTGGATTATGGTCCATTGATGGCAAGTTTGGTACTGACGATATTTCCGATCATTATCATCTATCTGTTCGCCCAGAAGTATATTATTCAGGGTGTTATGCAAGGCTCGATTAAATAACTGCAGGGGAAGGATGCTTTATCAAACAAACTAAAGCGTATACGAGAGAGCGTGCAGATCAATTTATTTCCCAATCGAAGCATATGCTTCGGCCGGATTATCGCCTGAACTACCACTTAATGGCTGAATTCGGCTGGATGAACGATCCGAACGGCTTCATTCAATATAACGGGCAGTATCACTTGTTCTATCAGCATTACCCGTATAAATCAGTATGGGGACCGATGCACTGGGGACATGCAGTCAGCCGCGATCTTATGAAGTGGGATTATCTGCCGATCGCTTTGGCACCGGACGGTGAGTTCGACCAGGATGGCTGCTTCTCCGGCAGTGCGATTGAGCAGGACGGGAAGCTTGTCCTGATGTATACCGGACATGTTGTAACCGGGCCTGACAAAGATCAGGATTACAAGCAGTCGCAGGGAATCGCAGTATCAGAAGACGGAGTAACGTTCGAAAAGTGGGAGGGCAACCCGGTCATCGGTTATGACGCCATACCAGACACGATCAGCCGTAAAGACTTCCGTGACCCTAAGGTGTTCAGACACGAAGGTCAATATTACGCCGTTCTCGGTTCTAATGATGCGAAAGGGAACGGACTTGTACTGCTTTACCGTTCTGAAGACCTGAAAAGCTGGACGTATGTCAATGTACTAGCCGTGAGTGACGGACGCTTCGGCGATAATTGGGAGTGCCCGGATCTGTTCCCGCTCGGTGGTCGGCACGTATTTATGCTGTCCCCGCAGCGCATGCCTGCACAGGGGGAGGCTTACCGCAATCTGCATTCCACCATGTACGGTATAGGTGATTTCAATTCCGCTGCCGGAATATTTACGGCAGAGCGGTATGCTCAGGTGGATCACGGATTCGATTTCTATGCCCCACAGTCAACCTTGGATGATAAAGGGCGGCGTATCGTCATCGGATGGATGGATATGTGGGAGTCGGAGATGCCGACCCAGCAGGGGCACCATTGGGCTGGTGCGATGAGTCTTCCGCGGGAAGTGGTTATCGACGGCGCCAGGCTGCTGTTCCGTCCGCTTGAAGAGGTAAAGAATTACCGATGCAATCTGTTCGAGCAGCGGGATATCTTACTGACAGGTGAGCAGATTATGGACGCGCGTGGAGATAGCTACGAACTGAAGGTCGTATTTGAGTTTGAGGCCAGTAACACCGATGAATTCGGTTTGAAACTGCGGGTGGGTAGTGAAGAGGAGACTGTACTGTCGTACCGTCCCGATGACGGTCTGTTCCGTTTCAACCGAGAACGTGCCGGTATAGGCCCAGGCGGGGAGAGAAGAGTGCCTGTGGGCTTAAACGAGGGCCGTCTGGAGCTTCGGGTTTTTGTCGATAAAAGCTCGGTGGAAATATTCATCGGCGATGGTGAATACGTCCTCACAGGAAGAGTGTATCCGGGAGTGGAATCTACGGGCATTCGAGCGTTCGCGAGCGGAAAGTGTACGATTTCTTCGTTCCAGAAGTGGGATATATCCACATAGGAAATGCATGACAAACAGGAACCCGACCATTGATGGTCAGGGCTCCTGTTTTTTGTAGAATTGTAATCGTGTGATTTACACAAGCTTATTTTGAAGATAGGCATCAATTTTTGCGAGGGCTTCTTCTGTACCGCCAGATTGCTGGAAGCTATCATTTATTTTTTGTACGCCCTCTTTATACGCCGCGTTCGACATTACCTCATCTACGGCATCTCTTAACGATTGGACATTGATTTGGTCTTTGGTTATTCGATAGCCAGCCTGAAGTTCTGTTAACCGCTGCGCGACCATGGGCTGATCCTTGTCCTGAGGCAGTACAACCAAGGGTACATTAAAGTGAATCCCTTCATTCACACTGTTCATTCCACCATGAGTAATAAATACATCTGAATGACGTAGTACCTCCAATTGGGGAACATAGGGCGAGATGATAAAGTGCTCTGGGGCTGGATTGATTTTCGTAAAGTCAGCTTTCTCGCCAGCTGCAATCACGACGATACCTTCAAAATCGGAAAAAGCTTCAATACAGGTGTTGAAAAAGTCCTCAACATGATCCAAAACCGTTCCCATCGAAATATACAGAACTTTTTTATCTTGTAGTGCGTCCAAAGGAAATGAATTTTCCCCTTTGCGTTCTGGGAAGCTGGGACCAATAAAGAGATTCTCTTCACCAAAGCTGTCAGCGTCTGGTTGGAAATATCGGCTGGTGTATACAACGTTTAGAGCCCCTGTATTGTTCATAAATTGAACCATATCTTTGGGAGCAACACCGAATCTTTCTTTCATGAGATGTAGTGAGGTCGTGGCCTGTTCATCAAGTTGAAACGGCTCATTTCCATTAGAGCGAAAGAGATTGGTAGCCATCCGATTCTGCGAAATCAGAAAAGATGGGGAGGAAGCAATACCAGGGATTTTCAAATAGTCTCTAACTAACTCGCCAGCTCCGAATCTATCATAGAATACAAAGTCAAAATCAGTGCTTTCAGACAGTTGCTTAGTGATTGCTAATATGTCCATCGAAGTCTGAATATGAATATTCATAAATGCACTCAACCCAGCCGGAGTACTGGAATCAATAGAAGCAGTCCTGATCAGATCGGTATGCAGGTGAACCGTTGCTCCAACGGCTTCGAGTCTGTCCTTGTATTTCTCAGTTGTAATGTAATGTACTTGGTCCCCTCGTGCTGCAAAGGCTTGCGTCATCCCGATCGTAGGGTTCACATGTCCTTCTGCCGGAAAGTTAACCATTAATATGTTTAACATTCATCATTACTCCTTTTCTCTACAATTAAGATCGCAGTTTTCACTGAATCTCTCAATCCATAATAACAATAATATTTATTTTTTCAAATGATATCCTTTCACGGTCGTGAAACACATGTTGGCATGAAATGTGTATAACAAATATTTAACTCGTGCATAGTAAAGGCGAACTCTACTTAGCAAGGGAGGTTTTTTCTAAGTGAATGTTCAAAGAGCGCAAGAAATAGCGTCCTCTTCCATAATGGCGAATGTGTTGTGTGATGGGCTACCCATTTATATTCAGCATGTGAACGAGCAGAGTGAGACGGCACGCATTTATGCGCTGAACCATCCAGAAGAGGAACGGGAAGTACCTTTGTACACGTTAACGGAAAGAGATCAGGTACTGGAATAAGAAAGGAGCGATATGAAAAATGAAACCAAATCAACAGAAAGTAGTCGAGGCAGACCGTTTGAATTTTCGTGACCAGACGGATGATGTGGTTAGAGAAGTGCCGGCCACGACGGATGCCAGCGAAGCAGTTGCAGCAATGACCTCACATATCAATAAATACGATGTACCGGATGAGTTGGAGGAGAAATAGAGAATGACCGAGCGCGCACAGGATAACCTGTTGCGTGCTTTTTATATGATGCATAAGGATAACCAAAGATTTAGCAGCTCTGCAAGGGGCTGCTTCTTTTTATTGTTTCGAAAGCATCATAAATATTTTTAAAAAAAGTATTGCATATAGGTTTACTAGGTATTATGATAACAACAGATTTATATTTTTTTGTTTTTTACAATGGTATAAGGTTTAGACCTTAAAGATTTATGATCGGAGTGTTCATATGTTAATCCAAACTCCTCTGCGCTTTGAAAAAGTATCAGCTAAAAAAGTGAGTGATTTTATTAGAGAGCAGTTGGAAGAGGCTATTATTTTAAAGGAATTGCTTAGCGAGGAGCAACTACCGACAGAACGGGAACTCGCAGAAATATTTAATGCCAGTAGAATTACAGTTCGTGAGGCGTTATCTCAATTGGAATCCAAGGGACTCATTGAAAAGAGAGTAGGTGCCAAGGGAGGGACCTTTGTTCTTCCAGTGACAGCAAACTCTCATAAACGTACCCGGGAAGAAATTGCAAAAGATTGGGAGCACATGCTGAAGGTCTTTGAATATCGGATGATTGTGGAGCCAGAGGGTGCTTTTTTAGCGGCTGCGCGGATCACCACGGATGAACTGGACCTGCTTCAGCATTACCTGGAACAGAGTATTGAAGCGGACTGTACCCGAGAATGGTTTCGGGCCTTGGATGTTAAATTCCATCTGGCCATTGCCAAAGCATCTGGCAATCCATTTTGTGAAGATGCGGTTAGGCAGATTCGTACCAAGATTAACCCGGCACTTGATCTCATGCCCTATGATGATCAGATTCGGACGGTGAATTACGACGTCCATACAGAAATTTTGAGTGCACTTCGGGCACGAGATGCTGAGAAGTCGCGGGAAATGATGAAGCATCATATCGGACATTCCGCAGATGCCATTTATGCAAGAGTAGTTGCAAAAGGCTAACGATATCATACAGAAAAAGAATACGATTCGAGTGGGGAGGGTGAAAACATGAACATACACGAGCTTTTGGCTTTATCTAGACCACTTCAAGAGCAATTGATCACATGGCGAAGGGATTTTCATCGCCATCCTGAAACGGGTTATGAAGAGATTCGTACATCGGGCATTGTAGCTGAGCACTTACGTAGCCTCGGGTTGGAGGTGACAACCCAGGTAGGGAAAACCGGGGTTGTGGGTCTGTTACGGGGAAAAAGCCCAGGGCCTACCATCGGTCTAAGGGCAGATATGGATGCATTACCGATTCAGGATCAAAAAACGGTTCCCTATCGTTCGGAGATCCCAGGTAAGGCCCATTTATGTGGGCATGATGCCCATACAGCCATACTGATGGGAACTGCACAGTTACTTGCTCATTTGGAGCGACCTGAAAGAGGAAATATCAAATTTGTCTTTCAGCCGGCTGAAGAAGGTTTGGCAGGGGCCAAGGCTATGATCGATGACGGTGTATTGGAGAATCCAAAAGTGGATGCGATGGCAGGACTACATATGTTCCCGGGTCTGAAGACAGGAACACTGGGGGTCAGCAAAGGGGTCGCTTTTGCATCGGCAGATAGCTTAACCATTAAGATTCTAGGCAAAGGCGGTCATGCTGCCCGTCCACACGAGGGAATAGACGCCATTGCCGTGTCCGCGCAGGTTATTTCTGCCCTGCAAAACATTCCAAGTCGTATGGTTGATCCCCTTGAAACCATGGTCATTACGATTGGCAAAATTAGTGGCGGGTATATGGGAGCGGCCATTGCACCGGAAGTAGAGATGATCGGTACCGTGCGTACCCTATCTGCGGAACTGCGTAACCGGATGCCTGAGCTGATCGAACAGGTGGTCCGTGGGGTATGTGAGTCGTTCGGAGCTGGATATGAGCTGAGTTATCAGCAGGGCTACCCGGTTGTGCAGAACGACCCGGATATGGTCGATCTGATGACGGAAACGAGTGAGCAGTTGTTTGGCTCCAAGGAGTGGGACTACATCAAACCGTCAACAGGCGGGGAGGATTTCGCTTTTTATTGTGAGCAGGTACCCGGCGTGTTTTTCCGGCTGGGATGTGGGAGAGGTGATGAAGATACTAGCTATCCATTACATCATCCCAGATTTGATTTAGATGAAATGGTACTGCCTTATGGGGTAGCCATGATGTCGGCCACCGCGCTGAATTTTTTGAAGACAACATAAAATTGGGATTAACGCTCAAATGCAGCTGTGTGGCAATATACAACCTTAATGGAGTGGAGTGGACAAGATGAATAGACATAAGTGGTTTAGAGGCGGGATTACGTTACTGATTGCTGCGATGATCCTGGCAGGCTGCGGTACCCAATCCACAGGCGATAGTAAAGACAGCGCAACATCGACCGACAGTAAAGTACTGACAATTGCTAATGCTACGGATATTGAAAGTTTTGATCCACATAACAATAACAATACGGCGAGTGAAGCTGTTCTGGTTAACGTATTTGACTACTTATTGAAAAATGATAGTCAGCAAAAGAAAGTACCTGGACTCGCTACTTCCTGGGAAAAGGTAGATGATACCACTTGGCGTTTTCATCTGCGCGAAGGGGTAACCTTCCATAACGGTGATCCATTCACAGCCGAAGATGTGAAGTACACGATAGAAAGAGTAGCAAAGGATAACACACTCAAACAAAATTCCTACTTTAAAAATATCAAAGAAGTGAAAGTGGTAGATGAACATACGGCAGACATCATCACCGATGGACCTGATCCGTTGCTGTTGAATCGTTTATCCAAAATGGGAGCTGGCATCTTACCTTCCAAGTATATTGAGAAAAATGGGATAGAGGCATTCCTTAAGAATCCGATAGGTACGGGCCCTTATAAATTTAGCCAATGGATCAAGGATGACCGGGTGGTACTCGTTAAAAACGATAAGTATTACGAAGGTCAGCCCAAATGGGATCAAGTTGTCTTCCGCTCCATTCCAGAAGCCTCTACGCGTGTATCTGAACTGCTCGCAGGCTCGATTGACATTGCATCTGGTATCCCTTCCACGGATATAGAACGTGTTCAAGGCGAAGAGGGTAAAAAAATCGTTAAGGCTCCGATCCAGCGTGTGCTGCAATTGATTTTACGTCAAAGTCAGGGCAGTGTTACGGCTGACTCCAAAGTGAGAGAAGCGATAGATCTCGCGATTGATAAAAAAGGAATCGTAGACAGCATCGCAGGCGGTGCTGGGATTGTAACCCGTACTTCCGTTACACCAGGCAACTTTGGTGCCGATCCTTCCTTATATGAGAAAACATTATATGATCCGGCTAAAGCTAAGGAACTGCTGAAGCAAGCCGGTTATGCTGGCGCAGGCCCGACATTGACCCTTTCAGTATCCTCAATATACAAAGAGTATGCCGAGGTCGTAGCCGCGATGTTAAATAAAGAAGGATTCAACATTAAATTGGACGTGCTGGAGCCAAGTGCTTTCAGTGAGCGTTACAGTTCCAAATCTTTCAAAGAAATGTTTATGATCGGCATTGGTAATTCTCTATTTGATGCTTCCAACAACTATAATCGCTATCTGGTAGAAGAGGCAAAAGGCGAAACGGATTATAACAATCCGAAGGTAGAGAAGCTGCTGCAGCATGCGCTGACGAATTTGGATACAGCCTCGCGTGAAAAAGAGTATCAGCAAGTGCAACAGATTTTGGCTGAAGATCGTCCAGCCGTATATTTGTTCCAAATGGAAGGGATTTATGGCACCGGTAACGGTGTGAACTTCCAACCGAGAAGCGATGAAATGTTCTATGCAGAGGATATTACACCTGCTAAATAAAGATGAGAAATGAACGGGCGGGGACCTCAATGAAGGTTCCTGCCCGTCCTTTTAAAAAAAGCCTGCTGGTTACGGAGGTGACAGATTGAAAACGTATATCGCTAAATCACTGCTTCAGGTTATTCCTGTACTGTTGATTGTCTCCCTTATTGTATTCATCCTGGTGAGGGTAACCGGGGACCCTGTGGCCCTTATGCTGCCGGAGACCGCTACAGCTGAGGATCGTGCAGTGTTAACGCAGGCGCTGGGGCTAGATCAGCCCTTATATACGCAATACATTAAATTTATTGGCAGTGCCTTACAAGGAGAGTTTGGTACCTCGTTTCGCTATGGTGAATCGGCTTTGCCGTTAGTATTGGAACGGCTGCCTGCCAGTTTTGAATTGGCAGTAGCCGCCATGATTTTTGCGGTCATCATTGCTGTGCCGTTGGGCGTCATCTCAGCAGTCAAACGGAATACCTTTACCGATTTAATCATTTCCAGTTTATCCGTAGTCGGAAAGGCCATGCCTAACTTTTGGATGGGGATTATGCTCATCTTATTATTTTCCGTCATGTTAGGGATGCTTCCGGTGTCCGGCCGGGGCGGGATGGATCATTTAATACTCCCGGCCTTTACACTGGGTGTCGGCCTTTCTGCACAGATGACCCGACTCATTCGCTCCAGTATGCTGGACATTTTGAATCAGGACTATATTCGAACAGCCCGAAGTAAAGGGATTCTAGAAATCGTGGTTATCGGAAAACACGCTTTCCGTAATGGATTGATTCCGGTCGTTACGATTATGAGCTTGCAATTTACGAGCTTGATCGGCGGTACACTGATTACAGAGACGGTATTTGCATGGCCGGGTTTGGGACAGTTACTTGTCGTCGCTGTGAATACGCACGACATGGCTATCGTTCAGGCTGCTGTATTTGTGATTGCCTTTATTGTGGTGGTCAGCAATATTTTAACCGATGTCGTTTACCGACTGCTTGATCCAAGGATTAAATACAACTAGAGAGGGGAGGGGGAAGCGTGGCAGGCATTCATGATGTACAAGCCCTTGGTCCAGATCTAAACCTGGATGGCAAAAAGCAGACACAACCGTCCGGTATCGGACGCATATGGAAGCAACTGTTACGAAGTAAAACCGGAACAGTCGGCGCAGTAATCTTACTGCTCGTTAGTTTAACGGCATTATGTGCCCCTATGCTGGCCAGTCACAATCCTGCGGAAATTGACCCGCTTAACCGTCTGAAACCGCCTATGTGGCTGGATGGTGGATTGCCGAAACATTGGCTTGGTACAGATAACCTAGGACGAGATATGTGGAGTCGTATCGTATATGGAGCGAGAGTTTCGCTTATCGTCGGTATTGGTGCAGTTCTGGTCTCAGGCACCATTGGCGCAATCCTCGGCCTCCTCGCCGGGTTTTATGGTAAATGGGTGGATGCCACCATAATGAGAGTTGCCGACGCCTTTTTGGCTATTCCGGCTATTCTGCTGATGCTGGTTGTCTTGGCCGTGGTAGGGCCTGGCATGACTACGCTCATTTTCGTCATTGGGGTTACAAATTGGGTTTCTTATACGAGAGTTGTCCGGGGCGAGGTATTGAGTATCAAGGAACGAGACTTTGTTAAAGCAGCCAAGGCGATTGGCTCTAAAAATAGTAGGATTTTGTTGAAGCACATTTTACCGAATGTCCTGTCTTCGTTTATCGTCATTTCCGGTATGAATGTAGCAACGACGATTATTATGGAAGCTTCTCTTAGTTTTCTCGGGTTAGGGATTACACCGCCGGCAGTGTCCTGGGGTGGCATGCTGAGCGATGGGAGACAGTATATAGCCACGAGCTGGTGGGTGGCAACGTTTCCCGGTCTGGCGATTACCATCACAGTCCTGGGCGTCATTTTTCTAGGTGACTGGCTTCGCGACGTGTTAGATCCCCATATGAAAGCGAAAGAATAGCAGAAAGCGGGGGATCGGAAAAGATGACCACGAGATTGCTTGAAGTGAATCATTTGAAAACCTACTTTAAAACGGAGGATGGCATCGTTCCTTCGGTCAACGGTGTCAGCTTCACTGTGAATCCAGGCGAAACAGTAGCTATTGTTGGAGAGTCCGGTTCCGGTAAAAGTGTAACCTCCTTGTCTATTATGGGTTTAGTGGCAGCACCAGGTAAAGTCGTGGGCGGGGAGATTCTGCTTGAAGGACGAGACTTGCTCCAATTGTCCAAGGGAGAAATGCGCAAATATCGGGGAAACGAGGTATCCATGATTTTTCAGGAGCCAATGAGTTCGTTGAATCCTGTATTTACGATTGGCAACCAAATCAGTGAGGTCATCCGGCAGCATCAGAAGCTGAGCAAACCCGAAGCACGGCAGAAAAGTATAGAGATGCTGGAAAGGGTAGGTATACCTGGCGCGTCGAAAGTGGTAGGTTATTTCCCACATCAGTTGTCGGGAGGAATGCGTCAGCGGGTGATGATCGCAATGGCCTTGGCCTGCCAGCCAAAACTGCTCATCGCTGATGAGCCGACGACGGCTCTGGATGTAACGATACAGGCTCAAATTTTGAATTTAATCCACAAGCTGAGCAAGGAAGAGAATACAGGCATCATTCTTATTACCCACGATTTAGGTGTCGTCGCGGAAATGGCTGACCGGGTAGTCGTGATGTATGCCGGGGAAGTAGTCGAGGAAGCGGACGTATTTGAATTGTTCGAAAAGCCGGGCCATCCCTATACGATCGGACTGCTAGGATCACTCCCTAAGCTTACGGAACAGAGAGAATGGCTGGATTCCATTCCCGGTACCGTTCCTAATATGATGCAGATGCCAAGTGGTTGTCCATTTCATCCCCGCTGTCCTTATGCCCAGGAACAGTGCACAAGGATTCATCCTGAAATACAGGCTAAGAATCCAGGACACTATGTCAGATGTTTACGGATGGAGGAGGTGTCAGTATGAACGAGACAGCACAGAAAACACCGCTTCTCGAAGTGAATGGGCTCAAGAAATATTTTCCGATGAACAAGGGCTGGTTTTCCAGAAAGAGCGGTTATGTACGGGCGGTTGATGATTTGAGCTTTAAGGTGATGCCAGGAGAAACCTTAGGTATTGTAGGGGAATCAGGGTGTGGCAAATCAACAACAGGACAAATGATTACACAACTGCTAGAACCCACGGCAGGCGAAATTCGTTTTCAAGGGCAAAGCCTGTCTGATTTAACAGACGAAGAAGTCCGTAAAGTCAGACGAGATTTACAATTTGTATTTCAAGACCCGTATTCCTCTTTAAATCCAAGAATGAAGGTTTTTGATATCGTCGCGGAACCGCTGCAGGTACACGGGATTGCTAGAGGCAAGGAGCTTAAAGCTGAAGTTTTTCGACTGTTGGAAACGGTAGGGTTAGGCGCGCATTTAGCGGATCGGCATCCCCATGAATTCAGTGGCGGGCAGCGTCAACGGATTGGCATAGCGAGAGCACTGGCTATGAAACCGAAGCTCATTGTTTGTGATGAACCTGTATCCGCGCTGGATGTGTCAATTCAGGCTCAGATTTTGAATTTGTTAAAGGAGCTTCAGCAGCAGTTCCAGCTTACCTACATTTTTATTGCCCACGGGTTGCCCTCCGTCAAGCATATTAGCGACCGCATCGCGGTGATGTACTTGGGCAAAATCGTGGAGCTTGCAGATCGTGACGAGTTGTTTGCAAGACCGCAACATCCGTATACAAAAGCATTGCTTGAGGCAGTGCCTGTTCCTGATCCGAGGCTGCGTAAAGAACGGATCACATTGACGGGGGAAATCCCCAATCCTGCCAATCCGCCTTCGGGCTGTACTTTTCACACGCGTTGCCCCTATGCACAAGAGATATGCCGACTACAGAGTCCATTGCTCGAAGAGCATACTCCAGGACATATTGCTGCCTGTCATTTTCCCCTGCATGAGCAGGTGGCTCACGAATAGATGAACTTTTGGAAGTAGGCGTTAACCAAAAAAAGGAGGCTACTCATGAATAAACGATCAATTGTACCGGAGGATTTGTACGGATATCAGTGGATCAGTGATCCCACAATAAGCCCCGATGGAACGATTGCCTACGTCAATAAAAGCATAGATCGCCCAAAGAATGACTACCAAACACACATCCGTGTCGCATCCCTTCTTGGGAACGACGATCAGCCGTTGACCGGTGGCCACAAGGATTCGGCTCCAGCTTGGTCACCCGATGGATTACAGCTAGCTTTTTTACGTCTGGCGAATGGAAGCAAACAGCTATGGACGGTTCCGGCTGAAGGTGGAGAGGGACAGCAGCAGACGGAGGTGAAGCGGGGAGTGGGTGCATTCGTCTGGTCACCGGACGGAAAGTATATTGTATTCACAAGTATGGTGAGTATACACGCTGAGCGGGAAGCCATGGGGCTTGAGGAATATAGCAAGCAATCAGGTGAGCGGGGGCGTATTGTGGATCGCACCACTCCCAAAGCTGAAGGATCGGGCTGGTGGAATGGTCTATTTAGTCATTTATATGTATTGGAGCTTGAAAACGGCCGGATCACGCCAATAACGTCGGGACCTTGGAATGCATCTTACCCTGTATGGTCCACGGACAGCAAGCAGATTTCCTTCTTGTCCAAACGTGTAGACGACGACATGAAGGATGCAGACATGCTTTCGTTTTCGGATGTGTATACGATCGATTGCGACGGCGGTAATCTGGTGAAAGTTACGGATTCCAGCTTGGCGATTAGCCAATTTTCGTATGCCCCAGACGGAAAATCATTGACTCTGATCGCTAGTGATCGCATTTATGGAAGTGGTAGCCAGAATCGACTATACACCGTGCCTGTTACGGGGGGAGCCCCGGAACTATTGGTTCCTGAATTAGACATGCAAATCGGCAACTTCGCCTTAAGCGATATGAAATCATTTGGTCCGTCTCCATCTCCGTTATATGCTCCTGCACGATTGAAGCCAGAAATGTATGTGCTCGGGACGTTGCAGGGTGCTGTTCATATATACCGCATCACAATGGACGGGGATGTTCAAGCGGTGACTGGCGGAAGTGATAGAGATATCTATCAGTACACGCTATCTGCTGACGGCCGCTATTTGGTTTTTGCTGCACTTGATGTGGACCGGCCAGGCGAGCTGTATCAAATGAATCTGGAGACAGGGGAAGAGAAGCGACTTACGCACCATAACGACGATCATATGGCTTCCTTGCAAGTGAGTTCACCAGAGACATTTTGGTTTGAGGCTTCGGATGGCTTCAAGGTACAAGGATGGATTTTCAAACCGGCCGGAATGGTACCGGGGGATCAGGTTCCTTTGATCTTACAAATTCACGGCGGACCCCATGCGATGTATACTGGCACGTATAGCCATGAAATGCAGACGCTCCTTGCGCAGGGATATGCCGTGCTCATGACCAATCCGCGCGGTAGCTTTGGTTATGGTCAGGATTTTGCTCAGGCCTGCCGGGGGGACTTTGGGGGAGGAGATTATCGTGATCTGCTGGACGCCTTGGACTTTGTGCTGAGCCAGTTTGATTGTATAGATGAAACCAGGCTCGGGGTGGCTGGCGGCAGTTATGGCGGCCTGATGACCAACTGGATCATTTCTCACACGAACCGATTTCGAGCTGCCGTTACGCAACGCTGCATCTCCAACTGGCTCTCCTTCTATGGCTTGAGCGATATTGGTATTTCCTACACAGAGGGAATCGTTGGGGCTAACCCGTGGGAAGATCCTGAGCTACTCTGGTTCAAATCCCCACTGGCACATGTAAATAGCATTGAAACTCCGTTGCTGATTTTACACGGCGAGGAAGACCTGCGCTGCCCTGTTAGCCAAGGGGATGAGTTATATACGGCTCTGAAGCGGTTGGGTAAAATAACACGCCTCATTCGATATCCCGGGTCCAATCATTCATTGCTAAAGAGCGGTAAACCGTCCCTTCGTGTGGATAACTTTGAACAAGTGGTGGCTTGGTTCAATTCCTACTTGAGTAAAGGAGTATACTCCAATGAGTAAAGTGAAATTGTCCATCCCAGTGGCCTTTCTGATCGAGAACTTACGTACGAGTGGTGAACCGAAAGACGTCATCATTGAATGTATCAAAAAACAGGATTTCACTCCTTTGCTCGACAAGGTTAAAGAAAAAACAATGGATTTCAAAGAACGTTGTCAAACGGCAGAAGACATAGGGGACGAGTGGGAAGAAGCGATCCTTAGTGGTTATGAATTTAAGTTTTTACACATCAATGGATTGAAAAGGCTGCTTTATTTTCGTTTTGATCGAGCCCTAGATCGCGATTATGAGCAAGATGGGATCACGTTGAAAAATCTGTATCTTGATCCTATCGAAATTGATACTTTACAAGGGCTCATCGGCAGACAGTGGCAGGTGATTGCTGAAGACAATGAAGCTGCAGGTAACGTACAAAGGAGAGTTAGCATTAAGCTTTTATACCAAAATGAAGATGATTCTTAAAAAGCAAATAGTATTTAATGCCCAAACGTACAAATGATATTGCCCATGTGTACGTTTTTTTCTTTTTGTTTTTTTGTAAAATAATATATAAATGATTTCTGTTCAAACTAAATGGACCAGGCGCTCTCATAGCGGCGTTGTCTCTAATAAGTTGAAAAGCCGAATTCAGAATTGTAGGAGGGAATTATGATTGATGTATTCAATGAACAGATTCAAAATCTAGATCCAGAAATAAGTGAAAGTGAAGGTGAATTTGAGAAGAAAGATATTTCAAAAGTGTTAACTATAATATGGATTTTTATAATTTATAGTGAGTCTGTCATTCTTCAACATTTGTCCAGCGGTCTAAATCTGCCGCAAAGTGTCTTATTCACTGTAATCATCATATTGCACATCCTCTTGTACTTGCATGCTCAAAGAGTTGCAAAATATTTTTCATGGGCTTATTTTGTTGTGCAAGGGGGATTGATCTTTTCTAGTGCATTTCTTCTACCTGAAAGTTTCTCCATTGTACTGGTTGGGTTAATGCCAGTTTTGGTGGGTCAGAGTATAGGCATTTATTACAAGCCGCTTAAGGTTATTCTTGTATTTTTGATCTCCTATGTACTTTTTTGTGTGGCTGTGGTCTGGCATAATGATGGCAAGCAATTTGTGTTGTTCATCCCGCTGTTTTTTCTAATTGCAGTTGTTATAGTAGCTTATGCCATTCTTTTTCTCAAACAAGTCAAAGCACGAATCCGAACGCAAAACGTTCTTAAAGAACTTGAAATTGCACATCAAAAGGTCGAAGAACTTACAATTGCTAACGAACGACAACGTATGGCCCGTGATCTTCATGATACGCTGGCTCAAGGGCTTGCTGGGCTAATCATGCAACTTGAAGCCATTGATGCCCATCTGACAAAAGGAAGTACGCAAAGAGCTCAGGAGATCGTCCAACAATCGATGTCACAAGTGCGAAGAACATTGTCTGATTCAAGGCGAGCTATAGACAATCTGCGTTCGAAAACCATCTCGGAAGTTGATTTTGCAGAAGCAGTGGAGGAAGAAATACAGCGATTTACAATGGCTACGAGCATTCGTGTAATACGCAACATCAAAATTAAAGCTTCAGTTCCCAGACTGGTGTTCGAACATGGATTGTTTATTATAAGCGAGTGTTTAACCAACGTAGCGAAGCATTCACATGCTAATACCGTATGGATTAATATTTTAGATAACGAAGGCAAGATTGAAATCGAGATTCGCGATGATGGAAAAGGATTTGATACGGATATTATTGCCAAGCAAACAGGGCATTACGGAATAATAGGTATACATGAACGTGTACGGATACTGGGTGGAAAAATCAATATTAGCAGTATATTTCAAGAAGGTACAGCTATAAAAATAGAGGCGCCTCTTACTAAAGGAGACCTATCATGAAATACAAGATTTTAATTGTCGACGATCATTGGGTAGTTAGAGAAGGATTAAAGCTGGTGCTGGAGACCAATGACAGTTATGAGGTTATTGGTGAAGCCGGAGAAGGTGTAACGGCTCTTAAATTGATTGAAGAACTTCAGCCGCATGTCATATTGTTGGATTTATATATGCCACAAATGAGTGGTTTGGAAACCATGAAAGCCCTCAGAGAAAAACAAAATGAAACACCAGTCATTATCCTGACGACCTATAACGAAGATGATTTAATGATTAAGGGGCTCTCTTTGGGAGCAAAAGGATATTTATTAAAAGATACCAGTCGAGAAAATTTATTTCGCACTATTGAGTCTGCGCTAAGGGGGGAAACGCTGCTTCAGCCAGAGATAACAGCAAGGGTATTCGCTGCCACGAATAAGAGAGAAGCTGAGATAGAGTCACACGAAAGAAACTTAGTTCTGACTGATAAGGAAAAGCACATATTAAAGTCTGTTGCACATGGTTATAAAAGTAAGGAAATTGCGTTTGATATGGGAATTTCCGAGCGTACCGTAAAGGCACATTTAACGAATATTTATAACAAGCTTGGTGTTGATTCCAGATCCGAAGCTGTTGCTGTTTCGTTGGAACGTGGTATTTTACAGCTTTAGAAATAATAACTGAAAATATGTTATTTATTTGCCCAGTCGTACATAAGGTGCTTGCCCCTTTGTACGATTTTTTTGTTTGTTCATTGTTATAACATGAAAAAAGGATGAAAAAGTTTACTTGACCCACGGGTTGCTGATAGCACCTTTAGAAGAGAGAATCAGAGAGGATGACATTAGTTGAAGAGAAAAGGAATCAGAATAATGATTGCAGGGGTTGTATTAGCTATAGTAGCTTCTGGTTGCTCCAGTGCAACGGAGAACTCTGTAACACAAGCCAGTCACCCGGTAAAAGTGGAGAAACTTGCAATGAAACCTTTGGCCAATGATTTTAATTTGGCGGGGACATTGCAGGCAAGTAATGAGGCCAATGTTTCCTTTGAAGCGGATGGACGTATATTGAACACCATGGTCGAGGTTGGAGATTCAGTAGAAAAAGGGAGTGTCCTTGCGAAGTTAGATACATCTGCTTATCAGTTACAGCTGGATCGGGCAAAGGCAACCATGGAAAAGGCAAAGGCTGGTGTTAGCCAAGCGGAGGCTTCTGTTCAATCGGCACAGGCGGGCATTCATAGTTCACAATCCCAGGTCAATGCGGCCCAATCCAAATTGCAGGAATTGAACAATGGCGCCAAAAAGCAGGAGATTGCACAGTCTCAAAATGCGGTTACTGTAGCAACTAATAATTACAACAAGAAGAAAGCGGATGCCGCACGGTCCCAAAGTCTATTCCAGGCAGGTGCAGTATCCTTAACGGAAAATGAGAATGCACAGTTGGAATTAACGAACGCACAAGAAAGTTTAAGTGATGCGCAAGAGAAATTGTCTCTTTTGCTTGCAGGGGCATCCCAAGAACAACGTGCACAAGCTTCGGCTGGGGTAGATCAGGCCAGAGCAGGGCTGGAGTCAGCTAGGGCTACTAGGCAACAAGGGATAGCCAGCAAAGCCCAGGCGCAGGCTACCTATGAGGATGCATTGGCTGCTTATGAACAGTCATCCTTGTCACTGAAAAAAGCTACTTTAACCTCCCCGATCACAGGTGTTGTGATTGAAAAAAAGATATCTGATGGTCAACTGGGCTCCAGCGGGAGTGAGGCATTTGTTGTCGGGAATATCAAGACTTTAAAAGTACTCCTCCCCGTACCGGACAGTGAAATCTTATCTTGGAAGAAAAACCAAAAAGTAAATATGTCTCTCTATGATGAAATTAGAACAGGGACTGTTACCCAGATCTATCCATCGACTAACTCCAAAACGGGAAGCATCAATGTGGAAGTTAGCATTCCCAATCCTGAACTGAATTGGAAGCCTGGTCAAGTCATTAGTGCTTCTAAAAGCATGAATCAAAACGAAGCGCTTTTAGTACCCGTAGAGGCTGTAATTAGTACGGAAAATGACCCGTATGTCTTTAAAGTTGTGAATGGAAAGGCCGTAAAAGCCGCGATTAAACTGGGGAAAGTGACTAATAATCTACTCGAAGTGGTCTCTGGGCTACAGGCAGGCGATCAAATCGTTACGCAAGGAGCAGGAACCTTATTTAATGGTGATTTAATTGGGAATGATGTACTTGGGAAATCGGAGGAGTCGTCCGAATGATTAAATATATCGTTAAAAAGCAGAAAATCACACTTATTTTCTTTGGCATGTGTATTTTGCTAGGGATTTACAATTTTGCATCGTTACCTAAACAGGAGATGCCCGACGTTATTCCTATGTCAGCCAGTGTCACAACTGTGTATCCAGGGGCCTCACCTGAAAGAATCGAACAAACCATTACGAAGATATTGGAACAGAAAATTAAAGAAGTGGAGGGTGTCAAAACTATTTCTTCCACTTCATCTAAGGGCCAATCTAGTATAAGTATAGAAGCTTTGGATGAGGCAAATCCGACAAAAGTGTGGGCCGATCTTCGTACAAAGGTACAGGATGCGCAGTCTGAACTTCCGGACGATGCGATGCAGCCCATTATCAATGATAGTATGGCAGGCTCCTTCATCGGGTCATACGCAATCACTTCTGATAAAGTTGAAAATTTATATGCGTTAAATGAATTGATGAATAAATGGAAAGATCAATTAAAAACGGTCTCAGGAATTTCAAAAGTTAATATTCAAGGAATTCCAGAACAAGAAGTACGGATAAGCCTGAACACTCAAAAAATGCAGCAATATGACATCTCCTGGGAACAGGTCGTTCAAGCCATTAAAAATGAAAACGATAGAGTGCCTACAGGAAGTCTGGATTTCAATCAGCGTACGTATCAGTTGACAGTAGATGCTTCAACTGATCCCAATGTTTTAAATAATGTTCAGATTTCAAGCAACGAAGAAGGGTTCCCTATATCCTTGAAGGATATAGGTTCAGCCTCGCTTGTTTTAAAAAAAACGGGGAGTTATACGTATGTGAATACCAAGCCTGCTATTTCAATCAGTTTGAGTGGAGATAAAGGCACAGACGTACCAACGGTATCCAAAGCGGCAACAGCCAAAATCAACGAACTTGCGAGTAGTTTACCTAAGGATGTACATTTTGAACTACTTTTCGCTCAAAATGACCGTGTAAGTGAAATATTTGGTAATCTCTCCAAAGAGATGATGATTGCTATTGCATCGGTTATTGTGATTTGTACATTAGGTTTGAACTTGCTGACCTCTGCATTTGTGGCCTTGGCTATCCCTGTTTCTATTGCCATCGGTTTTATTGTCTTGCCGATGACAGGAACGACGCTGAATCAAATTTCAGTCATCGGATTAATCATCGTACTGGGGATACTGGTTGATGATGCCGTTGTGGTAAACGACAACATTGAACGCCGACGCTCTGAATTTGGGGAAGATGCTACGGAGGCGGCAATTAAAGGAACGAAAGAAGTATCCTTATCGATCATTACAGCTACGCTAGCTACGGTTGCAGCATTTGCCCCGCTTTTATTTCTACCGGGCAATATGGGAGACTTTATTAAACCGATCCCTACCGTTATTTCGTTAACGATGCTGGCCTCCATGATTATGTCGCTTACGATCATTCCTATTTTCCGTCAATGGTACGATAACCGTCATAAAGGTAAAGAACGTAGCAAACCGACCAAGCCTCCAGGGCTTCTTGGCAATCAAATTCAGTCCCTCTCTAATGTATACGCTAAAAACTGGATGCCGAGAATACTGCGTCGACCACTTTTCACTGCGCTTATTGGTCTTATGATTGGTACGGCAGCTTATGGACTGCTTGCTATTGTGCCCATTCAATTATTTCCTGAATCGGACCAACCGGATGCCACAATCAACGTAACGATGCCAGAAGGAACGTCGTTGCAGGCAACCAATCAGGTTATAACCGAGATTGAGAACTGGGTTAAAAAGCAGCCAGAAACCGAACATTTGGCAGCAACGGCAGGTGGTGGAGCACCTCAAATGTACAGCGATATAGTAGCTGGTAGTGGCTCCGTGGGAGCGGTACACGGACAACTTACTGTTGTTGGTAAAGAGGGAGTCTTTGATATCAAAAAAACAGTGGACAGCTGGACAAGTACGCTGCAAGCCAAATATCCAGCAGCATTAATAAGTATACGTGTTCCTCAATTAGGCATCCCAGTCGGTAGTGCAGTATCTGTCCGTATTAAAGGAGAAGACCTTGGAAAGTTGCAAACGATGACCACAAAAATAAAAGAAATTGTTGCGGGAACTTCTGGAGCTGTAGATGTGACCGATAATATGGGGATGCAAAGCTATAATTTGAATTTTCAAGTCAACCAGCAGGCCTTGGATAAATATCAGGTCAACTATTCCAACTTAACCCGCACTTTGTTGCTAATGGGTGACGGAGTGAAGGTCACGGATTTTGACACGGGTAAGGAACTGCTGGATATCAATATGTACATGGATAAACCTAACCATGATCCTGAGGTGTTATTCCAACAGCTAAGTGTCACTAATGCGGGAGGAGAGCAGATCCCGTTATCCCAGTTAGCCACGATGAAACCGGACTTTTCCATTCAGCAAATCCACCGCTATGATTTGGAACGGACGGTAACGATCTCCGCCAATGCAAAAGGGCGTACGGCTACGGAGCTCACCCAGGACATCCGTAGCAAGCTTACAAGTACACATTTCGATTCGGGGTACACTTGGGAAATGGACGGGGAAACATCTACGCAGACCGATTTGTTTAAGGATTTAGGCAAATTAGCCGTTATCGTTGTTTTTCTCATTCTGCTCTTGATCACCATGCAGTTTTACTCGGTTTCCACACCGATCATTATAATGACGACTGTGTACCTGGCAGCAGCAGGAGGAGTGCTTGGTAGCTTTATTACAGGTATGCCAATTGGTTTTATGAGTATTATGGGTATCATTTCACTTGCCGGTATCGTCGTGCGCAATGGTATTGTATTGATCGAGTTTATTGAAGATGCGCGGCGTGAAGGCGCAGAATTAACAGAAGCCATCTTAATGGCATGCTCTGCCCGTTTCCGTCCGATCTTGCTCACCTCGCTAACTGCGATCGTCGGAATGATACCGATTGCTACGATGGGAGAAATTCTATTCAAGCCATTGGCAGCGACCATTATATTCGGACTGATTTTTTCAACCATTTTAACGTTGTTTGTAGTTCCGACTCTTTATATGGTCGTAGCTCATCTGAAGCTGAAACGGAAGCATAAGAAGGAAAAGGCTATAAATAGCGATAGCTCAATGACCTTGTAGGTAAATATAGAAAAGAATATACTTCATTTTTCCTTATTATTATGAAATCGTACATTAGACGAGTGTCTTAATGTACGATTTTTTCTTTTGTGATTATTATTTCATTGACAGAGTCCACAAAAATCATTACTATAATTGTTGCAAAAGTCCACTAAATTGGGGGAGTTATGATCAATATAAATGCTAATATGATAGCGGATATGAGGCGTTTTAATCGGTTCTATACGAATATACTGGGTGTTTTAGATAGACATGTGCTGGATAGCGGATATTCCTTTACCGAGGCCCGTGTCATTATAGAGATCGGGTTGATCGAGCCATGTATTGCGAATACTCTTGTCGAATCTCTTAAAATTGATCGCAGCTATATGAGTAGGATCATTGCTAAATTTTGCAAAGAGGGCTTTCTTGTTAAGGAAAATTCAACGTTGGATAATAGAACAAATCTGATTCGTTTGACTCCTAAAGGAAAGGAGTTCTATAACCAACTGAATGAAAGGTCTGATGAACAAATTCTAAAATTAGTTCAAGGACTTTCAGAAGAAGAGATAAAGGAATTACATGCTTCTATGTTGTTAATTCAGAAGAAATTGGATAATTTGGAGAGGATACAGAATGATACGATTTGAATGCGACTATACCGAAGGTGCCCATGAGCGCATATTAAAGCGACTACTGGAGACTAATGATGAACAAACTCCAGGTTATGGTGTGGACGATCATTGTGAAAAAGCCAGAGCATATATTAAAGAAGCATGTGACTCCCCAAATGCGGATGTACACTTTTTGGTTGGAGGTACACAGACCAATACCACCGTCATTTCTTCTATTCTGCGTCCACATCAAGGCGTCGTTGCGGCAGTTTCTGGACATGTTGCTGTTCATGAAACCGGAGCAATTGAAGCTACTGGACATAAAATACTTACTTTGCCAAGCGGGGATGGGAAGATCCGGGCCGAGCAGGTACAAGATTTGTATGACGCTCACTGGAATGATGCCGCTCCTGAGCATAGTGTACAGCCCGGGATGGTTTATATTTCCCAACCTACTGAAAATGGAACGATTTATAGCAAATCAGAGCTGGAGGCATTAAGTAGAGTCTGTCGAGAGTGTGGTTTACCACTGTTTATAGATGGAGCCCGATTAGGTTATGGCTTGGTGGCCGAAGATAGCGATGTATCTTTAGCAGATATAGCGAAGCTATGCGATGTATTTTATATTGGTGGGACCAAAATTGGAGCCTTGATGGGAGAAGCAGTAGTCATTCTAAATGATACATTGAAAAAAGATTTTCGATATATGATCAAGCAAAAAGGAGGGCTGCTGGCTAAGGGAAGAATGTTGGGCATTCAATTCGAAACTTTGTTTGAAGACGGTTTATACGTTGAAATTTCCAAACACGCTATAGATATGGCCATGCTGCTTCAAAACGGATTATCTGAGCAAGGGTTTTCTTTTCAATACCGTTCTACAACCAATCAGCAGTTTCCGATTTTACCAGATCGTATACTAAAGGCATTGAGTGAAAAATATACTTACTCCTTTTGGGAAAAGGTTGATGATGCACATAGTGCTGTTCGATTCTGTACCAGTTGGGCAACGAAGAAAGAAAATGTTGAATTGCTAATTCAGGATATTAAAGCATTGCGATAAAGGTCATAGAAAGAGTAATTTATAATTTTAAAGATGTAGAATGACTATGTAATAGCCATACTTCGTTGCATGCATTGCAGCGAAGTATGGTTTTTTTTGTGCATTTTACTTATTCCAAAGTGGCTTGTCTTTAGTTCCATGAAAGAGCAAGTGGATATAAAAATGGAAAAACAAGACAAGAGCGGAGGTATAAAATCGGCGTCTAATTCTTTACACTGAATATCTACCGAACCTGCTTGCGGTACTGAAGAGGGGAGAGCCCAGTTATTTTTTTGAAGATTTTATTAAAGTGGGAAGCATGACCGAACCCGACATCCTCTGCAATATGCTGGATTTTGTCCTTGGTGGTTCGAAGTCTGGTTTGGGCCGCCCTGACCCTCACTACGCGGATGTATTCGCTGAAATGAAAACCAGTCAACTTTAGAAAGATACGGCTTAGGTACGCTGGACTAATGAAAAAGCAGGCGGCCACTTGTTCGAGAGTTAACGGTTCATTGTAATGATCCTGAATAAAAGAAGAAATTTCCGTGATTTTCTGATGCATGGGATGAGAGGAAACAGGTTCACTACGCTCGATCGCTTCCGATCGGTGCACTAGGATCAGCATTTCCAGCAGTAGATGCTGTACGCAACGGTCATGCAGAGGCTGCTTATTCCTGCATTCGGTATTCATCTGTAGGAATAAACGTTCAACCTCCACTTGCTCTCTCGCAGGTAAGCGAAGCAACGCGGATTGCTGATACGGCGGCAGGTCAAGAATGTCATGATCCTGCTGTGGGAGAAACGTCGGAGAAAAATGAATCAAGATGCGCTCTGTTTCCTGCAATTGCGTACTGGCGGTAGAGTGCAAGTCATGAGGAAGGATGAATATCAGATCTCCCTTGCGAGCGGTGTATACCTTGCCATTCATAAAATAGATGCGTTCGCCTCGCAGTAAGAGATACAGCTCATAGTTCTCGTGGACATGAGGCCGGGGCATAACTGTGAAACCGGTACGATAGATGTGATGAATGGAGAATTGTTGTTCGCCAATGACATATTTATCTTCTTTCATTTCATTCATGTGCTTCTTCCTTTACAAATTAAGATAAGTAAGCGCATTCATATACCAACAGTATATATGACAACCTGCCAATGATAAAAGCAGAAAAGATTGATGAAAGGAGGTGAAGGCGCTTCTGAACGTCTCGGATCGTGTTTTTATAAAAATATGCGCTGATGTGGAAGAAAATCTTAGGGAGGAAACAGAATATGAGCAAGCAGCGTACATGGAAAAAGGTGCTATGTAATGTGGTTGTGGGTTCATTGTTGTTGACCTTGTGCCCACCACTAATCCAAGCGGAGACTGCGGTAGGAACAGAGATCGCAAAGGTGGCAAAAGTGGCGACGGATATTCCGGCGTTTCCGGGGGCTGAGGGTGGCGGTAAATATGTTACTGGTGGACGCGGAGGTGAAGTGTATGAGGTCACCACGCTGGCAGACTACGGCAAAGGGGAACAGATAATACCCGGATCTCTTCGCGCAGCGGTCAGCTCCGATAATCGGACGGTCGTATTCCGGGTGGGTGGAACGATTCATCTCAAGGAGCCACTTAAAATCTTGGGAAACAACCTGACGGTTGCTGGTCAGACAGCTCCTGGCGACGGTATAACTGTAAGCGATTACACAACAGGGATTGATGCAGATAACGTCATTCTCCGTTACCTGCGTTTCCGATTGACCGACCGTTACCCCAGTGAGGATGACGCGTTAGGGGCCAGATACCATAAAAACATAATGATTGATCACTGTTCCTTTAGCTGGTCGGTGGATGAGGTACTGAGCCTGTATGACAACGTCAATACAACGGTACAATGGTCCATTGCGTCCGAAAGTATGCTAATGACCACTCACCAGAAAGGTCGCCACGGCTATGGCGGCATATGGGGCGGACGAAATTCCACCTATCATCATAACTTGTTGGCTCACAATGCAAGCCGTAATCCGCGTTTTCCAACCGATAAAAAACAAATCGACGCTGTGGAAATGACCAATAATGTCATTTATAACTGGGGATTTTTCTCTTCGTACGGCGGCGGTGAAGGATCGTATAATGTGCTAAATAACTATTATAAGTATGGCCCCAACACATATCAGGACGTTCGCGGTCAAATCTTTGTGGACGTGGGTAGTAAAAAATATAAAACACGCATCTTTATTGGTGGTAACTACATGTACGGCAATGACTCGGTTACGAAAGACAACTGGCAGCTTGGAACATCCATTGGGTCAATTATTGATCCTTCCACCCGTTTGGCGGAGCCGATTGAAGTTAGAGGGGAATACGACAACGGAATCTCACCAGATGCGTATGGTCCATATCAAGCGACAGATGCACAAACCGCATATACTGAGGTGCTTGCCGGCTCAGGAGCCACGCTGCCAAGAAGAGATGCGGTGGACGCCCGAATTATGAATGATGTGAAGAATGGAACGGGTGCGTTTATTAACTCTCCGCGTGAAGCAGGGTGGATTTATGACGATTATAACGTAACGACGACGGAGCTTTCTGACAGTGACCATGATGGAATGCCGGATGAATGGGAACGTGCCAATGGGCTGGACCCCAATAATGCAGATGACCGTAACGGTCAGGGGCTTGCCGGTACAGGGGCGTATGCTCATTTTGCCAAGGGTTATACGAATCTTGAGGTCTATTTAAATGATCTTATTGAGAAGCTAGCGAATGGAAATGAGGTGGATAATCCAGAGGCCGTCGTTCAGGTGTCGGATGCAAACGGACGTTCACTAAAGCATAACGATATTTTGGAAGCAGGCCGGGATGCGACCATAACAGCAACAGCCAAGGATAAAGATGGTATTGCTCACGTTGAATTTATCATTGATGGCAAACTTGTTGGTAAAGTAGAGACCGCACCTTATCATCTCGATTGGAATCATGTAACAGACGGTACCCACAATATTATTGTACGGGTGACCGACCGCAAGGGGACTGCTGTATTTTCCAATCCTGTTACCATTCACGTCAATACGACTGCGCCATCGGGAAGTTGGCTCAGCGAAGAGATTGGCTCTGAGGGCAACGATGGTTATATAAAAGGGCATACTCAGGTCTTAAAAGAAGATGCAAGCGGTAGGAGCATACGACTGAAGTCAGCGGGAGACGTTGACGGTAAGGCAGATATTTTCCATTATGCTTATCAAAAATGGGAAGGTGACACTGAGATCACAGCCCGTGTGGAACAAATTACCCCGGTGGATGATAATGCCGAAGCGGGTGTAATGATTCGTGAATCGCTGAAGCCTGGATCAAAAATGGCTTTTATGTCTTTAGCATTTGTTAAATATGGCAAACAGGGTATTCTTATCAGTCGTGATCAAACGGATGGTAAGACGAAACGTGCGTCAATGGAGGCTTTTATTACAACGCCATATTCGGTTCGTCTTGTACGACAAGGACAAAAGGTTACCGGCTGGGTATCCGCAGATGGTGTGGCGAACTGGGAGAAGGTTGGTGAAACTGTTATAGATGTGCCGGATAATCAGCCGCTATTGATCGGGTTGGCTACCGATGCATCCAAACAACAAAACGATGTATGGAATTACAATACTTCGGAATTCAGCAATGTCACCATCCGCAACCTGACAGACTCAGGAGGAACTCATCCCACTAGTGTGGTGGTAGCAACCTATGGCCCTGCTGACTTTAGATCTCTTCAGGCAGCTATTGACGCAGTCCCTGACGACAGCAACACAAGGACAGTTATCCATCTCAAAAACGGTACGTATCGTGAAAAAATAAAGGTGAATTCCTCCAAAAAAAATCTGAGCATTATCGGAGAAGATCGCGACAAAACGATCATTTCTTTTGATGATACGGCCAAAACCGTGGTGGACGGAAAAGAATTAGGAACAAGCAACAGCTATACAATGCGTGTGCAAAGTCCCGATTTTGTGTTGGAGAATGTCACGGTTGCCAATACAGAAGGAACTGGGCAGGTGCAGGCTGTAGCGTTATATGCCGAAGGCGATCGTGGTAAGTATCACAATGTCAAAATTACCGGCCTACAGGATACGTTGCTTGTGAACCGTGGCAGACAGTATTTCAAGGACAGCTACATCAGTGGCAGTGTAGATTTTATATTTGGCAATGCACCTGCCGTGTTTGATAATTCGATCATACACAGCCTGCGTGCTGGATATGTGACAGCAGCTTCAACAGAAGAGAACAAGCCGGGCTTTGTATTTATTCAATGTCGGCTGACAACAGAAAATGGCTTGACAGGCAAGGTGGATCTCGGACGGCCATGGCGCCCTTACGCTCATGTTACTTTTTTGAAGACCTATATGGATGACCATATCAAGCCGGGCGGCTGGAACAATTGGGGCAAGGAATCCAATGAGCAGACCGCAAGATTTGGAGAGTTTGACAACTTTGGGCCAGGTGCGGAAAGTAGCGGGCGTGTACCTTGGGCCAAACAGCTTACCGCCGATGAAGCAAGCCAGTACACCGTTGAAGCTGTTCTGAGCGGGACAGACCATTGGGATTGGCGTCTTTAAATTTGATGTTCAATGGTTAAGCGGGGCAAGCGCTTCTAGCGTTCAGCCTCGCTTATTTCTATAGTTTGAGTAGAGGATACATACTTAATTTTCGGTGTTGAAAATACTTGTTTATATGGTAAATGTTTGCTATGTTAAAAGTGCATTTATTTCAAATTGTAATTTATTATTGATTTGGAGGTGTAAGGTATGGCACGTGTGTTAGTAGTGATCACGCCTGCTGAAGGCCATGTTAATCCGACACTAGGATTAGTGAAAAGGTTGGTAGACAGTGGGGAGGATGTTGACTATGTGTGTACGGAAGAATATCGTACGAGAATTCAACAGACAGGAGCACAGATGATCACCTACCCTTTTGTTGATGATGCTTTTTCTAAAGACTCTGATTTAAAGCCAGCAGAATACAAACATCATTATCAATTTGTGTACATGATGGTAAAAGGTATGATTCTTCCGATTATTCCAGAGGTTTTGAGAGTTATTGAAAACAGAACCTATGATTATTTAATCTATGATTCTTTGATGGGCTGGGGAGGCACGATTATTGCAGAGAAGCTAGGAATCCCTGCTGTGTGCTCCATCGCTTCTTTTGCTTTCGTAGAGCCATTGGGATCGGGGCAAGGCATGAATGACAATGATCCGGAGGTAAAAAAGTTGTACACGGCTACGATGCAAATAACGCATCAACTAGCTAATGAGCTTCAGGTTGACGCTCCGGCTATAGAAGAGATTGCTCCTCATGGCGGGCGCTTAAGAATAGTTTATACAAGCCGCTATTTTCAACCGCAAGCCGAAAAACTGGATCACAGTTTTATTTTTACAGGTCCTTCTATTGTACCGCGGAAAGATGCTCCATCTTTCCCGTTCGAACAACTTCGTGTTCTGCATCCACAGGCGGTTTACATTTCAATGGGTACTATTTTGAATAAAGACTTGGAATTTTATAAGCTTTGTTTTGCAGCATTTCGCGATTTGCCTGTGCAGTTTGTGCTGTCTTCAGGCAATTATACAGACATGGAGCCATTGGCCCCGTGTATCCCTGACAATTTTATAATCAAGCCTTATATTCCGCAATTGGAAATGCTTCAGCATGTGGACGCTTTTGTTACACATGCGGGGATGAACAGTACAAGTGAAGCCCTATATTACAATGTACCGCAGGTCATGATTCCTTTAACATCGGATCAGCCGATCGTAGCCAGTCGGGTGCAGGAACTGGGAGCGGGTGTTGTTGTGGATAAAAATGAGCTTACACCCGCTAGTTTGAGAGCTGCCTTATTAGAGGTATTGAGTCATCCAACCTATAAAGAACAGGCTCATGTGATCGGCGAATCATTACGCCAGGCTGGTGGGTATAGACATGCTGCAGATACAATTATGAGTCATTTCTCCACCATAGAAAAATAAGCGCAGTCTATATACTGTGATTCCTTTCTTTTAAAGCAGCAGATTTTTCAAACTCTAATTTCTTCGAAATTGCCAGGAGACCAAGGGAGCAGATGATTAGGGCCAAACATACCCAATAGGTGTTTCGGTAACCAATCCATTGAGCGGTTAATCCGCCCATCAAGCTCCCTACCAGTCTTCCGATGGTTGTCGCATTGGAATATAGCGTCGATGCGTACCCTGGAAGAGAGGGCAACAAATCCTGCATGTAACTAATGCCAATGGCAGAAATCACTGCAACAAAGAAGGCTAGAAGAAGTTGCCCCACGAATAGCTGCCACATCTCCGTAGACATAATAACAAGGATATAATAGACAACTCCTGTTAATGCCCCTAAAAATACAAGCAAACGGTTGGAGTATTTAGCTGCTAGTACGCCTAGCATGAGCATCAATGGGATTTCCAAAATCGCACAAATACTGGATACTAGAGCAACGTCACTCGTGTCACCTTTTAAATTGTGAATGATGAACAAAGAAATATTTAAACTGTTCATCCAGTGAGACGTATAGAGCAGAGTAAGAACTAAAAAGGGGATCAGAATCTCAATATTTTTATGTAATGTAATGTTATGAAGTGAAAGTTGATTCTTATGTTTAAGCTGAGCGGGAGGCTGCTGGATAAAAAAGAATAAAAGAACAGCAATAAGAACAAAAATAGAGGTCGTTCCCATAAAGATACCCTTAAAGCCCGTATGTGCAATCAAAAAGGAACCAAAAAGCGGCCCGGTAATAAAGCCAAGAGAAAACATAGACCGAAGCGTTGAATTAGCAAAGGCGTGATCCGCAGATTTACTGCGATCTACTGCTTCACGTGCACTGGCAAATAACTGCGGCATCCCAGGAGCACCAATGGCCGTAAAGATCGTCATATAAACAAAAAGTACATAAAAATTTTGGATTACAAGATATCCTGCAAATGCTACGGCATTAAATAACGTACAAATCACCAAAATTTGTTTACGATCTAATCCGGTATCAGAACGTTTGGCAATCAGAGAGCTTATCCATATGCCACAAATCAAAGTCACCGCTGTAAACACACCAAAGGTTCCCACAGATACGCCAAGTGTACTTGTAAAATATACAGCTAAAAAAGGTGCGCTGATGGATATAGCCATGCCTTGCAATAACATGCAGATCATGAACAATGGGTAGTTAGGGATAACGAAAAGATTTTGAATACGCTTTAGCATTTCTTTTTTACACCCCTTCGGATTTAGTAGCAGAAACATTTCTATCCTTCCTAAACTATATATGATTTTAGTATAAAATGTATATTCACATGGGATAAAACTATATTTTTAGAGTGGATGCATAGGTGTATATGGATTTATTCGTAGGGTTGGCCTCAGTGGTTAAAAGCGATCTACGAACTGCTTGATCAGTTCATTCAATAATCCGGCGGCCTTCGTAGGAAGGCGATGATCAGCTTTCTTAAGGAAAACCAGCTCACTATTTGGTAATTGTTGATGCAATATTTTGGCATAGGGATGAAAGTGCTTATCTTCTTCACCATAAACGAGCAGGACAGGAAGCTGGATTTCCTTGAGCCGAGAGGTGCAGTTGTACTTCAAGCTGTAACGGTAATATTGTTCGACATTCCTGGGATTTCCCTGCTTCGCATCGTTGAATAACTTACGGAACAAAGATAGCTGTTTCGTTTGTGACCAAGCAATAGAAAGGGCAAGCGTACCGACTGCGCCGATTTTGGAAAGAGCAAGGCCCAAAGAAATTTTGTTTCTTAGTCGCCATTCGTTTACTTCCGACATTCCACTGATAACAATGCCTCCCCATGCCCGATCTGGATAAGTCAAGAGGAACTCAAGTACTATCGAGCCTCCGGTAGAATATCCACACAAAAATACTTTATCTAAGCTCATCCGGTCCATCAAATGTTTAATATCCAGGGCGATGAGAGGATAAGTAACCGTTTGTTCGGAAGGCTGACTTTTACCGTGTCCTCTGATATCAAAAGCTATAGTTCGAAAATCGGATGATAATCCTTGGAATTGGTATGTAAAATTTAAGCTTGTGAGTACTGGAGGGTGAATGAATAGGATGGCCATTCCTTCACCAGAATCCATGTAATGCATAGAGTATTCGTTTATGTTTGTAGTAGCCATGGTTATGCTCCCTCCCTGAATGGTTTGATCTTAAATTTGGCCTATTAGATCCAAAAAATTCATGGAGGCGTAACTTTAATTGCTTGTATGAAATACCTTTGTCCCGATGATCCAATACAGGAATAATATTTTTAGTACAAGAAAAAAATAAGAGGATCAAGTTTTTCTAAGAAAGGGACACATACATGGGCATGAAAAATAAAGTTACCATAGCACTAGTGCTAAGTTTATTGTTGATGATCTTGGGCTGTAGAGCGGACTCCAGTCAACAGCTAAAACAACAAAGTGTGAAGTCACCTATCATAGTAAATCAAATGGGCAAAAAACCTGTCATTGTGATCTTGATTGATTCATTAATGGATAAGCCTTTGCAAGATGCGATTCAAGAAGGCCGTGCACCCGCAATGCAATATCTCCTTCATCAAGGGCAATATTTCCCGCAAGTAGTGAGTTCATTTCCCACGATGTCTGTGACAATCGACAGTACATTATTAACGGGAACGTATGCAGACCAACATCATGTGCCCGGACTCGTTTGGTACAGCGACCAAAAGAAACGCATGATTCTCTACGGCAATGGTGCCAAAGAAGCCTTGAAGATAGACCAACTGCAAGTATTCTTAGACGCAATTTACCAATTAAACCAAGTTCATTTGAATAAAAAAACGAAAACCATACATGAGGAATTGGCTGACAAAGGAAAAGAATCCGCGTCCATCAATGCTATTGTCTTCAGAGGGAAAACGAAACATGCCTTAAAAGTGCCTGACTTCATAGCGAATAGCAGCAGGGTGCCAGAAAAAATGATAGTAACAGGGCCTAAATGGTTATCTTATGCAGCTTTGGCACAATTGAATCCGAAAAATAGCTGGAATACTCCTTTGTGGAAAAAATTTGGGATGAACGACGAATTTTCCGCAAAAGATACCGCTTTTCTAATAAGCCAGAAGAAACTTCCAGACGTAACCATCACATACTTTCCAGAGAATGATAATTTAGCGCATAGAAAGGGCCCGACTCAACTGGAGGGAATCGAAAAAGCAGATCAAGCACTGCAAACTGTGTTGAATGCATATGGTTCGTGGGAACAAGCTGTAAACAATGCGATATGGGTTGTCATGGGTGACAGTGCGCAAAGCGCTGTTTATGATGATCGACAGGTTGCCGCTGTTGATTTAAAGTCGCTTTTGAATCATTACCGTATTGCAAAATTAAATCAACCTGTAAGAAGTGATGACCAAATCGTGATTGCCGCTAATGAACGGATGGCCTATATCTATGCGATAAACGATAACGTAGAGCTGTCCAACGTGGCGAAGCTTTTACAGCATGAGGACAAGCTCGACATTATCGCTATGAAAGATGGTAAAAACAATATTCATGTTACAAAGGGAAAAAAGGGTAAGCTGTTTTCTTATCATCCCGGTGGAAAATTCATCGATGAATATGGGCAATCGTGGACCTTGTCGGGCGAAGAGGACCTTGTGGATATTACGGTGAATAACAACCGGATCCAATATGGAAAATATCCAGACGTTTTGGCGAGGCTACACGGGGCAATGAATTCACATGAAGGAAGATATGTTGTCGTCACGGTCCAACCTGGATATGAACTCGTCGGCGAAAGTTCCCCTACTCACATCGGAGGGGGAGCTCATGGATCGCTGCATGAAAAAGATTCCCTTGTCCCATTAATTATTTCCGGAACGAATACACGTCCCAAAACACTGCGAATCGTGGATATAAAAGACTGGATTATGCAATTGGTGAACGAATAAGTATTATTCGTGCTTGATATTAAAACCGTACTCCATTAGTATATAAGCATATAGTTATATAAATGGAAGGGGGGCACACCTTGGATCAACTTGGTTATGTAGCCGATCATTTAAAGCTATTGGGGGATAAAACTCGGCTGGCCATGCTTTCCCTGCTAAGAGAGAGAGAATGGTGTGTTTGCGAATTTGTAGATATCTTTGATATGTCGCAGCCAGCCATTAGCCAACATTTGAGAAAATTAAAGTCGCAAGGGATTGTAAAAGAAGAACGACGAAGTCAGTGGGTATACTATTCCTTAAATGTAGACGACAAGCCGCATATTCAAGCTGTTCTTGAGAGTATGCCAGACTCTAAGCAGATTTTAAAATGGCTGAATAAAGAGGAGCCGATCGCATCTTGTGGACCGGATTCATCGGCTTGCTGCTCATCCTAAAGGCTGCTCCGTTTAACTCCTTGCAGGGATAAAGATGTTTTTAATATAAGTATATGTTTATAAGGTGATGTAATGGAGGTTTAAAACATTGATTTTGTTGGCATGCATTATATTCTTAGCCACTTTAGTGTTGGTGATCTGGCAGCCTAAAAATTTGTCCATAGGATGGTCTGCCTGCGGCGGTGCCATACTCGCCTTGCTGGTGGGTGTCGTCGATTTGCATGATGTTTGGGAAGTTACTCATATTGTCTGGAATGCGACACTGGCTTTTGTAGCCATTATTCTGATTTCGTTGGTGCTTGATAAAATAGGCTTCTTCGAATGGGCGGCGCTTCACATGGCACGAGCTGCGCGAGGAAGCGGAACCCGGATGTTTGTTTATGTGACCATTCTTGGCGCCGTTGTTGCTGCTTTTTTTGCGAATGACGGTGCGGCCTTAATACTGACACCGATTGTACTGGCGATGGTTCGGGCACTTAAATTGGATGAGAAAATGGTTTTTCCTTTTATCATAGCGAGCGGTTTTATTTCAGACACGACGTCGCTTCCGCTTGTGGTCAGCAACTTGGTTAATATTGTGTCAGCCGATTTCTTTGGTATCACCTTTATGGAATATGCGAGTCGCATGATTATACCTAATTTATTTTCTTTAGCAGCCAGTATAGGAGTACTGTATCTCTTTTTTCGTAAAAGGATTCCGAAAACGTTTGATGCGACACAATTAATCAGGCCTGCGGAAGCGATTAAAGATCCAAAGATGTTCCGTATGTCCTGGATCGTTCTCGCGGTTTTGTTCATTGGCTACTTTGCATGCGAATTTTTTAATATTCCCGTTTCGGTGGTGGCCGGTATTATTGCTATCTTTTTCTTATTGATGGCGCGTAGAAGCCCTGCAGTGCCGATGAAAGAAGTCATCAAGGGCGCTCCATGGGCTATCGTATTTTTCTCCATCGGAATGTATGTTGTGGTGTATGGTCTGCGTAATGCCGGTTTGACGGATCTGCTGGCCCATGTGATTCAAGCGGCTGCCGATCAAGGTATGTTTGTGGCCACCATGGGCATGGGTTTTATTGCGGCGATTATCTCGTCGGTCATGAATAACATGCCTACGGTCATGATTAATGCGCTTGCCATTGATGCCACCCATGCAACCGGTATAGTCAAAGAGGCGCTGATTTATGCTAACGTCATTGGGTCGGATCTCGGGCCGAAGATAACTCCGATTGGTTCATTAGCCACGTTGTTGTGGCTGCATGTGCTTCGTTCGAAAAACGTGAAAATTTCTTGGGGGGCTTATTTTAAGACAGGCATTGTCTTAACCATTCCTACACTTTTTATGACCCTACTCGGCTTATACCTGTGGTTAGTCATTTCATAGGGCTATAGTATTTCAAACAAGCACGCTTCCTTAAAGAGGTGGTGCTTGTTTGGCGTTTTTTTCCTTCACAGTATACTCTTCCAGCACCTTTGTTTTATCTCCATAGATCCTATCCAAATGATCTTCTCCCCATAAGCAAAAACGATCAAGCAGATCTTTAAAATCCCATCCATATTCACTAAGCTCGTACTCCACTTTGGGTGGAACCTGGTTATAAATGATACGGTGGATGATTCCATCCTTTTCAAGCTCTCTAAGCTGTTGGGTGAGCACTTTTTGGGTGATTTTGGGAATGAGTTGACGAAGTTCGTATGTACGTTTTCTGCCGCTGATTAAATGGTGTAGGATGATGCCTTTCCACTTTCCACTGATGACCTCCAAAGTTGCCTCGATCCCGAGCATATAGGTTTTGGCGTTGTCTTCCATAAACTTTCCCCCTCCAATTTGTAGTTCTAAAAGCACTAAGGAACCTTAAAGTACCTACGGTACAATGAAGTGCGTACTTCACACTTTCACATATATCAACCATAATAGCATCTGTAAACAGGGTACACCAATCACGAGGAGAAAGAAGGTTACGGATACATGAAAGTTCTATTGGTCGTCACGCATCCTAGAGAAGATTCACTTACCCTTGCGGTCATGAATCGTTTTGTAGAGGGATTGAAAGAGAATAAGCACGAGGTAGATATTTTGGACTTGTATCGGGATGGGTTTAATCCGGTATATAGCGCGGCAGATGAGCTGGATTGGAATACGCCTCATAAACAATATGCTCCTGAAACACGGAGAGAGATGGACAGAATTGCTGCTGCGGATGCTCTGGTCTTTGTGTTTCCTCTATGGTGGTACAGTGTTCCTTCCATGCTAAAAGGGTACCTGGATAAAGTGTGGAACATAGGTTTACTTGAGGAGTTCAAGACAAAACAGGTCTTGTGGCTGTGCTTGGCGGGAGGAACGAAAGAACATCTGATCAAGTATGAATATCACGATTTAGTTACTAATTATTTGAATAAAGCCATTGCTGGTTACGCAAGAGTAAGAGAGTCCAAGGTGGAGTTCTTCTATGATACTTTGTCCGAATCGAAAGAATACATTGAAGGTTTACTGGAGCACGCTTATCAATTAGGTCGGGCATATAAGTGAATTTTATTCTGATAACAATGACAATTTAATATTATTGAGAATTTTGCAAAATCCTGATTATTGAAAAAGGGTTAAGGCTCGTTAGACGGCACTTAACCCTTTTTTATTTTATAGACGAGACTCTATCCTTTTATAGGCTCATGCATAGGTGCTGATGGTGCCCCTTGCATAGATAACCCGCCGCCAGTTGAGCTTGCTGGAACAACGGGATGTGGTGATCCCTTTTCAGAAGCATTGCCAGCAGTTTGCTTGGCCAGCTTTTGTTTTTCCCACAGTGCTCTGGCGATAACCAGCATGGAGAGTACACCCACATATAGTAACAGAGAACCGAGTTCGGGAAGCATCTCTTGCAAAGGTGCACCACGCAGACCCATGGTACGAAGGAATTTGTACATCCATACAAAGGGGAAGAAATCACCGATTTGAATCGCTAAAGGTGGAAACAGTGATCTGGAAAGAACAGCCCCTGATAAAACAAAAGCAGGCATGAGTATCATCACCATTCTGCCGATGGCTATTCCTGGATGTGCAGCGCCCCATGCAACCAGGACATTGATACAAACGGTACCGAATACATACAGGACAACCGGAATTATAAAGAGAATCGGATTGGCCTCGAAACGGCCTCCTCCAAACACTTTAAGCATCCCGAGAGAGAAGATTAAGCCAGCCGTCGAAAACAGCGTATAAGGAAGCACACGCAGTAGTATGTTGAACGGATTTTGCAGCTCAGCAGCCAGCCTCTTGGAAACCCGGAGTCTAGCGACCAGAGGTAAGCTATTTATATTGAGTATCATAAAAGAGAACATACAAGTGAATGCAAGTATCGTCGTATTCTGATAGTCATTCGTTGGATTAAACAGGGAACGCACTTCCAAGGCGATACCATTGAGGGCCCCTTGGGCCTGTTCTGCGTTCATCCCGGTTTTCAACATAGCTGGAACAGACAGTTCCATATTCTCGGAAACGCTAATTTCCTGCATAGCTGTACGAATCGAAGTAATAGATTGAACATTGGTATTATCGAGAATGAGACCCACGCGGCTGGAAAGGGAACGATTGTGATTATCCTCTAAACCATGCGGCAGGGAAATAACAGCCAAATATTGCTCATGATAAAAATACTGTTCAGGGTTGTCCGTATACGAAACAATCTCAGCTACGTTCATATACGGGGAAGCATCTATTTTCTGAATGAACTCACGGCTGTAAGCTGTGTTATCTTGATCCACCACTACCACGTTAGCGTCGTTAATTTGGCTGCTTGGGAGCAACAGTGAATACCCCAGTACGGCAATCAACGGGAAGATGATAGCTATGATCGGATACTTGGAGTGAACCAGATACGACCATTCATCACGAAGAGATTTCATTTGTATTCACCTCAACTGTCATGCCTGGTAGCAAAGCTGCTTCTCTTGTTACATATACACGTACCTGGAATGTAGCGGTATCTGCTTCTCCTTTTTCACGGGACATCTTCACATTAGCGAATTGTGGTGCGGCAGTTACATAGCGTACCGTACCTTTCAGGTCCTTATTGAGACCAGAGATATGAGTTTTAATTTCTTGATTGGCCTTGAATTTCCCCGCTTGTTCTTCATTCACATAGAGATCGTAATATAAATCATTGGTTTCCAGGGTAATCACAGGAGCCCCTTGCGCCACATTTTCGCCGACTTTGGTACTAATCGAAGTAACCTTGCCATCCTGTGGTGCTTTTAACACCAGGCGTTCTTTTTTGAGCAGCAACGTTTTAAGCTGAACTTCCTGTGTGTCTTTTTGTTGCTTTAAGAGGTCAATAGCCAGCTTCTGATCTGCCAACTGTTGACGACTCTGCTGAATGGTTTCCAGTTGGGTCTTGGAACGATCGACGGACAATTGGGCACCGCGAATTTCTTCCTCGGCTTGTTTTACCGAAACGGCTGCTTGTGTCGTCTGTTCACTGGCCTGCATACGTTCTTCAGAAGTGGCACCATGAAGTAGCTTTTGAAGAGACTCTTTTTGCTGGCTCAACTGATTTGTCGCTAAAGTCAAAGAGGATTCGGCATCATCCAACGCTGCTTTGGATGCACTTCCTGCATCATAGAGTGCTTTATTACGCTTATAGTTGGTTTGCGCTGTCTGAACGTTTTTGGTGGCTGAGGCTACGGCAATTCGTTGCTGCTGAACATCTTCATCCCGAGTCCCGTTATTGACCTGTTGTTCCGCAGCAGTGGCTTGACGCTCAGCCGCTTGTGCCCGCTGCAATGCGGCCTGACTTTTACTCTCAGTCACTTGAGCTTGCGCGATATCTAGCTGTGCCTGTTTTTCCTGAGTTGCTGCTCGTGTATACCCTAAATGGATGGATTGTTGCTGTTGGCTGATCTGCGTATTGAACTGGGCGATTTGTGTCCGCAGCTGCTCAATTTGCAGATCCACATCTTTGGAATCCAAAGTCATAAGGACAGTTCCTTTTTTCACCTTAGTTTCTTCTGTTACCGGGATGTTCAGGATTTTGCCGCCTACTTGTTCAAACGATACATGAATGCTATCCGCATTTAGTGTTGTGCCTTTAACAGATCGAGAAGCATTGACTTGATCTTGTCCGTTGGTCTGAAGCAGGAACCCCCCGCCGATAAGGCAGGCAATAGAAATGACAGGGATGATGAGGCTGGCGACTTGTGTGCGATTCATGAGTAATACGCTCCTTACATTCATAAAATGAGTTAAACATAGACTCGAATAAATATCCTGATATGTACATTTTATTTATTCTTTTATTTAATAATTAAAAAGTTAGTCGGCTAACTAAAACACAAAATTAAAACTTATTCTGGCTTTGCTGCTTTATATATCTCTTTTGCTTGAGGGATGCCGCTTTCTATTTTTTGGAGTAATGTCAGGAGCAGCTCTTTTTCATCGGTGGATAGGTGGCTCATCAGTGTGGAAGTGCTTGTGAAATGTGTAGGCAGCAGTCTTTCCATCATTTCTGTTCCTTGTTCGGTCAGTTTAACAATGCTCATACGGCGGTCGGAAGGGTGTACGGATCTCATAGTAAGCCCATCGCGTTCCAGGCGGTCAAGCAGACCGGTAACGGTAGGCTTGCTAACTCCTACTTTCTCCGCAAGCTCTGTAGCCAGCAATCCTGTTTGGATGTTGCGGTACAGGAGAATTAATATTGAAAATTTTCCATGAGATATACCGAACTTCTCAAAGCCCTCAAAACTGACTTTAAAAACACTGGAAGATACTCGCATAAAAAATAGCATAGCTTCTGTCGCTCTTACATCAATCTCGGGGATACGCTTAGAAAATTCTTGCAGCGCCTCACGAGTGGGCAAGTCCCGTAAATCAAAATCCATAGGGTTCTCCTTTCTTCTTACAGTATGTTCCAATCAACAAATTAGTTAGCCGACTAATCTTAATCTATTCAAAAATGAATTTCAAGCTAAAATTTGTTAATCGTCATGTATATTTTTCACTATATGGAGGTTGTTGTAAAAAGAAAATAAAGTATTAGACTGAAAAATAAAGTGTTAGACTGACGATGCTTCATTAAGCTAACTGGCAGATTAGTTACATAGAAGTCAGAATTTTGCATAGGAGTGTAGTCCACCATCCCATACTAATTGTATGGAAAAGAGTCTAGATAAACAGTATACTAGCTATAATTGTTTTTTGTTGAGGTGCATATCAAATGGATGAAATCGATGAATCAAAACAAATTGTATTACAAATCGGCGGTGTCTTGAAAAAGTACAGAAAAGATAAAAACATGAGCTTAGACGACTTAGCGGAATTAACGGGTGTAAGCAAACTTACTCTGGGGAATATCGAACGTGGCGATACAAATCCAACTTTGGCGATTATATGGAAAATTTCAAGAGGCATATCTTTACCGCTATTAGCTTTGTTGAAATCAGAAGACCCTGTTAGTTTGTATCGAGCAGGCGAAGGACTGCGGTTTTCTAATGATCAAAAAAATTGGATCATTGAACCGGTCTTTAAAAACGCAAGCAACGATATTGAAATGTGTCGGGCTTACTTACAGCCGAATAGCTCGTATCACCCTGAAGGTCATCATGTGAATACAACTGAAATTGCGACAGTAATGACTGGTTCCATTGAAATTCAAGTCAATGGAGAGATTTACACATTGAATCAATATGATACGATCAGTTTTCGTGCAGATTGTCCTCACTCTTATACCAATCGTACGAATAGCGAAACAGTGCTCCATATATCCTTAAAGTATGGTTTCTAAAAGTCGAAAATTCCACTTATTAAATACAACTCCGAATTCCATGACGGGAATTCAGAGTTGTATTTTTGTTTTTAGATGAGTTAATGTGTGTTATAAAATACTTATTGTTAAAAATAATATATTACAAAATAATTATTGTTAAAAATAATATATTATAATATACTTTTATTGTTCGCGCGGATGTTATTTCATAGTTTTTCAATCAGCAGGAAACAAATTTTACGTATGAATTTAGTAAGGAGAAATGAAGAATGTCGAACAAACAAAATATAAAAGCCGTACCATCCTCTATAGGACTGATAATTCTCGGCATTATTATTATTGCAGCTAATTTACGTGCTCCCTTAACCTCAGTCGGTCCTTTAGTGAGTCTCATAAGGGATGACGTTCGTATTTCAAATACAGTAGCAGGCCTGATAACAACGCTACCTTTGCTTGCCTTTGCTTTATTATCACCTCTAGTACCCAAATTTGGACGAAGGTATGGGATTGAACGTATCATTTTGATTGCCCTAATCGTTCTGACTGTTGGCATTGTAATACGTTCTTTATCTGGCGCAGCTAATCTATATATTGGGACAGCAATTCTTGGATTCGCAATTGCCGTATGTAATGTATTATTGCCAAGTTTAATCAAAAGGGATATCCCAAATAAAATTGGCTCCATGACAGGTGTTTACTCAATTTCAATGAGTTTATTTGGAGCAATCGCATCGGGAATCAGTGTACCGCTAGCCGTGAACGCAGGTCTAAAATGGCAGGGAGCATTGGGAATATGGGGGATTCTAAGCTTTGTATCGATTCTCTGTTGGTTACCCCAATTAAGAAATCAAACGAAGCAAACAACCACGACGAGTCAACAGATGGCCAGCAACGATGTGAATGTTTGGCGATCCCCTCTTGCCTGGCAAGTAACCTTGTTTATGGGTATACAGTCCATGGTTTTCTATGTGTTGATCGCATGGTTGCCTGAAATTTTAAAGCAGCAAGGAATTGGCTCAAACCAATCAGGATGGTACCTCTCGATAATGCAGTTAGCTCTGCTTCCATTTACCTTTATTGTCCCCGTTATTGCTGGGCGCATGTCTAGCCAACGTTTGTTAGTGGTCATCACAATCATTTTGCTTTTAACGGGAACGCTCGGACTTCTATACGGAAGCTCCAATATCATTCTGTTGTGGATTATAATACTCGGAATTGGTGGAGGCTGCGCCTTTAGTTTGTCCATGATGTTTTTCGGTTTACGTACTGAAAATGCGCATCAAGCAGCGGAACTGTCTGGCATGGCGCAATCGATCGGATATCTTCTTGCCGCAATCGGTCCTGCCCTTATAGGATTTCTGCATGATGCGACAAATAGTTGGAATCTGCCACTTTTCATTCTGCTTGGCGCTTCGGTCTTACTCTTTTTAGTCGGTATAGGAGCAGCAAGAAACCGTTTTGTAGGTAGCCGAAATAGTTACGAGCTGCCACGGAAAGGACGATAAATATGTTTGACAAAATTATTGTGGCAATTGATAAAGCTGAAATAACGAACAAACTCCTCGATGCAACCGTTGAAATAGCTCGAAACAAACAAACTCAAGTTACCTTGGTTAATGTCAGCCAGGAATATGTATCGAATGGCATGACATATTTACCAGGGCATTTCTTGGAAGAAATATTGAACGAAATGGAGAAAGCGAGTTTGGAACAGTTGCAACAAGCCAAATCCAAATTAGAATCTGCGGGGATTAACCCGGAAACACTTCATCTTAAGGGAGATCCTGCACATGAAATATTAAATTATGCAAGAGATTCCAAGCAGCAACTCATTATTATTGGAAGCCGTGGGCTAAGTGGCATAAAAGAAATGATGCTTGGAAGTGTCAGCCACAAGGTTTCACAGCTATCAAGTTGCCCAGTCCTCATTGTGCATTAACTCCTTCGGGAACCGTAAAGATGATGCATTGTTATACTAACGGAGAACTTTAGTTCAATAAAACAGCGACAGTCTAGGACTTTATTTTCTCGTCCACGGCTGCCGCTGTTTTTATAGCTGGGGCCAGTCTAATACTTTTTTTACGAGATCTGACGGTTTTATAATTCGAAATGTCGCGTGGGACCAACATATCCAGTCTAGTACTTTATTTTCTTTCTACAGTTGTTCGTGCCATGGTTCAAGCTTTTCCCTACATTGATATTTACAATGAAGTGCTTGATAATAAGTGGATATCCTACGAGACAAAGAACCTAAAAGTGAGGAATCTGGAATGACGACAAAATTATACTACACTGCTCCAAATCTTACGGAGTGGGACACTCATATTACACAGAGCATGGAAAGAGACGGAAAATATTTGGTTATGCTGGAGGAAACGGCCTTTTATCCGCATGGCGGAGGCCAGCCTTGTGATACAGGAACAATTCAGGGCGTCCGTGTATTAGATGTTGTTCTCGAGGATGGGGATATTTGGCATCAGGTAGAGCATTTGCCGGAGGATAGGAAAGTAGCCTGCCAATTGGATTGGGAGCGCAGATTTGATCATATGCAGCAGCATAGCGGGCAGCATTTGCTGTCAGCGGTTTGTCTGGAGTTGTTGGGTGCGCGTACTGAAAGCTTTCATCTGGGACAAGAATATGCCACGATTGATGTGAACTGTTCGGATGTAACACCTGCGCAGCTATCGGCAATCGAACAGGAAGTAAATCAGCAAATCTATAGTAATCGCAACATAAAAAGTTTTTTTGTAACCAGTGAGCAATTGAAGGATATTCCGCTGGTGAAAACGCCCAAAGTGACGGAAAATATTCGGATTGTCGAGATCGAGGGCATTGAATATAATGCTTGCGGCGGTACACATGTAGCTCAGACCGGGGAAATTGGAATGATTAAATGCTTGAAATGGGAAAAGCAAAAAGGGATGGCGAGAATCCATTTCAAATGTGGTGCTCGCGCACTCCAGGACTTTAATGAGAGTGTTCGGATTTTGGACGTGTTATCTACGAAGTTCAATACTGGACGAAAGGATATTTTGACTCGATTCGAAAAGTGGGAGCAGGAGCATAAGCAGCTCAAGGCGCAAGTGGAGTTCTTGCAAGAGGAAAATGCATCGTACCAGGCGAAAGAGTTGCTGTCTGCTGTACAGGGGCATGTTCTTGCTCATGTATTTGAACAAAAATCCATTCAGGAGATGCAGCAATTGGCTGCCAAGCTGACCGCTGAGCATGATCTGCTTGTTTTATTTGCCACAACAGCCGAAAACAAAATCATTCTGGCACATAATGGTACCCATTCCATTAGCTGCGGAGCGTATTTAAAGGAAAATCTGGGCGCGTTTCAGGGCAAAGGGGGCGGTAGCAACCAATCTGCGCAGGCAGCATTTTCGTCCCGCAATGACCTCTTGAATTTCTTCGAAACGGCCCAGCGGCAGTTCATTCAGGGCTGATGTAATGGAGGATTAGTGACGAAGCGGCAGCTTCCACTTTTCCTCTTCTGTAAATAAAATAAAAGAAAAAATAAGTGCAACAACAGCGCCCCAAACGGCTTTATCCCCAATCGTCAAAGTCAGAAATCCCCCCAGCAAGGCTCCTACCAAGAAGGCAGCCAGGATGACACCATAACGCATCGCTCGAATGGCAGCGTTCGTGTCCTTGGTCGTTACAGCGACATACACAGCCTCGATAGCTGATCGAAGGTTACCGGTGCTGACCGTGGAGGTGTACGGCACATCAATGAGCTTGCGGAAGGAAGTCATTTGCACGGAAGCGACGAATGAGACGATCACCACTACTACCGTATTGGGAACTCCTTGCGGAATCAATCCCACGATGAAAAAAATCGCGATTTCCAGTAAAAGAATTGCGCGGGTCCAGTCTGGAGTTAAACGGTGGGTTGATTTGCGTTTAATCCCTTCAGCAACAAAAACCCCCAGTGAAAAGGCGATCAGAGGCGGGATATAGGATAATGCCTGAATCCAGTGCCCCTGAATGACTTTAACAGCCAGCAGCACGATATTGCCTGTCTGTGCGTTGGCGAAAACACCGCCTCTTCCAACAAAGGTATATGTGTCCAAAAAGCCCCCTACTAATGATAGTAAGGCGCCCAGTCGCAACGATTCGGACGTTACCTGATGTAAATGGATTTTGCCTTTCATAAACACGGCATATAAGCCTCCTATACTAAACGTCGATTCTTTAAAGCTAACACGAAAATCCAGGACCATACAATTAAATTAATCACTTAAGCATGAAAATGGCACAAAGAAGCCGCATCGGGTCCCATACAAAAGAAAGGACGCGATGCGGCTTTTTGGAGTGCTGTTTAAAGTGCCCACCTAGAACCTCAAAGATGTGCTTATTGCAGGGCTTTGACAAGTGCTGCGCCGAAGTCCTGTGCACCATCTGGACCGTCGGCTGTAATAATGTCGCTATGCTCAACGACATGCTGTGCCACATATTCGGCTTGATGCGATTGGAGCTGGTCCTTTTGTACATCCACAGGATAACATGTAGCCGTTCTGCCGGAGAGCAGTCCAGTTTGAGCCACGGCTACAGAACCTGCGCAGATGCCAGCCAATAGTTTCTTTTGCTCATGAGTTTGTTTCAGCAGAGCTTGGAGATCCGCGTTATTCCAAAGATAGTCATTCGTTCCTGATCCGCCGATCACAGATACCACATCATAATCAGCCAGCACAGCGTCAGTAAAAACAAGATCAGCTGTCGCTTTACCGTTGTAGTCACCCGTGATTTCGCCGGTTTTTGTACTAGCTAGCGTAACAGTAACGCCTGCTTGCTCCAGCGCTTCCTTCGGTTTAAATAATTCATCCTCATTAAAGCGCTCTGGGGGTATAATAAAAAGGGCTTTTTTACTCATACTTCATTCCTCCTTGAATGTGTAACGTTACCTACTATTGTAGGATGGCATCGTCAGGCTGTGAAGAATGCACTTTCAAGTACGGAGGTTACCTGCAGGTTACTATTAGAGTGCAAGACCATGATGATTTAGAAGGAGTTAATTGATATATGTCCGATACGCTAAGAGAAGAAATACGGGAGAAGATCGTCAACGGAGACTATAACTGCGAAAAGGAACTGACCCTTTCGGTCTTAAGCGGAAAGTGGAAGGTCGTCATTTTATGGCATCTGGGTGTAGAAGGGGCGCACCGTTTCAGTGACCTGCAAAGGCTGTTTCCGAAGCTGTCGCATAAAGTGCTGACCAATCAGCTGCGGGAGTTGATGGAGGACGGTATTGTGCACCGGGAAGTGTATCCCGAGGTACCTCCAAAGGTGGAGTATTCGATGACTGAACTGGGGATGACGATTTTGCCCATTGTGGAGATGATGTATGACTGGGGGAAAAAACGGGTGCAATCCATTCGTGAGGAAATGCAACGCAGCGGTGAGGGAAACGTTTAAATAATGGAATCGATATGTAGGTGAATCAATAAAGTTCCTTCATATGAAAAATAGAACGCCTTGCACTATGAGTACAAATTGTACTTAGAGCAAAGGCGTTCTTTGGCATGTTAGCAGTCTGTGTGTTTTTATCATGTTAGTTTAGGAAAAATAGCTGTAGCCCATATGGATCATTGCTTTTCAAGTGCTGGTAGAACCTCAATCCAGCGTGTAGCCCAAGTACCGATATGGTCAAACAAAGGAGCTAAATCGCGTCCCTTATCTGTAAGAGAGTATTCAATCCGTACAGGTTTCTCAGGATAAACCATACGTTGTATGATTCCTTCTTCCTCCAGCTCTTTTAGACGGTCGGAAAGGACCTTTCCACTTAAATTAGGGATTGAATTCTCAATAGCGACGAAACGTTGCGGACCATTGGTTAGTTGAAATACGATCAACACCGTCCAACGCTTACTCAGTAGCTCCATAGCTTTTTCAAACCGTGGGCACATCTGCGGAATGTTCATGTGATCACCTCATGCTCCTATTATTAACGATCCACTGTTAAAAGTAAATGATTTTACTTTACATAAATTTATTACTTGACGAAATGGTGTGATATAAATATACTTTGTTACATAAAGTAACTTGTTGGCTTTGATACGGAGCTTGAGATATGAATACTTAAAATTTGAACTTAATTTGATATTATTTTTGATATTATTAATGATGTAATTAAATGAACAGATACGAACTAATCGTTATGGTGATGGTTTGGGCGTAGGGGGAAGTCAGATGAAGTTGGAATGTGAAGTGTGCGTAGTTGGAGGGGGACCCGCAGGAACTTTGTTGTCCTGTCTACTGGCGGCGCAGGGTGTATCCACGATATTGATTGAGCAGCAGAGCATAGCGGGAAAGGCTTTCCGCGGTGAAATCTTGAATGATGAGGGTCAGGAAGTGATCCAAAAGCATAAGCTGTTCGAACAAATTCATAAGGACTATGTTCTCGCCTCTACAAGAATCGAATATTGGGAGCATCAGCAGCAAGTGAAGACGGTCAAGCCAGCATCAGTAGATGGTAATGTGGGGGTTCATATTCCACAGCCTCGATTTTTGGAGGCTCTGCTCAAGCAGGCGTTAACCTACGAGTCCTTCCGTTACCTGACGGGTACAACTGTGACTACCTTGGAAGGTAACAGCGAGCAGGGGTACACGGGCTTGGCCGCCCGCGATAAGAACGGTCATGAGATCACGATTGACAGTTCGTTGATTGTAGGGGCAGACGGTCGCTATTCGACTGTGCGCAAGCTGGCGCAGATGCCTGTGACAAACATTCGACACGGCTATGATCTGCTATGGGCGAAAATCACAGCACCTGCTGGGTGGGAGCCCGTCACTCGTCTGGCACGAGTCAACGGAGGGCAGTTGGCTTTATTCTCGCAGGCTGAGGGCTATATTCAAATTGGCTGGAATGTGGAGAAGGGTAGCTTTCCAACCCTGTTTAAGCAATCTTTTGAACCATTTATACAACGGTTTACCGAGGCTTTTCCGGATTTGAAGCATAGTGTGCATGATCACATTCGTTCATGGAAGGACTTCGTACCGTTGGATATTTTCAGCAGTCGCAGTGACACCTGGGCGCAGAACGGACTGGTCCTTATTGGAGATGCGGCGCATACCATGACACCTACCGGAGCTTTTGGCTTGAATGCAGCGTTAAAGGATGCCGATGTGCTAGCCAGTGAGCTTCTTCGTTTACGACAGAAGAGCTATACCGCAGGAGACCTAAAGGCGTTCGAAGACGGACGGCGACAGGCTGTCACCGAGCTTCAGGGACGGCAGCTGACGATGGAATCCACGTTTCATGAACATTTCTTACAAGCCGATAATCAAAGGATATAAATCCTGACAACAACATGAATTACCGGAATTTTCATATATAGAGTTTATATAAAGGATGGTGCAGAGAGATGAACCAAAAAGATGTAGCTACGCTACTTAACGATAAAATTCAAACCGTTCGCGGAGAGCAATCTTCGACGATTTTAGTAGGACCGATCAAGCTACCAGTTAATTTGGAAGGAGAAACGGTTGTTTTTCAGTGGTACTGCTGGTTGCCTGTACGGGATGAGGAAGATCGTCAGGACTTACTGAATGCCACCGCTGAGACGATTGTGAAGCGATTGTCCACACTGGATTTGGCAGAGGGACAACAGTCAAGCGTTTTGGTGTATGGCGATCTTCAACAGTCGGAAAATGCATTAGTTCGCATGCATAGTATTTGCCATACTGGAGATATTTTTGGTAGCAAGCGTTGTGATTGCGGATTTCAACTCCATCAGTCCATGAAAATGATTGTGGAACATGGAACGGGTGCATTGTTCTATCTGGCTAACCATGAAGGCCGCGGAATCGGTTTGTTTAGTAAAGCAATGGCTTATATTCTGCAGGAAGAAGGCATGGATACTGTAGAAGCCAACCACCAATTGGGTTTTGAAGATGATACCCGCAACTATGCAGACGCCATTAGTGTGCTCCGTCACCTGAGACAAAAACCGGTAACCCTGATCACAAATAATCCCAAAAAACTGGATGCCTTGAAGAAATCGGGTATGAATGTGGCGGGTCGCATGCCGCTCTGGGGCGATGTGTCGCAATATAATGAACGGTATTTGAATACAAAAGTGGAACGATCCGGCCATTTGCGGGATTCCGATCTCAGGGAGGTTCTATGACCACTCACGAAAAATATATGCGCCTGGCACTGGAAAATGCCAGAAGTGCTAAAGGGCAAACAGAACCGAATCCGCTCGTCGGATCAGTCATTGTCAACAACGGTCGTATCGTTGGGATCGGCGCTCATCTGAAGCCCGGCGAGCCACATGCCGAGATTCATGCGTTGCGTATGGCGGGTGAACACGCTCAGGGAGCGACAATTTACGTAACGCTGGAGCCGTGTTCTCATCACGGTCGGACAGGCCCGTGCGCGGAAGCCATTGTGAAGGCAGGCATTCGTCGGGTGGTGGTTGCAGCGCTGGACCCGAACCCGCTGGTTTCCGGCAGAGGGGTACAGATTTTGAAAGATGCGGGCATTGAGGTCATTGTCGGAGTATGTGAGCAGGAATCCATCCGCATGAATGAAGTGTTCAATCAATATATTGTGAGCAAGCGTCCTTTTATTACGATCAAATCGGCAGTAACACTGGACGGTAAAATTGCAACCCGGACCTCGGAAAGCAAATGGATTACATCTGAGGCTGCACGGGAGGATGTGCATCGTCTTCGTAACGAGCATGTGGGAATCCTGGTCGGTGTACAGACGGTGATTCACGATAATCCTCAGCTTACGACTCGTCTACCAGAAGGACGGAATCCGATTCGTATCATTTTGGATAGCAAGCTTCGAATTCCATTGGATGCCCGTGTCATTACAGATGGGGAGGCGCCTACCTGGATATTCACAGGACGCGCTTATGATGAAGGCAAGCGTAGCCAGTTGGAACAGCTAGGTGTAAAGATATTTCCGACTCAGGATGAAAACAGCGATCGGGTTAACCTGCCGCAAATGCTGGATATTCTGGGGGCAGCGGAGGTGTCATCAGTGTTCGTAGAAGGCGGAGCCGAGGTGAACGCTTCCTTCGTGCAGCAAGGGCTGGCAGACAAGCTGGTGCTGTACATGGCACCAAAGCTGGTTGGAGGACGCGCAGCCCCGGGATTTCTCGGGGGAGAGGGCGTGTCTGCGATGAGCGATGCGGTGGCATTGCATGATTTGAGCGTGACACAGGTTGGTGTAGACTGGAAACTAGAAGGGTATTTTGAGCGGGAAAAATGAGTGTTGTTTGCGGGGGAGAAGGCACTCCACTAAGGGGTTGATCTTCCGATCGCTGTTGCAGTGGGATTCTTCGGATTGTATAAGACATTTAAAGGTAAGAATCCCACTGCAAAGAACGCTTACGCTTCTCCAGATTCAACCCCTTCGCTCCGCTACTGCCCACCGCAAAGTCACTCATTTTTTCGAAATGGTGTGGAGCATGGGAAAGGCAAAAGGACTCAAAAGCTCAAAAGCTCAAAAGCTCAAAAGCTCAAAAGCTCAAAAGCTCAAAAGCTCAAAAGCTCAAAAGCTTATATACTTAAAAGAACAGAGAATCTGAAGGGCTACAAGGCCTGGAGGATTCTTTTTTTATATACTAAACGTTTATTAGGGTGAATGATTAATGGGGTGAATAACTCATAGGGTAAATGTCTAATGGGGTGAATTCGAGATAACATAATTACACATGCTTGGGTTTTTCGTCCTGGTTTCTTATGTATTTTTAGAGACTTTAGCCTCGTTTAGTTAGAATATAGAAATAAAAGGATTGACCTGGAAATTGAGATCAAGCACAATGAAGTTGAAATCAACTTGGAAGAGAAGGGAAAAGCCTTGCAGTGAAAGGGATTATAGAATTCAAAGGAGGATGTAGGTTGTGAAAAAAACGTTATTATGCTTGTTAAGTGCCAGTCTGATATTTTTAGCTGCACCGGTTTCTACTAAAGCCTTTTCGGGTGAGGTCACACAAGGCGCTGGCTCATATTCAACCACACTACCTGCCGGAGCAGCAACACCGCAAAACGAGATTTACAAAACAGCGAATGTAAACAGCCCAATGCCTACCAATGACTGGTGGAGCAGCCTCGCCTGGGTACCGTACTCCGAGGCTCAATATCCGCATCCCCTTGCCTTGAAAAATCAGCAAAACGGTTTACGCATCTTTAACCCGAGTGGGAAAATTACGGTAAATCCGGGATACATCGCAGGTTGGATGGATGATGTGAACGATTTTTCCGTCGGTCATTCTGTAAGCGCTTCATTTCCTGATGCCAAGGTGGACGGTTTCAGCGACTGGTTTGTCAAATCATTATTTCAAAGCGGCAGCAATAAAATGAGTGCTACCTATGGACACGGCTCCCCCTATGTTTTTTTTGAGTTTGGCGGTGGCAATCCCAAGCTTTCATTTAATGGGGTGCCAGAGGTTTGGTCTGGGTCAGCTAGTTCCCCTGTGCTTGGCATTACGGTTAATGGCTCACATTATGGTCTGTTTGGTCCTTCCGGCAGCACCTGGTCTGGCCTCGGAACGAGTACTCTGATCAATCAATTGAACGGGAAAAACTATTTTACAGTGGCCGCTTTGCCTGACAAAGCAACCGCGACATTGGACAAATTTCAGCAATACGCCTATTCTTTCGTTACAAACTCCAAAGCACAGTACAGCTATAACGAAGCCTCTTCCGAAGTGACGACCACCTTTACTGTTGCGACAACAGCGAAGGAAGGCACGCAAAGCGGTACTATTTTTGCCTTATACCCGCATCAGTGGAAAAATTCATCACAACCCCTGCTAGGCTATACGTACAATTCTGTACGCGGTCTGATGAAAACAGCAGAAGGTGCTTCTTTTCAAACGAAAATGAAGTTTACAGGGGTACTGCCTTCCCTGCCCGACTTGGGGTCCTACGATAAAAATACGCTCAACAGTTATATAGACGAAGCGAAAGCGGAAGTCTACTCCGGCGATAGAGACACGTACTGGACTGGAAAACGTCTGGGCAAGCTAGCAGCGCTGGCGCCGATTGCCGACCAGGCTGGCAATACCGCAGCAGCGACCCAGTTCCGCAATGAGATCAAAAGCCGGCTGCAGGACTGGTTTAAGGCCAGTGACAGCTCGGGTAATCTGAAAAGCTCCAGTCTATTTGTGTATAACAACAATTGGGGGACGTTGATCGGTTATCCCGACAGCTTTGGCAGTGCGGTAGAATTAAATGACCATCACTTCCATTATGGATACTTTATCAAGGCCGCGGCCGAAATTGCACGTGTGGACAAGAGCTGGGCATCCAATTCCCAATGGGGGCAGATGGTACAGTTGCTCATTCGTGACATCGCCAATACCGACAGGTCTGATTCGAAATTTCCGTATTTGCGTAATTTTGATCCCTATGCCGGGCACACCTGGGCTTCCGGCCATGCCAAATTTGGTGATGGCAACAACAATGAATCCTCCTCGGAAGCGATGAATGCTTGGGCAGGTCTTATTTTATGGGGCGAGGCGACGGGAAATACTCAAACTCGTGATCTGGGCATCTATCTATACACAACGGAAATGAATGCGATTAACGAATACTGGTTTGATGTGCATGGCACAAACACCCCTGCAGGGATGCAAAGCGCGACGGCAAGCATGATCTGGGGTGGTAAAACCGTAGGGAATGCAACATGGTGGACCAATAATGCCGCAGAGGTGCATGGTATCAACTGGCTACCGATCACCTCGGCTTCCTTGTATCTGACGCAGTATTCAGATTATGCAGCTAAAAATTATAACGATCTGCTGCGAAAAAGCGGTGGGAATTTCAGTCCATGGGAAGATATTGTGTATATGTACAGAGCGATCTCGGACCCGTCCGATGCCAAGGCCAAATTCAGTGCACGCGTAGCGGCCATGACACCGGAAGCGGGGAATTCCAAGGCGAATGCCTACCACTGGATCTACAATTTGGATGCTTTAGGCAACATCGACCGCAGCATCACTGCTAATTCACCTATTTATGCCTTATTTCATAAAAACGGTGTAAAAACTTATGTGGCCTACAATTTTACAAACCAAGTCAAAACAGTAACCTTCTCAGATGGGCACAGTATTACCGTGCAGCCGAATAGCTTTAATACCGGAAATGGGAGCGGCGGTGGCAATCCGCAACCTGATACAGAGGCTCCATCCATCCCGGCGAATGTTCGAGCTACGACCAAAACGGCTTCGGTAGTCACTCTGGAGTGGGATGCAGCTACAGACAATGTTGGCGTTACGGGTTATATCGTTTATAAGAACGGGGCTCAGGCAGCAGAGATAAGCGGTACTTCCGCTTCAATTACAGGGCTGAATGCAGCTTCCACTTACAGCTTTACCGTTAAGGCTCGCGATGAAGCTGGTAACCTATCTGCAGCAAGCAATGCGGTAGGGGTAACGACAGACCCAGCATCTGGCGGTAATGAGGGTGGTGGAGAAACGGAGGATTATAAAGTAGGAGCTCGCTTTGTCAGCGATCATGAAGCATTGCTTCAATTTACACCCAAAACAGCCTCGGCCTATGTTGACGTGCATTATACTTTAACGGGTGGACAACAGCTCAATTACCGAATGACAAACAACGGCGGTGTCTGGGAGCAGCGGGTTACAGACCTCGATATTGGGAAGGCTGTCAGCTATTGGTTTACCTATGAAAAGGCGGGATTGCAATACGAGACCCCTTCATTCAGCTATACACACCAGCAGACCGCTTCTACAACGACAGACGTTCCACAACTTCCACTACCGAGCGTTGATCCCGTTTTCGAAAAAACATCCTAGTGGATCAGGCCTAAGATACGAACGCGACAGTTAACTATAGAAAGAAAGACACAAGGGAAGCAAATACGCTTCTCCTGTGTCTTTTTTTGTTTTTTTATAGGGTCGTAATACTTTCGCCATGTTCGTGAGTTCCAGGTTGCGCGATAATGATAAAGGCTGATACAGGAAGATATTACCGAGGCGAGGATTTCCAAAGGTCCCGCAGTGCCTGCCCTGATGGGGTCAGGTATCCTGTAATTCTGATGTATCCACCAACATTAGGGTTCAATTCCCAATCGCCTTCCACGCGACTTCTGGTAGAGTATTCGAATGATCGAATAAAAACAATGAAAAGACCCGGATAAGAGCATCCCATGTCTGGTCTCGATGACAGGTACCGGGGCGATGGCTATGCGGCCAGCGGATACCGGAGAGAGCAAGCGCCGACAGGGTTCGAGGCTTCGGGGATACAGATTCACAATCGATGTTGGGCTGATGAATTCCATCCCTAGAACACGGAAACAGGCGGTATCTTTCTTTTTCCTTAAGCTTGACCCCGCCGTCCACACCGAAGGGATGCTCTGCAAGGGTCACTAACCCTACTACAACAAATAAAAATAAAAAATCCTCATTTTAAAAATGTGTGTTTACTATAACATGCGAATCAGCGGAGCGGACCATTTGAATCTGAAGAAGCGAAGCGTTCGCCTTTCCCACTGAATTTAACCCTTTAACGGGTTTATCCATTCTAAAAATTCAGTAGCAACAGCGATCGGAAGATCAAATGGACCGTGAAGCCGCTACACGCGGAAATGTACATTTTTAAGTTGAGGATTTTAAATACTAGGAGTGATACGATGTTTAAAAAGATAACGATTAAATCTGATGAGCGCGGGCTGCTGTTCAAAAAAGGAAGCTACCACAAGTTGTTGCACCCAGGAACTTACCTATTGAAGACATTTCAGCAGGAAGCAGTTGAAATTTTGAATGTAGCCGAACCATTTTTTGTACCTGATCATGACATTCGTTTGTTTTTGACAGATCCCCTATTGCTTGAGCAATTGAATGTCATTGATGTAGAGGACCATGAATATGTGTTGCATTATGAGGATAATCGATTTGTGGAGCTACTGACGGCAGGGAAATATGCTTTTTGGAACATGCTCAAGAAACATCGTTTTGTTCGTGCAGATACTCGGCAGCCTGCGATTGATAAGGCATTGGGGCAAGCATTCTTGTCCAAGACACCGGGCTTCTGGAAGGCACTTCAGGTGGGCAGCTATGAATTGGGATTTTTATATTACGATAATGTGTTGCAGGGTGAGCTGAAACCAGGAAAATATTATTTCTGGATGTCCACAGTGAATACAGAGATCAAAACGATAGATATGCGACAACAGCAGATGGACCTGATGGGACAGGAAATCATGACAGAGGACAAAATCACGCTGCGCCTCAACTTCGTCTGTCAGTACCGTATCATCGACCCGTTGCGGGCGTTGGAATTCCGGGCATACGAGGAACAAATGTATATTATGCTTCAACTGCTGCTACGCGAATACGTTGGCACGATGAAGCTGGATGATTTGCTGAAAATGAAGCAAGAGATTGCGGAATATGTTTTGACTCGACTGAATGAGCAGAGTGGCGAATATGGAGTGACTTTTACGTCAGCTGGGGTGAAGGATATTATTTTGCCGGGGGATATTAAGGATATTCTGAATACCGTGCTGTTGGCAGAGAAGAAGGCACAGGCCAACCTCATCACACGACGTGAAGAGACGGCATCCACTCGTAGTCTGCTCAATACGGCCAAGCTGATGGACGAGAATGCCACCCTCTATCGTCTTAAAGAACTGGAATTCATGGAAAAAATCTGCGAGAAGATTGGCACGATTTCGCTGACTGGCGGAAATACGTTACTGGAGCAGCTGAACACGCTGGTTCACATGAAAGAGGGGCAGGGACTCCAATAACTGAAAATACTCCCGAACGATGAGTGCAAGCCGGCTCAAGGTTTGGGAGTATTTTGCGTTTTAGTTCGTCTTGGTGGATGCAAGAAAAGCGTCCATATCGATCACCGGAATGAGGGTACCCTGATGCTCCATCACAGTAGGGAACAACTCGCGCTGCCACTCTTCCTCATTGCTTTGTAGCTGACTGTCCTCGGCAGAAGCCGTGTCCTCTACCTGATCGACAAGCAGAGCAATCTTCGCACGGCTGAGCAAAATCATTTTGTCCTCGGCGGAATCGCTTGATGCAGGAAGAAACAGCTTTTTGCGTAAATTAAGGATCGTAAATACGTTGCCGCGAATAGTCACCATTCCTTCATGCCACGCCTCGGAAAAGGGAAGAGGCGTTCCTTTTTTGGCATTCATGACTTCTTCTACTTCCACAAAGTTTAACGCGAACTTTTTGTCCGCCAGACTGCACACAATAAATTCAGACATAGCAATTCTCCTTACATATTCAGATAAGCCATCACAGGTTGTGAATGAGCGGTAAAATGGGTTAACTATTGCGTTTTGACAGATGGAACGATAAAGTTGAGGATGCGGTAAAGTAGTTGTAGTTAATCACAGAATATCACAAACGAGCAGTTAAATCTTCCAAATTAACAACTATACGGCCAAGGCGTGGCTTCAAGTTTCCCTTCATATATAATGTTTGGGACTAAAGCTGTGTCCGCTGGCACTACATTTTAAGATAAGCGGGTTGAGGTAGAATGGATCATGAAAAGCAGCGATTAAGTATCGAGGCAGCCAGATTATACTATCTAAACGACTACAGTCAGCAAGATATCGCGGTCAGACTCGGGGTTTCGCGTCCTACGGTATCGCGGTTACTGCAGGCTGCCAAGGAACAGGGATACGTGCGGATCAGTATTGTGGACCCGATGGAGGATATGGACGCGCTCGGAGAGCAGGTGAAGAAGAAGTACGGACTGGATACCGTGTTAGTCTGTTATTCGCCGTTAAATGAATATCAGGAGATCAAGAAGCATATTAGCAAAAAAGCAGCCGATTATTTGCATGAAACGGTACAGGATGCTGATATTATTGGAGTGACATGGGGAACAACGATGCATGCCGTAGCGCTTCATCTCCAGCAAAAGCAGGTCAAGGGAGTTGAGGTGGTTCAGCTCAAAGGAGGCGTGAGCCATTCGCATGTCAACACATATGCCGTGGAAACCGTGAATTTGTTCGCAGAAGCCTTTCATACCATAGCACGGTATTTGCCGCTGCCTGTGATTTTCGACAGTCACGCCGTTAAGAAAATGGTCGAGGAGGATCGGCATATCCAGCGTATCATTGAACTTGGCAAGCAGGCGAACATCGCTGTGTTTACGGTGGGTACGGTCAAGGAGGATGCATTGCTGTTCCGATTGGGCTATTTTAACGGAGAAGAGCAGAAGCTACTGCAAAGAATCGGCAAGGGCGATATTTGCTCGCGCTTTTTTGACGCTGAGGGCAACATATGCAGTCAGGAAATCAATAGCCGTACCGTCGGGATTGATTTGCCTGATTTGCGAAAGAAGGAGAAGTCCATTCTCGTCGCTGGAGGCCAGCGTAAAGTGGAGGCCATTCGGGCATCGCTGCGTGGCAAGTATGCGAATATTTTGGTGACAGATCAGTTTACGGCACAAGCACTTTTACAATAGAGCAAGTCTTTCTCAATCCAGCAAAATACACGGTTATGGCGTTTCCCTACAGGGTAATATGAATTGTGGGTGACGCCTTGCGCATAAGCTTGAACATAATTTCAAAATGTGTTTTACATATGTTCAAAGGCGTGCTATGATGGTCTCATCACAGAGAAATAAAGGACTTTTGTCTTCACACTATTTATCTAATGAAGGAGCTTTTAGATATGAACATTGCAGCATTAATCGACCATACATTGTTGCGTGCAGATGCGACGAAGGATGAATTTACGAAATTGACTGCCGAGGCAAAAAAATATCAGTTTGCTTCTGTATGTGTGAACCCGACATGGGTAGCTTATGCAGCAGAACAGCTCGCAGGCACAGGAGTAGCTATCTGTACAGTTATCGGTTTCCCGCTGGGAGCGAGCACGTCCGCAACGAAAGCATTTGAAACGAAAGATGCTATTGCTAACGGTGCGACTGAAATCGATATGGTTATTAACATAGGCGCTTTGAAGGCACGTGATGTACAGCTCGTCGAGCAGGACATCCGTGCGGTCGTGGAGGCAGCTGCCGGTACACTGGTAAAAGTGATTATCGAAACATGCCTGCTAACAGACGAAGAGAAGGTACTGGCATGTGAGCTGTCCGTCAAAGCGGGAGCGAATTTTGTGAAAACCTCGACAGGCTTCTCAACAGGTGGAGCTACTGCGGAAGATGTGGCTTTGATGCGCAAAACGGTAGGACCTGAGATTGGTGTCAAGGCTTCAGGCGGTGTACGCAGCCTGGAAGACGTGCAAAAATTAGTAGAAGCTGGCGCAAGTCGGATCGGTGCAAGTTCCGGTGTGAAGATCATCGAGGGCGAGCAGTCTACATCTTCCTACTAAGTTTATTTTAAAGTCATGGAGGGATTCGCGATGAAGGATCAATTGATTCAGAAAGCGCTTGAGGCGCGTAAACAGGCATACGTTCCGTATTCGAATTTTCAGGTGGGTGCTGCGGTTCTCGGAAGCGATGGCACGATTTATCACGGATGTAATGTGGAAAATGCCTCCTACGGCTTATGCAATTGTGCAGAGCGGACAGCGATTTTCAAAATGGTATCCGAAGGCTGCCGTCAAATTGATTCGATTGCGATAGTAGCTGATACGGAAGGGCCTGTGTCTCCATGTGGGGCCTGTCGTCAGGTTATTTCCGAATTTGCTCATCAAGATACCAAAATTTATCTGACAAACCTTCATGGCAACACGGAAGAGTGGACGGTGGATCAATTACTGCCGGGTGCTTTTCGACCTGCGGATCTGGGGAAATAAAAAAAAGAATGCCTCTTTGGAGCGCATTCTTTTTACGGGGAATGTAAGCGCTTAATGTAATGAGGGGGAAATTAAATGAAATATGTAATCGCTCTGGTGGGACTGCTCGTTGTATTTGCACTTACTTACGTTGCCAGCAGTGACAAGCGTAAAATCAGGTATCGTCCGCTGATAGTTATGGTTGTTTTGCAAGCAGCGCTTGCTTTCGTATTGCTGAATACAGGAATTGGCGAATTTCTGGTCAAAGGCTTTGCAAAAGGTTTTAATAGTCTTTTGGCATATGCAACTGAAGGGATTAACTTTGTTTTTGGCGGAATTGCGAATGAAGGAGCAGCACCGTTCTTTATCGGTGTACTGCTGCCAATCGTGTTCATATCTGCGCTGATTGGTATATTGCAATATGTAAAAGTGTTACCTTTTATTATTAAATATATCGGGCTTGTCTTGAGCAAAGTAAACGGAATGGGTAAACTGGAATCCTACAACGCTGTAGCTTCGGCTATCTTGGGTCAATCCGAGGTGTTTATTTCCGTTAAGAAGCAAATTGGTCTGCTGCCAAAACATCGGTTGTATACACTGTGTGCGTCTGCGATGTCTACGGTGTCCATGTCGATTGTGGGAGCTTACATGCAAATGTTAAATCCCAAATATGTGGTCACAGCTTTGGTATTGAACCTATTCGGCGGCTTTATTATCGCTTCCATTATTAATCCGTACAAGATTGAGAAGGAAGACGATTTACTGGAGGTTCAGGAGGAAGAGAAGCAGTCCTTCTTCGAAATGCTCGGGGAATATATTATGGACGGTTTCAAGGTTGCTATTACGGTAGCTGCAATGCTGATCGGTTTTGTGGCGCTGATTGCCATGGTTAACGGGATTTTCTCTTGGTTGTTTGGAATCAGCTTTCAGGCGCTGCTTGGATATGTGTTTGCGCCTTTCGCTTTTGTCATGGGTATTCCGTGGAACGAAGCCGTTCAGGCGGGCAGCATTATGGCTACCAAACTCGTGTCCAACGAATTCGTGGCCATGCTTGATCTGACCAAGCAAACAGGCTTGTCGGAGCGCACGGTCGGGATCGTATCGGTATTCCTCGTATCCTTTGCTAACTTCTCATCCATCGGTATCATTTCCGGGGCTGTGAAGGGTTTGCATGAAAAACAAGGAAATGTGGTGGCCCGCTTTGGTCTGAAGCTGTTGTACGGGGCAACGCTGGTTAGCGTGCTGTCGGCAACGATTGCAGGGTTGTTTTTGTAAAAAAAACAGCGAGTTAGGAAAGGATTTTTATGATGTCTAAATTCAAACGAATTCACTTGGTGGTTATGGACTCGGTTGGTATCGGCGAAGCGCCGGATGCTGCCCAGTTTGATGATTACGATGTAGATACACTCGGTCATATTGCCCGCGAACGCGGTGGTCTAAAGATGCCGAATATGGGTAAGCTCGGTCTATCCAATATTCGTTCCATAGAAGGTGTGGCAGCGGCCGACAAGCCGCTTGCGTATTACACTAAGATGCAGGAAGCGTCCAATGGCAAGGATACGATGACGGGTCATTGGGAAATCATGGGCTTGAATATTGCTGTTCCTTTCCGTGTATTTCCTGATGGGTTCCCGGATGAGCTGATTCAGCGCATTGAGGAGCACACAGGCCGCAAAGTTATTGGCAATAAGCCGGCCAGCGGAACGGAAATCATGGATGAGCTGGGCGAAGAACACGTGAAAACTGGAGCGCTCATCATCTATACCTCGGCGGACTCTGTGCTGCAAATTGCGGCGCATGAGGAAGTTGTACCTTTGAAAGAGCTCTATGAGATTTGCGAGTTCTGCCGTAAAATCACGCTGGAAGATCCGTACATGCTGGGTCGCATTATTGCACGTCCGTTCGTAGGCGAGGCAGGGAACTTCTCTCGTACCTCCAACCGACATGATTATGCGCTCAAACCGTTTGGTCGCACCACCATGAACGAGCTGAAGGATGCAGGTCTAGATGTGATCGCCTTGGGTAAAATCTCCGACATTTATGACGGTGAGGGTGTGACGAAGGCGGTGCGTACGGTGTCCAATATGGACGGCATGGATAAGCTGGTGGCTACGCTCGATGAGGATTTCACCGGATTAAGTTTTCTGAATTTGGTGGACTTTGACGCTGTATACGGTCACCGTCGTGATCCGCAGGGGTATGGTCAAGCCTTGGACGATTACGATGCGCGTCTGCCAGAGGTTTTTGCCAAAATGACCGATGACGATCTGCTAATCATCACTGCGGACCATGGGAATGACCCGACGTATCGGGGAACGGATCACACCCGCGAATATGTACCTTTGCTGGCATATTCCCCGCGTTTTACAGCTGGGGGCAAGGAGCTTGCGGTTCGTAAAACCTTTGCTGATATTGGAGCGACCGTGGCGGATAACTTTGGTGTGAAACTGCCTGAACACGGAACGAGCTTTTTGGCAGACCTTCAGTAATCAAGGACCAGCAAGAGTACAAGCAGGATTACTAGTAACGATATAAATAACGATACAAGCATGGACAAATGGGACGGAGGAATAAAAAAACATGAGTGTACACATTGGAGCCAAACCCGGAGAAATTGCAGAAACGATTTTGCTGCCAGGAGACCCGTTACGGGCTAAGTTTATTGCTGAAACGTATCTGGAGGACGTGACCTGCTACAACGAGGTTCGCGGAATGCTCGGATTCACGGGGACGTACCAAGGCAAACGCCTATCTGTACAGGGAACCGGGATGGGGCTGCCATCTATCAGTATTTATGTCAACGAACTGATTAGCGAATATGGTGTGAAAAACCTGTTCCGCGTGGGTACATGCGGCGGAATGAAGGAGCATGTGCACGTTCGTGACGTCATTTTGGCACAGGCATCCTGTACGGATTCCGGCATGAACCGCCATATCTTTGGCGGCTACGATTACTCGCCGATTGCCAGCTTCAATCTATTGAAGGGCGCTTATGATCGCGGTGTTGCCAAAGGCTTGAACATGCATGTCGGCAATGTATTCAGCTCAGACAGCTTCTACCGTGATGACAAATCAGTGGTACAAAAGCTGATGGAATACGGCGTGCTGGGTGTAGAAATGGAAACTTCGGCTTTATACACGTTGGCAGCCAAGTTTGGTGTAAACGCACTGACGATTCTGACGGTAAGCGATCATTTGCTGACGGGGGAAGAAACGACCGCAGAAGAACGGCAAACAACTTTTAAAGAAATGATGGAAGTTGCACTGGATACAGCAGTATCTCTGTAAACGATCATACGCACAGTGAGGAGAAATGACATATGAGAATGGTAGACTTGATTGAGAAAAAACGTGACGGAAAAGAACTGAGTACAGAGGAAATTAATTTTATTATCCAAGGCTACACTCAGGGTGAAATTCCTGATTATCAAGTCAGTGCATTGGCGATGTCCATTTTCTTCAAAGATATGACTGAACGCGAACGCGCTGATCTGACGATGGCGATGGTTCATTCGGGTGATACCATTGATCTGTCCGCGATTGAAGGTGTAAAGGTCGATAAGCATTCCACTGGCGGTGTGGGTGATACGACAACGCTGGTACTGGCTCCGCTCGTAGCGGCCTTGGATATTCCGGTAGCCAAAATGTCAGGCCGCGGCCTCGGACATACCGGAGGAACGATCGACAAGCTGGAAGCTATTGCAGGCTTCCACGTCGAAATCAGCAAGGACGAATTTGTGGATTTGGTGAATCGCAGCAAAATTGCGGTCATCGGACAAAGCGGCAACCTGACACCTGCGGACAAAAAGCTGTATGCCTTGCGTGACGTTACAGCGACGGTCAACTCGATTCCGCTGATTGCCAGCTCGATTATGAGTAAGAAAATCGCTGCCGGCTCCGATGCCATCGTGCTTGATGTAAAAACAGGTGCAGGCGCATTTATGAAAACCGTAGATGATGCCAAAGCACTGGCACATGCTATGGTGAGCATCGGTAACAATGTGGGTCGCAAAACGATGGCAGTCATTTCCGATATGAGTCAACCGCTGGGTCTGGCCATCGGTAATTCGCTGGAAGTGAAAGAAGCGATTGATACGCTGCGTGGCGAAGGACCAAAAGATCTGGAAGAGCTGTGTATGGCTTTGGGCAGTCAGATGGTGTTTTTGGCAGGGAAAGCAGAATCTCTCGAAAACGCCAAAGAGAAGCTCAAAGAAGTCATTCGCAATGGCAAAGCACTTGAGAAATTCAAAGAGTTTATTGCGAATCAGGGCGGTGACGCTTCTGTAGTGGATCATCCTGAACGCTTGCCGCAAGCACAGTATCTTATTGAGGTGCCAGCGAAGCAGGACGGTGTGGTAGCTGAAATCGTGGCTGACGAAATCGGTACCGCAGCGATGTTGCTTGGAGCAGGACGTGCGACCAAAGAATCCGAGATTGATCTGGCTGTAGGCTTGATGCTGAACAAAAAGGTCGGGGATGCTGTTCAAAAAGGCGATTCACTGGTTACTATCCATGCGAACCGTGAAGATGTAGCCCAAGTGCTGGAGAAAATCTACGCCAACATCCGTATTGCGGATCACGCGGAAGCGCCAGTACTAATCTACGGAACAGTGACAGAGTAAGCGATAAGCCATATTTATAAAGTCGTGTTGAGTGTCTTTGATCAAGTTTGAAAAATATGACAGCCGGACTCATAATAGATATGAGTTCGGCTTTTTTTATTGTAAGGCCGAGGGTTGCACAGAGGGGGAGAGACATGTTCAGATTATACAGCGATGTCCGGGGAGCAGCCTATGAAAGACTGATTGATTATGCTATGGAACGGGCAGACACGTTTATGCTGGGCATACATAAATGGGCGACAGAGGATGAGAATGGAGTGATCGACCAGGATGTCCTGTTCAAGGAATTGTTACAGCAATTGAATCCTTTTATGCTGTCCACACACTCCTATGAGGAAATTAGGGGCATCCATTCCATTGCCTACACACAAGGAACATTTTACCGATACCAGTGTGCGCCCGAGGCAGGGGGATTATTAAAGCAGGCGGCGTCTAGTTTGTTTTCCTGGGTACATCCCCAATTACCTGAGGATTTGTGCTTCCAGAATGCGGAGGGAAGGGATTGGATCATTAACATAGCTCACGAACGAATAGGTGGACTAAACATGGCTACAGAAGAAGCGGATGAATTGGAGAAGCTTATACCTGGTGTGTTTATTCACAAACCTGAATATCATCAGAATATAGATATTTTTCTGGACGATGCTATTCGGCATCAACCGGATCGAGTAGAGCTTATGGGGTTTGGCTTGAGGGAGATACCGGAACGGATTAGAGAATTGTATTCCCTGAAGCATCTGACTATTTTCGAGCAGGATATACGAACACTACCGCACGCTTTGTTCGAATTGGAATCGTTGGAGTCACTGACGATACAAGTAGCGGATTTGGAAGAGCTACCCGCTGACATTGCCAAGCTGACCCATCTCAAAAACCTGAGGATCAGCTGTGGATGCTATGATCGTCCGGCCCCAGATTTCAAAGTGATTCCCAAGGCGGAGCTGGTATTTCGGCATTTGCCTCCTGAAATCGGAGAGCTGCAACAACTGGAGTATCTGGATATCCAGTATAGCGGAATCCGTACGTTGCCTCCTGAATTACAAAACCTGAAAAATCTACGCTCCTTGAACATTGTGAATGGATTCATCGAATCGGCACCCGATTTTATATATAAAATGACCTGGCTGAATCGCTTCCTTATAGAAGATAAGCCGTTCCATCTGTGCAATCACGGTGACGACTGAAGGAAAGATAAGAAGAGGAGGAAATCAAATGGTGGAGAGGAACGCAAGTTATACATCAGTATCAAGAATACAGGTAAGCAACCCATACAATACAAGCTCAATAGTGCGAATGGATTAGACTTGCAAGGTACAACGAGCGGGTTTTCCAGCCGAACGTTGCAGCCGGGAGAACGCCACGATCTGGTGTTTGTAAAGCCAGAGGGACAGGATGAAGCTGCAAATGACTCCTTAAAAGAGATGATTTTAAAAGTAAGTACGGACGATGGATCGCAAGGAAACGTTAAAACCTTCGCATATATTACACTGTAAGCTCCTTCCAGAAAGGGCACGACATGCGGTCATTAGTCTACTTATGTTACAATAGAACGGTTGAAGACTTAATGAACAGAATAGGTCAGAGCAGAAAGCAGAAAGGATGACCCGTTGTGCCCAAAAACCATGAATTCGGTAATCAAAAGATGTCACGGAGGCTGTCACTCACAGCCATTTTACTTACACTTACCTTTGTAGCACTTACTGGCTGTGGTCAGGATAAGAATGCTGAAACCATTGATACTGGAAGCAGTACAAGCGTGATCGAGAACGGAGCCGGTGGTAGTCGTAGCGGTTCAGCCCAAAGTGACAAAACAGCGAAAGAGAGCAAGAGTGCAGAAAACAGCGGTACTGATGCACAAAAATCAACTCCTTCGGCTCCATCTGCTTCATCAGATACATCTTCTTCTCCGGCAACCTCCAATCCATCGCAAAATCCATTTGAGGTAGCAGGTATTCAAGATCCTAAAGCGTTTTTGAACACGTTCAAAGCGCTGCAGAAGGCAGTTGCCGACAATGACAAGGAAAAAGTGGCCAATTATATTTTGTACCCTCTGCGTGTTAATGATAGTGAAAAGTCGCTAACGATTCCGAATAAGAAAGATTTTATGGCCAAGTATGATCAGATTTTTACGGACGCAATTCGCGAGGCGCTGGTGAATCAAAAGACAGATGATTTGTTTGTTAATTATCAGGGAGTCATGGTGGGATCGGGTGAACTGTGGTTGAGAAGAGCTACGGACAATCCGAAGCTTTTTGGAGTCTTTTCGATTAATCTTGAAACGGTTGCCAACTAAGTCGTACTTCGTGTGTAAATGACCTCTAAACGGTCGGAAACATATATAATGTTTCTGACTGCCCCCCCTTAAAGAAAGAAAAGTCCAGATGATACATACCAAAAAAAGGTTTGACATCACTCCTAAACTCTCGTATTATATCCATATAACTCATTAAACAGGTAGGAATTAAAGAATTAATGTATGATCTCGCCATTTTGGCGGAGAACCTCTAGGAACAGCAGGCAGACACTGTCCACGTGACAGGTTTGACCTATCAGGGCTGCATCAGGGAATTCTCCGCTCTTTTTTTGATTATGTCTGTCAATAACAGGCGTAAATGAATACAAATTACATAGAATTCGGGGTGTCTTGATGAAGAGGCAATGGAAAAGTGGACTTATTCTCGGACTATCTTTGGTTTTAACGATTATGCTAAGCGCTTGCGGGGCAAGCAAGGGAGGGACGCAGGCGGATGGTAGCTCTGCTGCCGGTTCCAAGGACGTGGAGTTACTCAATGTTTCTTATGATCCGACCCGTGAGCTGTATGAGGCATATAATAAAGCATTTGCCGCCCATTGGGAGAAGGAGAAAGGGCAGAAGGTTACGATCAAGCAATCTCACGGAGGATCTGGCAAGCAAAGTCGTTCTGTGCAGGACGGACTGGACGCGGACGTGGTAACTCTGGCCCTGGGTTATGATATTGATGCGCTACAGGAAAAAGGACTCGTTAAAGAGGGGTGGCAAAGTAAATATGAGCATAACAGCGCCCCGTACACTTCAACCATCGTGTTACTGGTACGCAAAGGGAACCCGAAAGGGATTAAGGACTGGGACGATTTAATCCGTGGCGATGTGCAAGTTATTACACCGAATCCTAAAACTTCGGGTGGAGCACGTTGGAACTATCTTGCAGCCTGGGCCTATGCGCTCAAGAAGAACAATAACGATGAAGCCAAGGCCCAGCAGTTTGTACAGGAGCTGTATAAGCATGTGCCGGTACTGGATAGCGGAGCACGTGGAGCGACAACGACTTTCGTAGAGCGTGGAATTGGCGATGTACTGATCGCTTGGGAAAATGAAGCACTGCTCTCGGTGAAGGAGCTGGGTGCGGACAAATTCGATATCGTGTATCCGTCGATCAGTATTTTGGCGGAACCACCGGTAGCGGTAGTTGATAAGGTGGTAGATAAAAAAGGTACACGCGAGGTGGCGGACGCATACCTGAAATATTTGTACAGTGAAGAAGGGCAGACCATTGCTGCCGAAAATTATTATCGCCCAACACTGGAGAGCGTGACGGCAAAGTTCAAGGATCAATTTCCTAAATTGGAGCTCGTGACCTTGAAGGATGTATTCGGGACATGGAAGGAGACGCAGCAGAAGCATTTCAGCGACAAGGGCATTTTTGACCAGATTTATGTACCCGGCAGTTCATAAAATAGGTGGACTGTGTAGGGATTGGGTCGGTAGCCGCAAGTGTCATAGTGAATGGATTCAGAGAGGGATGGACAGAACATGAGTCAAGTGCAAGCCACTCGAAAACGCGTACTTCCCGGGTTCGGGTTAACAATGGGTTATAGTGTGCTGTATCTCAGTCTGGTGGTGCTGGTGCCTTTATCGGCACTGCTTCTGAATTCAACTGGACTGACGTGGGAGAAATTTTGGGACGTGGCGACTGATGTCAGGGTGCTGGCTTCCTACAAGGTAAGCTTTTTGTGTGCTGCGGCTGCGGCGCTGATCGACCTGTTTCTCGGTTTATTGATAGCTTGGGTGCTGGTGCGTTATGAGTTTCCGGGAAAACGACTTTTTGATGCGGTGATTGATCTGCCCTTTGCTTTGCCTACTGCGGTAGCAGGGGTTGCTTTGACTGCTCTGTATGCACAGAACGGCTGGATCGGTTCATTGTTTGAACCGCTTGGATGGAGGATGGCGTACTCACAGACGGGGATTACGCTAGCATTGATGTTTATTGGCATTCCGTTCGTTGTACGGACAGTGCAGCCGGTGCTGGAGGAGCTGGACAAGGATGAGGAGGAGGTCGCTGCTACGCTGGGAGCTGGCAGATGGCGTATCTTCTGCAGCGTTATTGTACCGGAGCTGGTGCCACCGCTGCTGACGGGTTTTGCGCTCGCCTTTGCCCGTGGCATTGGCGAGTATGGTTCTGTCGTCTTCATCTCTGGCAATATGCCGATGAAGACGGAAATTGCTCCACTGCTCATAATGTCCAAGCTGGAGCAAAATGACTATGCAGGAGCTACGGCAGTAGCGTTGATGCTGTTGGTAATTTCATTCTTGCTGTTACTCGTGATTAACAGCATTCAGCGCTGGTCACGACGGCGTACTGCCTAAACGCAACTGTCTAATGTGACTATCTAATGTTAACATGCAGGGCTGCGCATGATATCCACGTTCTAAGGAGGGATAGATTATGTCACAAGCGATAACTGGGCAGGAGCTTGCTTCTGCACCAGTGCCTTCATCTGCACCGCCCAACAGGGTCACGACCGAGGCCGCTTGGGTGAAGTGGACGCTGATTGGTGCTGCTTTTTTAGCTTTGCTCTGGGTGCTGGTATTGCCGCTAATCGTCGTGCTTACCGAAGCACTCAAGCAAGGATGGGGCGTATACGTCGAAGCGTTACGGGACCCGGATGCCATGTCCGCATTGCGGTTGACGCTGCTGGTGGCAGCGATAACGGTACCGCTGAATACGGTATTTGGTGTAGCTGCCGCTTGGCTGATCACGAAATTTCAATTTCGCGGCAAAGGCTTGCTGGTCACCTTAATTGATTTACCCTTTGCCATCTCTCCTGTCGTCGGAGGGCTGATGTATGTATTAGTGTTCGGCGCACAGGGCTGGCTTGGACCGTGGTTGGACGAGCATGATATTAAAATTATATTTGCTTTGCCTGGTATTATTTTAGCGACGCTGTTCATCACCTTTCCATTTGTGGCGCGAGAACTCATTCCAATGATGGAAGATCAGGGACAGCAGGAGGAAGAAGCGGCGGTCATGCTGGGCGCGCGCGGCTGGCGCATTTTCTGGAAAGTGACGCTGCCAAACATCAAGTGGGGTCTGCTGTATGGCATCATTTTGTGTAATGCGCGAGCCATGGGTGAGTTCGGTGCAGTGTCCGTCGTTTCTGGACATATCCGTGGAGAGACGAATACACTGCCGCTGCATGTAGAAATTTTGTATAACGAATATCAGTTCTCGGCATCTTTTGCGGTGGCCTCGTTGTTGTTGTTACTTGCTCTGGCAACCTTGGTACTTAAAAGCTGGTTTGGACGCAAACGCGTGCATTAATTTATGATTTTGTATATGATCCCTCAGGGCCTCTCTTTGCGTCTATCGTCTGTTAACGGCGAGAAGATGGGAAGAGAGGCCCTTGTTCTAAGGTGGCTTATATGGATAATAAAATGATCATATCAAGGCACGTTGGTGTGCCCAGGAGGAGCGAAGGGAAAAATGAAACATCCGTTTCAGTCCTACCGTCAGCTGTTTCCAGTGCTATCCTCACATATCCATGTAGGAAGCTGTTCCCAGGGGGCCGTATCGAGGCCGGTTTCCGCTGCCATTGAGGAATATCATCGAAGTTTGCTGCAACACGGTCATAACGGCGATCTATCTATGGCACGTTTGGAGGAGGCCAGAGGGCATTTTGCCAAGCTCATCGGGGCGGAGTCTGACGAAATTGCGGTCCTGTCCTCAGCCTCTGAGGCGATTGCTGGGGTGGCTACAGCCCTTCCTTATGTACCGGGAAAAGAAGGCATTGTGTATGCGGACACCGACTTTCCGACGGTGGGACACATCTGGCAGGCACAGGAGATGTTCCATGATCACATCTGCTGTATCCCCTCCATCGAGGGAGAAGTGACGATAGAGCAGTATGAGGAGCATGTTACGGAGAAAACTGCGCTCGTTATGGTGTCACAAGTGAACTATACCAACGGATTTCAGCAGGATTTAAAATCCATTGCAGATATAGCTCACCGAAATCAGGCGTTGCTGTTTGTGGATGCTTATCAGTCTGCAGGGATCGTTCCAGTGGACGTTAAGGCAATGGGCGTAGATATTTTGGTCGCGGGAGCCCGCAAATATATGCTGGGAATTCCGGGCGTGGCTTTTCTTTATGTAAGCAAGGACCGAATAGACCGCTTCAAGCCCCGTCTTACAGGCTGGCTTGGGCAGGAGCCTGCTTCCCGGTTTGATATTGCTCACCCGTTTCCGGCGGCGGGAGCCCGACGCTTTGAGACGGGATTGCCTTCTTTTATTAGCATTTTTGCCGCCAATGCGGCTTTAAAGCTGCTGCTAGAGATTGGAGTCACGAATATTCAGGCCTATATGAGTGAGTTGTTGGATTTTTCCGTTGAATATGGACGGCGCAAAGGGCTACACATACGTGTACCTTACAGGGGAGGCACATTACCAAGCTTGCTCGCTGTTGAAGTAGCCGACGTGTCGGCTGTGGAGAGGAATTTGAGAAGCCAAAATATGATCGTTTCAGCACGAAAGGATGTTATCCGTGTGGCTCCTCATTTTTACAATACGGCTGAGGAAGTCCGACGGGTCATAGATGAATTGGCAGGGAGACGTTGAACGACAAAAGCCTCTTCCGAGTGAATGGGAGCATGACATGTCCCTTTTTACACAGGAGAGGCTTTTTGGGCGTTTAGAGTTCTAATTATACGATCCGTTTGCGCAGCCAGCCGGAAATCAGATCCGTCAAAATGATCAGAACCACAATGCCTAGCAAAATAACGCCTACACGGTTCCAGTTGCGCATTTGGAGTGCAAATAGTAGCGGAGTACCGATACCACCTGCACCGACCAGACCGAGCGTGGTAGCAGAACGGATATTAATTTCAAAACGGTAAAGCGAATACGAAAGAAACTGTGGAATCACCTGTGGTAGCACGGCGAAGAAGATCACCTGCCAACGATTGGCACCGCACGCGATCAAAGCTTCCTGTGGCCCGTGATCGACACTTTCGATCGTTTCCGAGAAAAGCTTCGCCAGCATGCCGATGGAGTGAATGCCGAGGGCAAGCACACCCGCAAACGAGCCGGGTCCAACGGCTTTGATAAACAAGATGGCGACGATCATTTCGGGAAATACCCGGATGACACTAAGCACAAATTTCCCGCTACCCGATAAGGGACGCAGACGGGTCATATTGCTGGACGCCCAAAAGGCGAACGGAAGGCAGACAAATGCGGATACGAAGGTTCCGAGCACTGAAATGACCAGCGTATCCAGCAACCCGCGCAGCAAATCCTCTCCTTCAGGGATGTAGACGAACGACCAGTCGGGATGAAGGAAGCCGTCCAATATAGCGACAGAGACACTTTTAGCCGTCCCCTGTAATCCTTCAAACTGCATCCCGCGAAAAGCCCAAATATAAATGATGATTAGCAGAATAGCTATCGCCCATAGGCGCAGGCGGGAGCCAATAGGTCTGCGAAGCGTAGGATCATTCATAATAATTTCCTCCGTAGCAGGTTACTGCCGTAATCAATCGCAAGGACGATGACGAGGGTCAGTAGAATAATGATGCTTGCCCGATCATATCGGAACAGCCCCAGAGAACGGTCAAGCAACAGACCGATACCGCCAGCCCCGACCAGGCCCAGAACGGAAGCTGCGCGTACATTAACCTCAAAGGTATACAGCAAGTACGACACAAAATAAGGAAGAGCCTGCGGAACCACACCAAAGGCGATGACTTGAATGCGGCTCGCGCCAACAGCGGTCATGGCTTCCAGCGGCCCGGGATCAATGGCTTCAATCGCCTCAAAGGTCAGCTTGGCTATGATGCCAAAGGAGAAGAAGAGCAGGGCGAGCATCCCTGCAAACGGCCCGATGCCGAACACCGCCACAAAGATCGAAGCAAACAGCAAATCGGGAATCGTCCGTACTAGATTCAGGATCGTGCGCATCGGCAGCGAAATCAGCTTGCGCGGCATCACATTATAGGCACACAGCAACGCGACAGGGATCGCCAATATGGCTCCCAGTGTCGTGCCAACAATGGCGATCTGGATCGTTTCCAGCATCGGTTTCCAGATGGTAGGCAAGTAGCTCCAGTCGGGTGGAAACATTTCACCCAACAATTTGCCCATCTCCGGCAAGCCGACGATCAACTGGTACGGTGTGGCATCCGTATGAATGGAGCAGGCTACCAGCACCACGATAAAAATCATCCAGGTGGCATAACGCTTGTAACGTCCTGGCAAAGGTGGCCCTGCGGGCGTCTTGCCAGGCTGCGGCGGTCCAGCATGCGGTGACGGTTGCGTCGAAGAGAGCGGCTGGGCAGTAGAGTCGGGCTTCATGATCCCACTCCCAGCAGCTCATCATGCTTGATGGCCCGGCCGTAGATCTCCGCAAAGGCCTCATCCGTAGCCTCCTCCGGTGTGCCGTCAAAGACCACTTCCCCGGCGCGCAATCCGATGATCCGCGTTGCATATTCGCGCGCGAGATCAATGAAATGCAGATTGACGATGGTCGTAATCTGCATTTCACGGTTGATCCGCTGAAGGTCATCCATGACCTGGCGGGTGGTCAGCGGATCCAGCGATGCGACAGGCTCGTCCGCCAGAATGATTTTAGCCTCCTGCGCCAGAGCACGGGCGATGGATACGCGCTGCTGTTGGCCACCAGACAGCTCATCTGCCCGGCTGTAGGCCTTTTCGCGGATGTTCACGCGCTCCAGCGCTGTTAGTGCCAGTTCGATATCTTCCTTCGGAAAGAGGCCGAGAATGGTTCGCAGCGTTGAATGATAGCCGACGCGGCCGGAAAGTACATTGCGGAGCACCGTCGAACGCTTAACCAGATTGAAACTTTGAAAGATCATGCCGATATCACGGCGAATGCGCCGCAGCTCGCTGCTTCCAGCAGACGTGACGGACCTGCCACCCACGACAATGTCGCCGGACGTAATGTCATGCAGTCGGTTAATGGAACGCAGCAGGGTAGACTTACCTGCACCGGATAAGCCGACAATGACGACCATTTCTCCCTCCTGAATCGTCAAATTAATATTGTTCAACCCTTTGGTGCCATTCGGGTATGTTTTCGATACGTTACGGAATTCGATCATATGCTCCCAACTTTCTCCCCCGATGGGGTGGAATGAAAACAACACCGCCATGAATACATGGACGGTGCTGCCCTGTCATTCGTAAAGCCTGTTTCGTAGCTGTTACTTCATTAAAGTACCTTGTTTGTTCCGATTACTTAACCGCTTGACCAACGGCTTCGGCGTATTCACGCACAGAGTCGAAGTTTTTATCGTCGCCCTTTTCATAACCTACATGGGTGTAAATCTCTTTAATGATTTCGCCGCCTGCAGGATCTTTGGCGATGTCAATAAAGGCTTGGCTGATCTTGTCTCTCCACGCTTGATCCATATCAGAACGTACGCTGACGGTATCATTTGGAATTTTAGCTGTGTAATGAATGACGCGAGTTTTTTCAAATACATCCGGGATTTCCTTCTTCACCGTGTTACGTGCATCCTGGAAAACAGCTACCGCATCAACTTGACCGTTCAGCAACGCCAGAATAGCAGCATCGTGGCCTTTGATTGTCACACCCTGCACATCCGTATCCGGGTCCACGCCAGCTTTTTTCAGCTCTGCTGCAGGGTACACGTAGCCTGCGGAGGAGGTTACATTTTGCCAGCCAACCTTCTTGCCTTTCAGATCAGCTAGACTTTGAATCGGAGAATCCTTTTTCACCACGATCATTGCTTTATAAAAGTTTACTTTTTCAGTCGTGTCCTTACCTGTAGCATCTTCAATTCCGTAGCGTTGAGCTTGCAACAGCAAGTCGGCTGCTTTACGGTTATCGTGGGCCAGTACATAAGCATTCGGCGGAAGGAATCCTACATCTACCTGTTTGGAAGACATGGCTTCCACAATCGTATTGTAGTCAGGAGATACCGTTACTTTCACCGGGATTCCAAGCTTGTCACCCAGTAGATTTTCGAGCGGTTTGGCTTTGGCTTCGAGCGTATCTGCATTTTGAGAAGGAACGAACTGTACCTTTAACTCCTTAGGAACATAGGCTGTGCTTTCGTTTTTAGAGCCATCTGTACCCGGAGTGGACGCGCTGTTGTTATTGCTTGCATTGGAGCCACAAGCGGCTAGACCCGCTGCCAGTGTGAAGGTCATGCACAAGGTCAGTGCTTTTTTGAACAAAATAATTTCCCCCTAAACATAGTGATAACGATAATAAAAAACCTGTAAATGCTGTGACAAACCAAATCTTAACAGCTAGTCCCGTAGCTAGGGTAAAAACCACTCCTGACTTTGGTAAAAATGATGTAAAATTTATCGTATGCTTAAAACCATTTTCTGGATTTATGCAAAATACTTATTTTAACATTCTCTTAACAGTGCTCTGTTAGACTTGTTCAAGCTCTATGACCGAAGCTGAGGGAGAGAACAAGATTGGATATTTTGGATATTAACGAAAAGGCAGACCAGGACAATGTAAGCCTTGTGAGAGTGAAATTCCGCATTATGGTTACAACCGATTTGCATGTCAGCTTGTGGAATTACGATTATTATACGGATCAGGAGACGCTGCATTACGGTCTGGCGCAAACAGCCAGCTTGATTCAAATAGCCCGGGCGGAGGTACCCAATCACCTGCTGCTGGATAACGGAGATGTGATTCAGGGGAATCCGATGGGAGATTATGCTGTACAGCGAATCCAACAGGACCCAGGCGCGGTGCATCCCGCCTATAAAGCTATGAATCTGCTTGGGTATGAGGCAGGCAATATCGGGAATCATGAATTTAACTATGGACTGGAATACTTGCAGACTTGCCTTCGAGGAGCGCAATTTCCTTATGTGAATGCCAACATTTATATAGCGGGAGAACAAGAACGAAATTACTTTACACCTTATCTATTGCTGGATAAGACGGTAGAGGATGAAGCAGGTGGTAAGCATCTGTTGAAGGTGGGAGTCATCGGCTTTGTCCCTCCGCAAATTATGCAATGGGACAAGGCGTGGCTGGAGGGGAAAATCATCGTCAAAGATATGCTGGAAACGGCAAGACGGTTTATTCCACAAATGAAGGCGGCGGGAGCCGATCTCATCATTGCTATGCCCCATGCAGGCTTTGAGGATATTCCCGAAACGCTTGATATGGAAAATGGGGTGCTGCATCTGAGCAGGGTGGAAGGGATCGATGCCATTGTGTTTGGTCATGCACATAAAGTATTTCCCGGACCTTCGTTTATGGGGAAAACAGGTGTTGATGTAGAGCGAGGTACCATCCACGATATCCCAGCAGTGGAGCCGGGCTTTTGGGGGGATCATCTGGGTATCATTGATCTGGAGCTGACCTTTAGTGGAGAGAAGTGGCAAGTGGCTGCATCTGCTGCCGAGGTACGCCCGGTGTATGATCCGATACGCAAGGAAGCGCTGGTACAACCGGATACTGCCATTCAGCTGGCGGTAGCAGAAGAGCACGCCGGAACACTGGAGTATATTCGTGCACCTGTAGGTCAGACGACGGTGGCGGTGAACAGCTTTTTTGCTCAGGTGATGGATGATGCTTCGGTTCAGCTCGTGAATGATGCGCAAATGTGGTATGTGAAGCAGCAGATGCAAGGGAGCGAGCACGAAGGATTGCCCGTTCTGTCGGCAGCAGCTCCTTTTAAAACAGGTGGCAGATATGGCCCATCGTACTATACCCATATTCCGGCGGGGACGTTGGCGATCAAGCATATCGCCGATCTGTACAATTTTCCGAATACGTTGCATGTCGTTCGGCTGAGCGGAACGGAAATCCGGGAATGGCTGGAGTGGTCTGCTGGACAATTCCGGCAAATTGATCCTTCAGCAGAACAAGAGCAAGAGCTGATTAATTCTGATTTTCCAAGCTTTAATTTCGATATCATCGACGGCATCAGGTATCAGATTGATGTAACACAGCCAGCCAGATATGATGCTGACGGGGGCCTAAAGGACCCAGATGCACACAGAATCATTCAGATGTCTTTTGATGACGAACCGATGGATATGCAGCGAAATTATCTGGTTGTTACGAATAACTATCGCGCGTTTTCCTCTGCGCTGGTCAATCCGGGTGGAGAGCGAATCATACTTGCTTCACCGGATGAGAACCGTCATGTGCTGACTGAATACGTGCGGCATATGAAGACGTTGACGCCAAAAGCTGATGGCCATTGGTCCCTCGCCCCATGGTCAGGGCGTCCGCATGTGACCTTCCTGACCTCACCGCAAGCAACGGATGCCGCTAATGCCTATTCGGAGTTGCTTTATGAAGGGTTAACGGTAGAGGGATACGCTAAGTTTGCCCTCGATTTCGGACGTTCACGGTAAAACTGCTAACTTGTTTTTGTCCTATAAGTCCACAGCATCAAAATAATAGAAAAAGACTGTCCCACAGAGGACGGTCTTTTTTCATAAAACAGTTTTAAAATCGTACAAAATTCGTGATTTTATATGTCCTGAGTCGTATTTAAAGTTATTGACCTCTCGTATAAATAGACATATACTTTGATTAAACAAATTTTGGTTTAAAAGGTAATGAAAAAGTCACCATCATTCGTTTGAGGGGGTGTCCCTTTGGAAAAAAACACCACGATCCGCGCAGAAATAGAAAAGTATATTCAAAGTGAAGGCATTTCAATGCAATGTTTTGCAGATGCTTCCAAGGTAAATCCGGGTACACTTAGCGGTATACTTAACCGGAACCCACCACGGCCGATCTCAGTCAATCAGCTGGATTTGATTACCGAGGCCATGGGATTGGAAGAAGGATCTTTGTTCGAGATGTATGTTGATGAATGTTTTATTCATTCCTTACCACACTGGAGAAGGTTGCGTCCGTTTCTCCTGCGTTGCTCAGAGTTGAACAAGCTGGAGTGTATACGCAGTGTACTTGGCTATTTGATGGACGATTTATCGAACGTTCCTGCTATTTTTGAGACCGCAGAAGCGATGTTTGAGGATGGCAGACATGAAGCTTCCATGCTTCTGTATGATTGTGTCATCGAGAGTGAAAAGTATACCCACTCTGAACGATTGGCGATCAGCTATTTCCGTATATTCCAGATTCAGATTAAGGATAACCAACGGAACTTGAAGGCTGCTGTACAATTCCATTTGTACCGTAGTCGTCTACCGGAAATTTACGCACTGGAAGGCTTACATATGCTATCTCAAGTGTTTGCTTTAAAAATGCAATGGTCCGAGATGGAAATGTATGCGGACGAGCTAAGAGAGCTGGCGCAGGCATTGTATCGCAATCGGAACCGTTTTGGAGATGAGCACCTGGAGCTGCTTAAGCCGCTCGTTTATTACTATGCTCAGGGGCATCTGCTCAAGGCCAGTTGCTATGAGTTTCAGGGTAGATATGAGGAATCCAAGCAATGGATTGAAGGTTATGCAGATTTGAGCTGGTTTGAGGGTTTAGACGAGGAAGGCTGGAAAGTGGTCAACCTACATCGTGTATATGCACAGGGCAACCGACTTTGTATTGAAATTAAAATGGGCAACACTTCTGCAATCTATGATTATATTACTTACCTGCGTGAGCATCCGGATGAGACACTGGAGGGCTTGAACACCTTGCTCGAATCAGCGAACCGGTTTGGTTATTTCGTGGATGCCGAACTGGGACTATTTAGTCAGCAACTCAAAAGCTTTTGGCAGCTTGCACCGGAACGATGGGACACTCATTATCGCAAGCACTTTAACGCATTTCGCTTTGCATCCTTTTGTAAGGTGTATGCGGAATACTATTTCCGAAAAGGCGATTACCCCGAGGGAGTGGGACAAACACTGCATTGCTTGCAACTGTCTGTCGATAATAGCTATACAGAACATATCATTGGTTGTATGGCTTTATTTGAGCAGCATCGGAATTTTGCTACACTGGAACAGCAGCAGTTGTATCAGAGTCTGTGCTTAGGCGTACGTGCAAATGAAAAGAATCATGCCTATGATCATAGTACCGGTGGGTATTTATAATTCTAAATTTCATTCGAATTCTTCATATAACACGTTATTGCGAGGATGTTCCTGTTTCAAAAGGGGATGTTCTCGTTTTTTAGCTACTGTCGTCGCCTGTGACTTTTAGCATAGAGAGGACCGTTTTGCGCGTTGACAAGTTTCGCGAGCGGGATTAGGATAAATGCAGCACAGAAAGTGAAGGAGAGCATGTACAAATGACGATTCCCAAAACATTAACGATAGCCGGCTCCGACACAAGCGGTGGAGCGGGTATTCAGGCAGACCTGAAAACCTTTCAGGAGCTTGGCGTATATGGCATGACCGTATTGACAACCGTAGTAGCGATGGGTCCTAAAACCTGGGATCATCTTGTATATCCTGTTGCGTTGGATGTGGTAGAAGCGCAGCTGCGTACTGTATTGGAAGGTATCGGTTTTGATGCGATGAAAACAGGTATGCTTGGTTCCGTTGAAATTATCGAGCTGGTAGCCAGTCATTTGAAAAAGCATGATCTGAAGCGGATCGTAATTGACCCGGTCATGGTCTGCAAAGGCACGGATGAAGTGCTCCAGCCGGAAAATACAGAGGCGATGCTGGAATTGTTGATTCCTGGCGCTGACCTGGTAACACCGAACTTGTTCGAGGCTTCGCAACTGGCGAAGAATGGACCGATCACGACACTGGAGCAGATGCAGGAAGCAGCTGCAACTATCCATGAGCGTGGAGCTAAGCATGTACTGATCAAGGACCGTGGCAAAATTCGCGCAGGTAAAGCGATGGATCTGCTATATGACGGAATCACTTTTGACTGGTTTGAAGCCGATGTTGTAAAAACAAACTTTACCCACGGTGCAGGCTGCACCACTTCGGCAGCGGTAACGGCTGGTTTGGCTCAAGGGCTGACTGTACGTGAAGCAGTGGATCAGGCCAAGAGATTCATTACACAGGCCATTGAAGGTAGCTTCAAGCTGAATGAATTCGTCGGTCCGACTTTGCATGCGGCACATCGTTTGCAAAATCAATAAAGCATAAAGGTCTGCGATCTTAGAAAGACTTATAAATCTCCATCAGGCTGAATATATATTAGATTGTTTTAGACCATGACTTTTTTGATATATAGAGTTAGATGAGGCTCAAGAGCCGCAATACATGGTATTGCGGCTCTTGAGGTTGTATTTTTTTGGAATTATAGCTTCCAGTTTGGTCTAAGCGTACTGTATAATAGGCATCAGATTTATTATATTTAAGGAGGAACCGAAGCAATGACATTATTCAGCCAAATGGCTTACAGCCGACCAGAGCAACCTGAAATTGAACAGCGGTTTAAAACGCTGTTGCAGCAGTTTCGTGAAGCGGACAGCGTAGAACGTCAAAATGAAGTGATTCATGCGATTAACAAGCTGCGCAGTAACGTGGAAACGCAATTGCAATTGGTGGAAGTTCGGCACTCCATTAATACGGAGGACGCCTTTTACAAAGCGGAGCAAGAGTACGCTGATGATTTCATGCCGGTTATTCAGGAGTATGTAACCGATTACTACCGTGCATTGGTGGATTCTCCATTCCGAACCGAGTTGGAGAGTCAATGGGGCAGTCAGCTTTTCAGTATTGCCGAAGTAGCACTCAAGTCGTTCCATCCGGATATTATTGAGGATTTGCAGCAGGAAAATAAGCTGACCTCGGAGTATGCTCAATTGATTGCTTCAGCGAAGATCCCGTTCGAGGGAGAAGAACGCACATTGTCGCAGCTCCTGCCTTTTGAAATGGCTACCAACCGGGAGACGCGCAAACAAGCCTCCGAGGCTAAATATCAATTTATGAGTGAGCATGAGGACGAGCTGGACCGGATTTATGATGAACTGGTGAAGGTGCGCACGCGCATGGCACACAAGCTGGGCTATGACAACTTCGTAGAATTGGGCTATGCTCGCTTGGGACGTACAGATTACAATGCCAAAATGGTAGCCAATTTCCGCGAGCAGGTGCTGAAGCACATCGTTCCTCTGGCAACCAAGCTGAAGGAACGCCAGCGCGAACGGATCGGAGTAGATCAGCTTCGCTATTATGACGAGGGCTTCAACTTCCTGTCAGGCAATCCTACGCCTAAAGGTGACCCGGAGTGGATCATTCGCAATGGAGCACGTATGTATGAGGAACTTTCAGCGGAAACACATGAATTTTTCAGCTTTATGATTGAACGTGGATTGATGGATTTGATCAGCAAAAAAGGCAAGCAAAGCGGAGGCTATTGTACATTTTTGAGCGAATATGGCACGCCGTTTATTTTCTCCAATTTCAATGGTACATCCGGGGATATCGACGTATTGACGCATGAAGCAGGTCATGCCTTCCAGGTCTATGAAAGCCGACATTTTGAAATTCCTGAGTACCATTGGCCAACTATGGAGGCGGCTGAGATCCACTCTATGAGCATGGAGTTTTTCGCATGGCCTTGGATGAATCTGTTCTTCGAAGAAGATACGGACAAATATCACTTTGAACATCTATCTTCATCGTTGCTGTTCGTGCCTTACGGCGTAGCCGTGGACGAATTCCAGCATGCCGTATACGAACATCCAGACTGGACCCCAGCCGAACGTAAAAGCGCATGGCGCTCCATTGAACGTAAGTATAAACCGCATCTGGATTATGAAGGCAACGAGTATCTGGAGCAGGGCGGGTTTTGGCACAAACAGGGTCATATTTTTCAATCCCCGTTCTACTATATTGACTATACACTCGCGCAACTGTGCGCGTTCCAATTCTGGAAACGCATGAGTATCGACCGGACAGCTGCGTGGGAAGATTATTTGAAGCTATGCCGTGCCGGGGGAAGTCGCTCTTTTACCGGATTGGTTGAGTTGGCTGGACTAATCTCGCCTTTCCAAGATGGCTGTATCGCCTCTGTAATCGGAGAAATCGAAGCATGGCTGAACAGTGTGGATGATAAAAAGCTGTAAGCATAACTAAAAAGGGCATTTCGCTTACCTGTCAAAGCTGAAAAGCTTGCAGATGAGATCCTTTTTAGAATGAAAATAGAACAGTTGCACGAAAAAAGCCGGGAACCTCTACATGATGTAGAAGTCCCGGCTTTGCGTGATTTTAGAGCAAATATAACTCTATTCATGTTTGGTGTTAAGCGGTTTGAGATTGGCTTCAATAGAGGCACGGCGTGATTCCAAAAATGGCGGTAACGCCAGCGATTCACCCAGAAACTCCAGTTCCTCATCCGTATCAAAGCCGGGTCCATCGGTCGCCAATTCAAACAGAATGCCGTTCGGCTCACGGAAATACAATGAACGGAAGTAAAAGCGATCTACAAAGCCTGAGTTGGAAATTTGCAGCTGCCCAATACGGTCTACCCACTGTTTGAGCTCTTCCTCAGTTTCAACACGGAAGGCTACGTGATGCACACTGCCACGTCCTGGTCGTTCTTGTGGCAGATCGTTGCGCTCTTCCAGATGAACTTCAGTTCCCGTACCGCCTTCACCTGTTTCATAGATGACCACATCTGGTTGTCCGGCAACGGGGGAAGGGTAAGAGCCTTTTTTGCGGAAGCCCATAACCTGTTCAAGAATGAGAATGGTATTCTCCGCTTTAGGAATGGTCAGATGAACCGGCCCAAGTCCTACAATGCCGTACTCGGCAGGGACAGGGCTTTTCTCCCAAGGCGTGCCGCCGCGCATTCCGTTATCATGTTCATCTGAAACGAGGAAGAAGCGTTGTCCTTCAAAATCCTCAAACGAAAGCGCCAAGCGTCCTGCTTGATCCGTAATTTCACCATGCTTTACATCCAGCTGCTCGAAGCGGTTTTTCCAGTAATCCAGTGCCTTGTCATTCGGTACCCGTAGGGAGAGCGCTGAAATGCTGTTATTCCCTGTACGAGTTTGTCCAGCATGTGGAATTTCAAAGAATGTGACTTCCGTACCCGCAGTTCCACGCTCATCTCCGTAAAAAAGGTGATACACACTAACATCGTCCTGGTTCACCGTTTTCTTGATCAACCGAAGTCCCAATACCTGAGTATAAAAATCAACATTTTTAGCCGCCGCCGCTGTAATCGCCGAAACGTGATGCAATCCTAATAGTTTCATGTCATTATCCTCCTTGGTTTTTATATGATTAGGTTTTTCTAAACAAAATAAACAGTCGAAAAACTTTTCTTTATATTTATTATCTTGATATTAAGATATATGTTTTTTGATTGTTTGTCAACTTAAATTACGATCTTGCTTGGAAGACTGACAAAAATAGAATTTCAAAATAATGCAAAAGCAGATACAATAAAGCCCAAAAATAGCCCAATGTAGCTAGAATGATTTTTATTATAAAAGGAGTGTGCTCCATGTATACGGATAAGGATTTGACGATTAGGCCTGTTACAGAAGAAGACCTACACGCCCTTTGGACGTTAACTTTTAAGGAAGAAGCACCGGAATGGAAGCAATGGGATGCACCTTATTATGAACATAAGCCACTTTCTTTTGATGATTATTTAAAAGAAAAGGAAAAACGAATCGGACAAGATGACTTTTGGATCATTGAAGTGGAAGGCAAGGTCATTGGATCAGTGAGCTACTACTGGGAGCATCAGCCTTCACAATGGCTTGAAATGGGGATAGGTATTTATGATTCGCGGTATTGGATCGGTGGGTATGGTACGAGGGCACTTCGACTATGGATCACACATTTGTTTAATACACTACCTCTAGTGAGAGTGGGCTTAACAACCTGGTCAGGAAACCATCGGATGATGAAGGTGGGGGAGAAGCTGGGCATGACCCTAGAAGCCAGGCTTCGAAAGTGCAGATATTATAATGGAGAGTATTATGATTCGATCCGAATGGGGCTTTTACGGGAAGAGTGGAAACTGTAGTTGTTCATACAAAGATACCTTTCTAAGCATAAAAAGATGACCTCTGAATTGATCGAGGCCACTGAAAAACTGTTGATTTCCGAAAATACAAAGATTTTAGGGGTACAAATATGTCTCCCTGAACGCGAAACGAGCCTTAGAAGCGATTCTAGAGGCTCGTTTTTCTTTGGATATTCTCTTACTCTCAACAATGGGGGACTTTTTCAGTACCTCGATATCCCCGGGATTGTCTTTATGCTCTCTTAGGTCCAAAAATCATAAAACTGATCGCGGCTAGAAGCCAGACACCAATACCGCCGTAGAGCATTATCAAGCCAAAGCCGTGCATAAGCGCCGCATGGACGACGGCTCCAGACGCATCCAGGGAGGAGAGTTCTGGCAAACTCTGCCTGAGAGATACAGTATTTCCGGCGGCTACTTTTTCGGCTACAGACCGCAATTGCACTGCACTGAGAGTCCCGGAAAGGGCACTCTTCAAATAAGACAAAATACCTGCCTGCAGGATGAATCCCATCACAGCGATATTGATGGCTAGACTGATCAATCTAGCACTCATATCTATACCGGAAGCCATGCCTGCACGGGCACTTGGAACAGAGCCGGTGGTCGTGTTGGTCACAGGCGTGTTCGTTAAGCCAAGCCCAATACCAGCCAACAAGGAGCCAGGGAGCATGGTCAACCAACTGGCGTGATCGCTGCCGCTGCCATATTTCATCAAAATGAAGCCCATACCGAGGATGAACAGACCTGATGGAATGACTATGCGCGGCTGGTAGCGGAGCGAAAAACGCTCTGCCAGAGGTGGAATTACCAAGGTGGGCAGCGCATAAGCCAAGAGAGACAGCCCGGCGGCTACGATGCCGTAACCCAGGCCACTCTGGAAATAGATCGGCAGATAGATCATGAACGGCCAGAAACTGAAGTTCATGCCGATGGAGCCAAGGAGAGCGCCGGAGAAATTACGTATCTTGAATACGGAAAAGTCAAACATCGGATGGGCGCTGAGCTTTTCCGCAAATAGAAAAATAATGAAACTTATTGCTACTGCAACAAGGATGCTGATGGATGCTCTGCTGGTAAAGCCGAGTTCCGGCCCTTGCGTGATAAAGTATGCAAGGCCAAAAACTGTCAATGAAAGCGTGACGATGCCGATAATGTCCAGCTTTTTCACCTGCGGATCTCTGGACTCTTCTATGCCACCAAAAACAAGAATCAAAGTGAGGATGGTCAACGGAACGTGGACCAGGAAAACCCAATGCCAGTTCAACACGGCCACGATTATGCCGCCGATGATAGGTCCAAAACCGAGGCCGATACCGAACACAATCCCCCATATGCCAAAGGCTTTGCTGCGTTCTTGTCCTTCCTGAAACCGATGTGAAAGAATTGCTATCTGGCAAATCTGCATCGCACCAGCACCCACCCCTTGAAGAAACCGACTGATGATCAGAACCGATGTGCTTTGCGCCAAGCCACAAATCAAGGATGTAACACCGAACAAGACGAGGCTGATAATAAAAATACGCCTCCTTCCATACCGGTCAGCCAGCGTTCCAACAGCCATCAGAACTGTGGCACATGCAATGGTATAAGCGTTCATAATCCACTGCATATCCTTAAGATCGCCATGCAATACTTTCTCCAGAGTTGGCAGTATCACTGGCACACTGGAAATTTCGAGGCCGAACATCAATGCGGACAAACATATAGCAGCCAATGCAATTATATTTTTGCGGGAGAGGGAGAGGCTCACTGAGAGGTCCCTCCAGACTTTTGTTCACGGTCTGGACATCCGGCAGCGCAACTATAATATTGCGCCTCATTAAGCGTAACTCGTATACCAGCACCAACCAGCCTTTTTTCGACAATTGTACGATCAATAGCCTCTTCAATATGTACTTCTAAATCTGCTACTGTTCCTACCTTATTAAAAACGTATTTGCTCAAGGGCAGCCATCCTCTCTATCTTTTCATGTTTGGTTCACCTTATCGATATGAGTTTTATTATATAATCTAAATCATTCATTTTACATAACGCAATCAATCCATTATGATGATTATACAAAGTAATTAAATGAATTTCTCATAAAAACGTTAAATTTAAAGGAGGGAATTCAAAGTGGATCATGTAGACAAACAAATCCTCTTTTATCTTCAAAGTCAGGCGAGAATTTCAATGACAGAGCTAGGGAAATGCGTGGGTTTATCCCAACCTGCTGTAACAGAACGAGTTAAAAGAATGGAAGAAAAAGGGATTATCAAGGGGTATCGCACTATCATCTCTCCTGAAAAAATAGGAAAGGATACGGCAGCCTATATATTGTTTCGGACTAGAGATTGCCATGCATTTCTTGATTTTGTTCATACATCTCCACATGTTGCCGAGTGCCATCGTATAAGCGGAGAACACAGTTATTTATTAAAAGTAGTGACCAGCTCGACGCGCACCCTCGAAGAGTTTAGCAACCAGTGCGATAAGTATGGAACCTACACGAGCCTGCTTGTCATGTCGTCACCGATCGATCATAGACTTCTCATTCATTCTCTGGAAGAAGCAAGTGGAGCTGCTCATTCAGAAAAAGATTAAGGATGAAAAAAAGACAACCCCGGATATCCCGAGGCCACTGAAAAAGTCCTAAACTCTAAAGCGAGACAGTTCCTCCATAACAGAGGTTACTGTCTCGCTTTTTCGGTATAATTAAAATATCCAAATAAAGGCGGGTGGTTCCGGTGCTTCCGAAACAGCAAAGCATGGTCCTAAGTCCATATATTGAACTATACAATCTGTTGATTCCCAAAGACCATCTGTTACGGAAGAATGGACGAATTGGTGGACTTTAGCTTTATTTATGAGGAACTGAACGAAACCTATTGTCACGACAAGACGAGTTCGAGTTTAACAAAGATGCGGGAATGTACGTATGTAAAGCTGGACATCTGGCGATCCGCAGAGCGCGTGAAGGCAAAAAAGTATAAAAAGCCATGAGCATTTGAAGAAGTTACGTTTCAAGAAAGCGAAAGCTTTAAAGCCAAGGCCAAAGAACGATACAAAATTGAGGAGAAGAATAGTGAACTGAAGCACAGACACGGGTACGATGTAGCTTCCTCCTCGGGTCTGATAGGTATGGAAATCCAGGGGGCTATGGCGATATTCACTGTCAATTTAAAACGAATATTGAAACTGATGGAGTAAACAAGGGCCACATGAGGCGGAGAGCAAGAGAAAAGACGACGGTTCATTCTGTGAATTCAGAATAAACCGTCGTCTTTTTGATTCGTGTTCTTGTTTTTTTCACGAAAGGCTGGTTTTTCGGTGGCCTCGAATTGATCAGGAGTCATCTTTTTATTATTCACACTGGTATTATGGACTTTCTCGGTAAATCTACTCTGATTCTCGAAGTCGTTCCACAATACTTTGTTTGTCGTTCATAGAATAGACCGCTACTGGAATAAGTATCCCAAGCAATAACAGTAAAGGCAATAAGGCTAGAAGTGGCCAGATTATAAAGTGATAGCTCAAAAGCCATAGCAAGTTGCAAAAAGGTTTCACAATCAAAATAGAAAATAGGACTGCCAATAGAATAGAGGTTAGGCTAGTAGCCCAAACATAATATAACCCTTCATAAATCAGCATTCCCCGCAGTTGTTTTTTAGTCATGCCTATGCTCTGCAGCATAGCAAATTCATTGCGTCGGGTCAGTATGCTGGTTAAAATCGCATTTATAAAATTTAAAATACCAATTAGGCCAATAATCAAGCTAAGCAGGCCGCCGATCATTATAATAGTAGTTTGCATACCTGATAAAGCGTCCCTTGATGTGATTTTGGATTCGTAGTTCATCATCGGTTCGATGGTTTCAGTGTAGCGCTTCAAAAAGTTCTGCATGGACGCTTCCTGAAATGAGGATACATTAAAGGCATAACTCATTACAACGGGCTGTTTTACAAGTGACTTGTATATATCCGCAGGGAGGTAGAAGTTATAGCCAGTATAAAGGCGATTCGAATTGGTAGATTTGATACCCACATGGCCAAGCACTGTAAAATTATGCGTTATATACTCTCTATCCAGTGGAGCATCTGCTGTTCCCACAGAACTATGCAGAGTAACGTTTTCTCCCACATTATGATGAATGCTTTCCATGTAAGGCTTGTCGTTGTCGTTCAGTTCGACTCCCTCCAGGATATACTTACCAGAAGCCAGTTTCTTAAAATCAAGCTCACCATCAATCAATTGCAGCCGATGTAGTGGTAAATCTTCCAGTCCATACACTTCTACAAGGAAGTTGCCGCGAGCGTCAGTGTTTTGGGTATCATCTATGATTCCTTTTGTATTCTCAGCAGTGAGAGCTGTTAGATCACCGTACAATCGGCCGCCTTCTTCAAAGCCCGGTTGTGCCTGTACAGCCTTAATAAAACTTTCAGTGGTCTCATTTTCATGGCCGCTGAAACTACTGGGAACCTGGAAATATTCAGCATGAGCAATGAGAAAATCGGTATCATTAAATTTGGATAAAAATTTATCCATATCAAAGCTCTGAGATAGTGTGAATACTGTATTCAGAAGAACCAAACTTAAAGAAAGACTCATAACCACTAAAACGGTGCGTTTTTTATTGCGTCCCAAATTGGAACGAGCCATGAGGTGGATTTTTGCACCTCCGGTTGATTTTTTCAGCTTACCATTGCTCTTATTTACTCCACCTGTATATCTGACTGCTTCTACCGGCGATACGGATGACGCAACTCTGCCGGGTTTGAAAGTGCTAATCATTACAGTAATGAGAGCGAACAGAGCAGATCCGACAAAAATCCATGGGTTAGGGGATACCGATATCTCGGTACCGTTAAACACACTCATATTTATGATAAAAGGCACGAGCGATTTACCAATAAAAAAACCTGCTATCAATCCGATCGGGATTCCAAGCGCTGATAGAATCAGCGCTTGTCTGCGAATAATCCGGCGGATCTGCTTGCCGCTTATGCCGATCGTCTTTAAAAGACCATAAAAACGAATATCTCGCATTACCGATATTTGAAAAATGTTATAGATGATCAAATAACCGGTAAACATGATCAGTAACAAGGCAGAAGTTAACGCTATGATTGTCTCTGTATCCATACTGAAATTGGTCGAGATGTATGACCAGTTTACATTATTCGCGATATAGTTCGGTGCATCTTCGTCAAGCGAATACCCGCTTTCGGTAATCACTTTACTGAGCTTTCCCCGCAAATCAAGGCTATTGTCGAACATCATATATGCACTAATGGTTCCTGTATAGAAGTGATCCTTTTTATAGTTGCTTTGTAATTCCTGAGCATGAGCATCGACATAGGCTTTAGAAGCGAATATTTGTCCTACGTTAACCACAGGATCGCTTTTCCACCAGCCGGATAGGATAAAATTACGCTGTACTTCTTTACCTCGTATGTCAAGCTTTAGCCTCAAAGGTGCTCCAACCTCCAGTGGAACACCCAATAGCTGCAACGTCTTGGAGTCTGCGATTACTTCATTTTCCACCGCAGGCTTACGCCCCTCTTTAAGCTCAATAAAACCAAGCTTCATCCCTACATCGTCGTAATACCAGAACTCCGTATGGCGTTTTAGAAATTTATCGTTCATAACTCGATCGCTTAATATACGGTTATAAGCTATTTCCTTGATCAATGGATGATTCTTGACATGATTAAATTCGTCATCCGTTATATACTTAAGTACGGCATGTCCATCTCCACCGACCTGTCGCATGGTCGCCCGTTGTAAGTTTTCCACAGCGCCAATCCCCATAGTGAACAGTGTTGTAAATAGCAATGAGGTTAGTGCTATGGCAACAATGGCAATAATGTTACGGGTTTTGTTCACTTTGAAACTCTTATCAGCCAGATTGCGGATTACTTTTTTGTTCTTTACCTTGATCATTTGCCTTCACCGCCAACTATTTTACCGTCCTCAATCCGGATGATCCGGTCTGCCATTTGCGCGATTTCCTCGTTGTGGGTAATCATCACTATCGTTTGGCGGAACTGTTGGCTGGATACTTTGATCAACCCCATCACATCCAGACTGGTTTTACTGTCCAGGTTTCCGGTGGGTTCATCTGCTAAGACAATTGCGGGCTTGGCTGCCAGTGCTCTGGCAATGGCTACACGTTGCTGTTGTCCACCGGAAAGATTGTTTGGCAGATTATTCATTTTGTGGTCAAGGCCCAAGGTATGTACAATTTTATCTATGTAAGTTTCGTCCGGTTCTTTACCGTCCAGTTCAATGGGCAGTACAATATTTTCGTAGACATTCAAGACAGGCACCAGGTTGTAATTTTGAAACACGAAGCCAATCTTTCGTCTGCGAAAAACGGTCAATTCTTCGTCTTTCAATGAAAAAATATCTTTGCCGTCAATCGTAACGCTTCCGCTTGTCGGACGATCAAGTCCACCCAGCATATGAAGAAGAGTAGATTTGCCGCTCCCGGACGTACCGACAATGGCGACAAATTCACCGCTTTCCACCTCCAGATTCACGCCGTCTAAGGCATGAACAGCAGTATCCCCATTACCATAATGCTTTTTTAGTGCCTGAGTTTTTAATAGAGCCATATACGTTCTCCTCCACAAAAAAATGTCTGGATCGTAGTCATCTACAGTACAGACATTAACACACTAATCTTTCTACAATCTTTCTGAAATCTAACGGTATTGAAAGAATTAAGTATCCATAGAAAGGAAAATAGAAAAGGTGGAGCCACTGCCGTAGCGTGACCGTACCTTGATGTAACCACTCTCCGCAGCGATGATTTCTCTAGCTAAGAACAGTCCAATACCGACACCTTCCTGCGTGTTTACAGTAGGGGAGCGATAGAAGCGGGTAAAGATATTCCCTTGTTCATCTTCTGCAATCCCTATGCCGTTGTCGGTAATATCAATTCGGCAAAACAAATCGTATGCCATTACTTTTATATTCATGCTTCCGCCTGTCTCTGTATATTTTATGGCGTTATCCATAATGTTATAGACAGCTTCACTCGTCCACTTTAGGTCAAAATAAGCATGGGTAACTGTGTCCTCCATAACAACTGAAATCCCTTTGGCGTCTGCTTTTGGCATCATTTGCTCCAGTGCAGCATCAAGGAGCTTTTGAACAGATTCTCGCCTTGGCGATACCGTGATAATCCCCGTTTCAAGCCGCGATGTTTTCAACAATGCCTGGATAAGAAAGTTAAGCTTTTCGGCCTGTGCAGATAGAGCTTTCACACAAGTGGAGGTATCCTGCGATAGTTCGTATTCGCTAAGTAGTTGGGAATAAAGCAGGATGTTAGCCAATGGTGTTTTCGTTTGGTGTGAAATATCGGAAATCAGCTCATTTATTTTATTCTTTTCGGCAAGCAGATTTTTGGAGGACACGGAACAAATGGAAAGAAACTTCGCAAATTTAGCTTCTATTGCAGAGAGAACGGATTCATCAAAGACATCCTCCGAGAAGCTGCCATTTATCGCGGCATCCAGCATGTTCTCAATGGTTTTCATTGTTTTATGGATGCTCCTGCGATAAAGCATAATAGCACACACAGCGGTGCATACAGCAACAACGGCAATTCCAATACATATATAGAGGAGTGTTGTCATTTCAACGCCCATGTGTAGCCCAGCCCATAAACCGTCTTAATGTATAGAGGAGAAGAGGGGGAATCCTCTAATTTATCCCGTAGCCTTTTTACTGTAACAGACAATGCGTTTTCACCTACATACTCAGCTCCATCAGTCCAGATGCTATCTATCAAATGATCGCGCGAAACGGTGTTGCCTCGATTATCGACTAGGATACGCAACAATTTTTGCTCAGTTTTACTTAGTTCAATAGGTGTACCATTCTTAATAAATTCCATTCTCTCGAATGAAAAAGAAAAATTGTCTAGCTGAATGGAGTCTGCAAGCGAGTATCTGGATTTCTTTAGCTGAACGCCAACTCTTGCTCTCAGTACCATAAGACTGAAAGGCTTGGTTATATAATCGTCAGCACCCAGCTCAAAACCAGTGACGACATCTGTTTCCATATCATTCGCAGTCAGAACGATGACTGGTAAAGTTGTTCTTTTTCGTATATGGGTTAACAGATCGAGTCCACTTCCATCCGGCAAATTTACATCAAGAATCACTAGGTCAAAGGCGGTAACGTTCAATTGTTCTTTTGCAGTAGCTATGTCATACATTTGCGTAAATACGTTGTTAGGTTCTTTAAGGGCAAGAACAATACCGTTACTCAAGGCGATATCGTCCTCGATGATTAATATGTGATTCATCATTCTCCTCCTATTTTTTTACTAACCAAAGTTAATGAACTCGGTTTCCAGAACTGCTCACCATAAACATAAAAAAGGGCTCCCAAACTCTCTATTTCCAGTTTACCGGATTTTACTCTTATTTGCTCCTTGGGTTGTCCAGGTGGGGTGTCGAGAAAGTTCTCTGCAGCTTTTTTGTCCAGCTTTAAAACCTCATCACATTGACAGATACGGTATGACTGATATAATTTATGCTAGTTGATTTTGATAATCATTATCATTATTGGAGGGGAGGACAGGGCCGAAGCTTGGTACAGGTTGTTGGAGAACAGGCTCCCTTGGTTAGAACATGAAATTGCGTTATTTAATACTGGCTTTTCTGGTACTGGCCTTCGCCTCGGTTTTTATCGGTGTTCATGATGTAACTCCACTTGATGTGTTCCACTTAACCAACGATCAGGCGCAGGTACTCCTGATTAGCAGATTCCCACGATTGATCAGTATCATTATCGCAGGGGCGAGTATGAGTATCTGTGGGCTCATTATGCAGCAGCTTACCCGGAACCGATTTGTATCTCCCACCACTGCAGGGACGATGGATGCGGCACGATTGGGTGTGCTGATGGCTATTATGGTGTTTGGAGCAGCAGGATTTTGGACGAAGATGCTGACGGCTTTCGGATTTTCTCTAGGGGGAACACTGATTTTCATGAAAATACTGGATAAAATCCGTTTCAAGGACCCGGTATTTATCCCGCTTGTCGGTTTGATGTTTGGAGGCATTTTAAATTCGGTAACGACCTTTTTTGCTTACAAATACAATCTGATCCAGGGCATTTCTTCGTGGATGCAGGGAGACTTTTCTCTAATCATGAGTGGTCGCTACGAGATGCTATATCTTAGTATTCCTTTGGTTGCGTTGGCGTACATATATGCGAATCGTTTTACAATTGCAGGCATGGGTGAGGATTTTGCGGCCAACTTGGGTGTACATTACAAGCGCACCGTCAATGTCGGTTTGGTGATCGTGGCTTTGGTTTCTTCTGTTGTCATCTTAACGGTCGGAACGATTCCCTTTTTGGGGCTGGTTGTACCCAATCTGGTCAGCATGTATATGGGGGATAATCTGAAAAAAAGCCTGGCCCATACAGCGATCTTGGGCGCCGTCTTTGTGCTGTTTTGCGATATTTTGGGACGGGTGATCATTTATCCGTATGAAATTTCTGTAGGGCTTACGGTTGGTGTGATCGGGAGCGCGTTGTTTTTGTATTTGCTGCTGAGGAGAAGGGCTTATGAATCCTAAATTAAAAATCGGAATATTAGCCGCTGCCGCGCTTGTGTTGATTGCTGCTTTCGTGTTTATAGATCTTCCGCATACCTGGCATTACGCGCTGCCACGACGATTGAAAAAGATCGCAGCCTTCATTCTGACAGGTGGCTCCATTGCTTTTGCAACAGTTATTTTCCAGACGGTAACGAATAATAAGATTTTGACTCCGGGTATTATCGGTCTGGATTCACTGTATATGCTGATTCAGACGACGATTATTTTTGCATTTGGTTCCGTACCTTTCATTTCGACCAGCAAAGAATTGAACTTTTTGATATCGGTGGGGCTGATGGTGCTGTTCGCAGGACTGCTATACAAATTAATTTTCCGCAAAGATGGACGCGGGATTTATGTACTTTTGCTGATCGGTCTGGTGTTCGGCACACTATTCAACAGTCTGTCTACCTTTATGGAGGTACTGATTGATCCGAATGAATTTGCGAAAATCCAGGACAAGAGCTTTGCCAGCTTCAGTAATGTAAACACTGAGCTGCTGTGGCTTTCTGTATTCATTCTTGTGCTCGTATTTGCTTATGCGTGGAGATTCATCAAGTATCTGGACGTGCTGTCGCTCGGACGAGAGCATGCGATTAATTTAGGTCTCCCTTATGGTTTTATTATCAAAAGGCTGCTAATTATCGTAGCGATTCTTATCTCCATATCCACGGCACTGGTCGGGCCGATTACGTTTCTAGGGTTAATTGTGGCCAATGTGGCTTATCAGGTGATGAAAACCTATCAGCATCGTTATATTATTCCGGCCTCTATTTGTGTCAGTGTCATTGCGTTGGCAGGATGCCAACTGCTGGCAGAAAGAGTATTCGACTTATCGACAACGGTCAGCGTCATTATTAACTTTATCGGGGGGGTGTACTTCCTGTACCTTTTGCTACGGGAGAATAAATCATGGTAGAAGTCAAAAACGTATTCAAACGCTATGGGAATAAAAATGTGGTGGATCAGGTATCCGTCACTGTACCTAAAGGCACCATTACCTCCTTTATTGGACCTAACGGCGCTGGAAAAAGCACCTTGTTGTCGATGATCAGTCGCCTGACTGACAGTGATGAGGGAGAAATCCTCATCGACGGGCAGGCCGTGAGCCTGACGAAAAGTGAGGAGCTAGCCCGGAAGATATCTATTTTAAAACAGACGAACGATGTCAATATCCGCTTAACCGTGAAGGAGCTGGTTAGCTTCGGCCGTTTTCCGTATTCCAAGGGCAGATTGAACAGCGAGGATCGCAAAATGGTGGAGCAGTCTATGGCTTACATGGGACTGGAGGACATGAAAGATAAGCATATTGATTTGCTTAGTGGGGGACAGCGACAGCGGGCTTTTATTGCCATGATTTTGGCTCAGGACACAGAATACATCCTGCTGGATGAGCCGCTGAACAATCTGGATATGAAGCATTCGGTTCAGATTATGAAGACGTTGCGCGGTTTGGTGGATGATCTGGGCAAAACGATTCTGGTCGTGTTGCATGACATTAATTTCGCCTCCTGCTATTCAGACTATATTGTAGGGATGAAGGATGGCAGGTTGCTAAAACAAGGAACGGCTGACGAGATGATTGATAGTCAGGTATTAAAGGACTTGTACGACATGGATATTCCGATTCAACAGATCGGTGACCATAAAATTTGCGTTTATTTCACTTAGGGGGAATGTTAAATGAAGAAAAATATGATGTTTTTAACGCTGATGCTTGCAATGGTACTGATTGTGTCGGCCTGTGGCAAAGCAGCTCCGGCAACACCGGAAGCGACTGGAAACGGCTCCTCTGCTGCAACAACGGAATCCAAAACCATCTCGGTCAAACACGCACTGGATGAAAACCCGGTCCAAGTCAAAGTTAATCCCAAAAATGTCGTTGTCTTTGATTTTGGTTCATTGGATACGTTGGATAAGCTGGGCGTTGACGTTGCGGCAGTAGCGCAGCAGGATCTTCCTACGTATTTGAGCAAATATAAAGATTCCAAATATGCAAGCGCGGGCACGCTGTTTGAACCGGATTACGAGAAAATCAGTGATCTGTCTCCTGAACTCATCATCATCGGCGGCAGACAAGCTGATGCATATAAAGAGTTGAGTAAAATTGCACCGACCATTTCGATGGCTGTAGACACCAAGGATTATATCAATTCCTTTAAGAAAAACGTTGAAACATTGGGTCAAATCTTCGACAAAGAGGATGTTGCCAAGCAGGAACTGGCTGCGATTGATAGCTCCATCAAGGCCGTACATGACAAGGCTGTAGCGAGCAAAGCTAAAGGACTGATCGTGCTGACGAATGAAGGAAGCCTGAGCGCATATGGCTCACAATCCCGTTTCGGTATCATTCATGATGCTTTTGGCGTAACCCCTGTAGATCCTGGTATTAAAGTATCCACGCATGGACAAAAGGTTTCTTTTGAATATGTACAGCAAAAAAATCCGGATTATATTTTTGTTGTTGACCGTGGGGCTGTGGTGGTCGAGGAAGGCAAGGAACAGGTTACAGGTAAACAAACCATTGAGAATGAACTGGTGAAGAAAACCAATGCATTTAAAAACGGTCATATTGTATACCTTGATCCTAACTACTGGTACCTGTCAGGTAATGGTCTGGAATCCGTATCTGAAATGATCAAGGAAATGGATGCTGCACTGTAATGAATACATTCACATCATGGGGGACTGTGTAGGATGAAAGGTCATGTAGATGAAATTCCATTAGATGGGTACCTTGTGCACGTCTATACACCTCCCGTCTCCGTGAGTCATAATGAGCTGTATCCTGTGCTGTATGTGCAGGATGGCAGCTCTTTATTTCTAAGCGGGTTGGATGAGCTGGAAAGAGGTTTTTCTACGGGAGAGTTGCCCCGTGTCGTGCTGGTAGGTATTCAGCCCGTAAATCGGCTGGATGATTATACGCCTTGGAAGGCAGATGCTTTAGTAGAAGGAAGACCTGCTTTTGGTGGTGACGGAGATGCCTATCTGGCGTTTGTGGTTACAAAAGTAATGCCGTACGTCGAGGGGAGATATCCGGTAAAAACCGGACCGGAGCATACGGGAATCATCGGCGCCTCATTGGGCGGATTAATTTCCATGTATGCCGTCTTCAAGTATAAGGACATATTCGGACGCGTCGGTTCCATCTCAGGCTCGTATTGGTATCCGGGTATGATTGGTTATATGCAATCTGCATCTTGTGCAACTGTGAGGGATGGGATACATCGCTTTTATATATCTGTCGGGACCCGTGAAGGTGAAGGGAAGACGAATGTACAAAAAGATATGGTTCCGCTGACCCTCCAGGCACACGAGGTGCTGCGGACACAGGGACTGGATGCAAAAGATATGCTCCTTGAGTTGGATCAGGATGCGGTGCATCGTGTGGATTGTTTTCAGCGTCAATTTCCTAAGGCCGTCCGATGGCTGTTCGGATAGCATGAATGGAATACGAATTTCATACAACAACCTCAAAGGATTGGAGAGCGTGGAGTCTCTATGCCTTTGGGGTTGTTTTTTTTGTATATTTTTTTTCGTATAATAGAATCAATTTCATAATACCTTGAGTAGCTTTAATAAAGAGTACATATAGATCAAAATGGTTTAATTTGTCTATATGAGGTTTACATTTCGTTAGTTTAATCATTTATGAAATTGATTCAATAGAGAAATATTAAAAATTTAAAATTATACGTTATTGGAAGTGAGGGGAGCATAAATGAAAAAAAACCGCCTGGGATCATCGGATTTGCTGGTAGGTGAGATTGGCTTGGGATGTATGTCGGTCGGTACGGAGGAGCAGCAAGGTGTTTACTTGATTCATGAAGCGCTAGACAGGGGCGTAAACCTGTTGGATACGGCAGATTTGTACCAGCACGGACGCAATGAAGAAATTGTGGGGACAGCAATCCGTGGACGACGGCAGGAGGTCATCCTGGCGACCAAGGTCGGCAACCGGCGTATACCGGGGCAGGAGGGCTGGGGATGGGATCCGTCCAAGGAATATATCCTGTCTGCTGTTAAAGAGAGCCTGCGACGCCTTGGAACGGACTACATCGACCTGTATCAGCTGCACGGAGGGACAATTGACGATCCGATAGACGAAACGATAGAGGCCTTTGAGCAACTACAGCGGGAGGGCGTCATCCGTTATTATGGTATTTCCTCAATTCGCCCTCATGTCATCCGTGAATATGTCAAACGCTCGAATATCGTTAGTGTTATGAATCAGTATAGTTTGCTGGATCGGCGTGCAGAGGAAGAGGTACTGCCTTTGCTTCAGGAGCGGGGAATTAGCGTGATTGCACGTGGGCCAGTGGCCAGTGGTGTATTGGCTGACGAAGGGGAAGGGAAGATAGCCAAGGGATATCTAGACTACAATGAAGCAGAGCTGCTGGACGTGCGTAAGCAATTAAAGGCATTTGCAGGTGCGGACCGGAGTATGGGTCAGACAGCGATCCGTTATAGCCTGTCTCATCCGACTGTCGCTGCTGTTATTCCGGGTGCAAGCTCTTTGGGACAATTGGAGCATAATATTTCTGCTGCGGATATTGCACCGCTAACCAGGCAAGAGCGGCAGACGCTACAGCAAATCAGCCGAGCCAATCGTTATGATGCGCAATACCGCTAATCAAAGCAATAATAGGACAAGTGTCAAACATGTACCCGTCCCAGTTGCAATTTATAAAAGAATCATTACAATATAGGAATAAGCCTCGGTTTATAATTCATATGTGAATATGGAGACGTTATAAATACACTCTAGGAGGGACCAACGAATGGAACGCATCGAATCTCAGCAGCAATATCAGGATTTAATTAACGGTGACGGTCTGACTGTCGTGAAATTTGATACAACCTGGTGTCCGGATTGCAAGACACTGGATAAATTTATGGACGGAATTATTGAGGAAAACGCGGATAAGCGTTTCTTTGCCCTTGATGCAGAGAAATTCCAGCCGATTGCCGAAGACAATCAAGTGCGTGGCATTCCGAGTCTGCTCGTTTTCCGTAATGGCGAAAAAATTGCTCATTTGCACAGCAAATACGCCAAAACGCCAGCTCAAATCTCGGAATATTTGACTACGCTGGAATCCAAACAATAATCAGAACGCATGATAGGGATAGTTCCAGACTATCTTTCCTTTCAGCAAAATAGTAAAAGGGATATCCAAGGCTGATCATTCAGACCCTATGGATATCCCTTTTTTTATTTATTGGTACCAAACGATGGCTTATAAAATAATGAAAAAGAACACAGCCGCCAGCACGAAGCGGTAAATGGCGAACGTAGTCAGGCTCAAGCGTTTGAGCAGACCGAGGAATGTTTTGATCGCCAGCATCCCGACGATAAAGGCAGTAATAAAGCCGGCCGCGAACACTGGGAAATCACTCATAGACAGATGATCCATACTTTTGATCATATCAATACCCGATGCACCCAGCATGACCGGAACAGATACGAGGAATGTAAATTCCGCGGCTGCCGTATGGCTTACACGTGCGAATAGGCCCCCAGACATGGTTGAGCCTGAACGGGAGAATCCTGGCCATAGGGCTAGGACTTGGAACAAACCGATCGTAAAAGCTTGTTTGTACGTGATCTCATCCAGCGTATGTGATCTAATAGGCGGATGAAATTTTTCAGCCGCGATCATGAGCAGGCCCCCGATCACCAAACTGTATAAAACCGTTTCAGGACCAAACAGGTATTGCTTAATTACATCACGGAACAGTACGCCAATTAGCCCCGCTGGGATCATGGCTAAAATAATATGTAATAGGTTTAGACGTGGCTGACTCGAGATTTTGCGTCTGAAATCAAACAGGCTCAGGAATCTGCGCCAGTATAATACGACGACTGCCAGCACAGCACCTAATTGTACGATAACCTCAAACGTTTTGACCGTATCATTCTCTGTGTTTAATCCTAGAAGATTAGCCGTAAGGATCATGTGACCCGTCGAAGAGACCGGCAAAAACTCTGTCAGTCCTTCAATAATTCCCATAATAATAGAAGATAAAATATCCACTTTACTAGCTCCTCCTTACACGCGTGCAGGGCAAACGACCTAAGCCGTTTGCCCTGGGAATATGTCATTTCAGTAGGAGTGAACACAAGTGTCAAGTGCAAAGATAAACGCTCAGGTCACACGGTTCACTCCCGGGAAGAAGTGTCCGATTCTGCTTCCAATTCAGATGCGGGGGATGTGTGGTGTAAAATAATCTCCACCCGACGAATACGATTTTTACCCATTTCACGAATGATAAATTTCACATTCTCTTCTATGAATTCCTTGCCCTGTCTAGGTTCCGGAACCCGGCTATACACCCACCCTCCGACAGTATCCACGTCTTCATCGTCCAATGTCAAGCCCGTCAGATCACTCAGATCGGAAAGCATCACTTTACCATCCATCAAATAACTGTTCTCCGTCAGTTTCTCGATTTCCTTCCGTTCATCCTTATCAAATTCGTCCCGAATTTCGCCAACAATCTCCTCCAAAATGTCCTCAATGGTAATGAGGCCGGAGGTTCCACCGTATTCATCGACCAGGAGAGCGATATGAACCTGCTCCTTCTGCATACGTTTCAGCAGTGTGTTGACGGGGATAACTTCCGGAACGGTCAAGATCGGTTGAATCAGACTGTCGAAAACAAGCTCTGGATTGCGATCATACTCAAGGAATAGCTGTTTGGTATTAATCATACCAATGATCTGATCCTTGCTGTCTGTCGCCACCGGAAAACGGGTATACTGCTCTTCGTGAATAGTCAGCATGTTTTCTTGTAGCGAGCGATTCGTAAACAAGCATACCATATCTGTACGTGGTACCATAATTTCTTTGGCAACGGTCTCGTCAAAAGCAAAGATACGATTTACGTAGCCATATTCGGTGTTATTGATCTTACCACTTTCCACGCTTTCGGACAAAATGATCTGAATTTCTTCCTGAGAGTGCGCTTCTTCATGCTCACTAGCCGGTTGAAGACCAAACAGACGAACCAGACGATTGGCCGAGCCGTTAAGGAGCCAAATAAACGGATACATAATCCGATTAAACCACACGATGACTGGGGAGGTTAACAGACTGACAGCTTCCGCTTTGCGGATCGCCAATGTTTTGGGAGCCAGTTCGCCGATCACCACGTGCAGGTAAGTTACAATGACGAATGAAATAATAAAGGCCAGGATATGTGAAAAATCCCCATTGATGTTGAGCTGTTGAAAGAGAGGCTCCAGCAATTTGACTACGGTCGGTTCACCGAGCCAGCCGAGTCCCAACGCTGTAATCGTAATACCAAGCTGACAGGCGGACAGGTAGCCGTCCAGATTATTGACGACTTTTTGTAGCGCCAGTGCGTTTTTACGGTTCTCCACGACCAGCTGATCGACCCGGCTGGAACGGATTTTAATAATCGCAAACTCGGTAGCCACGAAAAAAGCACTAAATAAAATCAACACCGCAAACAAAAATAGACTGACACCTATACCCATATAATTTTCACTCATCCCTTTTTCGTTCAATTTTTTAAGGAACCCCATTTTAAGTTCACTTGAACTTATTTTAAGAACTTAAAAGGAAATATACAAGGTTCATATGGAATCATAGCAGGTCACCTACCTCCAATTTACACGGAAAATAAGGCATAATAGAACCCGCACGGCTCATTGCTTCACTTTACAAGCCTAGTTTGAGGGCGTATGATGAGTTCAAATGAACTTGAAATGTAATAAAGGGAGGAAAGCAGATGGAGTCTTTTACCCTTACTCGTCGTGATATGGCCCATTTGCTGCTGGCCATGGAAGGTCGCCGCGAATTGCAGCCTTTGGCCGTTCTACAGGACGCCTGGAGGCGCACTCATAGCCATCTCGCCCGTTCCGGGAGCACGATGCCGACATTTTTATACACCGACGTGACACCTGTGCTAGATAAAATCATCAAGGGTAAGCACAGCGCAGCCTTTTCGCTGCAGGAGATCGTTTCCCTGGGTCAACTGGTCGAATACAGTCATGTCTCACTGGCATCTATGCAAAATTGGGTCAAACGCGACTTCAAGGAATTTCTCGGCGCTCCGAAGATCGGCAAAAAATACTCGGTCAACCAGGCAGCTATATTGCTCATTGTGGAAGATTTAAAATCATGTCTTGATTTTGAATCCATTCGTCAGCTATTTCATATCCTGTTCCAACAACCCGAAGATGATACGGACGATCTGATTCAGCCGGTCGATTTGTACGCCGCCTATTCAACTTTGTTTGAGGAGCTGGATGCGAACGGAGACCAACTGCTCGATGTTGCTGGAGCAGGCTATGCAAAGGACAACGGAAATTCCGTTACAGGACAGCAGCGCCAGGAAGCTGCGACAGAGGAGCTGCTGGTTCAGGCGGCCGATCAATACATCAGCCGTTTACAGCATTTGACCCCTAACCAGTGTGAAGCAGTGCGTAATACTTTGCTGGTGGCAGCGGTAGCGGTGCAAAATAGTTATTTTTTGTCCATGGCACGTCGGTATGTGAATGCGACGTTGTTTCTGGACTTCCAGGGGTAAATCAGGATTGGCACTAGAAGCCAATCCTATTTTTTTGCTCTTTTTAGAGGATTGTCTACCCTTTTGGAGACTGAAAAAGTATACAAAAGAGGTATATACACTAAAACGCTGTCAAAGATACAATAAACATATATAATCCAGCAATTGGAAAAACTTAGAATATCTCTTCCAAAGCATCTGGATACACACACAGGAGGTAATGGCATGTCCGATGTCTCCATCATCATTTGTACCCGCAACCGGATCGAAGACCTGACACGCTGTATACAATCTATTGCAGTACAGCAGCAATTGGAGCATACGGCTGTAGAACTGCTGATTGTTGATGACGGCGATATTTCCGACCAACAGATCGAGCAGTACCGTCACATGGTATCCGGATTGCCTCAAAGCGTTTTGAAATATTATAAAAAAAGTCGTCCCGGCGTTTGGTTGTCCCGCTATGAGGCCTTGTCTCTTGTGCGGTATGATATTGTGCTGTATTTTGACGATGATGCAGAACTGGACGATAAACTCTATATCCGGCGCTTGCTCGATACCTATGATCAGGATGAAACGATTGTGGGTGTTGGAGGGATTGCAAAGGGATTACATTCGAGCCGGGCAGGAAAGCTGCTGGGCGTTTTGACATTTCAGATGTCTTCATCCCTCGGCAAGCTCTCGCCTAGTAGTCTGGCAGGTTCTTTGCTGCGTTGGGGCGAAGCGACTGAGGTTTTCGATACAGAATTTTTCCATGGCTGCAATATGTCATTTCGGAGGGATGCGCTTCGGGACATGAAGCCGTATCCGTGGATGACCAGTTATGCCGTTGCTGACGATTTGTACATGTGCCAGTTGGCGAGCCGTTACGGCAAATTGGTTATCAATCCTGACTTAACCATCATTCATCATGAATCTCCAAGCTCGCGCGATAAGGCGGGCAAAGTAGCCAAGGCTACAGCGATTAACCACTATTATTTTCTTGCCTTGAAAAAGGCTGGAGTGATTCAGTATGGAGCCCTTTTATGGACCTTATCCTACTTGATGCTCAAAGAAATGCTGCGCCGCAATTTTAATGCCGCAGATGGATACAAGCAGGGGGTGTTGTTCATTCTGAACCCGCGCAAGCAAAAATATAACGAATATTTAGGCCCGGCGGTTCAGTAAACTGTTTTTTTAACACACTGACAGGATAAAGGGGGAGTATGATGTTAAGCTTGTCCATTGCTCTGTGCACCCGAAATCGGGTTGATGATCTGACCCGATGCATTAATTCAATTGCCATTGGGGGAGCACCGGAGGCATGTGAAACCGAGCTATGGATTATTGACGACGGAGAACTGCCGAAGCATGTGCTGGAACGTTATGAGCGTCAGTTGGGCAGAGCGGGAATTACCTACCGATATCATCGCAAGGAGCAGCCGGGATTATGGTTATCTCGTGTAAAGACAGCTGAACTTGCGCAGGGTGACATCATTTTGTTCCTTGACGATGACGTTGAGCTGCCGAGCAACTATTTGAATGAGTTGATGCGTACCTATGAGGCTTACCCGCAGGCCGCTGGTGTTGGCGGTATTGCACAGGGAATGAGTAACAGCTTCATGGGAACGATTCGATGCTTGCTGTCATTCCAGCAGTCTTTGTCCAAAGGGAGGTTGTCCCTCAGCGGTCAGTCCGGCTCGATGTATAACTGGCATAAGGCCAAGAAGACGTTTAGAACCCAGTTTTTTCATGGCTGCAATATGTCATTTCGCCGTGAGGCGATTCGCAGTCTGGAGCCGGTACCTTGGTTGCAAAGCTATAGCGTAGGCGAGGATTTATTACTTTCACGCATCGCAATGAAAAGCGGTCCGTTATACATTAACCCGGCGCTTACGCTGCTTCATCACGAATCGCCGTCCTCGCGCGACAATATGGAGCAGGTTACTTATATGCGGGTGATGAATCATATTCATCTCCTGCGTGAAGAGGGATCTGGGCCGATTGGTTATGCAGCACTATACTGGACGACGTTGTATCAGATTTTGAGAGAAAAGCCCAAGAAAAATCATACTGCCATTCAAGGCTATAGAAGAGCGTTGAAAGCAATCTTTTCAAGTCCAAAGGAGCCTGTTGGCGGGGGACAGTTGCCTGAACGCAATTCCAAAAAAACGGTAGGCTGATGGAGGTGCGTCAAAAGACGCAATGTGAGCATAGAGACGAGAGGCTTAATAAGGAACAGGAGTTGGACGTAACATGAGCACATGGACAGCAGCAAGGAAAGTATTCACGGGTGACAGTCTCGCCAAAACGATCATGCGCACGAGTTTTAACAATTTTTTTGTGCTAATCGTCACGACCCTGACTTCCATCCTGACCGCACGTATGCTCGGAGTAGAGGGGAAAGGAGAACTGGCGGCAGTTCTGTTCTGGCCTACGTTGATCGGCAGTGTGTTGAGCTTCGGATTACCAACGTCGTTAATTTATAACATCAAGAAGAAAACAGGCACGACGGAAGAACTGCTGGCGTTGTCGCTCTGGATTCAGTTGCCTGCCAGCTTGTTGGCGGGAGCGGTGGCCTGGATATGCATGCCGCTGTGGCTGAATGGTTATGGTGCGGATATCATCCAGCTGTCCCAGCTTTATTGTGCGGCAGCCATACCGCTGGCAGTGCTTACAGCGCTGACGACAGCATTGTCGCAAGGGCTGGATCGATTTAGCGTATATAACGGTCTGTTGTTTTACTACCCGTTACTGAATTTCATCGGTCTGGTGACACTGTGGCTGATGGGCCTGCTCAATGTGCAGCTGGCAGGAGCAGTGAATTTTGCCGCGAGTTTCCTTGCGCTAGTATGGGCGTTCCTCCGTTTGCGCAAGTATATGAATTTGCGTGCTTTCCGTCCATTTACCAGCCGCCAAGTGCTTCGTCCTTATTATAGCTATGGAGCGAGGGTTTACGGGATGGAGCTGATGGGGACGCTGTCCACACAAACGGACAAAATCGTTATTGTGGCGCTGCTATCACCCAAAGCGTTCGGTCTGTACTCTGTCGTCTACGCCTTGTCTCGTGTGTTCAATGTGGTGCAAAATGCCGTCACTAACGTTACTTTTCCTAAGGTGACGGGGATGGAGCACAGCAAGATTGTCGAAACAGTAGGTCGTGCTTTTCGCATCTCTATGGCTGCGATGCTAATCGTCATTGTGCCTGCTCTCTTCATTGGACGCTATATGCTGGGTTTGCTGTACGGCCCCGCTTTTCTGGAAGCATCGCTAACGTTCTACCTGCTGTCACTGGAATGTATCATTGGTGGCGGCTCATGGATTCTGGCTTCGGCCTTTAACGCGCTGGGACGTCCGGGACTGGTATTGTTCCGGCAAATTGTAGCCTATGCGATCACCGTCGGTCTATTTTTTATTTGTACACCGATCTTTGGTCTGGACGGCATTGCGATTGCTTTGCTTGTAGGCGCTTGTGTACGATTGGCGTTCTCACTGTTCTCATTCCCGATGTTTTTCAATGTTCCGCTATCACGGATCATTTTTGATAAAAGTGACATTACATTTGTCATTCAGACTATACAAAAGAAGCGCAGGAAGGGAGAACTGAAAGATGCCGAATTTGCATCCCATGGCTAAACTGAAAAATAAGCTGAGCGTCATTCTCGACGTAGTCCCCCAAGGTTCGAATATCATTTATGTCGACTATCCCGTCTATAATAACGGTGGGGATGTACTCATCATGAAAGGCACCGAGGCGTTCTTCAAGGATAATGGCATCCGTGTCCGTGCCCGTTATAGCGCCATGGATATTCCCGATCAGCTTCAAATTCCGGGTGACTGGATTATCGTGTGCCACGGCGGCGGCAACTTCGGCGATCTCTATTCAAATCACCAAAATTTGCGAGAACGCATCGTTCGCGATTTCCCTAACCACCGAATTGTGATTATGCCGCAGACGATCCACTTTCAATCTGAACAGAAGGCTAATGAAGTCGCTGCCTTGTTCAATGCTCATCCGGATCTACATATGTTTGTGCGGGATACACGCTCTTATCAGTGGGCTAAGGACAAGCTGAACCAGTGCAGTATCACACTATGCCCTGATATGGCGCACCAGCTCTGGCCATTGAAGCCGACTACGGAAACAGTGAAGGATGTATTGTATTTCCTGCGGACTGATATTGAAACGGTGGGTGGACAAAAGAAGTTCGATGACGAGGCAGATGCCGCTCACCGGCTGGACTGGGATACTTTGTTTACTCCGCTGGAAGTGAAGGGAATTGTCTATTTCCAGAAGTTTTATCGACTGGATAAGAAAATCGGTGGACCGTTGCCTACACGTACGTTCTGGTACAAGTATACAGACCATCTTATGAACAAAGCGGTTACGCTGTTCAGCTCTTACCGCGAGGTTCGCACTTCACGGCTGCACGGTCACATTCTGGCCTGTCTGCTTGATATGCCGCACGTTGTCATTGACAATTCCTACGGCAAGAACTCGCAATATTATAATACCTGGACACAGCCGAATCCAAAGGCGCAGCTGTTTAGTGAAGCTCCAAGTGCGTTGGAGCAGCCATCTTAATAGTAAGAAAAGATACGTATGATTAATTTCAAAGGTATGATAACGGCAAAAAATCTCCTGACCATTTCATTGGTATAGGAGATTTTTGCTTGTGTTAAATTAATAAGGATAGTTAAGAGTTAAGCTTGTGAACTATTAAGGCTATTCATATTTAATGGGATGATCGCTCGTTCTTTCTTGGCTTCTATTGATTATTGACAGTTACCTCATATTTTGATGCGTTCCAGTTTACCTTTGCACCCAAGGTTTGAGAAATGAATCTGATCGGTACCAAAATACTCCCGTTTATATATTTTGGAGGAGCAGCGAGACTTACTTTTTTTCCATTAACCAATGCGAATTTTTGGTTTACAACTAGTTCTATAGTCAGTTTACCTTTTGTGATGGTGACATGATCCCTTTGGCTACTATTCCAAATGACTTTAGCTCCTGATTTTTCAAATATTCCTCTGAAAGGAACATAGACTGAGCCGTTCAGTAATTTGGGAGTGGTAGTCAGATCCATGATAGAGCCATCTACGGTCAATTGAATAGGCTTCACTACAATAGTCGGTTGCTTTACATTTTTCAATGTCGAGTCAATTCCAAGTTGACCGTTAACGTTGCTCCCCCAACTCCATAATTTATTGTTTTCCGTTCTTACGATTGTAAAGTCGTTTCCAGAGTTTACTTCCGATATATTAGCAAGCCCCTTTACTTTCTCTGGATTGGAATTACCAGCAGAAATCCAGACATCGCCAGTAGTTGTTACAAATGAAACAGTGTGGTCGAATTGAGCAGAGATATCTTTTAACTTCTGTGGAATTTTAAACTGTTTAGTTTTGCTCTCTAGCGGATTATATGTCCACCCGTTGCCATTCATATCAATTGCACTTATAGCAAAATCTCCACTTTTAATCATTTTAATTTTTTTAAGTTGTTTAAGCAGCTGTGGTTCTTTAATATTCGCATCTTCATTGTCGCCGCCCCAATAGAGCAATGTTCCATCCTTGGAAAGTGCAAAGGAACCCTGATTCGTAGCTGCTATACCCACAATATTCATGGGTAGATCTTTTATTAAAGTTGGTTCATTGATGAAAGATGACTTAAAGTTGGCTAATTGTCCCCGAGAATTATCACCCCAGCCCCAAACCTGCCCGCTTTGATCTAATGCTAAAAAGTGATCTCCTCCGGCGGCAATTTTTACAACATTTTTTAGGCTTGAGAAGGTTTTAGGGGCAACACTACGACCTTGATTTTTTTTACTTTGCCAACTAACAACGGTACCATCTGTTTTTATGGCTAGAGAACCAAAGCGACCCGTGGTGACCTGTTTAAAAGTATCAGATGACATAGAAACCACAGGAGAGGGTACGGAACGATTTATGCCGTCTTCTGAGCCTAATTCCCCATCTTCATTACGCCCCCATGCAAGTAGCTTTCCTTGATTGTCAATAGCGTAAGTATGTTCACCACTGCTTGAAAATTGAACTATATCTGGAGATGGTTTTACATATTCGTTTGAATATGCTTCTTTTGAAACTAAGCAAGAGGAGAAAATTAATAAAATAACTGATAAAGCTATGAAACATTGCTTTAAATTTTGATTTTTCAAGATATGCTCTCTCCTTTTTTGAAATAACTTCTAATATCATATAACCATAAACAAGAAAGAAATTGCAAATAAATCCAGCTAATATGTATTTGTTTCCATAAAAAATGTAGACAAATGAATAATGAAATACTATTATATGTTTTGGGTGAAAATTTTTACAATATTAGGGAAGGGGAATAGCAAAAATTTTTCTCAAAAATTAGGATGAGGTGAGAGTGAATGAAAAAGGTAAAGTTCTCAATAATTATCTTTCTGTTATTCTCTTCAATTGGTGTTACTGCTTCGGCTAATAACGAAGATATTACGGAAAAAGTTAGCGATTCAGTAACGCAATCAACTTATGGATTAGAACATTCTAAAAATGTTACAGTAAAAAATGATGCTGAGGTTAGCCAGGAAAAGATAAACAACTTTATTATTCAAGCCAAAAAAGTTGTTAGAGAAGAAAAAGCAAATAGTCAATCATTGAATGCATCTATTGAATCTTCTACATATGAAACTGTTGACTACTGTTATTTGGACGATACTAACCTCTTTTTTTATGAGGATTCTTCAATTAAAGATCCAGAGTTGATTATTTTACCAGTTGAAAATGGTAGAGAGGAAACACACTTTATTAAACCACAAGCAATACAAGGAGGATTTGGAGGAAGGGTATTGGTCAATAGTACGACAGGTAACTACATTGAGACTAGGGCCATTACTACATCAAGTAACTCTACTTTGCTGGCTACAAATGGAACCCCGTATATGTATACAGGGTTTACAGCAAGGGGATTGGAAGTTGATGCAGGATTGGCTTATAGTAAAGGAGATGCTCCGGGAGTTTGGCAGCCTTATCTTAAAATAGGTGGGGACGATCCACTGTCAACTTCATATCTACTTGATGGTTATAATCAGGTACAATATAAAAATGGGTATATTACTGGACAGCCAGTTCAGATGGACTTATGGAGGAACTATACTAGTGGTGTTGAACATAACGCTGTAAGATTAAAACTTGCGGGAACTGCTATATGTGCGGATCTTGGATGTTCAAGACATGGTGATACTAAGCTGACCACTATCTTTTCTAAATCAAATATTGGAGTGAACAGTGTAGTTAATTATAAGTTGTTAGCAACTATTGCTGGTTCCGGAGCAAGCGGGCAGATGAATTCTACTCTAAGTGAAATATCAATTGACGGGATAGCCAAAACACCAGTTAAAGATGAAGTAGCCAATACTCAAGTCACAATTAGTGGAAATAGTACATCTTTTAAGCTTTCAAAATAGTATATTAATATAGTTTATAAAACCGTTCTAAGGAGCGGTTTTATTTTTTTATTAAAAGCCATGTTGTTTGCTTACACTCCACTACCGCTTCATTTTGACAATTCATTTCATGAATAGATATAATTTATGGGATAAAACTTGTAGGAATATTGGGAACTCCCCTAACTTTTGCAGAATAACATGAAAGTATATTTATTTTAATGAATCGAGGCTGACGAATGAGTAATCAATCGATGGACATGCTTCTCACGAAGGATATCGTGCGTGAAGGGGAGTCTATTTTGCGTACGAAGGTGGATCCGGTATGCTTGCCACTGTCTGAAGAGGATCTTCAACAGATGCAATGGATGCTGGATTATCTGAAAAATAGCCAAAATGAAGAGCTGGCTACCCGCTATGAACTGCGCCCGGGTGTGGGATTATCTGCGAACCAGGTAGGTTTGAACAAAAGAATGTGCGCTATTTATTATGAAGATGGGGACAAAACGGTAGAGTATGCGTTGTTTAATCCGAAGCTGGTCAGCCACTCCACGTCCATGATTTATTTGGAACAAGGTGAGGGGTGCTTGTCTGTAGATCGGTACGTAGCCGGATATGTACCTCGTTATGAAAAAATTCGTATTAAGGCCAATTTGCCAGACGGAACACAGGAGCTATTGACTTTCAAAGGTTATGCAGCGATTGTAGTACAGCATGAAATGGACCATTTGGACGGTATTATGTTCTATGACCGTATCAATCCGGAAGATCCGCACAAGCTGCCGCAGGGAGTGCATATCGAACCTTTTGTACGTAAATAGCTCATGATCCGTAAAGTGTGGTGACTCCGTTCGCCACATTTTTTTAATTTTGCAAAAAAATATGGATATAGAGGTTACGAAGCTTTAAACTGGAAACATGTAGCTCGTGATAGAGGATGTGAAAATACACAAAAATGTAAGCGCTTATCTTATGGGAGGGATGACATGAATCGTGGAGTACGGCTTCTGATGAATAATATGCGTATGCGGAATAAGCTGCTGTTCTCCTATGTACTGATTGTCATGATCCCGGTGCTGGTGGTAGGCGGCTGCGTTACTTTTTATTTGCGAGAGCAGGCATTGAATAGTGCAATTGCCCAGACAGTAAACAATGTGGAAAAGATCAAGAGCCAGACGGCAAATTTACTGCGTGTGCCAACGGATATTTCAAATGGGCTCATGTTCGATAAGAGGTTGAGGGAGATGGCGAACAGACGGTATCCGGGTATGGTGGAGCTGATGAATGCGTATCATCAATACAAGGATTTTAATGAGTATACTCAGCAATATAGAGAGATTGCTACCATCCGGTTCTATTCGTACAATCCGACGCTTGTCAATAATCTGGAGTTTATTCCAGTGGACTCTAACATTGAGCGGCAGCAGTGGTTCCAAACGGCTTTGAAGGGGACGGCGATTAACTGGTTTTACATTCAGGATAAGGAAGATAACCCGGTTAATCGCCTGAGCCTGGTACGGCAAATTCCATTTCCCGAATACAATACCAAGGGAGTTCTGATGATATCGCTGAGTCAGACCGAGTTGAATCATATGCTGAGCAAGGAGCCCTTTGAAACATTGATTGCAGATCGTAATGGTATTGTGGTCGCAGCTACTCGTCCGCAGTCGGTGGGTCAGACGTTGGGAGATTTACATTTGGGCTTTGATGTTCAGCGTGCGGGTAAGGGAATATATGAAGCGAAAATCAACGGAAAGTCCTCCAACATCATCGTGGATGAGCTGCTGCCCGCCTCCAGTGTGAGCGGATTTACGATTATTTCAGTGTTTTCGACGGAGCATATTGTACAGGGAGCCAACCGAATTAGCTTGATTGGTGCTCTATGTGTTCTTGCGGTGCTGGTTATGGCACTGATTCTGATCACCATCATTTCCTGGCTGATTACCAAACGCCTACAGCGGTTGAGCTATGAACTGGGTAAGGTAGCCGCGGGCGATTTTCATGTGGTATCGAGTGTGGAGGGAAGGGACGAGATCGGGGATTTATCCCGCCGTTTCAACTATATGGTGAACAGTATTCGCCAACTCATGGCGCAGGTCTATGAGACGAGTGAGCATAACAACAGACTGGAATTGGCACAAAAGGATATCAAGCTAAAAATGATGGCTAGCCAAATTAATCCGCATTTTCTGTTTAATGCGTTAGAATCCATTCGAATGAAAGCACATCTGAATGGGGAAGCGGAAATTGCAACGACGGTGCGTTTGCTTGGCAGGCTGATGCGCCGGAATCTGGAGATTGGCAGTGGTAAAACGACGGTACTACAGGAGCTGGATATGGTGCGGTCCTATTTGCAAATTCAGCAGTTCAGATTTGGAAATCGTTTGATCTATGAAGTGAATTTGGAAGAAAGCGCGACGGGCCTGTCGATTCCTCCCTTAATCATACAACCGCTGGTGGAAAATGCAGTCATTCATGGCCTGGAAAATAAGGAAGAGCCAGTTACCGTGAAGGTAGATATTGCAATAGAACGAAGAGAGCTGAAAATCAAAGTGGAAGATGATGGAATCGGCATGGAAGCTGGGCAACTGACCCGTCTGCTAGCTCGGATCAGGGGGACGGATGAGCCAGAAGGGAGCAGTATTGGCCTGCGTAATGTACATCAACGTCTAACATTGATGTACGGCGAACGTTATGGACTGCATATTGAAAGCGCATTACAAGAAGGAACAACCGTATACTTTTCCATACCAAGGGAGGAAGAGTCGAATGTACAAAGCAATGATTGTAGATGATGAGCCTGCGATTCGTGAAGGATTGTCCTCCATTATTGACTGGGGGAATTGTGGCTTCCGTATTGTCGACACGGCAGGGAACGGGCGCGAGGCACTGGATAAGTTCGGAGAGCATCGGCCGGAGCTGGTCATTGTAGATATTCGTATGCCCGGGATGAGTGGGCTGGAGGTCATACGAAGCATACGTGAAAAGAACGGAGAGCCGTTTCATTTTCTCATATTAAGCGGATATGCAGACTTTGATTATGCACGGCAAGCCATGGGCTTCGGGGTGGATGGCTATCTACTGAAGCCAGTTGATGAGGAAGAAATGACGACAGAGTTGAAACGGGTATGGCAAAACATTGAGGACGAGAAAGAAGACGGCAAATGGGGAAGTCCGCCTTCCCATGAGCGTAATTGGATCGAAGCACTATTGTTTCCGGATCATCGAGAGCATGCTCGTAATGCTGTGGAAAGCAGTGATTCTCTTCACAGAGCATCCAAGCAAGCTGAACATCAAAGCGGTAACGGAAAACATGGACAACAGCCCGTGTTACCAGCGTTGGACTGGAGTAGCTATCAGGTTATTCTGCTGGATTTACGTATACCTGACTGGGATCGGCAAGCCCGGCAGTCGGCAGCAAAGCAGCGGCTAACAGAATTGTGCCATGAGCAGGGCAGAGGTATCGTGTTTGAGGCTGGAATATATATGGGTCTTTTGCTTCCCGCCACGTTAAAAACGGAGAAAGATGCTGTTCAGTTACTGGCTGCTTGGCGACAGGAGCTAAAGCCGTGGGCTACGGAAATTTATGTGGCTGCCGGTGATTCTGTAGCCATTCTTAACGACATTCCCAGATCTTTTGAGCAGGCACTACGATTATTGGAGCGTACGTTTTTGTTCCGGGCAGAAAGAGTCATGCTTTCCGGAGACCTACACGAATTGGAGACAGTCGAGACTGAAAGGAGTGGAGCGTCTGATAGTGCCACAGATGATCCCATACGTTATGCAGAAAAGCTGTACTATGCGCTAGATATGGCTAATAGTGAAGCTGCAACCCGTGTCATTAAGGATATGGAAGGCCAATTTCCACGGATTTATCGCACAGAATCTGCAATCAAGGCGGCGTTCGCCCAAACATTCACACTGGCGTTGAACAAGTATGCAGCTGGACAGGATCACAGCCGAACCGTGCTGGAGGAGCACTCCAGCTTTATAACCGATGTATATGCTTATTCCACATTGGGCGAGCTGGTGGATCACTCGCTGGAGCATGTGTTGCAATGGATTGGCCAGACTGAATCTGGTGGCAAGGGCATCATCATGAAACAAATGATTGACTTTATACATAGTCATTATGATGAAAATTTGCGACTGGAGTTACTGGCAGATATGTTCAATTACAATAGTGGCTATTTGGGCAAACTGTTCAAAAGTCATACTGGCGAGGCCTTTAATGCCTACCTGGATAAGGTGAGGATTGAGCGAGCAAGAGAATTGCTTGCTCAAGGAATTAAGGTGCACCAGGTGGCGGAACGCGTAGGATATGCGAATGCAGATTATTTTCATAGTAAATTTAAAAAGTATGTTGGAATGTCACCTTCCTCCTACCGTAATCGGGTTCAAAAGAACGGAGGAACAGATGGCTGTTGATAGAATCCCTAGGTTTAACGCTATGAAGTCTCTCTTACAGATGTCGGAGGTACGACCTCCGAACGAAGAGAGGCTCTTTTTTTATGGCGGATAAATGGATAGATCAATCGAAAATGTCACATTTATTATGTAGTTTAGGCCGTTTTCATCAAATCGCCATCGTTATGACACAGATTTGACACGATGTTCACATTTTCGATTCTATTTCATTTAAATTTATTCTATATAATGGGGATAATCTGAAGCCGGATCATGACAACCATGGTGAAGGTAGTTGAGTGAGTCATTTTCTAAAAAGTGACCGCTGCATATGTAAGAATGTGAATACTATCACAAATGTAGAAGACTTCAGATTACAGACACTATAAATCAATGTTAAGAGAAGTGCAGGGGGAGGAGCAACATCATGGACGTATTGGATTTGGCACGGTTGCAGTTTGCAACTACAACGATTCTTCACTTTGTTTATGTGCCGATCTCCATTGGATTGTCGTTATTGGTGGCAATTATGGAGACTATGTATGTTATCAAAAAAAATGACTTGTACAAAAAAATGGCTCAATTCTGGGGAACGTTTCTGCTGATTAACTTTGCATTGGGCGTAGTCACCGGGATTTTGCAAGAATTCCAGTTCGGGATGAATTGGTCGGACTTTTCCCGTTTTGTCGGTGATGTATTCGGTACGCCGCTGGCGATTGAAGCGCTGCTTGCATTTTTCCTGGAATCGACCTTTATCGGATTATGGGTATTCGGTTGGGAAAGATTGTCCAAAACGGTCCATTTAATTTGTATGTGGTTGGTATCTATCGGTACGATGCTATCGGCATTGTGGATTCTAGCTGCTAATTCATTCATGCAGCGTCCAGTAGGATATGAGATTCAAAATGGACGTGCAGAAATGAAAGATTTTGCTGCTCTGTTAACGAATGAACAACTGTTATGGGAATTTCCGCATACGTTGTTTGCTGCTTTTGCAACGGGGGCATTTCTTATCGCGGGTATCAGTGCATGGAAGCTGATGCACAAAAAGAATATGGACTTTTTTAAACCTTCTTTTAAATTGAGCATTATTGTTGCCTTAATCAGTGCCATTGCTATTCCTTTGTTTGGTCATGGTCAGGCTCAATATTTAGTGAAAACACAACCGATGAAGATGGCTGCCAGTGAGGGCTTATGGGAGAACAGCGGTGACCCCGCTCCTTGGACAGTTATCGCGGGTATTGATCCTGAAAAGAAGGAAAATACCTTTGAAATTAAAGTTCCTTTTGCTCTGAGTTTTCTATCTTATAGTAAATTTTCCGGCTCTGTGCCTGGTATGAATGAGCTTCAAGCAGAATATGAAAAAACCTATGGTCCGGGTGATTATATCCCGCCAGTACGTACCACGTTCTGGAGTTTCCGTATTATGATTGCGGCGGGATGTGGCATGATTGCACTCGCTTTATACGGTGCTTACCTGACGTTCCGTAAAAAGCTGGAAGGTTCACATCGCTGGTTCTTCCGTCTTATGATATGGGGGATATCCCTTCCATTCATTGGGAATACTGCTGGTTGGATCATGACCGAAATAGGTCGCCAACCGTGGACTGTATTTGGTTTGCTTCAAACAAAAGATTCTGTTTCGCCTACGGTTGTGGCAGGAGAAGTGCTGTTCTCGTTCGTCTCATTTACCACATTGTATTTAATTTTAACAGGTGTGCTGGCATTTCTGTTTTACCGTACGGCTCGCAAAGGTCCAGATATCGAGCCACATCAGCAAACGGTAATTCATGATCCATTTGCCCAAGGGGGTGACAATAATGACGCTAAATGATTTATGGTTCTTATTGATCGCAGTGTTGTTTACCGGTTTCTTTTTTCTGGAGGGCTTTGATTTTGGCGTGGGGATGGCCACGGGATTGGTACCGCGCAATGACCAACAAAAACGTTTGATGATCAATACGATTGGTCCATTTTGGGATGCCAACGAAGTGTGGCTGATTACAGCAGCAGGTGCGATGTTTGCCGCTTTCCCGCATTTTTATGCAACTATGTTCAGCGGATATTATCTGGTATTTGTCTTTATTTTGCTAGGTTTGATCTTGCGTGGAGTTTCTTTTGAGTTCCGCGGCAAGGCTGAAGGGAAATGGTGGACAGGAACGTGGGATGCCTGCATTCTGATTGGTAGCTTTCTACCGCCGATGCTGTTCGGTATGGCTTTTGCGGCTTTGGTGAAAGGTGTACCTATTCAGCAAAACATGGATTTGAAAGCTGGATTTTCCGATGTGTTCAATGGATACACCGTATGGATTGGACTGACAGTGGTCGGAATGTGCCTAATGCATGGGCTGACGTTCATTTCCCTGCGGACGATTGGAGAAGTACGGGATCGTGCTCGCGTGATTGCGTCCAAATTTCTTCCGGTATTGGGCATTTTACTCGCTGGCATGGTGGTATGGACTTATTTTGCAACGGATTTATTTGCACGTCGCGGTCCCTTTATGTATGCTGCGGTAGCAGTGGGAATTGTCGCCTATGTGCTGACGTGGTACTTCCTGAAGCAGAGCCGCGAAGGATGGGCCTTCGGGATGACAGGTGCATTGATTTTGCTGACCTTCGTTTCGTTATTCGTTGGTTTGTTCCCAAGATTTATGGTGAGCTCGATTAACAGTGCTTTTGATTTGACGATTTATAATGCAAGCTCCAGTCATTACACACTGAAAGCCATGACGATTGTTGCAGCAACGCTTTTACCCTTTGTGCTGGCTTATCAGGCGTGGAGCTATTTTGTTTTCCATAAGCGTCTCAGTGAGAAGGATCATTTGGAATACTAATGGATAAGGCATGGTTAGAATTAAAGGGCATTCGGCCAGTAATGCTGCTACTGGCTGCCCTTTCCCTGCTCCAGGGGGCTGCTGTGATTGCACAAGCAGTCTTCTTGGCAAAGGCTGTTACGATTTTGTTTGATAAAAATCCGCTGGTGATGGCTTGGCCGTCGCTGGCGTTGTTTTTCGCAGCTTTTGCAATGAGGCATACGATGATCTGGCTGCAACGTCGGACAGCCGGCCGTTTTGCCGAAGCTTCAGGCGCTTCCTTACGGGAGCGTCTGCTTGCACGTTTGTTCGAACGGGGGCCGGGTTTTGCAGCGCAGGAAGGCAGTGGCAAGTTGGTGACGCTAGCACTGGACGGCATGGATCGTTTTCGCACGTATTTGGAACTGTCCATTCCTCGAATGATTGACATGATGGCTGTAACTATACTTGTGCTTGTGTATGTTTTCACATTGGATGTCATTTCAGGTGTAATTTTGACGACTACGATGCCGATTCTGGTGGGCTTCTTTATTTTGCTCGGCTTGGCAGCGCGGAAGCAGGCAGACAAGCAATGGCGTTCCTATCGTTTGTTATCTCACCATTTCACGGATTCGCTACGTGGACTTCAGACACTAAGGTTTTTGGGTCGTAGCCAAGAGCATGGGGAAACGGTTGGGAAGGTCAGCGACCAATACCGCACAGCAACGATGCGCACGCTGCGGGTAGCGTTTCTTTCCTCATTTGCCCTCGATTTTTTTAGTATGCTATCGGTCGCTTTTGTCGCGGTAGGCTTGGGGCTGCGCCTGATTAGTGGCTCGGTAGGTTTGGAGGCAGCGCTTGCGGTGCTTATTCTGGCACCAGAATATTTTATGCCCATACGCCAGTTGGGATCAGACTATCATGCTTCACTGGATGGTAAGGAGGCTTGGGGAGCAATACGCTCCATTCTCAGTACAGAAGATAATGCGACCGAGCCGAATAAACAGGCAGCTAGCGATAAAAGATTGGACATCACGGGACAGGATAGTCTCGAGCTATCTGATGTGTGCCTCCTTAATGAAGACGGTTCGGCTCGGCTCGAACATGTGTCTGCAAATGTTGAACCGCTCATGAACATGATCGGCATCGTTGGCGCTAGCGGTGCAGGTAAAACGACGCTGCTCAGTCTGCTTGGCGGCTTTGCTGATCCCACTTCGGGTGAGCTGCTCCTGAATGGATGCGGATTGGCTGGGGTTGCCAAAGCTGAATGGCAACGGCATATTGCCTATATTCCACAGCATCCATACCTGTTTAGCGCTTCTCTGGCAGATAATATCCGCTTTTATGAACCGGAGGCATCCAACCAGCAGGTAGAGTGGGCGATTGACGCGGTTGGACTGCGTGAACTGGTAGACGGTCTTCCGGGTGGATTGAATGAGCCTATTGGTGAAGCAGGTCGGACACTGAGCGGAGGGCAGGCGCAACGGATTGCGTTGGCGCGGGCATTGCTCAGTAATCGTCCGGTCGTTTTATTGGATGAGCCTACGGCCCATCTGGATATTGAGACAGAATGGGAGCTAAAACAGACGATTTTATCGGTTTTGAAACATAAGAGAATGTTTCTTGCCACCCATCGGCTTCATTGGATGTCAGATATGGACTGTGTCTGGATGATGGATCAAGGGCGTCTGGAAGAAGTAGGCTCTCATCAGCAATTGATTGCCCGTAAGGGGGCATATTACCGATTGCTGACGGGGATGTGGGAAGGAGGGAACGGACGATATGAGAGTAACGGACAATAGCAGTCAAGGCTGGTTTGTGACGTATCTGAGAAAATATTTTTGGGCCTTTCTGATAGCTGCTCTTTTGGGCGCGCTGGCCATTGGATGTGCGGGCGCGTTGCTCTTTACGTCCGGTCATCTGATTACCCGTTCGGCCTTAAAACCGGAAAATATATTAATGGTGTACGTTCCAATTGTGCTTGTGCGAACATTTGGCTTTAGTAAAGCGGTTATTCAGTACCTGGAGCGCTTGGTAGGGCATGATGCCGCACTGCGTCTGGTGTCCCGTATGCGGGTACGCTTATATCGGGCAGTAGAACCGCAGGCGCTGATGATTCGCAGCAAATTCCGTACAGGGGATCTATTAGGATTGCTGGCAGAGGATATTGAGCAGCTTCAAAACATCTATCTGAAGCTAGTTCTGCCTGCGCTATCGGCTTTGCTGATTTATGCAGCAGGCATCTCGGCGCTCGGACGGATGGACGGAACCTTTGCCTTGCTCATGGCGCTATATGGCGGATTTTTGCTTTTTATTGCCCCAGCTATCTCACTATGGACCTCACTCGCCAAACGGCGAATGTTCAAGCAGGAACGGAGTAAAGCCTATCAGGAGCTGACGGATGCTCTGTTCGGCATGAGTGACCTGGTGCTGAGCGGACGGACTGGGCATTTCCTGAGTACCTTTACACAACGGCACAATAGGGCTGCCGTGATGGAGAATTCACTTCGCCGGAGCGAGTGGCGTTCTCATTGGATCGCACAATGCGTTGTAGGCGGCGGGATTGTGATTATGACTGTGTGGGCCGGGGGACTGGTAGCACAGAATCGTATAGAAGCCACATGGCTGGCATCCTTTGCCCTTGTGGCTTTTCCATTGCTGGATGCCTTCGTTCGCGCTGGAGAAGCGGTGGTTCATGCACCGGAGTATCAGGATTCACTTCGGCGGTTAAAGGATTCGGAGAAAGACACACCTACACCGGGAGCAGGCGGAACAGCAGACATTCTAGAGGAACAGGCTACCGCTATGCGATTGGGCCTCGGAGGAGACCTGCTGCTGAACAACGTAAGCTACCGCTATGCGGCAACGCAGGAATGGAGCGTGCGTAATATCTCCCTGCACGTACCGCAGGGGGGCAAGGTTGCATTGCTTGGCCGCAGTGGTGCGGGCAAGTCTACGCTGCTGAACCTGATTCAGGGAGCATTGCAGCCTGATGAAGGGAGCGTCACTGTCGCAGGGATTCCCGTATATACAGGTGGAGCATACTCCAGTTTATTTGCGGTGCTAAACCAGCAGCCGTATTTATTCGATACAACGGTAGCGAACAATATTCGGCTGGGACGACCCGATGCTACGCTGGATGAGGTTCGTGCAGTAACAGAACAGGTAGGGCTTGGAACCCTAATTGATTCTTTACCGGAGGGCTACGATACCCGAATGCAGGAGACGGGGCTTCGTTTTTCTGGTGGAGAAAAACAGCGAATTGCACTGGCGCGGATTTTGCTGCAAAATCACCCGATTGTTTTGCTGGATGAGCCAACAGTGGGACTTGACCCACTGACAGAGCATGAACTCATGCAGACGATGTTTCGTGTGCTGAAAGGCAAAACATTGATCTGGATCACGCATCATCTGACGGGAATGGAGCATATGGACGAGGTGATCTTTATGGAGCAGGGCACCATTTCCATGCGGGGCAGTCATGAACAGCTTTGGCAGGAGCAGCCCCGATACCGCAACCTGTATGAGCTGGATCATCCGAGTCTATGAAATAGGAATAGAATGACCTAAGCAAACTTATAGCCCTCAACACATTTTGTGCTGGGGGCTATTGTTGTGTCTTGCTCATTTCAATGCTATAAATAATTCAATCTCATTGTCTGAACTTTCCGGATTATATTTCTCACCCCAAATTTCAAAATCGTAATCCTTCGGTTCATTTCCGGTATCTTTAATCCATTGGCCATATATGTAGTCATACGAATGATCAAGCTCCGATTCAAGCCCCTTATGTGTGAAAGTTACATACTTACTTTCATTTACAGTATGACTTATCATATTTAATGGAACCTCACCTAGTTTACTTATTTCATAACAGATTATATTTGTAAACTTATCTACCTGAGGATTAAAATCAGGCTTCATGGGATAAATTTGCATTAAAATTACATTCTCATTTTTCCTGTCCCGAATTTCATCTTTTCTTTCAATTAATGAATGATAGATGCTCTTGCCAAGACCAGACTCAAATTCATTAATATTGGCTTCGATTCTGTAACCTGCAACATGAAAAAGAGGTAATGTTATTACGTTAGTTTCCATAAAGTCTCCTCCATCCAATAAGTTTGTCAAGTTTGATTATAATGTAAACCCCAATACAATTTTAGTCATCTTTCACTATAGGATCGATTTTGTTTGGAATCCGCAAAAAAGTTATGCTTGGAAGGCATAGAGACCCCTCATATATCTAATTTTGAACTGATTTTTCTCCTAATTCGTCGGGTACCCGCTTCCAAGCCAGCAAAGTATGATAATAGTATCTAGAGATGAGGAGGAGCTTGTTATGGAATCTTCAACTGAAACCGCTTCCAACAATGGTGCTGTGATTCCTGAATCCAACCGGGGAAGACCGCGCAAGGCTCGCGGACCGAAGCCTGAACGTGGTAGAAAAGGCTTGTGGGACAGTGTGAAGCAGCAAAAGTATCTTTATTTTATGTCCATTCCTTTCGTCATATGGGTGTTTGTTTTCAGCTATCTGCCGCTCTGGGGCTGGACGATGGCGTTTCAAAATTATAAGCCAGCCAAATCCTTTACGGACCAGAAATGGGTAGGGCTGAATAACTTTATTGAGTTATTTCAGGACGAACGATTTTATCTAGTATTACGTAATACACTGGCGATGAGCCTGATGGGGATTATATTTGGTTTTGTCGTACCGATCTTTTTTGCAATTCTGTTAAACGAGTTGCGGGGAATGCTGTTCAAACGGTTTGTGCAGACGATATCCTACCTCCCGCATTTTGTATCCTGGGTAGTTGTGGCTGGATTGGTCACGAAAATGCTGTCCATTGACGGAGGCATTGTCAACGATATATTGGTAGCGCTTCATATTGTGGATGAGCCGATTCAGTTCATGGCAAAGGGGAGCTGGTTCTGGTACATTGTAACCGCTTCCGACATATGGAAAGAGACAGGTTGGAATACGATTATTTATTTAGCTGCAATCACCGGAATTGATCAAGAGCAGTATGAAGCATCGCGCGTGGATGGAGCGAGCCGCTGGAGACAGATGTGGCATATTACACTGCCGGGTATCCGCTCGACGATTGCCGTTCTGTTCATTATGGCGATTGGGCATCTGGTGAGCAATGGTTTTGAAAAGCAGTTCTTGCTTGGCAATAGTCTCGTGACGGATTATTCCGAGGTGTTGGATCTGTACGCGCTCAATTACGGGATTAATTTGGGTCGCTTCTCTTATGGGACGGCAATTGGTATTTTCAACTCACTGGTTAGCATTTTGCTGTTGTTTACGGCGAACGGTATATTCAAAAAACTGACCAAAGAAAGCATCATGTAGGGAGGGAGAAGCGAAATGACGAATAAGGCATTTAATGCTACCCGGTCTGAGAAGCTGTTTGACCTGTTCAATTATATCCTCATGGCTCTGATCGTGGTGTTGACGCTGTACCCGTTTCTGAACGTACTTGCGATTTCCCTGAACAATTCAACGGACACGGTTCGCGGTGGAATTTATATATGGCCCCGCCAATTTACGCTCGAAAATTACAAAACGATTTTCCAGTACGATGGCCTTCTTCAGGGACTGCAAATATCTATTCTTCGTACTTTGGTCGGAACAGTACTCGGATTGATTTGCGCGTCTATGCTTGCTTTTACATTGAGTCGGGTCGAGTTTCGCGCTCGTAAGTTTATTTCTACGTTTTTGGCGTTGACGATGTATTTTTCTGGCGGGATGGTGCCCGTGTTTATTTTGATGCGTGATCTGCATCTGCTGGGTTCGTTTTGGGTGTACATTTTTCCAGGCTTAATTAGCGCTTTTAACGTGTTTGTTATTCGTTCCTTTATGGATGGTTTGCCATATGCGCTACAGGAGTCTGCCAAACTCGATGGGGCGAATGATTTTACGATTTACTGGAGAATTATTTTGCCGCTGTGCAAACCAGTATTGGCAACGATTGCTCTTTTTCTGGCAGTAGGTCAGTGGAATGCTTGGTTTGATACGTATTTGTATAATGGTGGGGCGCCGCAATGGACGACGCTACAGTATGAGCTGATGAAGATACTGCAAAGTACGCAGCAAGGCGGCTCCAGTATGACGAATAGTAACGATATGGCTAAGCAAATGGCTCAAATTTCACCAGAGTCGATTAAAATGGCAATTACAATTACGGTTACACTTCCCATTCTGATGGTATATCCGTTCCTGCAAAAGTATTTTGTAGGTGGTATGACACTGGGGGCAGTGAAATCATAAAAACCGGGATTCCGGTAGTGAAATAGCAGTTATTTGCAGGAGAAGTCATCATAGGAATATAGGAGGATTTATACATGAAAAAACACTGGTCCAGATTTGCACTGATTCCCTTGCTCGCGGTGTCCCTTACCGCACTCGCAGGTTGTGGAGGAAGCGATAAAGCAGCGAAGGAAGGCACATCCAGCGGCACAGACCCGATTACGTTTAGCTTCTTCGGAGCAGATACAAGCCCACAATGGAACGGAATGAAGGATGAAATAGGCAAGGAAATCACCAAAAAAACAGGTGTAACCTTGAATGCGGAATTTGATGTCAGCGGTGGAGGTGGAGATGACCGAATTGCTTTGATGGCAGCAAGTGGAGAATACCCGGACTTGGTTTCTCCTAAAGCGAATATTAACAAGCTTGTGGATGCGGGGGCTATGATTGATCTGACAGATCTGATCAACGATCATGCACCCAATCTCAAAAAGCTATATGGACCCTATATGGATCGTTTGAAATACAGTAATAAAGATCAATCCATCTATGTCCTTCCTACGTATGCAGGGGTGGGACAGGAGAGTTTTGACGCGACGGGGGGATTTGAAATTCAGCATAAGGTGCTCAAGGAGTTAGGATATCCAAAGGTAAGAACGCTACAGGATTATGAAAACGTACTCAAAACTTATGCAGTCAAGCATCCGACGATCAATGGCAAAAAAACGATCCCACTCACGTTGGATGCAGACGACTGGAGAATTATGATTACCGTAACGAATCCTGCCTTCCAGACGACTGGAGCGCCGGATGATGGTGAATATTTTATTGATCCCAAAACATTTGAAGCGAAGCTTCATTACAAACGTCCGGAAGAAAAGGAATATTTCCGTTGGTTGAACCACATGTACAATGAAGGACTGCTCGATAAAGATTCATTTGTGCAAAAAAGTGATCAATACAAATCCAAAATTGCCAGCGGCCGTGTCCTCGGTCTGATCGACCAGGAGTGGGGTTATCAGGATGCCGAAAATGCGTTAAAAGCGTCAGGTAAATCCGAATCCAGCTACGCGCATTTTCCAGTTACACTTTCGGAGGAATACAAGGATCGTTCCTTTCAGGATACGGGCTTCACGTCCGGTTATGGAGTAGGTATTACAGAGAATTGCAAGGACCCGGTGCGGGCTATTAAATTCCTTGATTATTTAGCTTCCGATGAAGGACAGGTGCTAGTGAACTGGGGGATCGAAGGCAAGCATTATGAAATTAAAGACGGCAAACGTGTCATTCCTGCTGATGTACTGGAACAAAAAACGAACAATACAACCAACTTCAATAAATCTACGGGTATAGATTTGTACACGCTCATCAGCGGACACTATGGTGACGGCGTGAAGGACCCTACAGGTAACTACTATACTGCCAAATTCCCGGAACAAATTATCGCGGCTTATTCGAAGCCGGAGAAAGAATCACTTAAAGCGTATGGCGTAAAAACGTGGAAAGATCTGTTCCCGGACAAGAAAGAATTTGATGTAAAGCCTTGGGGCGCAGCCTATAACCTGACAACAGACAATGAATCCAGCTATAACGTTACATTCAAAAAAACGACAGACATTATCCGCAAACGTATACCGGAAGCTATTTTAGCACCGGCTTCCAATTTTGATACGGTATACGACAACATGATTAAAGAACTGGATGCCGCCGGAGCTGTCCAAATGGAACAGCAATACACGCAACTGGTGAAGGACAGAGTGGAGTTATGGAGTGGCAAGGCTTCTAAATAGCTGACTGCTTTTAACGAAATTTTGAATGCCGGAATGACAGAGCGCTTGTCCTTGTGGTCCATACGGGATTAGCGCTCTGTTTGATCTTGATAGGGGAGGGTTTGATGTGACGAAAAGCGAAAGACGACAGTCCCTGCGTTTATGGTATCGCCAGCCTGCTGAGGTATGGGAGGAAGCATTGCCAGTCGGTAACGGAAGGCTGGGAGCTATGGTATTTGGCGGAATAAGAGAGGAGCATTTGCAATTAAACGAGGATACGCTCTGGTCCGGATTTCCCAGAGACGGCGTTCAGTATGATGCATTGCGATATTTGCAGCCTGTCAGAAAGCTGATTGCAGATGGAAAATACAAGGAAGCGGAACAACTGATTAATGCGAATATGCTAGGTCGCGATACGGAAGCCTATCAGCCTTTGGGAGATTTGTGGATTACGCAGGAGGGCCTAGGGGAAATTGCACATTATGAACGGGAACTGGATTTGCTGACCGGAACGGCAGCGGTCACTTTTCAGAGTGCTGGAGTCTGCTATACCCGTGAAGTTATCGCCAGTGCGCCAGATGGAGTCATGATGGTGTCACTGACTGCGAATAAGCTTGGGAAGATCCATGCATCCGTGCGCATCACTTCCCTCCATCCTTGTGAAGACGAGGTTGGAGAGGATATACATTTTGGTGATTCATCCAAATGGGATAGCGATAAGGAGGACGCTCCATCCGAGGAGCCGTCCGGGGACTTTATTACGTTGACTGGACGAGCGCCCAGTCATGTGGAATCTAATTATCACGGCGATCATCCACAGTCTGTTGTTTATGAAAATGATTTGGGGATGGCTTTTGCAGTTCAGGCGAGGGTTATTCCCGAGGGAGGAACCTTGACGAAGGGTGCTGATGGAGCACTGATCATCTCAGGCGCGGATAAAATCACGGTGTATTTGGCAGCAGCTACCGGATTTCAGGGATTTCACGCTATGCCGAATAGTGATGCAACGGAGTCAGCAGAAGCATGTCAAGTCATTTTAGATGAAGCAATTTCGCTGGGAAGGGAGCAGGTGCGGCAACGCCATGAACAGGATCACCGAAAGCTGTTTGACCGCGTTGTATTAGAACTGAGAGGTGATACTTTAACCGACGACTCCGTTCTACCGACCGATCTGCGATTAGAACGTTATCAGAAAGGTCAGGACGACCCGGGGCTGGAGGTGCTGTTATTTCAGTATGGCCGCTATTTGCTCATGGGCAGCTCGCGTCCGGGGAGTCAGCCTGCCAATCTTCAGGGCATCTGGAATGACCGGGTGCAGCCGCCATGGAACAGTAATTATACAACCAATATTAATACTCAGATGAACTATTGGCACGCAGAGGTATGCAATCTTGCCGAGTGCCATGAACCATTGCTGCACATGATTGGAGAAGTTGCTCGCACGGGACGGAGGGTAGCCTCCAACCATTATGGTGCTCAAGGGTGGGCAGCTCATCACAATGTAGATGTGTGGAGATACGCTGGACCTTCAGGGGGCCATGCCAGTTGGGCGTTTTGGCCGCTTGGGGGTGTATGGCTGACCGCCCATCTATGGGAGCGCTATCTGTTTACCCTGGATACAGCCTATTTGGCAGAACAAGCTTATCCACTCATGAAGGGGGCGGCAGCCTTTTGCATGGACTGGCTCGTGGAAGGCCCGGAGGGTTGGCTTGTGACATCCCCATCCACATCACCTGAAAATAAATTCAAAACACCGGACGGCGAGGAATGCAGTATATCTATGGGCTCCACCATGGATATGACGCTGATTCGGGAGCTGTTGGGTAACTGCATTCAAGCTGCGGACCTGCTGGAATTAGACGATGAGTTCCGCAACCGCTGCGAGGAGATACGGGACAGGTTAATGCCCTATCAAATTGGCCGTCACGGTCAGTTACAGGAATGGTTTGTCGATTTTGAGGAAGCGGAGCCTGGGCATCGGCATGTCTCGCATCTATATGGGTTGTACCCCGGTCGACAAATTCACATCCGTGATACCCCGGAGCTGGCTGAGGCGGCCCGCATATCGCTGCGTCGACGGCTTGATCACGGTGGTGGGCACACCGGATGGAGCTGTGCCTGGTTGATTAACCTGTACGCTCGGCTGGAAGATGGCGATGCCGCACATCGGTATGTTCGCACGTTGCTGTCGCAATCGACCTATCCTAATTTATTCGACGCTCACCCGCCTTTTCAGATCGACGGTAATTTTGGTGCGACGGCGGGGATCGCAGAAATGCTGCTACAAAGCCGTCCGGGAGAGCTGACGTTACTGCCTGCCCTGCCAACGGCATGGGCGGAGGGACGGGTCAGTGGATTGAAGGGGCATGGCGGGATGACGGTCGGCATGGAATGGTCCGGTTCCCGGCTTGCCCGTGCTGAACTGGCCACATCCATCTCAGCAGGAAGCTGCACGATTCGCAGTGCACATCCGTTTAGCGCAGATGCTCGTCAGGCTCTGCCTGATCCTGAGCACGGAGGATTCATTTTGTCATGGATTTTTACCAAAGAGCAGGAAATAACGAACGGACATACGATTATAATTAAAGGAGAGGAAGAGACATAATGACCATTTTTCAATTTCCGCAGGACTTCATGTGGGGGACCGCGACGGCAGCCTATCAAATCGAGGGAGCTTATGAGGAGGATGGGAGAGGTTTGTCGATCTGGGATACCTTTGCCCATACGCCTGGCAAAGTATTCAACGGTGATAACGGCAATGTAGCTTGTGACAGCTATCATCGCTACGAGGAAGATATCCGCCTAATGAAGGAGCTGGGCATTCGTACATACCGTTTTTCAGTGTCCTGGCCGCGTATATTTCCCAATGGTGACGGTGAAGTCAATCAAGAAGGATTGGACTATTATCATCGCGTAGTCGATTTGTTGAACGAAAATGGGATTGAACCGTTTTGTACACTGTACCATTGGGATCTGCCTCAAGCGCTTCAGGATGCTGGAGGCTGGGAGAATCGTCGCACGATTCAAGCATTTGTCCAGTTTGCAGAAACGATGTTCCGCGAATTTCACGGTAAAATACACCATTGGCTAACATTCAATGAACCGTGGTGCATCGCCTTTTTATCCAATATGCTGGGTGTTCATGCCCCGGGTCTGACCAATCTTCAGGCAGCCATTGATGTAGGACATCATTTGCTAGTTGCGCATGGTCTTTCTGTGCGCCGCTTCCGCGAGCTGGGCACCAGTGGCCAGATCGGTATCGCTCCCAATGTCTCCTGGGCTGTTCCTTACAGCACATCTGAGGAAGATAAAGCCGCTTGTGCGCGCACCATTTCCCTGCACAGTGACTGGTTTCTTCAACCTATTTATCAAGGCTCGTATCCTCAGTTTTTGGTAGACTGGTTTGCGGAGCAGGGAGCCACCGTGCCTATTCAGGATGGGGATATGGATATTATCGGCGAGCCTATTGATATGATCGGTATCAATTACTATGCTATGTCAGTTAATCGTTTTAATCCTGAAGCCGGGTTTCTTCAATCTGAAGAAATCAATATGGGGCTACCTGTAACGGATATCGGTTGGCCAGTGGAGTCGCGTGGGCTGTACGAGGTACTGCATTATTTGCAAAAATACGGTAACCTCGATATTTATATCACAGAGAATGGGGCTTGCATCAACGATGATGTCGTGAATGGCAAGGTTCAGGATGACCGTCGTATTTCGTATATGCAGCAGCATTTGGTGCAGGTACACCGGGCTATTCATGACGGCCTTCATGTCAAAGGATATATGGCATGGTCACTTATGGACAATTTTGAGTGGGCAGAGGGATATAATATGAGATTTGGCATGATTCATGTCGATTTCCGCACACAGGTCCGCACCCCGAAGGAAAGTTACTATTGGTATCGAAATGTAGTAAGTAATAACTGGTTGGAGACCCGACGTTAAACGAAGAGATGTTTTGGAAATAAAGCAGATTTACGCCTGTCTCTGCTCCCTTTTGTTTGAATAGGAGGCCCTCTGGGGTAATAATAACCAAGATGAATGCAGGTTGTTTCAAGTATGTAGAGACAGCAGGAATAAAAAAATAAGAAGTGTGCATACTGAAAAAAATACCTGACGAGGGCGTTTTAAACCATTTTAAACCAGAGGGAGTGGAGGGTATGGCTTCGAATGTTAGGAAATCAGGATCAAATGATAACCAAATGAGCCGCACGGTATCTGTTATCGCTTGGATCGCCTGTATTGCAGGAATTATCCTTATTTTGCTTGATATAGGTAATTTAACTGATCGAAATATATATTTAATGACAGGTATTGGCTGCGTTGTTGCCGGGATTTTTATTTTTCTAGTTGGGAAATCATTTGTCATTGCACGCAAGAAAGAAGACCAGGAAAACGGCCGCAGTTAATACAATTTAAAAATGATTAAAGCAATATATACCGAAAACAACAATGTGGGGCTTCGAGCAGTGTAGGATGATAACTGTAAGGAGTCCCCTTTTTTCTTTAATATAACTTCTTTAAGATACACAAATAACGTTTTTATTATGTCATCTTTGTATTAATAAGAAATTTTGAATTTGCAAGAGAAATTTTATTTTTAGAGATGTTTTTCACAAAAAACGGACAAATAATCGACAATTCTGTTAACAATAAAAAAAGTGGCCGCTTTTCTGCTATCTTATATAAGGGCAACATTACAGGAGTTCGTAAGTTTTGAGTAATTTATTATTTAAGGAGAGGGGAACAACATGAACAAAAAACCAAAAGCGATTATTGCGTTGGTTTTGACCGTGCTCACGGTAGCATTGCTCATTTGGACGTGTTTTTATGCTGGCGGAAAATACGTTGTTTTCGATCCAAAAGGACCTATTGGGCAAGCACAAAAAGAGCTGATCATTCTTTCAACGTCTATGGCTGCACTGCTGATTGTACCGGTCATGATTTTGACTTTTTTCATCATTTGGCGATATCGCGACGCACCGGATAACAAAGCCAAGTACCAACCTCATTGGGATGACAGCAAAAAGCTGGAGACCGTATGGTGGGCTATTCCAATCATCGTTATCTGCATTCTTGCGGTTATAACTGCGAGATATACCTATTTGCTGGAGCCTTCCAAGCCGTTGGCAAGTACACAAAAGCCAGTAACCATTCAAGTGACTTCACTGGACTGGAAATGGCTCTTTATGTACCCTGAAGAAGGTATTGCTACAGTCAATGAAATTCACATTCCTAAAGGTGTTCCAGTCCGTTTTGAACTGACTGCCGACGCCCCGATGAACTCGTTCTGGATTCCGCAATTGGGCGGTCAGATCTACACCATGTCAGGCATGGCAATGAAACTGCATTTGCAGGCCGACCACGAAGGAACATACTTTGGTTCGGGTGCAAACTTTAGCGGTGAGCATTTTGGACAAATGCGTTTTGATGTAGAGGTTCAGTCGGATGAAGAGTACAAAAACTGGGTCGCTAACATCAAGAAGCAGTCTAAGCCGCTGACGAAAGACGGCTATTTGGCGCTTGCAAAACCAGGTTTGTCCCAACCTGATGAGTATTCTTCAATTCCAGATGGCTTGTTCCAAGACATTGTAAGCAAGTATGTAGTGGATGGTGCTTCTAACCCGCATGCGGGACATGGCGGACACACATCCACAGAAGGTTCTTCCAAGTCCGATACAGAAGATGAAGCTGCAATGGACATGAGTCATATGAATATGAGCGGACACCATTAAATGATTACAGGGAAGGAGGCCCCCAATGCTTGACAAAATAAAAGAGTTTGCATCCACTTTCTTCGTTACTGGAGACCCGATGATCTATGGAGCGGACGTTTCCATCGCACTAGCAACGATCGGGATCGTGTTTGTGCTCACTTATTTCAAAAAATGGGGCTGGCTTTGGAAAAACTGGTTGACTACCGTTGACCATAAAAAAGTCGGTATTATGTATATTCTTGCGGCCATCTTGATGTTATTCCGCGGAGGCGTGGATGCATTATTGATGCGTGTTCAACTTGCTACACCGGATGTTACACTACTGCATCCTGAGCATTACAACCAGATTTTTACAACACATGGCACGATCATGATCTTGTTTATGGCGATGCCGTTGATGTTTGGTTTGTTTAACATTGCCGTACCACTTCAAATTGGTGCGCGCGACGTTGCGTTCCCTTTCCTGAACGCATTGAGCTTCTGGCTTTTCTTTATGGGAGCGATGTTGTTCAACCTGTCCTTCGTTATCGGCGGTTCGCCAGATGCAGGTTGGTTGAGTTATCCACCGCTTTCAGAAATGCAATTTAGTCCCGGCGTTGGTCAGAACTTCTATATCTGGGGTATTCAGATTTCGGGTATAGGTTCATTGGCTACAGGGATCAACTTTATTGTTACTATCATTAAAATGCGTGCACCTGGTATGACTTGGATGAAGATTCCTGTCTTTACGTGGTCCGTATTTTCATCATGTGTTATTATCATTTTCGCGTTTCCAATTCTGACGGTTACTTTAGCCTTGCTATTCCTTGACCGCTTTGGAGGAGGACACTTCTTTACGCTTGATTTCGGCGGTAACCCGATGATGTATATCAACTTGATCTGGATGTGGGGTCACCCTGAGGTATACATTGTAGTTTTGCCTGCCTTCGGTATTTATTCCGAGGTCATCAGTGTATTCTCCAAAAAGAAATTGTTTGGATACAAGTCCATGGTTTACGCCATGTTCATTATTGCGATCTTGTCCTTCTTCACCTGGGCGCATCACTTCTTCACGATGGGATCAGGCGCAGATGTTAATGCATTCTTTGCGATTTCGACGATGGTTATCGCAATACCAACAGGGGTTAAAGTATTTAACTGGCTGTTCACCATGTATCGGGGTAAGATTACATTCAAGACCCCTATGATGTGGTCAATTGCTTTTATTCCTAACTTCTTGATTGCTGGTTTGACGGGCGTCATGTTGTCTGTAGCGCCTGCTGACTTCCAGTTCCATAACAGTTACTTCCTGATCGCTCACTTTCACTCCGCTCTGATTGGTGGTGTAGTGTTCGGTTACTTGGCAGGTCTGTACTATTGGTGGCCTAAAATGTTCGGTTTCACATTGCCTGAAACGCCTGGTAAATGGGCTTTCTGGTTCTGGAACATCGGTTTCTATGTATGTTTTATTCCGCAATATTCTCTCGGTCTGATGGGTATGACGCGTCGTCTGAGCACTTATGGCTGGGATACCGGCTGGCAGCCGCTTAACCTCGTTTCGACCGTTGGGGCATTCCTGATGGGTATTGGTTTCTTGTTCCAGGTTCTTCAAATTCTTCTGGGCATCAAGAATTATCGTAAGCTGAAGGATACAACAGGCGACCCTTGGGGTGGCCATACGTTGGAATGGTCGATTCCTTCACCTGCACCGGAGTACAATTTTGCTACCATTCCACAAGTAGAAGAACGTGATGACTGGTGGGCAGAAAAAGATAAACGTGCAAAAGGTATTTTCAGAAAGCAACCGCCAATTGAAGCGATTCATATGCCGAAGAACTCGGCGATTCCATTCATTATGTCGGTATTCTTTTTCATTGCAGGTTTCGGGTTCGTATTCGGATGGTCGTTCTTCTATATTCCAGGGTTGATCGGTGTGGCAATTTGTATGATTTGCCGTTCGTTCTTCTCCTATGATGGCGACTACTATATCCCTGCGGATGAAGTAAAACGCACGGAAGCGGCAATAAGGGGGTCTGTATAATGGCACAAGCAGCAGCACACCAAAGCCATGATCATGACCACGGGCATCACGATCCGCAAGAATTGAAGATGCTTGGTTTTTGGATCTTCCTCGTAACGGACGTAATCCTGTTCAGTACCTTGTTCGCAACCTTCGTCGTCCTTCGGAACAACACAGCCGGAGGACCGGGTGGCGCAGAGCTGTTTAACATGACGGGCGTTATTATTGAAACGTTCCTCTTGCTCACGAGCAGCTTCACAAGTGGTCTGGCTGTGTTGGCCATGAACAAAGGAAGCATGAAGGGATTAATTAACTGGTTAATCGTGACGGCGATCCTGGGTCTTGGTTTTATCGGTTTTGAGGTTTACGAGTTTGTTGAGTTGGTACACGAAGGAGCCAATTTTGGAACCAGCGCGTTTTTGTCGGCATTCTTCACTTTAGTCGGAACGCATGGACTTCACGTTTCGTTAGGTCTGGTTTGGATGATTGGACTCATGTTCCAGTTGAAGAAACGCGGGCTTACACCAGAGACGAAGGGCAAAGTTTCGGCATTGAGCTTGTACTGGCACTTTTTGGACGCTGTCTGGATCTTCTTGCTGACAGTCGTCTATTTGATGGGGGTGATGTAGATGGCACAGCATCAAACAGGAGCGGGTTCGCATGGTCATGATGATTCTCACGGTTCAGTGAAATCCTATGTTATCGGGTTTATTCTGTCCATCGTACTGACCATCATTCCTCTCGGTGTGGTTATGAATCATATGTTGAGCCGCACTTCGACCATGGTTGTTATTTTAGCCGCGGCAGTGCTGCAATTTCTGGTTCAGCTTTTCTTCTTCATGCACATTCGTGAAAGCAATGGACCACGCTGGAATGTCATGACTTTGATTTTCGGGGTAGTTATCCTGTTGACCATTGTTGGTGGTTCTGTATGGATTATGGAATACAACATGGTAGCACACTAATAAGTCAGGATTTTTGCAAAATCACTCAAGTAAAAACGAATTAGGAAAGAAGAAGCGGACTTAGAGCCGCTTCTTCTTTTTTTGTGTAGCTTATTAAAAATAAAACTGTGGCTTCTTGAACTCAAGTTTACATATGTGTAAAATGGAATTGTATAACAGTAGAGTGAAAACGATAATACTAGTGGAGAGCGGAGGAAAAATTAATGAACACAGAATTACTGTTTAAACCTTTTAAGGCAGGTAATTTATCTCTTCCCAATCGGATTGTTATGGCGCCTATGACACGGAATTTTTCTCCTCAAGGTATTCCAGGGCCTGAAGTGGCCGCGTATTATCGTCGCCGTGCGGAAAATGCAGTTGGATTGATTATTACGGAGGGCACTGCTATTAATCATCCTGCAGCTGTGGAGCACACAAGCATTCCTAATTTTTATGGAGAGGGATTAGAGGGATGGGCCAAGGTAGTTGAGGAGGTTCATGCGGTAGGTGGCAAGATTATACCGCAGCTCTGGCATGTGGGTACGGCCCGTAAAATAGGTGCAGATAATCAACCGAATCCCGAGGCATTGCCTGTCGGTCCGTCCGGTATTTCTCCCGCTGGTGAAAAGGTAGTCGAGCCATTGACGGAGGCTGAGATTGCGGATATTATCTCCGCTTATGCTCAGGCCGCTGCCGATGCCCAGCGAGTGGGGTTTGACGGTATTGAGCTTCATGGAGCACACGGCTATTTAATCGATCAATTTTTCTGGGACAAAACGAATAAGCGTACCGATCAATATGGAGGCAATTTGGTCCAGCGTACTCGGTTTGCGGTGGAGGTCATTGAGGCTTGCCGTCGTGCAGTGGGGCCGAACTTCCCAATTGTACTGCGATTCTCCCAGTGGAAGATGTATCACTATGAAGAAAAGCTGGCACAGACACCACAGGAACTTGAACAGTTTCTCACTCCATTAGTGAAGGCCGGGGTGGATATATTCCATTGCTCAAGCCGCCGTTTTTGGGAACCGGAATTTGAAGGGTCTGATCTAAATTTGGCAGCTTGGACCAAAAAGATAACAGGCAAGCCAGTGATTACTGTGGGCTCGATTGGTTTGGAGAAGGCCTTTTTGAGTGATTTGGAAAAAAATAATAATCGTCAAACCGATCAATCCAGTAGTGTAGAGGCAAGATTAGAACAACTCGTGGGGCAAGTAGAACGAGAGGAAGCTGATCTGGTTGCGGTTGGGCGTGCTTTGTTGGTTGATCCAGCGTTTGCGGTGAAGTTACGTGATCAACAAATAGAAGAAATTATTCCTTACAGTGATGAAGTATTAAAGACGTTGAATTAAGCTTTATGTCGTGTAAAGCTATAGCGTTAGGCAAGCATTGAAACTTGGAAGTTTTCTGTTACAGGGCAAGCTGTAATATAAGCTATTCGTAAACTCTACGAATTTGCTATAATAGAAGCATCAAGTCGAAATACACGGGGTGAAAAGGATGAATTCTGAAACGGAAGCTTTGGATTGCGAGCCGGCTTGTCACGGTTCAGATCAGGAAATCGAGCGCATAAAATCTTCCCTTGTCGAGGATTCCATCGCATACAAAATGTCGGAGCTGTTTAAAGCACTGGGTGACCCGACACGGATTAAGCTGATTTATGCCCTGGCACAAAAAGAATTGTGTGTTCATGATCTGACCCAGGTGTTGAACATGGGACAATCTGCGGTATCCCACCAGCTTCGCTATTTGCGCAACCTGCGTATTGTCAAACGACGCAAGGAAGGCAAGACGGTGTTTTATTCACTGGATGATAATCATGTGGAGCAGATCTTTTTGCAAACCCATCAGCACATATCACATCAATGATTTTTTGGAATAAAACAACAGTAGGGCGCCAAGTGATTGGCGCTCTTTTGGCGTTTGTCCGTTGAAGTCGATTTTTTTGTTAAAAAGGGGCTAGAGTCATTGACTTTTGACCCTGATCCTGAATATAATGGCCTTAACAAATAATATATGAACAGTTGCTCATATATAGTTAATTGGAGGCCGATGGATTATGGATGCTCTAAAAAGAACGGAACGGCATGAATGGATTTTGGAAGGTTTGGATTGCGCCAACTGTGCTCTAAAGATTGAAAATGGAGTCAGTAAAATAGAAGGGGTCCTGGATTGCTCGGTCAATTTTGTTACGAAAACGTTGACGATGACCACAAGTTCGGATCAAAAAGAAGAGGTTTTTCGCCAGACTGAACGGAAGGTTCACAGACTCGAGCCGCATGTTCGAATGGTTGTAAAAAATGCTCGTGGACGCCTGCGTGAAGACAGCCGAAGCAATGCTGGTGCAGTACAGTCAGACAGCACAGAGGATTGTGCATGCGGTCATGAGCATGATGGTGAAGGTGAAGGGCATACACACGAGGTCGGGCAACATGCGGCTCACAGCCACGCTGGTCATCATCATGGAGCACATGGCAAGCAAGCCCATACGCACGATGGACACAACCACGGCGATCATGGACACGAGCATCACAACCACCATGCAGAGCACGAACATGGTGAAGCCACCCACGCTCATTCACATTCGCATGGAGATGATGGCCACGCTGGACATACGCATGATCACGGTACGGACGGTATGCGCCGCATGATTGCGCGTTTGGCTATTGGTGCGGTCGTTGCGGCTGTTGCCTGGTGGTTACCTGTCGAAGGTGTAGGCAAGCTGGCCCTATTTTTACTGGCATATATCATCGTTGGCGGTGATGTTGTCTTGCAGGCTGCGCGCAGCCTGGTGCGTGGAATGGCCTTTGACGAATACTTCCTAATGACGCTGGCTACTGTGGGTGCATTTGCGATTGGGGAATACCCGGAAGGCGTAGCTGTCATGTTCTTTTATCAAATCGGAGAGCTGTTTCAAGGCATTGCAGTTAACCGTTCACGTAAGTCCATCAGTGATCTGATGGATATTAGACCGGACTATGCCAACCTGAAGACGGCTGAGTCCGTACGGAGAGTGTCCCCAGAAGACGTTCGCATAGGGGATTTGATTGTAATTAAGCCGGGCGAGAAGATCCCGCTGGATGGTAAAGTTATAGATGGTAAATCGCATGTGGATACCTCTGCGTTGACTGGTGAATCGGTGCCTCGTACTGTAGAGCCGGGAAGCAGTGTGTTGAGTGGATTTATCAATACGAACGGACTTCTAACGGTAGAGGTTAGCAAAGAATTTAGTGAATCCGCGGTCTCTAAAATTTTGGAATTAGTGCAAAATGCGAGTGCCAAAAAAGCGCCGACTGAAAAGTTTATCACGAAATTTTCCAGATACTATACTCCAGTAGTGGTTATTGTAGCGCTGTTGTTGGCGGTTGTTCCACCGCTTGTTGTGCCAGGTGCACAATTTGCAGATTGGGTATACCGTGCGCTTGTTTTCCTCGTTATTTCTTGTCCTTGTGCGCTGGTAGTATCCATTCCACTGGGCTTCTTTGGGGGAATCGGGGCAGCCTCCCGTTCAGGTATTCTGATCAAGGGCGGGAACTATCTTGAAGCTCTGAATCATGTGAAATACGCTGTTTTCGATAAAACGGGCACACTCACCAAAGGTGTTTTCCGTGTAACAGGGATTTATCCTGCCGGAGATTTTACAAACGAAAGCTTGCTCGAAACCGCCGCTTTGGCGGAGCTGCATTCCACACACCCTATTGCTGCGTCTTTGCGTGAATCCTACGGTAAAGAACTCAGAGCAGACCGAGTTCAGCAATATAGTGAAATATCGGGTCACGGGATTCAGGCACAAATAGATGGTCGTCTGGTATCGGCCGGGAACGCCAAGCTCATGGAGCGGGAGCATGTGGCTTTTAACGCGGCGCAGCAAGCAGGGACGCTGGATGAAGGAACGGTCGTACATGTGGCTGTAGACGGAACGTATGCTGGGTGCATTCTGATTTCAGATGAGGTTAAGGAAGACGCAGCCCAAACGGTTGCTTCACTGAAAAAGTTGGGTGTGGTGAAAACCATCATGCTGACGGGTGACAATCGGACAGTTGCCGAGGCTGTAGGACGACAGCTGGGTTTGGATGAAGTACGGGCAGAGCTGTTACCTCAGCACAAAGCTGAAGCTATCGAGCAGTTGTCTGCAAGTAAAAAAACGAGCGACAAAATTTTGTTCGTAGGCGATGGGATTAATGATACACCCGTACTGGCACTGGCAGATGTCGGTGTAGCGATGGGCGGTTTGGGATCGGATGCTGCGATTGAGGCGGCAGATATCGTAATCATGAACGACGAGCCTTCAAGGCTAGTTACGGCGATCCATATCGCTAAGCGCACACGTCGTATCGTATGGCAAAACATTATATTTGCGCTAGGCGTCAAAGCTGTGTTTCTTACGCTGGGAGCATTCGGTATTGCTACTATGTGGGAGGCTGTATTTTCCGATGTAGGTGTAACATTGCTAGCCGTATTGAATGTGATGCGTGTATTGAAGGTTCGTTCTTACGAATAAAAATAAACACCCCTGGGTTAGCATTGGATGTATAGGCATCCTGTGAAGACCGGGGGTGTTTATTTTATAGGTTCCTTTTTCGAGTGGTCTTGTGCCAGCAGTATAGAGATTTATTTTGGGATGTAGGGTGGTTGTGCCCAGATGTATAAATGTGTGGCGTGCCTAATACGTTAAGGTAGGGGCTTTACAGGTAAGGCCCATGTAAGATTCGGTTGCTCCATAATGAGTAAGCGTTTTCTTTGTTTGGAGGGGTACTCGAATTCGTGTGTGCCAACTTGCTGACGGAAGAAAGGATGGATTAATAGCATGGAGGCTAAACTGATGCATGTATTCGCAGAGCTGTTGGGTGGTAAAAACAGCCGGGATCTCAAAGTTCCAGAGTCGGGTACGGAGGCTGCTGCACAGAGGTTGGCTATGGAGACGCTAAGGGCAGGCAGCCATGAAGTATCTGCTACGCAGGAGGAAGATCCGTTGGGCTGGCTGGTTGGTTTAGCTGAGCAGGGCGTAATCAGTCGAGCGGAGGCTTTGATGGCTGCGAATCCGGAATTACTTGGGGAAACGATGCTGAATAACAGCAACGATATTGGGCAAGCAATGGGCACACTCCTAAAATGGAGCGATGAATACAGGCGTACCTCCATACGGATTTATGCCGATGCTCCTGCAAGTTTGAGTCGCATCAGTACAGAGACAGCATCAGAAATAGGCAGTTTTGACGGTTATAGTCTTCTGCATGGTCCCTTGTCACAGGCATCTGGCCGCGTGGGGGAATTATGCTATGCCTATCTGGACGTAGCTGAGTCTGGACAGATGATTCATGCCCCTGACGGGGAGCCCGATCCCATCCTTATTCCCGGTTCTCGTGCATCTGACACGTACAAAACCTTTAACCAGGCATCTGGCCTGCCTGGATTGTGTGAGCATTTGTCCCGCCGAATTATCAGTTTGCTGGAAACAGAATATGAAGGCTTATTCGAGTCTTTGAACGGATCACCACTCACTATAGCCCTAATTGAGCAGAACAATGCAGTGGGTCTTGGAAGCCTGCAAGATATGCAGCTGGAGGCATTACTGCGTGCGGCGTTACGGAGCGTGCGGCAGGGGGGAGAACCCAAGCTGGAGATTATGGTGCGCAATCCGGCTGACGTGGACGAATTCCGGGCAACCCGAGACTGGATTGACGGCGTTGCGGAGCAGACCTTATGCGGACGTCTTCGGTGCATTCCATATCGGGTAGGCGTACTTTTGACAGTTGATCCGTCTTTGGTGCCTAACGTAAGCCAAACAGGGAACAGGCCAGCCGCACGGTCGGGGGAGTCAGCCAACCCCAATAACATGTCCGAAGTGGGCGCGCGACAGATCAAGCAGGTGGCTCAAGCTGCAGATCTGGCACGTTTTGCCGATACGGTCATTTTAGAAGTCATACCAACTCCATCCGATGACATTAGGGCTGAGAATCAGTTGATTCCATCCGGTGTCGATGGTCATGTGAATACTAGTGATACGATAAAATGCATAATGGAGGCTGTTCGGCGTGTAAAGCCCGAGCTTCCTTTGTGGGTAGCAATAGATGAAATTAACCAGTCTCTGGAAGGGATTTCGATCTGGGAGAATGAGCTGACGGGGGTCATTTGCCCGGACACAGCAGTTCCCGCTGCACGCCTTGCGGCTGCGCGTTTGGAACTGCAACAGCCCGCAGATCGTCAGCACACTTCAGGAACTGCACACAACCATGCGTGGAAGTTTCCTTTAGCCTGAAGATAACCCGAATTCATGTAATAGAGGATTTTGCAAAAATCCAATAAGCGACTTTCAATGAACAATATATAGATCGAAATGGTCTAGTTCGTCTATATATTGCACTTTGGAGCGACTGGAATCGAATTTTGCAAATCCTGAATAGGATACTTTAAATATGGAGGATACCTGCGGTGTTTGCGCGGGTATCTTTTTTTATTTAGGCTATTACTGGTTTACAAGTGGAAAAGAAAAGGTATATAATAAAACAAAAGTTTCACTAAACCAAAATAATTGTATAGATGCAAAAATGATTATCATTCTCATTGCCAAACATGCTGCTTCGGGCTTCCCGAAGCAGCATGTGCTATTTTAGGGCACTTAACAATGGATATCATTCTCAATGAGATGCTAGTACAAGGAACAAAATATGAAAGGAACGTGACATGATGCAAGCTGCTCAACGATTACAAGATACATTGTCTTCCTCTAACCGAACCCTTTCAAAAAACAGTGGCAGCGGACGACCCGGTCCGAATCGCAAGCCGCAATTTCAGCTTAAAAGCATGCTGAAAAACAAGGAGATGCAAGCTGCTCTAGGTAGTGGATTGCTGATGCTAATGGCATGGGGGATTTCACATTGGTGGCAATGGCTATCGGTCATTCTGTATGTGGTGTCTTACGCCCTTGGGGGCTGGTCCAAAGCCAGAGAAGGGATCGAAACACTGATCCGAGAACATGATCTGGATGTTAATCTGCTCATGATCGCTGCCTCCCTAGGAGCTGCGGCCATTGGCTATTGGAATGAAGGAGCCATGCTGATCTTTATTTTTGCACTCAGCGGTGCGCTGGAGAGCTATACCACCGAGCGTAGTAGTAAGGATATTTCTGAGCTCATGGCGTTGAAGCCGGAAACGGCTTTGCGCTTGTCTCGCGAGGGGACGGAAACGGTCGGCATTGAGCAGCTGTTGCCAGGCGACCTGCTGCTGGTGAAGCCGGGCGAACTGATTCCGGCGGACGGGCGAATCTCCAAGGGCGTTTCGGCAGTGAATCAGGCATCTATTACCGGTGAATCTGTTCCGGTAAATAAGGTGGAAGGTGACGAAGTATATGCCGGCACCATTAATGGAGAAGGCGTGCTATATGTAGAGGTTAGTCAGTCCTCGGAGGACACTTTATTTTCAAAAATCATTCGTATGGTGGAAGAGGCTCAGACCGAAGTTCCTGATTCCCAGCGGTTTATTAAAACGTTCGAATCGGTGTACGCTCGAATTGTTGTTGCTGTCACGCTGATCGTCATTGCCGGTGCACCCATAGCATTAGGCTGGACGTGGGCAGCAGCGTTCTACAAGGCTATGGTGTTCCTCGTCGTGGCCTCACCCTGTGCGCTCGTGTCATCCATTATGCCAGTGATGCTATCGGCCATTTCCAACCGTGCCCGGCGGGGCATCCTGTTCAAAGGTGGCGCACATGTGGAGAATATGGCATTGACTTCTGTTGTTGCTTTTGACAAAACAGGCACGTTAACGATGGGGTCACCTGTCGTCACGGATTGGATTACCGCCGCAGAATACGATGCCGATGAGCTATTGCACATTGTCGCTACAATCGAAAGTTATTCTTTGCATCCGCTGGCGCGAGCGATTGTAGCCAAAGCCGAAGCTGAATGGGGACAGAGAGAGCTGCTCCCAACCGAGCAAGTGCAGGCACTCACCGGATGGGGGATGGAAGGCATCATAGGCGGGGTGAAGTGGAAAATCGGTCGTACAAATGTACTGGATGGACCTAGTCCTCTGGCAGAGCCACAGTGGATGGAGAGTCGGGCCCGGCTGGAAGCTGAGGGCAAAACCGTATCCATTATCCTCGCGGATGATCGGATTGCCGGGATGCTGGCACTACGCGACGAGCTGCGTCCGCAGGCCCAAGAGTCCGTGAAACGCCTGCAAGCGCAGGGGATCTGGGTCGTCATGCTGACCGGAGACCGCCCAGAAACGGCTGCTGTGATCGCGGAGCAGGCCGGAGTCGACGCCGTATATGCTGGCTTAATGCCGGAGGACAAAGTCAGCCATATTCGCATGCTGCGGGAGCAGTACGGGCATGTCGTCATGGTCGGCGACGGTGTGAATGACGCTCCAGCGTTGACTGCGGCAACCGTAGGACTAGGCATGGGGATGCATGGCAGCGGAGCAGCGCTAGAGGTCGCTGACGTGGTACTGATGAACGATGGAATCGAGGAGATTGCTCCGACGATAGCACTGGCGCGCAAGGCGCAGCGGGTGGTCAAACAAAATATGATCTTCGCGGTAAGTGTTATTTTGCTGCTTGTGATCAGCAACTTTGTGCAAGATATAGCCCTGCCATTTGGGGTTATTGGGCATGAAGGCAGCACATTACTTGTCATTTTGAATGGCCTGCGCTTATTGCGGTCATAGGACTAATAATTACAAGATGACAAACAGGAAGGAGCATTCATACCTCTTAAAATCCAGGGGGATGAATGCTCCTTCTTTTGCAGTGCCAGCCTATCTGTCTGAAAGGCAAGTTCATCTCATACCTCTAGTTCGCTAACGCTGTACGTCTATCTTCGTCGCGGTGTAGACCGTCGCAAGAACAGGGAAAACAATAGCCCTGCAAGTGCAATCCCTGTAGCAATGATGAAGGCATCATTAATGCCATGGATCGTCGATTCCGTAACGGCACTTCGGTACACCTGTTGTAGCGCCAATGCTGAACCACTTTCTGTTGAAACACCCGCCGTTTGCGCGAGGGTTTGTCCCAACTGTGCTACTCCTTCGGTTAAAGGAACATTGGCGGTGGTAGCGACATTCGCATAATCCGCTACATGAATCGTGGTCCGGCTGCTCATTACAGTAATGAGCCAAGCGGTACCGATAGACCCAGCGATTTGCCGTACTGTGTTGGACATGGCTGTACCGTGGCTACCGAGATGGGCAGGTAGCTGGTTTAGCCCTTCCGTCTGGACGGACATCATCAGCAATGACATTCCGAAGCTGCGAATCGTATAGATGATCATAATATGTCCGTAGGTGGTGGCATCGGTCAGCAGACTGAATTCCCATGTCGTGACTGCCGTAATGATCAGTCCAATGATCGCCAACGGCCTCGCGCCGATACGGTCAAATACTGCCCCTGATATCGGTGACATCACACCCATCAGCAGTGCACCCGGCAACAGCAGCAGACCGGATTGCAGCGGTGTAAAGCCGCGTATATTTTGCAAATAGATCGGCAGCAGCAGCATCCCGCCGAACATTGTCATGTTGACGGTAGCACCGACTAAGGTCGATACAGTGAAAATATCATATTTAAACACACGGAACTCCAGCATCGGTTGTATCATGTTCAGCTCACGTACGATAAACATTACAATAAACACAATCCCGGCAGCGAGTGTAAGTATTACCGTATTGCTACTCCAGCCTTTGTCTCCAGCTGAACTAAAGCCATACAGCAGAAAGCCAAAACCAAGGGTGGAAAAGATGGTTCCCAACAGGTCAAAGTTCGGTTTTGTTAGCTTGGATACATTTTTGAGCCAGCGTATGGCGAACAGAATATCAATGATCGCCAGCGGAATAACCAGCAAAAATAGCAGCCGCCAGCTGTAATGCTCCACAATCCAGCCAGATAAAGTCGGTCCAATCGCCGGGGCAAACATCATGGCGATCCCCATGGTACCCATGGCAGCGCCCCGTTTTTCCGGAGGAAACACAGTCAGGAACACGTTCATGACCACAGGCATGATGATGCCCGCTCCGCTGGCCTGGATAACGCGTCCAACCAGCATAGGCGCAAAGCCGGTACTGGCAGCACAGACGACAGACCCGGCAGTAAATAACCCCATCGCGGATATGAACAGCGCACGTGTTCCGAATGACTCAATCAGAAAAGCGGTGATTGGAATCAAAATCCCGTTGGTTAGCATATATCCGGTGGATAGCCATTGAACGGTCGTTGCAGATACATTGAAATCATTCATCAAGTGTGGAATGGCTACGTTAAGCAGCGTTTGATTCAAAATAGAAATGAAGGCGCCTAGCAGCAGCACGGACAGAATACGTCCGACGGACATTTTTTGATCCATGACAGCCTCCTACTTGTGAACTCTGATGGTCGCACTCATTCCCGGGATAATACCCAGCCCTTTATAACCTTGAATGGAAATGTTGACAGGCACGACCTGTGTCACCTTGGTATAGTTGGCAGTGGTGTTAGAAGTGGGCAGTAGTGAAAAAGTTGATGCGGTCGCCAGACCGATCTTTTCGAGTTTACCGCTCAGGGACGTATCCGGGTAAGCATCAATATATACATCTACGGTCTGTCCTACTTGAAGATCCTGTACAGCCGTTTCGTCTATATTGGCGGTAATCCATAAATTGTTTAGATCAAAAGCCTTCGCTAAAGGCGTGCCTGCCCCAACAATCGAGTTATTGACCGCAGATTGCTGCACGATGGTACCATCGGTTGGAATCGTAACGGTAATTCGGCTTCCGCCTCCTTCTATATTCCCAAGCGTGCTTCCAGCGGTGTAGGTTTTACCAACTTCAGCATTCCAGCCTGTGAGCTTGCCCGCGCTTGGAGAGGCAACGGTAACCCCTTGTCCGCTCACTTGGGCATTATCGGTTTTTATGTAGTTGGCGGATTGATTATAGTAATAGGCGGCGGCTCCACCTCCTGCCAGAATAATGATAATAACTAGCAGGTTGACTAATATGGCGCGTGAATTCATGTGTAACATGCCTCCCTAGTTCTTGGATTTTCAAAGTATGCGTCAAACGATTCATAATATTCAGATGGATTTTGGGCAAGGTTAAGAGCGCATGCGAAAAGGATGATTTTGCTGACAAAGGATGATGCGCATAATGACGACCAGAATCATGATTGTATATGACAGTGAAAATGGGCATACCGAACGTCTCGCTCGCTCCATCGCAGAAGGCGCGCGCCTTGAGCACACGGAAGTGTTGCTAAAGCATGTGAACGAGGCCGATGTGAATGAGCTAGTGAGTGTGGACGCGATCATATGGGGTTGCCCGGGCCATTTTGGTACCATTAGTAGCGGTCTGAAAATCTGGATTGATAAGCTGGGGTATCTGTGGGCACAGGGCAAGCTGGTGGATAAAATCGGCGCTGTGTTTTGCACAACCGCTACCGTTCATGGTGGATTAGAATCCACACTTCTGAATTTGATTACTCCGATGCTTCATCAAGGCATGATTGTTGTAGGACTGCCAGCTAATATTACGGAAAATGCGTTATACGGCTCCTATTACGGCGTAGGGATAACATGTCCGGTGGAGACAGACCCCAATGGACCGCCTAATCTTCCAACGGGTGATGATCTTGCACTAGGTCGCTCTTTGGGCAAACGGGTCGCTGAGATAGCGGGACGGTACCGTAGCGCTGAAAGAGAATAGGAGGCCGCCGATGACCATTGCTTTTATCGTAGTAGCTGCGGTTGCCTTTATTTTTTTGCTGGTATTTAATACGAAGATGACACGCAAGTCTTCTCCCAAGACTCACCCCACCGAAGAGGATACACGGCAAAGAAGCAAACGTCCTTATCCTGTGCAGGTGGAACCCGAGGTGCGTGAATTGACAGATCATACGCGAGAGATGCAGCATAAAAATCTCGACGTCGAAGAACATCATGCGCAGGAACAACATAAGGTGCCTGATATCCAAACGGATAAGAAGGTAGAAAAGGATCGCGAGAACATCAAAGATGCTTACGGAGATCAGGATTATCGTGCGGCTTTACGTGGTTTTGCTGGAAAAGACGAAGAAAAGGATGGACGTTCCCAAATATCTAATGGAGAGAAGGAGACTCACAAAAGTGAGGATGAGCAGTACCGTGAAGCACTGCGCTCCATGAACCAAAAAAAATGAGGTATCTCTATGTGAACATACCAAAAAGGCTGCTTATCTGTCTGGATTACAGGCAGAAGGCAGCTTTTTTGTGTTGCTCGGCTATAGCCATTCGGTTAGCCCAATCATTGTAATCAAGCCGAGAATAAAAGAGAATGTGGCGATCCGCTGGTTGCCATCCCCGTGACTCTCGGGAATCAGTTCCTTGTAGACGATAAACATCATGGCTCCGGCGGCAAAAGCAAGCCCGTAAGGTACCAGTCCGTTCACCCAGCTACTCAAATAAAACCCGATTAGACTCGTTATGATTTCCACGGCTCCGGTGAGGGTAGCAATGCCCAATGCCTTGAAACGGCCAATGTTTTGATTCACAAGGAATAATGCTACGATAAAGCCTTCCGGGGCATTTTGCAGGCCGATAGAGAAGGCGATCAGATTGCCGAGATTGTGAGTCTCACTTGCATAGCTGACTCCAACGGAAAGCCCTTCTGGCAAATTGTGCAATGTAATAGCTGCGATAATGAGAAAAGATTTGGACTCCAGATGAAAGGTCTTGGAGTCCGGGTCCTCCAAATCCGCATGGGGAATGTACATTTCCATCACCAGTAATACGAGACAGCCGAGCAGGATTCCCGCAGTCAGCACGAACCAATTGGAATGCTCGATCGCTTCGGGAATGAGGTTATACACGGATGCAGAGGTCATAATTCCTGCGGCATAAGCCAACAAAACATCGCGAAGCCGATGCGTGATATTACGCATAAATAGTATGGGCACGGCGCCGAGTCCAGTGGACAGGGCAGAAATAAAGCTACCTACAAAAACGTCATTCATAATCGGGATAATCCCTCCATACCTGATTTATCTTTAAGCTTCGCTTCATGAAAACTTCATTTGACTGTTTACAGCTATTTCCGCATAATGAAATTAGGATTTAGAATCAGTCTAAGTCATAAGAACCTACAAAACAAGTGATTCGTTTTTGCAATATCCGGGTGTCCACATTTTGGGATAAGCTTCTGGTGGAATTACTTTTAGAGTATATGCAGCTGCCCAGCGCCCGGTACCGAAAACTCGTTATATAATACTTATGATATTTTAGGAGGAACCAAGATATGTACAAGTCCATTATTATAGGTACCGGCCCTGCCGGTTTGACCGCTGCAATTTATCTGGCACGCGCTAACATGAGCCCACTGGTGATCGAAGGACCACAGCCAGGCGGACAATTAACCACGACTACGGAAGTCGAAAATTTCCCAGGTTTTCCTGAAGGAATCATGGGGCCCGATTTGATGGATAATATGCGTAAGCAAGCAGAGCGTTTTGGCGCTGAATTCCGCACAGGTTGGGTAAACAAGGTAGACACAACTGCTCGTCCATTTACACTGGATGTAGAAGGGTTGGGTGAACTGGTTACCGACACACTGATTATTTCCACAGGGGCGACTGCCAAATATCTGGGTATTCCCGGTGAACAGGATAATATCGGACGTGGCGTAAGCACTTGCGCAACATGCGACGGCTTCTTTTTCCGTGGCAAAGAAATTGTTGTCATCGGCGGTGGAGACTCTGCATTGGAGGAAGCCAATTTCCTGACTCGTTTTGCTTCCAAAGTAACGTTGGTGCATCGTCGTGAAGAAATGCGCGCCTCCAAAATTATGCAGGATCGTGCTCGTGCGAACAACAAAATTGAATGGGCGCTTAATCGTACTCCTGTAGAAGTGATCGCTGACGAGAACGGAGTCACTGGCTTGAAAGTGCTGAATAATGCAACAGGCGAAGAGGAGATCATTACAGTTAGCGGCGTATTCGTGGCGATTGGTCACCATCCGAATACAGGCTTCCTCGAGGGGCAAATTACAACGGATGCGAACGGTTATATCGTCGTAAATCCGGGGACTTCCGAAACAAACGTGCCAGGCGTATTCGCTTGTGGCGACGTACAGGATACACGCTACAGACAAGCAATTACCGCAGCAGGTAGTGGCTGCATGGCTGCTATGGACAGCGAGAAATACATCGAAAGCTTGGAGCACAGCGCACTGGCCCTGTAATGATCTTCGCAAGGTTGAATAAATATGATGTAACAAAATAAATGATGAGGTGATATTCATGGAAAAAGCAATTGTATACACATCTACAAACTGCCCGCATTGCCGTCAAGTAAAAAGCTATTTGAGTGAAAAAGGCGTGGAGTACGAAGAACGCAACATTGAAACCAATGAAGCTTTTGCTCAAGAGGTTTGGGATATGGGCATTCGTGCCGTTCCATTGACTTTGATCGGGGAAGAACGTATTTCCGGTATGAACAAAACCAAGTTTGAAAAAGTGCTGAACGCTTAATCCAACCAACAGCAGATGACGGTCCTATGATCGTTATATGGTTTAATAAGACCCTCATTGCAGTTACATGCTGCGATGGAGGTCTTTTTACTTCTTTTTACAAAGAGAGAATTTTGTCGAAAAGTATTGCATCTGTAGATAATCGGTGCTATATTTTAATTGTAAGCGCTTAAAACCCGGGTTGCTTCTATGTAACAATTCATCAATGCACCATTAATTATGACTTCTAATTAACTAAATAGCACAATATCCAATAAAGGCGTGTTACTGTTCGGCAGGCAAGACCTAGATTGGGTAGGATATTTTTCCCTACCCTTTTTAGGTCTTTTTTTGTTCCTTATTTTAAGAAGGTAGGTGTAACTCATGAATTACAAAGATATCGCACAAGCCATTTTTAACAAAGTGGGCGGGAACGATAATATTAACAGTGTTATTCATTGCTCTACTCGATTACGGATGACGCTTCGTAAGCCGGAATTGGCACAAACAGATGAAATTAAAGCTTTGGACGGAGTTATGGGAGCCGTGAATAGCGGTGGACAATATCAGGTCATTATAGGAAATGATGTAGGCTATGTCTACAATGAGCTAGTCAAATTGCTGGACCCGAATCAATCGTCTTCCGATGAAGCCGAAAAAGTGAAGATGGATCGAAGCTTTAAGGGATTGTTCAATAGTTTTGCGAGCATGATTGCAGGTATTTTCCAGCCCATTATTCCGGCCATTGCTGCATCAGGGATGTTAAAAGCACTGCTCTTGCTATGCACAGTAACCGGAATCATGAGCAAAGAAAGCCAAACGTATATGATCCTAAGTGTAATCTCGGATGCGGCATTTTATTTTCTGCCTATGCTGCTGGCTTTCTCCAGCGCGCAGAAATTCAAGACTAATCCATTCGTATCCGTACTCCTAGGGGGTGTGCTACTTCATCCGAACTTAATCAGTTTGCTAGGAGGTGAGAAAGCTGTCACATTTGCGGGCCTGCCCGTAGCATCGGTACAATACGCTACCTCCGTTATTCCTATTATTTTGACCATATGGCTCATGTCATATATTGAGAAATTTGCTGATAAAATCTCTCCCGGACCTGTGAAAATATTTCTAAAACCATTAATCGTCATTCTGATTGTTGCACCTGTTTCTCTCATTGCCTTAGGACCTCTAGGTACGTATTTGGGCTTAGGTATGTCCAACGGTGTATTCTGGATTCAGGAACGAATCGGCTGGCTTACAGTCGTATTGATGTCTATCGTGATGCCGCTAATCGTCATGTTCGGCATGCACAAAGTATTCTATCCTATTATTTTTGCTGCGCTGGCTTCACCAGGATATGAAACATTGGTACTGGTTGCCATGTTGGCTTCCAATATGGCCCAAGGCGCGGGTGCATTTGCCGTCGCGCTGAAAACGAAAGATCCCAAGTTCAAACAAATTGCTTTGTCCGCAGGTATTTCAGGGGTATTCGGCATTACGGAACCCGCTTTGTATGGCGTACATTTACGCCTGAAAAAAACACTGTTCGCCTGTATGATTGGAGCCGGGGTTGCCGGATTGTTTGCAGGTCTTATGAATTTAAAAGCTTATGCAGCTGTGGGTCCAGGTTTTGCATCACTGCCGATGTTTATCAGTGAAGATCACTCTAACCTGGTATATGCGCTTATTACGATGGCCATTTCGATCATTGTGACGTTTATTGCAGTTTATATGATCGGCTTTCAAGATACGGTTACCGAACCGGCTAAAAAAGAAGCTCGTCCCGAGCCTGCTAAAGCACAAAGTATAAGTAAAAGCTTCAAATCTAAAACCGTTATTTTCGCACCTATGGAGGGCACCGTAATTCCCTTACAGCAGGTCAAAGATGAAGCATTCTCTCAGGAAGCAATGGGTAAAGGGATGGCTATTCAACCAAGTAGCGGAAAAGTGGTCGCACCTTTTGACGGCATCGTAGCAAATGTATTCCGCACCAAGCATTCCATAGCCTTAAAATCAGTTGAAGGCGTAGAACTGCTCATTCACATCGGTTTGGATACCGTTAAGCTGAAAGGCCAGCATTTTACTGTGCATGTACAGGAAGGGGACGAAATTAAGCATGGGCAGCTTCTGATTGAATTTGAACTTGAAGCCATACAAAGGGCGGGGTATGATACGATAACTCCGATTATTGTGACCAACACGGCGGACTATCTGGAAATCATGGGTCATGAAAGTTCAGAAAAGACAGGGCCGGAGAAGCCTCTAATTACTGTACTTTAACAGTGTGTTTGTTGGGGGAATCAAGCCTGGAAAGTGAGATGTCGCTGGATATGAAAGTAATTAAAGTTCTCAATACGAGTATTGTTCTTGCCAAACGTGAGGATCACAAAGAAATTATCGTGATGGGGAAAGGGATCGGCTTTAAAAGCAAACCTGGTGACTTCGTCGATGAGAACGAGATTGAAAAGATATATGTTCTTGAAAATGAAAGCATGTCTTCTGATCTGACGGCGCTAATGAAGGAAACACCCAAAGAGTATTTGATTCTGGCAGACGAAATCATATCTTATGCCAAAAATACACTATCCAGTCACTTGAACGAGCATTTATATGTATCCCTGACAGACCATCTGTATATGGCAACCAAACGATTTAAAGAAAATATGAAGATTCAGAATCGGATGCTGTGGGAGGTCAAAAAGTTTTATCCGGAAGAGTTCGGTATTGGCTTGTATGCGCTCTCCTTGATTGAAAAGCGTATCGGTCTAGAACTGCCTGAAGAGGAAGCGGCGAATATCGCCTTTCATTTGGTTAATGCTCAACAAACCGATAACAATATGAACCAGGTTTTATTGATGACCAATACGGTCAAAGACATTTTGAACATCATTAAACTGCATTACCAAATCGAACTGGATACCCACAGCATCAACTATTCGCGTTTTCTAACGCACCTTCAATTTTTTGTTCAGAGATTACTTGAGCATAAAATGTTAGATTCTCAAGATCCAGAATTAATGAGCCAAATTGTGAACAAGTATCCTGAAGAAGAGAAGTGTGCATTATCGATTCAACAATATATTGAAGCCAAATTCGAACTTTTGATCCCGGATGAAGAACTCATGTATCTGATCATTCACTTAAAACGAGTCATAAGCAGAAATTAAAGAGGAGGAGCTAGAGATGACAGAAATAAAAAGAACATTTCCGAAAGGCTTTTTATGGGGAGGAGCGATAGCCGCAAATCAGGTAGAGGGCGCCTGGAATGTCGATGGTAAAGGGATATCTACAGCAGATATGGCTATTTACAAAAAGAATGTGAGCAAAGCTGATTATAAAAAGCACAATTCAATGACTGAGGAGCATATCCAAAAGGCGATGCAGGACACGTCAGATCATGATTATCCCAAACGTCAGGGAATTGATTTTTATCACCGCTATCCCGAAGATTTAGCATTGTTTGGTGAAATGGGATTTAAAACGTTGCGAGTTTCTATTGCTTGGACGCGTATTTTCCCCAACGGAGATGAGGACAAGCCCAACGAGGCTGGACTGCAATTTTATGATCGGCTGTTTGATGAAATGCATAAAAACGGGATAGAGCCACTTGTCACCCTGTCCCATTACGAAATGCCGATGTATCTTGTAAACCATTACGGGGGCTGGACCCAACGGAAAGTTGTAGATTTCTTTATCCATTTTTGTAAGACTGTATTTAAAAGATACCAAAATAAAGTAAAGCACTGGATCACTTTTAATGAAATAGATAGTATCGTGCGCCATCCGTTTACGAGCGGTGGTATTTTACCGGAGCGCTTTGAAAATGTAGAGCTAGCGGTTTATCAGGGTCTGCATCATCAATTTATAGCTAGTGCTCTGGCCGTAAAATACTGTCACGAAATCATTCCAGATTCTAAAATCGGCTGTATGTTAACCCGGCTAACGACGTATCCGCACACCTGTAATCCGCAAGATATTCTGGCAGCGTTTAAAGATAATCAGTTCAACTATTTTTTCACGGATGTACAGGTTCGCGGAGCGTATCCCCATTATATGAAACGCTTCTTCCGTGAAAAGGAAATCGTGATTGAAAAGCTCGAGGGTGACGATGAAATTTTGAAGACGCATCCGGTGGATTTCATTTCCTTTAGTTACTATATGTCGTTGGTTGCTAGTGCGGATAGTGAAGGCATGGAAAAAGTCAGTGGGAATACGATTGGCGGCGTTAAAAATCCTTATCTGGAAACGAGTGATTGGGGCTGGCAGGTTGACCCGGTCGGCTTGAGACTTTCTCTGAGTGAGTTGTACAGCCGCTATGAAGTACCATTGTTCATTGTAGAAAATGGTTTGGGAGCATATGACAAGGTAGAGGAAGATGGTAGTATTCAGGATGATTACCGTATTGATTACTTCCGTGCACATTTTGAACAAATGCATGAAGCGATTCTAGACGGGGTTGAACTCATGGGTTACACCAGCTGGGGAGCGATCGACTTGGTCAGTTATTCCTCATCTGAAATGGAAAAAAGATACGGATTTATATATGTGGACAAAGACAATGACGGTAACGGGACACTAGAAAGAAAACGAAAAAAGAGCTTCTACTGGTATAAGGATGTTATCTCCAATAACGGGTTGTAAGAAGAGGATTTTGCAAAATCTCGAGAAAAGTGGGCGTACAGGAACTTGAGTGTTCCCGTACGCTTTTTTTCTTATAAAGATACGCGTACACGCCCGAGAAAAGGAGCTGTTGCTGCATAGGCGGCACCTAGCATCGTCGAACGGCTGCCAAGCGTGGAGAAACGAATCTGTAGTTGCCGACGGTGATAGGGCAGGGCACGTTCGTCAATCACTTCACGCATACTTTGCTCCAACCAAGGTCTGGCTTCCGCCAGTGGACCGCCGATGATAAGCATTCCGGGGTTGAGGCTGTTCACAATGTTGGTAATACCCACACCCAAATATCGCCCAATATCACTAAGGACGCTTAATGTACTCGCTTCACCTTGCTGAGCAAACGGCAGTAATTCCGCTGTATTATGTGCAGGCAGTTTCAATGTGGATGCTGCGTACGCCTTCTCCGAAGCATACAGCTCCCAGCAGCCGCGACTACCGCAAGAGCAGAGCCGTCCGTTCCAATCAATGGTCATATGACCCGTCTCTCCGGCGTACCCCCAAGCTCCTTGATACGGCTTGCCGTCAATGATAATCCCGGCCCCGATCCCGGACCCTGCACTGATGTAGACCAGATCCCGCACCAGCTGTCGGTGATCACCGTCCATACCATAGTACAACTCGCCCTGTGCGCCGACGTTGGCTTCGTTATCCACTACGACGGGCAGACCTAGCTCGGCCTCAAGCTGCCGCCGCAGCGGAACCTCTTCCCAGCCCAGATTGGGTGCGAACAAAACGGTTCCGGTTTCATCCACCATACCCGGTACCCCCAGCCCAATGCCGACGATACCATGAGGGGAGGGAGGAGTGACCTGCATGAGCTCCTGAACGAGCTTTCGAATCTGTTCCATAACAAAGGCGGGGTCATGCTGAGTTAGGGAAAAGGTAAGCTCGGTTTCAATGGTACCTGCCAGATCGGTCAGAGCGCCCTTGATGTACTGTACACTGACCTCAATACCGAGTACAAAGCCTGCACGGCTGTTGAACAGTAGCATCAAAGGCTTACGCCCGCCGCTGGATTCCCCTAATCCCGTCTCATACACAAGTCCATCGGTGATGAGCTCTGCCACCAGATTGGAAACGGTGGCCTTGTTTAATCCAGTTTGACTGGATAACTGTGCCCGGGATAGCGGAGCATGAAGGCGAATACGCTCCAGCACAATGGATTTATTCAGCTTTTTGACAAGCGCCTGATCGCCAGTGACATTCATGTTAATTCACTTCCTGTTGGTGTAATTCCTGATATTATATCATAAAAATAAACTTAGTTTAAGCAATAGACAAAGTCTTTTAGCTGTGCTAGAATCGTTTTTGTAAACGTTTACTATAAAGGAGGAACTTATAATGGCTTATTTCGAACAGGTATCTAAAATTAACTTTGAGGGCAAGCAATCCGACAATCCTTTTGCGTTCAAATTTTATAATCCACAGGAAATTGTAGCGGGAAAAACGATGGAGGAGCATTTGCGTTTTAGCATGGCCTATTGGCATACACTGGTTGCAGGCGGCTCTGATCCTTTTGGTGTAGAAACAGCGGAACGTCCATGGTCCAAGTTTACCGGGCTGGATTTGGCGAAGGCACGTGTGGAAGCTGCCTTTGAGCTGCTGGATAAGCTGAATTTACCTTATTTTGCTTTCCACGATGTGGATATTGCACCAGAAGGCGCGTCATTGAAGGAATTTTACAGCAATCTGGATACCATCGTGGATCTGATTGAGGAACATATGAAAGCTACGGGGAAAAAACTGCTGTGGAATACGGCGAACATGTTTAGCCATCCACGTTATTTGCATGGAGCTGCCTCGACTTGCAATGCAGATGTATACGCACACGCAGCTGCTCAGATTAAAAAAGGGTTGGAAGTGGGCAAACGTCTGGGCGCGGATAACTATGTTTTCTGGGGAGGCCGTGAAGGCTACGAAACACTGCTGAACACGGATTTGAAGCTGGAGCAGGACAATTTGGGACGTATGTTCCATATGGCCGTAGACTATGCGCGTGAAATTGGCTTTGACGCTCAGTTCCTGATTGAGCCAAAACCGAAGGAGCCAACTAAGCATCAGTATGATTTTGATGCGGCGACGACGATTGCCTTCCTGCAAAAATATGATCTGGATCAGCATTTCAAGCTTAATCTGGAAGCTAATCATGCAACTTTGGCGGGGCATACTTTTGATCATGAAGTACGTGTAGCACGGATTAACGGCATGCTGGGATCACTGGATGCAAATCAGGGAGATTTGCTGCTGGGCTGGGATACGGACGAATTCCCGGTTGATCTGTATGATGCCACACTGACCATGTATGAAGTGCTGCAAAATGAAGGCTTGGGCCGTGGCGGTATCAACTTTGATGCCAAGGTGCGCAGAGCATCATTTGAGCCAGAAGACTTGTTCCTTGCGCACATCGCAGGTATGGATACGTATGCGAAGGGACTGAAGGTAGCCGCCAAACTGATCGAAGATCGTGTGTTTGAAGACTTTATTGAGAAGCGCTACAGCAGCTTTAAAGAAGGTATTGGAGCAGACATCGTATCCGGAAAAGCAACGCTTGCTTCTCTGGCTGAATATGCTTTGGCGAACGAAACACCACGCAAAAACGTATCCGGTCGTCAGGAATATCTGAAAGCAACATTAAATCAATACATTTTAGCTGACTAATGCCAGAACTTATAAGGGTAGTACGATAACAGGGAAGGAGGAACTCCAATGCAGGAGAAGCTAAATCAGGAGCAGGAACGCTATGTCATCGGCGTAGATTTGGGTACCAGCGCGGTCAAAACGGTGCTGGTTAACCGCAAGGGGCAGGTGTCTTATGAAACCTCTCAGTCTTATCCGCTCCATCAGCCGAAGGCAGGGTATAGCGAACAGCACCCTGAGGACTGGGTCAGTGGCACGTTAGCATCACTGAAACAGCTTGTGGAGAAGGCCGGAATCGGCGGCACACATGCCGTAGACGGTATTAGCTTTTCGGGACAGATGCATGGGCTTGTGCTGACTGACAAGGAAGGCCAAGTGCTTCGTCCGGCTATTCTGTGGAATGACACGCGTACAACAGCACAATGCCGTCGTATTGAAGAAAAGCTCGGATCGGAGCTGCTGAACATCGCACGTAATCGCGCGCTGGAAGGCTTCACGCTGCCCAAGCTGCTGTGGGTGCAGGAGCATGAGCCAGACGTGCTGGCCCGTGCGGCACATTTTATGCTGCCCAAGGATTATGTGCGCTACTGTCTGACAGGAGAGCTGGCGACGGAGTATTCGGATGCGGCGGGCACGCTGCTGCTGGATATTGCGAACAAGCAGTGGAGCGAAGAGATTGCTGCCGCGTTTGACCTACCGTTGTCGCTGTTCCCGCCGCTGGTGGAATCCTTTGATCAGACGGGTACGCTACTGCCGGAGATTGCGGAGCAGAGCGGGCTTTCGCCTGAAACGAAGGTCTTTGCAGGTGGTGCGGACAACGCATGTGGCGCGATTGGCGCCGGCATTTTGAGCGAAGGCCGCACCCTGTGCAGCATCGGCACCTCAGGGGTTGTACTTTCTTATGAGGAACGCAAGGATATTGATGTGCAGGGGCGGGCGCATTTTTTTAATCATAGTGAGCAGGATGCTTATTATATTATGGGGGTTACACTCGCGGCCGGATACAGCTTGACCTGGTTTAAGGATACCTTTGCACCAGGGCATTCTTTTGATGCACTGTTGGCAGATGTGAACTCTATTGAGCCGGGCAGCCAAGGGCTGCTGTTCACGCCTTATATCGTCGGCGAACGTACACCTCATCCAGATGCAACCATTCGAGGCAGCTTTATCGGGATGGATGCGGGGCATAAGTTTGCGCATTTTACACGGGCGGTACTGGAGGGAATTACGTTTTCGCTCAAGGAATCCATTGATATTCTCAGAGGAACGGGCAAAACGGTGAACGAAGTCATTTCCATCGGCGGCGGTGCGCGTAATGAGGCATGGCTGCAAATGCAGGCAGATATTTTTAATGCGGATATCATCAAGCTGGAAAGCGAGCAGGGACCTGCCTTGGGGGCGGCCATGCTGGCTGCTTATGGTAGTGGCTGGTTTGAATCTCTGCAAGCGTGTGCTGAAGCTTTTTTGCGTGAAGCAGCGAGATATTCGCCAAACCCGGAACATGTGGCACGGTATGAAGGCCTATACGAACTGTACCGTGAAGTTTACCTGCATACGCGAGAGCTAAGTGAGCATTTGGCAGTATATCGGTGAATACGGTGAGTTTTGAGCGTAAATGAAAAGCGGCTTCGGGTGTAAGAAACCCCCGGAGCCGCTTTTTTTTCATGTGATGATGAGTTTGAATTAAATACTTTTCTCGATTTTCGCATGATCTTCATTCATAGAACTCCCGGCACAGCCAGGACATGACTTGCTCGACGAACACCCCGCACAGGCGCCTTGACGGCTTTTTCGCAAAAATCGTACCAGCACCCACGCACTATAACCGAGGATCGCCAATAAAATGATGATATTGATCATGGAATCCACTTCCTTTTATTTACTGTAGGGCCTGACTTAACCCCAACCTAATAATCTGCCACATTGATAGATCAAGACGGCGATGATATATGCGACGGTCAAAGGATAGATCACAGAAAATGCGGTCCAACGCCACGAAAGGGTTTCTTTACGAATGACCGCTACCGTAGCCAGACACGGAACATACAACAGAATGAACACCATAAAGCTAAAAGAGGCAAGCGGTGTAAAGGCCTGTCTGACTTGTAGTTCAAGTCCCTGCATATCGGGAACGTGGTAAATAATATTCATCGTTGATACGACAACTTCCTTGGCCATAAAGCCTGTGAGCAGGGAAGCTCCTGCTTGCCAGGTGCCAAAACCGAGAGGGGCCAGTAATGGAGCGAACCAACCCCCAACGGTGGCAAGCAGGCTGTCATCCATGTCTGCCCCGAAGCCCTGCGGACCGAAATTGGACAAGAGCCAGATGCCAACGGAACCTGCAAGAATAATGGTTCCGGCTTTACGGACGAAGCCTTTGACCTTCTCCCATGTGCTGCGGAATAGTGTAAGAGCCTGCGGCACTCGATAGGGAGGAAGTTCCACGATGAAGAGGGAGGGCTCACCCGACAAAATGGATACTTTGGAAAAAATTTTGGCAAGCATAAGTGAAACGATGATTCCTAACACATACATCAGCATGATGATGCTTGCCGCATGTGTTGGGAAAAACACACCCGCAAACAACGCATATACCGGCAGGCGGGCCGAACATGACATAAAGGGCACCAACAATGTTGTAATGAGACGTTCTCTGGGCTGTTCAATGGTGCGTGCTGCCATAATCGCAGGGACATTGCAGCCAAATCCGATGATGAAGGGAATGAAGCTTTTCCCGTTCAAGCCAACGGCTTGCATCAGGCGATCCATTAGTATCGTGACCCTTGCCATATACCCGGAGTCTTCGATCACTGAAATTATCAGAAATAAAATAGCAATTTGAGGCAGAAAAACAAGCACACCCCCGACTCCAGCCACGATGCCGTCCACGACTAGGCTTTGCGTAAAAGCGGACGCGTTCAAGTGAACGAGTAACTCAGAAATCCAAGTGCTGAGTGTCCCTGAAAAAAATCCATCCAGCATATCTGAAAGGATCGTACCCGCCCAATCGAAGGTGAACTTGAAGGTAGCGTACATCAGCAGCAAAAAGATCGGAATCCCCAGATACCGGTGAGTTAATAGTGCATCCAGCCTATCCGTCAGGCTGTGCGGTCTGAGTTTGGAGGTGTCGAGTGCCTTGGTGCACAGATCAGCAATCCATGCTGTTCGTACAGAACGAATATGCTGAGCAGGGGTGATGGCATGGCCTTCACCGAGAAGTTCTTCCTCGCAACGGTGGATGCGCACAGTTACTTGTTCACGCTGTACCTCATTCGTCATCCATTCCATGACGACAGGATTACCTTCCAGACATTGCAGTGCGGCCCACCGCAGTTGCGGCACAGGTGCATTTGGCAGCAAGTCGCAAATATCCGTAATAGCAGCTTCAACGGCAGGGCCGTAGTCCAATTGAAAAGTATTGGATGTACGTCTTACCTCCCGAAGAGAAGCGAGCATTTGCTTACTTCCACTGCCTGTACGCGCCACCATAGGAATGATGGGAACGTTCAACTGATCGGCTAACAATTCCTTGTTTACACGAAGACCCGTGGCATCGGCTACGTCAGTCATGTTTAAGCCAAGTACAAGCGGACGGCCATACTCCAGTAGTTGTACGGTTAGATAGAGATTACGCTGGAGCTGGGAGGCATCCACAATGTTGATCAGGGCCGTAGGTGGTTCTTCCAGCAAATATCGGGTTGCGACACCTTCATCCAGCGAAAGAGGGAGTAAAGAATAGGCGCCCGGCAAATCCACCAATACGGCGGACTTGTCACGCAGGATTCCTGTTTTCTTTTCCACTGTAACGCCGGACCAGTTTCCTACTTCTGCATACGTACGAGTCAGCTTGTTGAATAATGAGGTTTTTCCTGTGTTGGGATTACCGAATAGAGCGATCATGTCCATGTTGGAACAACCTCCAGTTGCTTCACTTGATTTTGACGGAGGCCAACCAGCTGGCCGTTGCATTCAATGACGATAGGACCGCCCAATAAACTGATTTTCTTTAATCGTATGATGGAACCTTCGTTGATACCCATATCTGTTAAGCGACGGCGCAATGAGGGATGAAGAGGGGCAAGAGATTGCAAACGCACAGTTTGACCTAATGGTGTACGAAGGAGTGAGATACATTCTGGCATGGTGCTCAGCCTTTCTGATCTAGAATGAGAATCAATATCATTTACTTCCGATGCCAGTACCATATCATGAGGAAACCTAGATTGCTGTGATAAAACTCTCTGCGAACGACAAGTCTGCTCGTTGTCCCATCTGTTATATAGGCGTGTATAATGTCACAACCTGTCTTGAACTGCTCCCTTACTCGTCTGCAACCGACAAAACTAGAGCGTTTGGGGCAACTGTTTTTATGGTAAGATATAGCTGTTTACAACTATGCTAAGAAGGGCAGGAACGCTCTGTATGAACAGAAAAATCGGGGTTAGGCTTGTAAAATGTCTGGTTGCGGGTGCAGCGCTGGCTGTGTTGCTGCCGCAGGCTGTGGAGTGGGGCAGCAATGTGTATGCGGCATCGACCAAGCCGGCTCCATCCGTATCATCGCAGCAGCTTCAGAACAAGCTTTTACAGGCAATGGCTACGCGGAGTGAAACGCTGACCTTTACATATCAAGGGCGAGTGAACGGTCTCAAGCAACAATTACAGACGGCCATCCAACAGGCCATGGAGAGTGATCCGTATGTGAATTATACGATCAAAAGCTACGCATTCAGCTATACAGGCACAACGACCTCCGCTCAGGTTACGATTCGTTTAAGCTACCGGGAGACTAAGGAACAGACAGCATATGTGGATAGCACAGTTAAAGCAGTGCTGGGGGATATTATTACGAAGGGAATGACGGATCATGAGAAGGTAAAGGCCATTCATGATTGGATCGTCGTTCGCCTGAAGTATGATGAAGCACAACAAAAGTACACAGCCTATGATGGCCTGAAAACGGGAAGCACGGTCTGTCAGGGTTATTCACTGCTGGCCTATAAAATGCTGGAACGTGCAGGCATTACGAACCGGATTGTGGAAGGAAGAGCAGGGGGCCAGCTGCATGCCTGGAATCTTGTTTTATTAGATGATCGATGGTATCACATGGATACGACATGGGATGATCCAATCCCGGATCGCGCGAACGAGGTAAGCACTTCATATTATCTGTTGACGGATACCGAAATGCGTCGGGATCACTCATGGGTTAAGCCGTATCCTCAGGCGAATACATCGTATCGTGAAACCTTATCAGTTCTGGTGGCTACCGGAGGATCAAAGGCTGCTGTGTATCAAAAACTGTACAATACCCTCGAATATCCGCTGCAAGACGGCAAGGGTCTGGTTAAAACATCCGCTGACATTAAGGAACAGGTGCGTAAGATTGTAAATAAGGGAGGGACGACACTTACCTTTGCCTATCAGGGAACGGAGCGAAGTCTCAAGGAGGATTTACAATCCTTATATCAACTCGGTTTGAAATCCATTTCCTATCAGATTACGGATCTAGGAAGTACCGGCAATCTTCGTGTAACCCTGAAGTGGACCTAATCATCTTGCTGTAAAAAGCTACATTAACAAAGGAGTATTCTATTTATATGCACAAGCGTTCCTTTACCTACTTGCTTGGCACGCAGACTATGTCCAATGCGGCCGACATTCTTTACATTATGGCACTTGTGTCTCTGGTTTTTCATGAAACGGACTCGATCTTCTCTTCGGTACTCGTCCCGTTGCTGCGAATGGGGGCACAGATGATCAGCGGCTTTTTAGCACCGCTCATTTTGGTCCGATTCCAGCTTCCTTTTATTTTATTCGTTTCTCAGTTCGGGCAATTGGCTTTCTTTGCTGTTCTGCTGGGCCACTTGTGGTCAGCGGGTACGGAGCCGATATGGGTGATGGTGTTTACGTTGGTGGCAGCCATGTCCTTTCTGGACGGATGGACCACGCCTGCGCGTAATGCGCTGATTCCCCGCCTTGCGTCTGGGGAAGGACTCATGCGGGCAAACAGTCTGGTATCGGTCAGCGATCAGACGGTGCAATTAGCGGGGTGGGGGCTTAGTGGTGTGCTCGTAGCCATGCTAGGCTCAGAAAAAACACTACTGGTGGCCGGCGGGCTGTATATGGTAGCAATGATCTTCACCAGTCTGATTCGAGATCCACTAGAGGGCAAAGCCCATTATTTGCTGCAACCTGGAACACGGGTGCGAGGTGGAGATGTCTCAGTTTCCGAAGCTGTAACTGAGTCCGGGCAAGGGCATCATGACTTGCCTCCTGCACGGTTGGAAGATACACTGTATGGCCCGGAATCAGAGAGCACCGCACTACCTCCCAAACGTAAAAAGGAAATACTCCGTGAAGGCTGGAGCCTCATCGGAGCCAGTCGCAGACTGAAAGCTCTTATTTTTATGGATATGATTGATCTTCTAGGAGGTTCGGTTTGGGTAGGCGCGTTCACGCTTGCTTTCGCTCAGCAGGTTTTGCACAAGAGCGAGGCATGGTGGGGATACATCAATGCAGCGTATTTTGCAGGAGCGATTGGCGGCGGCATCGTTGTTCTCGCCTGCGTCAAGCATTTGCAGCGCAGACTGCTGCCCGCCATGCTGGCGGGGATGGTAGGCTACGGGCTGCTGACAGCGTGGTATGCACTGAACACATTACCGCCGCTGACACTGCTTATCGTGTTGTTGATGGGACTACCTGCGGAAATGTCCGTCGTATCCCGCCGCACGATGATGCAAATGAGTGTGTCCGTACATGATTTGCCCAAGGTGCTGTCTGCCCAGGCCACACTGACAAGTTTGACCTTTTGTATATCGCTGCTGTTAATGGGCTGGATTGCAGATCATCTGGGCATCGTTAATTTGTACTTGTTTTCTGCAGTGCTGACGCTGATTGCTGTTATATACGGTATTTTTAGTCGTCGTGCCTTATCCATGTCTTTGTCAGCTTCTTCTTCCAAATAAACAGAAAAAGCCCGTCTCCGGGCATATACAGGTGAAAATGCGGATAAACGGTCTTGGACCAGGTTTACCAGCGTGTTTTTCCTGATATGTGGAGACGGGCTTTTTTTACTGTTTTCTATTATTTATCCGAAGAAGCATCTGGACTCAAATCACATTCTTTTAACGGAACGATTTTAGTACGTTTGGTCCATTTGTAGCCGAGCCACAGCAAAAGGAACAGCGGCACACTCATGTACGTAGCGATCATCGTTTTCCAGTCAATCTCCTGTCCGGTGAAGGCATCCGCCCCTTGCCCGATAATGACAATGATACACAGAGCGAAGGCGAACAACGGCCCAAACGGGAACCAGCGGGCTTTGTATGGCAGCTCACTTAGACTGTGACCCTGTGCAGTAAAGGCACGGCGGAAACGATAATGGCTGACCGCAATCCCGACCCACGTAATAAATCCACACATTCCGGAGGCATTCAGCAGCCAGTTATAGACTACACCGTCTCCATACAGAGAGGCGAGAAAGGCCAGCATACCGACAGCGGTCGTGATCAGCAGCGCGTTCATAGGAATGCCGCGTCTATTGATATGTCCGAGGAAACGCGGGGCTTTACCTTCCCGTGCCAAAGCGTACAGTACCCGAGTTGCCGCGTACATACCCGAGTTACCTGCCGACAATACGGAAGTCAGAATAACGGCGTTCATAACAGAAGCAGCAATCGCAAGCCCTGCTTTTTCAAATACGAGCGTGAACGGGCTGACCCCGATGTCACTGATATCTCCCCGCAGCAGATTCGGATTGGTGTACGGAATGATCAATCCAATCACGAGAATCGCGAGAATATAAAAGAACAGGATGCGCCAAAAGATTTGACGGATGGCGCGCGGCACATTTTCACGCGGATTTTCGCTCTCTCCAGCGGCTACCCCAATCAGCTCCGTTCCCTGAAAGGAAAAGCCCGCTGCCATGAATACGCCCAATACAGCAAAGAATCCGCCATGGAATGGGGCGTCTCCTACCGTGAAGTTGGCAAAGCCGATCGCAGGACCACCCATAATGCCAAAGATCATCAGCACACCTACAGTCAAAAAGATGACGACGGTCACAATTTTAATCATGGCGAACCAGTATTCAGACTCACCGTAGCCTTTGACGGTCAACGCGTTGAGCGCGAAGATTACGGCTAGGAATAACAGGCTCCACCAGGCAGAGTGGCTTTCCGGGAACCAGTATTTGATGAGCACGGTCGCTGCTGCCAATTCGGCAGCAATCGTCACTGCCCAGTTGTACCAGAAGTTCCAGCCCATGGCGAAACCAAAAGCCGGATCGACGAAGCGACCTGCATAGGTGTTAAAAGAGCCAGATTCAGGCATAAATGTAGCCAACTCACCGAGGCTGGTCATAAGGAAGTAGACCATGAGACCAACTGCTGCATAAGCCAGCAGGGCACCACCGGGTCCAGCTTCGGCAACCGCGCCTCCACTGGCGAGGAACAGACCTGTTCCGATAGAGCCGCCGAGGGCGATCATTGTCATATGGCGGGCTTTGAGACTTTTACGCAAGGTTGCGTCAGGTGTTGCTTTGTGTTGCACGTTCAAACACTCCTTCATGAAATTGTATTTCATGTCAGGGCAAGAGCCAGAAGGAGGGGGAGTATATAAATCAAAAAACCGCAGGGAATACGCCTGCGGTCTTGTCTATGCATTCCGCACCATACCTTCTTCTATAACAAGATAGCTCAACACACGTGTCTGTGTTAGGACAGCGTGTGACAGTTCTGCTCCTTTCGGTTAGCAGCCCCAGCATTCGGAGTATTTACAAAGAGTCAGCTCCGCATACTTCGGCGGGTGTACCTTTCCACTGGAATCTCAGACGGCTCTTATCGTCTCCTCCGGTGTACTGATTACATCCGCGACCTCTACCTCATCATAAAACAGGGTTGATGAGGTGTATGACATGATATTTTATTGTATAGCGAACTACAGTATATCGTACCTGTACATCTTCTGACAATCTACAATTTTTTGAAAATCACTCGTAGAATCTTAAATTAAGAGTTCCGCTTGGCCATCTGCTGCCAAACTGTTCCCGCGGCTTGTTCGCCTGATTCGATGCGCTCCAGCGCCATTTTAGCCTGTAGACTAACCTCGAATTCGGGATCATCGACGGCCTTCTCCAGCGCATCACGCGCATCCTCGGTTCCAACCTCGTATAAAAAACGTGCCGCCCGCCAGCGCACCAACTTGCTGCTATCCGATAGGGCTCCGATCATTGCGCTGGTAGCGACCGGGTCGCCGATGTCCGACAACGTGTCGCCTGCGGTGCGGCGTACTGCCGCTGAAGGATCGCGCAGTGCCTCGGCTAGCAGATCCATCGCCTCCGGTGAGCGAATATCGCCCAGATAGACGACGCCCAGCCGCCGCAGCTGCATTTTGTCGTCATGCAGCGCTTGCCGGATAAGCGGCAAATGCTCGGGCGTCGGTTCCAGCCGATCCAGCGCAGCGTAGCGTGTGCGCCAATCCTCGTGTTGCAGGGCCTGCCCCAACTCGGCATCGCTCCACTCGCGGCGTTCCTCCACGAATTCGCTGTTGTTTGCGCCGTGGGCAATCGCCTGTTGGATAATCTGCTCCAGCCGCTCTTGCGGAAAGGCAGCTTCCAGTTCCTGCTCGACCTCGCGTGCAATGTCCGGCAGTTCACCATAGCGGACGCCGTAATCACTCAGCTTGCGTTCCTTAATCAGCGTTGCACTCGCTACACGGGTAACGGCTTGCACAAAGCGGTCGGACAAGGAAATTCGTTCCTCCTGCTGCCCCGCCTTGACTCGAATTTGCATAGGAATGCCGCGAAAAAATTGCACAAAGACCTGTGCCTCGCCAAATGCTTCTCCAGAGGTTTCCTCTGGCAAATCCCAATTGGCGTCAGCGCCTTCCTCGCCTAGCCGATCCCGGACTTGACCCAAAATAGTGGACCAGTCTGCATTCCCTTTGCGGTCAAGGGCCACAAAGTCGGTCGTGTGAAACACGCTTTTGACCCCTTCAATGCCCAGCATGCGCCGGATAAATGGAGGAGCGGAACGCTCATTGTCCCGTGTATATGTTCTGCGGATACCCGCTTCCAGTCGCTCATCCAGATGCAGCATCATGGTGTTCGGACTGGGAGTTGGCTCGATAGATGTTATTTTCATAGCTCAGTACAGCCTCCTGTCAAAAGTTCTCCATATATAGCTTATCTGTATTGTAACTCATTCTGCGAATGTCTCCAAAGAGAAGTTCGTGTTTCTGAGGAAAACACAATGACATATCTCACACTAACTCACGTAAACATGGCTGATGAATATGGAGGTTTTTTTAATAAAAACAGGATGCTATATAAGCCGAACTCGAAAAATTAACATGAAAACGGAGTAGGTGGAATGGTGCTGTACAAGCGTAGCGGTGGCGATGGGAAGCACCATCCGACTGCGCAGTGGCGCTATAGGTAGCTTTTAAGTTTGGTTTATAGTTTGATGCTGTCTATGCATTCCGCTTCAGCGGATCGTTCTGGTGGCTGCGAATGAGCAGGGAGGCGATAAAGCCTAGAGACAGAACAGCTGCCAGCAGCATAAATGTAGTCGTCTGATTACCGCCATTATCCATCAAGCGAATGGAAAGCACAGGAGCTAGACTTGTACCAGCAAACAGGATGAAGGTATATAGTGAGACAGCTATAGCCCTCGCTGCACCGCCGAGCTGGCCGACGATTGCTATGAGTGAAGGAACACTCAGGGCAATGCCGCTGACAAAGCATACACTCAACACCACGATAGTCATAAGAGAGTGTGTCATTCCCATCAGCGCCAAACTCAGAATGGAAAGAATAAGAGCTGTACGTAATATAAGGTGCACACCGTATTTCTGGGCTAGCTTTCCGGCGAATGGTGAAAGGAGCATGCCGATGATACCAGCGGATCTGACATAAAGCATCTGTCGGCTATTCAGGCCAAATTCAGGGCCGCCAAGATAGCTACCCAAAACCGTATACATGCTCACAAAGGACATCAGGAGAACAAAAGCAACCGTATAGCTTAACCATAAAGGATACGAGCGCAGAACGGTCCCCAACTGACTGAAAGCTGCCCAAATGCGAACACCTCGTTGAGGGGAGGGGGTTTTAGGCAGGAAAAAAAGGACGATTAGGAAGGTAATTGCATACAAAATGCCTAGCATCCGAAATACCGTATTCCACCCCATTTGTTCGCTAATGACAATACTAAATACCTGACCAGCGATACCTGCTACTAGAAAACCGGTGCTGATAAAGCCGATAGCCGTTACCCGTTTTTCGGTCGGGAACATATCGACAGCGTATGCAAGAGCAACGGGAGAAAAGGTGGCCGCAGCTAAACCCTGAAGCAAGCGCAGTGTAACTAATACAGAATATTGACTGGTTAAGCTGATGGATAACGAAATAATCGTTAATGCGAGCAGTCCGGTGACGATAACCTGCTTTCGTCCAAAGCGGTCAGACAATCCACCATAAACAAGACATCCTGCCGCAAAGCCTAAGGAAAAGATACTGCCCGGCAGGGCTGCTTCAGCAAGTGTTTTTCCAAACACTTTAGCAAAAAGAGGGACCAAAGGGATCGTCACATACAGGCTGGACATAACGGCAACCGCTGACCAGCATAGGATTACAGTCATCCATGCATAAGGGAGAGCCACATTTTCTTTCTGTATAACGGTATGATTGGTTCGTAATTTACTCATCAATGAACACTCCTTGATCATAAAATAAACAGCTTGTTGATACGCGTAATTAATTATATTAGATAACCTAATTATATGTTTAAAAAAATTTATCTGCCCACCCCCAATCTGCCTTCCATATGATGATGGATTTTTTCTATAATCCGCGAAAAAACGACCTGCTCCTCTGGCTCCAAAATACTCGCTAGAGAAGCACAGGAAGACCAAAATACAGGGAGCACCTGCTGTACAAGATGAGTCCCCGCTTCTGTAATGCGTACATGAATTTTGCGTCGATCTGTAGAATTATGTTCTCTGATAATCCATCCTCGTTGCTCTGTCCAGTCCAAGATTGATGTAACAGATGCACGACGGATTCCCAGACGGTCGGCAATCATAGATGGGCTCATCTGAACCTGAGATTGGTGCAGTGTCAACAGCAACAACAGATCTAGCTTACTCTCTGTGAGGCCGTAGGCAGATAGATCTAGATCGATCGCGTCCAGCACGTTATCACCCGTCCACAGCAAGAAGAGACCAATGCGGGCAAGTTGTCGGTCCGTTCCTGCAAGGGCAGTTTGATCCATTAACTCCAGATAAGGTTCTGGACCCAGACGGGGAAGGGGTTGCTGGATGGTGTCCCGCTTACTTTGTTTTGGTGGCATAAGTTCACTCTTTTCATATAATTAGGTTATCTAACTATATATCAATATAACGTATTGAAATGCATAAGACAATATCTAAAAAGAAATACGGCTACATTCAATGTATAAGCAGGGTTAAAACTCGGAAGAATGAACCAAACTGTGAATAGGTTACCAAAATGCGCCAATAGATAAGTGAAGGAGGCGTTCCTATGTTCCGCAAGCAGGAAAGAACGCTCATTATTGTATGTATAGTAATTGCGGCCATTATGCTATATGCCGTAATTAAAAGCATAGCTCGCTTGACTCCTTAGTTGGTAATCCAGAGTGATCCGCGATGTTTAAAATGTGAAATGAAGGAGTGAAACCCATTTGTCTTCATTGGACCCTGTATTGCTAAGCCGGATGCTGACCGGAATTACCCTGTTTGTTCATATCGTATTTGCATCCATCGGCGTTGGCGTACCCTTAATGATTGCACTAGCAGAATGGCGTGGGCTGCGAACCGGTGATCCGCATTATACACTGCTGGCCCGACGGTGGGCGCGAGGGTTTGTCATTACCGTTGCCGTGGGTGTCGTTACAGGCACCTCCATTGGTCTACAGCTCAGCTTGCTTTGGCCCACCTTTATGCGGGTGGCTGGACAAGCGATTGCGCTACCTCTGTTTTTGGAGACGTTTGCTTTTTTCATCGAAGCTATATTCCTGGGCATCTACTTGTATACCTGGGATCGGTTTAAAAGCAAATATTTTCACCTGATGCTGCTCATCCCGGTAGCGATTGCCTCATCTGCATCAGCGGTTTTTATTACGACTGTGAACTCGTTCATGAACCAACCTCAAGGCTTTACACTCAAAAATGGAGTCATGACTGATATTCATCCCATCCAGGCCATGCTAAATCCGGCTACCCCGACTAAAGTTTCTCATGTACTGGCTTCTTCGTATACATTGAGCGCTGGGGTGCTGATGGGACTGGCGGCTTACAGCATGCTGAGGGGACGTAATCACCCTTATTTCAAAAAGGCGCTGAAGCTGACTGCTACCTGTACCATTGTGTTTGCCATCAGTACCGTGATGATTGGAGATGCATCCGGTAAATTTCTGGCCAAATATCAGCCAGAGAAGCTGGCCGCCGCCGAATGGCATTTTGATACGATGACGCACGCGCCCTTCGTATATGGCGGATATATGGATAAGAACGGTGAAATCAAGTATGCGCTGAAAGTGCCTTATGCACTTAGTGTGTTGGCCGGGAACCTGCCCAGTACGGAGGTCAAGGGCTTAAATGATTATCCCGTAGATCAGCGTCCGCCACTGTCTATCCATTATATGTTTGACCTCAAAATCACTACAGGGGTGCTGATTCTCGTCATTCCGCTGCTATATCTGATCCGCAAGCGTTTGCCAGGTCGCAAACCATACCCCAGATGGCTGCTGTTGGCGCTCATTCTGGTGGGGCCGATGGCGATGGTAGCTATTGAGCTCGGATGGATGTTTGCGGAGGTCGGTAGACAGCCGTGGATTTTACGCGGATATATGAAAGTCTCCGAAGCAGCGACCACTTCTACGAGTGTCGGGTGGATGCTGATGCTGTTTGTTATTTTGTATCTGGTGTTGTGTTTCTCGGCCATTAAGGTACTCAGCAAGCTATTCCGCAATAAGGATGCGGTAGAAGAGATAAGGCAGCTGGGCCTGGAAGGGGCTGAAGGCAAGTGAGCTATGAGATTGTAGGTATCGCCATTTTGTGGACGTTCCTGTTCGGATATTTGCTTGTGGCATCCATTGATTTTGGTGCAGGGTTTTTCAGCTTTTACAGTGTGTTAACAGGCCACCAGAACAAAATCCACAATATCATTCAACGGTATCTGTCCCCGGTGTGGGAGGTAACAAACGTATTTCTCATCTTTTTTGTGGTGGGATTAAACGGGTTCTTCCCGGATGCGGCATATTACTATGGTACGGCGTTACTCGTTCCCGGCAGTATTGCGATTGTGCTTCTTGCCATCCGAGGAGTGTATTATGCATACAATACGTATGGGCATTCCGGTAAAAATAATATCGTCTACATGGCGTTATACGGTGCGACAGGGTTGCTGATTCCGGCGGCACTATCCACGGTTCTTGCCATTTCGGAAGGCGGCATTATTGTAGAAAACAGCACAGGTGTTCATCTGCAATGGGGCCAGCTATTAAGCAACCCCTACACGTGGGCGGTTATTATTCTGGCGCTGGTGAGTGTATTGTATATCTCGGCGATGTTTTTGTCCTTTTATGCCAAAAGGGCAGGGGACAAGGTTGCTTTCGAAATCGTACGAGGGTACGCGTTGCTCTGGAGTGCTCCTACGATTTTGGCGAGTCTGCTCGCATTTTTTCAGATTAACAAACAAAATCCAGATCATTTTACCAATATGCTGAACATAGCCTGGATGTTTGTTGCATCCTTCATATGCTTTGCGGGAGCAGTTTATCTGGTATGGCAGCGGCGGCATCTAGGGGTTTCATTCATATTGGTGATGCTGCAATTTGCATTTGCCTGGTATGGCTACGGCCGCTCGCATCTCCCGTATGTTCTGTATCCCTACATTAATGTCTACGACAGCTTTACAAATTCTACGATGGCGTATGCATTGATTACGGCGTTTGTTGCGGGTCTGCTGGTGCTGATCCCTTCGCTAATCCTGATATTAAGATTGTTTCTGTTCGATGCAAAATATGTGCGCGGACATGAAGGGAAGAAAGGGTGAGTTAGAGTGGCTGCTTTCGAGCATTTTACGATTATGTACGAGTCACCTATCATTATTGTCGTGGCGATTGTGTTTTTGTTTATTTATTCGGCACGCTTTAAAAATCCACAAGACTGACAACAACAGGTGGAACAGGCCTTCCTGATTGATTCGGGAGGTCTGTTTTTGCTGTATTATCGCAGAATTTCCTTTACAGACGTGATTGAATTATACTTTACATATATCAGGATGTTGCATCATTTTATGTTCACACTCGAGTGACAATATATAGTTAAATTGAACCGATGCGTTTTTTGGAAAACGGGTTCATCAGGGAGGGAGCTGCATCATGCCCAAAGTTCGTTTTAACAATATGGATCATGTAAATACCGATAAAACAATCAAGCAATTCAGACAATGGCGGCAGGAGCGACGCAGCAAAATAAAGGATTATACGTTCGTTGTGCCAAACCATCCCCCGGAGCTGGAGTTCCTGCATAGCAATCGGGAGATGGCGACAGCGACCTGGGTGGGACATTCCACCTTTTTCATCCAGTATCTTGGGCTGAATATCGTCACCGATCCGGTATGGGCAGAGCGTATGGCTCTTGATAAAAGGTTGGCTCCGCCCGGCATTCGTATTCAGGATGTACCACCACTGGACATCATTCTGCTGTCTCATTCACATTATGATCATTTACATTTAGAATCGTTGCGGAAATTATATCGTGCAGATACGCTGATGCTCGTACCCACGGGGTTAAAGGCGAAAATGATCCGCAAAGGTTTTCGTAACTGTCATGAGCTGCAATGGTGGGAGCATTTTACGGTAGGAGGGGTACGATTTACGTTTGTTCCAGCCCAGCATTGGACACGACGCACGCCGTTTGATACAAACACTTCGCATTGGGGGGGATACGTTCTGCAAAATGAGCAGCAGGTGATTGGCTCTGCCACGTCCGTCACGGAATCCCATCCTCATTCGAATACAGATTCAGAGCATACACCGACGTTGTATTTTGTGGGAGACACTGGATATTTTCGTGGGTTTAAGGAGATTGGCGAGCGCTTTGCCATTGACCTGACCTTTATGCCGATTGGTGCGTATGAACCGGAATGGTTCATGACCTCGCAGCATGTGACACCGGAGGAGGCATTGCAAGGGTTTGTAGATTGCGGCGCAGATCAGATGATTCCGATGCACTACGGAGCCTTCAAGCTGGCGGATGATACGCCAAGAGAGGCGCTGGATCGTCTCGAAGCGGAGCGTGAGCGTATGGGTATTGCGAAGGAACGCATTCATGTTCTGGGGCACGGAGAGACGCTGAAAATTGGACGTCGCTGCTCAACTACAATCTGAGGAATTCGACATAATCCTTATAGAAAAAACGCTGACTCTGCGGACAATTGATATTGTCTGCGGAGTCGCTTTTTTTGTTTTTAGGCTGTGATGCAGGATTAAACTGCTTCCGTATCACTCGCCAAAGAGGAATCGCTGTTGGCGATGGGATGACGAACGATTTTAACTTCATAGAACGTGATTTTATTTTCAATAATATAGTCCGGAATTTGACGGTGGCTATGGGATTCGCGGAATGCTTCGCTTTTCGTCCAGCCTTGGAAGTTCTCCTTTTCTTTCCAGCGTGTACTGATCGTTACTTCCTCATAATCCTTCGTGTTTTCAGTCAGCAGCACTTCCAGACCGAGAAAACCTTCCATTTTTTCAACTTTTCCTTCTTTGTTAAATCTTTCGATGAGTAGATGTGCATTGCCCGGTGTGATTTTAGATGTATTTGTAACGATAACCATATTAAATTCCTCCTGAATGATGTGGTATGGTCGGTATAATAACCGGATAGCCATTCTCAAATTTGATGGTAGCGTTCATTTCATAAATGTCGCGAAGAAAAGCAGACGTCAAAATCTCACGGGGTTCGCCGGCAACGGCGATTCGTCCCTTTTTAAGCGCAATCATATGATGACAATAGGCCGCAGCTTGCTGCAAATCATGCAGTACCATAACAATCGTCAAGCCGGACTCGTGATTGATACGCCGCAGCATATCCATAACTTCAAATTGGTGGGCGATATCCAGAAAAGTGGTCGGTTCATCGAGCAAAAGAATATCCGTTTGTTGGGCCAAGGCCATTGCAATTCGTGCTTTTTGTTGTTCACCTCCCGATAGAGTATGGAACATCCGATCTGCATAGGGCTGGATGCCCGTGATCTTCATGACATGGTCCACGATTTGCTGGTCCTGTCCGGTATGGCGTACCCTCAAGCCCTTGGCATGAGGAGATCTTCCGTAAGCGACCAGCTCGCGGACCGTCAATAACGGCAGCATATCCTTCATTTGCGGTAGCATTGTAATCGTCTGGGCAAAATCACGCCGCTTGTATTCCTGCACGGGCTTGCCGAGGACGGAAACCTGACCCTGATCCTGCTTGAGCAGCCGGGTCATGATCCGCAAAAGCGTGGACTTGCCTGAACCGTTCGGTCCGACGATCGCAGTGAGCTGACCAGCGGGCAAGGTGATATTCACATCGTCCAGCTTGAAATACCCACGTTGTAAGGAGATATGCTCACCCTGAATGGCTGTCATCCGAAACTCCCCCGTTTCTTGAGCAGGATTAAGAAGAACGGTGCTCCGATGACGGCTAGCAAAATACCTACAGGCAGTTCAATCGGGTCAAACCAGGATCGCGCCACCGTATCTGCGAGAACAACCAGCGTTCCGCCGCCCACAATGGAAAGGGGAAGGAGGAACCGATAATCTTCCCCGATCAGCAGCCGTATGACATGGGGAACGACCAGTCCTACAAAGCCGATCAACCCGGCTACACTGACTGCTGTACCGGCAAGCAGGGCAGAAAGCAGGATAATGAGCATGCGTTGAAGCTCTACTCGCTGGCCCAGCAGCTGTGCTGAATCGTCGCCCAGCAGCAGTAAATTAGCAGGTTTAATCGCAAAGAAAGAGGCGATTAATCCAATGATGGCGTAAGGCGCCATGAACTCTAGATGATGCCAGCTTCGTCCGTTTAATCCGCCGGATAGCCAAGGAAGAACGGCCTGTACGCGGTCGCTGTACATGACCATTACGCCGTTGGTGAGTGCGCCCAGCAGCGCGTTGATCGCAACGCCAGCGAGCACAATTTTGACAGGCGATGCCCCTCGGTCCCAAGCCAGCAGATAAATGACGATTGCGCTCAGAAAGGCTCCCAAAAAGGCGGTTATCGGAAGAAGGTAGCTGAGCTGTGGAAGCATCACCATCGTAATGACGGCGGCAAGTCCACCTCCAGCCGATACACCAATAATGCCAGGGTCAGCCAATGGATTTTTCATAACACCTTGAAGAAGTGCTCCGGAAGCTGCGAGACAAGCTCCTACCAGTAAACCTACTAATACTCTGGGTAGCCGGAGATCCATCAGGATCGTGCGATATGTAGATTCATCATTATGTAGCAAAACATGATTAATTTCTTGAAGTGGAATCGACACCGAACCGTAGGCCAGACCGTACACAGAGACGGCCAGCAGTAGAATCGGAAGGGTAATCCAGGCGATGGTGCGTCTTCTGGCGCGCTGTAGTTTGTTCATCTCCATCGCCTATTTCGCCGGATACAGCTTTTGATGCATCAAATCCAGCGCTTTAGTGACACGTGTGCCCGGATTCGTACCGAACAGATCTGAAGGTAAAACCTCGACCTGATTGTTTTTGACTGCTCGGATTCCGTTCCAGGCTGCATTTTCCTGCATTTCTTTTATAAATGCGGCTTTAACATCTTCCGTATTGCCATGGGTCATGATGAAGATGTAGTCAGGGTCAGCCTGTATGATGCGTTCTGTGTTCAGCTGCGCATATTGCGGGAAATTTTGCAGGCCCGGAAAATCAGCGGCGATGTTAGAGCCACCCGCAGCTTCCAGAATGTTTCCACTCAGTGAATTCGGCAGTGCCGCCATATACGTAGCCGGGGCTCCGTAGACTAGCAACACCTTCGGTTTGGAGGCAGAAGCGGTTTCCTTTTGCAGCTTAGCTACTTGTTGGTCAATTCGCTGGTTCAGCTTCACGGCCTGAGCCTGCTTTTGCAGTAATTGTCCGAACAGCGTAATTTGCGACTGAATATCGTGAACTGAATTGGCTCCCGTCAGCAGCAGCTGCGAACCGACTCCTTCAATGGCTGGAATGTCTTTTTCATTCATAGGATAATTGCCTAGCACGACATCCGGTTTGAGCATCGTAATTTTCTCCAGATCGACTTCATGAGTGGAGCCTACTTGCTGAACGTTCTCAGCAGCAGGTACGATGGCAGGTCCATTGGAGTTGGGCCTGCCCACGGCAGTTCCACCCAATGCGTATATGATATCCAGATCGCCATTGCTGAGCGCAATGATATGTTGTGGGACCTTTTGAAACGCCAACGTCCGTTTTGAAAAATCAGTAACTTGAATCGCCGCACCGCTTGTCGTACCAGAAGTGGCAGATACGGATGCACTGGTTGGTTTGTGATCTGCGGTCGAGGCACCATTACTACATCCGGTAACTGCCAATAAAAGCGCTGCGGACGACCACAACATATAAGATTTCATGTTATTCCTCCTGCAATTTTCGAGTTAAACAATAATGATAATCATTTTCATTTATGTATAAGAGAATGATAATGAATATCACTGGGGATTGTCAATTGAAAAAAGCAAATTTTTAAATAAATTTTGAACTAAAAATAAAAGGGGTATATTCGAATTATAGAAGAAGGAACTACAAATTTTTCTTAAAAAATAGCATATATCAAGGGGTTATGTACATGCAAATACATATTGACATTTTCGAAAAGTGTAAGATATATTGGTGATGGGTTTACTTTATTTTGCGAAATTCTGGAATAGAAAGGTGGGAAGACACGGCTCAAAAAGAGCTATTTTTTTTAATTATCAATTGAGAATGATAATCAATTACTTAAATTCTCGTGGGGAGGGACTGCTGTCATAATGAAGAAGGGGTATTCTGCAATTATTGCTGTGTTTCTGCTGGTGAGTGTGCTGAGCTTTTGGCCAACTTCGTCATCTGTAGTAGCCGCTGCGGCTTCTCCAAAATTGGCGGATGGTACATACACGCTCAAATACAATATCCTCAAGGCAGAAAATGATTCGGTGTCCATGGCTAATGATTATTTTGAAAAACCAGCTAAGTTGTATGTAAAAAAAGGTCAAATGACCATGCAAATTAAGCTGAATCATAGCGAATGGACAACTGGGTTTAAAGTAGATTACAAAGGCAAAATCATCGATACAAAGGTCATCCATAAGGATGCCAAAACCGATACCCGCATCGTACAATTTCCAATTACGAGTGTGAACAGCCCGCTAATCTCTAAAATTCATGTTACTGTCCCTGCGTATAACTACGATCATGACTATACGATCCGCTTCGCTTTTGATTCCAAAAGCGTCAAAAAAATAGCAGCCGTCCAGTCAGCAAAATCAACTAAATCTTCCAAGAAGTAAATTCAAGCCATCTTTATCGTTCATAAAATCAACACAAATTGAAGCATAAAAAATTGAGGAGTGTGTGTAGATATGAATATGGTAATGAATCGCTTTGAGCAATTTTCTTTTAAGAAGGTATTTGTAGCATTGATCATGACAGCGCTTGTTTTTGCACTCGTTGCTCCATTCTCAGCTAAAGCGGCAGCAGCCGACGGCACGTATAACGTAGACTATACTGTTTTGAAGGATCAAACCAATGAAACTTCTCGATTGGATAGCTACCTGACGAAGCCTGCTCAGGTTACGGTAGCTAATGGCAAAAATGTCGTTCGTCTGACTGTGAAAAGCAGCAATCTGATTACAACGTTCAAAGTAGAGCAAAATGGCGTACTGCAAGATGCGACTGTAGTAAGCACAGATACTGCTAGCAACACTCGTGTAGTGGAATTCGAAGTTGCTGATCTGAATGCAAAAGTGAATGCTTACGCTGAGATCACAATTCCAGTAATCGGCTACACAGGCAAGTACGATGTACAACTGCAGTTCGACGAAATCTAATCCAAAATAAAACGTAAAAGGAGATTAAAAACATGAACATGATTATGAATCGTATGGAAAAATTGTCTTTGAAAAAAGTAATGCTTACTGTACTGATGGCAGCGCTTGTTTTTGTGGTACTAGCTCCATTTTCTGCCAATAAAGCGAATGCGGCTTTGCCTAATGGAACGTATCAATTGCCTTATACCGTTTATAAAGATGGAACCACTCAGCCATCCTACATGGATACAAATGGTTATGTGAAAAAACCAGCCACACTGATTGTTACGAATGGTCAATATAAAGTGAGAGTAGCTATTACCAAAAGTGCTTGGGTTACTGAATTCAAAACTCAACAAAGCGGTCAGTATGTGAATGCGACTGTAGTAAGCACATCAGGGGATACAAGAATAGTCGAATTCCCTGTAACTAGCCCGTCTCAAAAATTGAACGTTAAACTGCATGTAAGTGTGCCTGCAGAATACACTGGTGGTATTCCGTACGATCACGACTATGTGGTTCAATTCCAATTCGACGACAGCGATATCTAAGACTTCTTTTTGAAAATATAATTTTGAATTGAATACTCATTTGGAGCTTAGTTTCAAAGCTCCAAATGAGTATATTTTAAGTAGGGGGATACATCACCTTGAAAAGCCGATTTAACAAATTTATAACGACATTTGCTGCTGTTTTAATGTTGTTTTCTTTATTTTCACCGTACGTAGGAGCAACACCTGAGGATGAGTCCACTTCGTCGAATTTGCCCGATTTAAGCACTACAGTCACTAGTGCTACTTATGCTACTTATGAGATTCCGGTAGAAGTGCCCAGCACATATGCTGAGCCTACCAATGCTGTGACCACTACTGATGCGACCTATGCAGATGGAGAATACCTGATTGATTACAAACCTTTAAGAAAGACAGTCAGCGGTAGCACTAGGGATTCAAGCTTCAAAACAAACTATACCTATCCTGGAGATTTGATCATTAAGGATGGAAAATACCATTTTTCATTTAAGTTTGTGGAATCTCAAGGTCTTTCGAAATTTTTAGTTGAACAAAACGGGGAAACAGTTCCCGCAAAAATAGAGGTGGATTCTGGGAAAACTTCCGGGACTGTAAGCTTCGATGTTTATGATTTTCATCAAAATGTAAATACGGAGTTTGGATTTAATAGCAGTTCTCCATGGTATGTAGATACCGATCCAGACCGTTCAGTGAAGGAATGGATTGAGTTTGATCCTTCCAGTTTGAGACTTAAAAACTCAACGGAGAATCCAACGGTTCCACCTGTAACACCACCGGTAACGCCTCCTAATACAGGAGAGAAACTCGCTGATTTGGACTTTACCCTTTTGAAAGATGAAAGCAATGAAAAGTCAATGATGGATGGGTATACGGAGAAACCAGGCTCTCTAATTGAGCGTGGTGGTAAACGATATGTCCAATTTACATTAAAGAACAGTAAGCAGATTGATGGTTTCAAGGTAGAGCAAAATGGAGTGTTAACCGACACCTCTGTTGTAAGTGAAGATCAAACTGCGAATACACGAATGATCGAGTTTGAAGTAAAAGATCTGCCTGCCAAGCTCAACGCATGGGTGAGCATCAACTGGCCTGAGCTGGGTTACGTGAATACTTATAATGTAGATCTTCAGCTGGCCTCTGTACCCGTACCATCAGATTTGGCGGATGGAACGTACTCGATTAACTTTAACGCGCTGCATGCCACAAAAGATCAATCGTCAGCCATGGCACAATATCTGTTGTCTCCAGCGACTTTGACGGTATCGAAGGGGCAAAAAGAAGTTTCCTTTACCATTAAAGACAGCACCACAGTAACGGAGTTCAAAACAGAACAAAACGGAACGTTAACAGATGCGGATATTGTAAGTGAGGACAAGACAGCCAATACGCGTGTTGTGAAATTCAAAGTAGCGGATTTGGACGCGATTTTAAATGCACAAGTACATGTGAGCACGACCTATCCAGGTGGGGTTTATGAAATGGATCATAAACTTCGTCTTCAGTTCGATAAAAACAGTATCTCGGGAACGGACAACGGTTCATCTCCAGTAACGTCAAATCTGGACTTCACGCTGTTAAAAGACGGTTCAAGTGAAAAGTCAATGATGGATGGTTATACAGAGAAACCAGGCGCTTTGATTGAACGTAATGGCAAGAAGTATGTACGTTTTACATTGAAAAACAGTAAGCAAATTGATGGCTTTAAGGTAGAACAAAATGGACTATTAACTAATGTTGCTACAGTAAGTGAAGACAAAACTGCGAATACACGAGTTATTGAATTCGAGGTTAAAGAAATACCTGCTAAGTTAAGCGCATGGGTAAGCATCAACTGGCCTGAGCTGGGCTACGTGCATACTTATAATGTAGATCTTCAGCTGGCTTCTGTACCCGCACCATCAGATTTGGCGGATGGAACGTACTCGATTAACTTTAACGCACTGCATGCCACAAAAGATCAAGCGTCAGCCATGGCACAATATCTGTTGTCTCCAGCGACTTTGACGGTATCGAAAGGGCAAAAAGAAGTTTCCTTCACCATTAAAGACAGCACCACAGTAACGGAGTTCAAAACAGAACAAAACGGAACGTTAACGGATGCGGATATTGTAAGTGAGGACAAGAATGCTAATACACGTGTTGTGAAATTCAAAGTAGCGGATTTGGACGCTATTTTGAATGCACAAGTACATGTGAGCACGACCTATCCAGGTGGGGTTTATGAGATGGATCATAAACTTCGTCTGCAATTTGATAAGAGTAGCATCACTAATGCAACATCCCCGGTTGATCCTGGGACGCCAGGTACGCCAGGAAAAGTTTTAGCTGATGGAACGTATTCGATCCAGTTCAATGCATTGCACGCAACAAAAGATCAAAAATCGGCAATGGCGCAATATTTATTATCTCCGGCAACACTGACGGTATCAAAAGGCAAGTATGAAGCTTCCTTCACGATCAAAGACAGCGCCACAGTGACGGAGTTCAAAACAGAACAAAACGGAACGTTAACAGATGCAGATATCGTAAGCGTGGACAAGAAAGCGGACACACGTGTTGTGAAATTCAAAGTGGCCGATTTGGACGCTATTATGAATGCACAGGTACATGTGAGCACGACCTATCCAGGTGGGGTTTATGAGATGGATCATAAGCTTCGTCTTCAATTTGACCGCAGCAGCATTGCGGTAAAAGGAACAGACGGCGGCACAACTCCCGTGACTGAAAACGGCAGATACAGCATTGATTTCTCTGTACTTAAAAACGGAAGCAATGAAATATCTGTGATGGATGGCTATATGCAGAAACCAGCCACGCTGCTAAGACAGTCCGGTAAAAATGTGATTCAGATCAAAATGGACAAGAGCAGTTGGATTAAAACGTTCAAAGTAAATGGTGCAGAGGCTCAGGTTGTCGATCAATCGACCTCCGCAGATACAAGAACAGTACAATTTGAAGTGCCAAATCTCTCGGATAAAGTGACAGTGAATACGCATGTGATCGTACCTGGATTGGATTTGGGCGGCATCCCATATGATCACGTATATGATGTGCAATTTCAATTCGAGCCTGCTACTATTCGCAGCTTTGTCGAGCCTTCCTCTACAGGAGCTACAGATCCTATCGTAAAATTGGATTTTGACAAGCTTGTCAATGGGAAATATGCCTTGAAATTCAGCATTCTGTTGTCGGATGGTTCCACAGGAGTGGATTCTCCAGCTCAACGCTTTATCACTAATGAACCAGCGCAATTGGTCGTGGAAGGCGACAAACGATTTGTAGGTCTGAAGCTGCAAAACAGTAATGAAGTGAAGGCGTTGCGCATTTGGGACAACGCAAGCGGGGACTACCGAGACGCAGAAGTGACCCAGGAAGATGCAGCAAGCAATACGAAGCACGTTCGTTTTAGCGTAAATGACTTTAAAAACAATGTAAAAGGCCAACTAGTTGTCTATGAAGCCCCTAAAGTGGCAAGTGCCACTCCGATGGTCTTTAAGACTGAGGATCGGGTAGAGAAGGTATACGATTTTGAATTTAAATTTAACACCAGTGATGTTTCTTACTACAACGAAACTAAAGCAGACGAAGTAGAGCAAGGGAAAAACAACTTAGCGGATGGAGAGTACAGTGCGAACTTCCGTGTGCTTGCGAACGGAACGGACAAGGATTCTCTAGCGGCTCCTTTTGTACAAAATCTAGCGAAATTGATTGTGAAAAATGGTAAGGTTCAGGCCCATGTAACCGTTACGGACAACCAGGCTTTGAAGCTATTCCAAACGGATTTTGAAGGCCGTTATGCCAATCCGACGATTATGGGTTCGGACACCAAAGGTGATACGCACACTATTGCGTTCGAAGTGCCTGATCTGGATAAAAAGTTGAGTGTGTACACACAGGTATATCTGCCTGAGAAATACATTCTAAATGAGAAATTCGGCGGACAGATTCAATTTGACCGTGCATCGCTTAAAGGTGAGGGAGTCAATGCAGCTACAACTGCAACCGCTACTGAACCGACAGCGGCCTCTACGGACAAGGCAGCAGAAACGACCACACCTGTGGCTGAAACAAAACCAGTAGTTGAGCAACCGGTTCAAATGGCTCCTGAGAAGCAATACACGATTAATTACAACGTATTTAAAGACAAAACGAGTGAAGCTTCCGTTATGGACGGTTATCTCGACAAGCCAGCTACACTGATTGAAAAGGGAGACAAGCGCTATATTCAAATTACTTTGAAAAATAGCTCCTGGATGCCAGCTCTCCAAGTAGAGCAAAACGGTACCCTGAAAGATGTGGAAGTGATCTCGACATCCGGCGATACACGTGTCGTTCAATTCGAGGTAGGGGGCTTGTCCCAGAAAATCAGTGCTTACACACACGTCATTGTGCCTGGCTTGGTCCTTGGCGGAGTGCCGTATGATCACTGGTATACAGTTCAGTTTCAATTTGATGAAGCAAGCCTGAAAGCGAAGTAGCCTCAGGTTGTGATAATCAATGTAGTCTGAATAACAGCAAAGTTTGTATGCGAGCAAGTCTTGGTGCCCCGGCGTCAAGACTTGTCAGCATTTACATACCCGAGGAATTTTGCAAAAATCCAATAAGCGACTTCTAATGAACAATATGTAGATCGAAATGGTCTAGTTCGTCTATATATTGCACTTTGGAGCGACTGGAATCGAATTTTGCAAAATCCGGATACCCGAAAAGTTGGGGTTCCTAATGTTGTTCTATATTTTGAATTGAGGTGACTGGATTTTCATGAAACGGTATATAGCATTGACTCAAGGAAAATCGTTTTGTTTGTATATGTTAATCGGCATCGTGATCTTGTTGCTGGCTGGATGTTCGGGAGGGGCACAGGCTGGACAGAATCAGAGCGATGGTTCGAAATCAGCGGCAACATCTAATGCAACCGGAAAGTCGTCTGACGGTAAAGCTCAAGCTCCTCGTATTGTGGCGACTACGGTAGCCATTGCGGAAATCACGAATGCACTGGGCCTGGATTTGGCAGGCAAGCCGACAAGCACAAAAGTGCTGCCTGACCGTTACAAGGATGTGCCTGATGTGGGTAATCCGATGAGTCCTGATATGGAAAAAGTGATGTCATTGAAGCCGACGGACGTACTGTCGGTGACGACACTGAAATATGATCTGGAGCCTAAATTTAAAGATTTGAAAATCAATGCCGAATTTTTAAATTTTGAAAGTCTCGCGAATATGCAAAAAGAAATTCAAAAGCTGGGAGACACGTTTGGCAAAGCCGATAAGGCCAAAGAGATTAATGGAGCTTTGGATGCGAAAGTAGCCGAGATTCAACAAAAGATCAAAGGGAAGAAATCCCCTAAAGTATTGATTTTGCTGGGAGTACCGGGAAGCTATCTGGTGGCTACCGAGCATTCCTATATTGGGGATCTGGTTAAAATTGCAGGGGGAACCAATGTGGTTCAGGGCGAGAAGGTGGAGTTCATTGCCCACAATACCGAAGCCTTGCAGCAATCCAACCCCGATATCATTTTGCGCGCTGCACACGGGATGCCGGATGAAGTAGTGAAAATGTTCGATGAAGAGTTCAAAACTAACGATATCTGGAAGCATTTCAACGCTGTGAAAAATGGGCATGTCTATGATCTGCCTGAACCGTTGTTTGGCACAACAGGGAATTTAGCGGCAAACTCGGCGCTGGATGAGCTGATGAAAATGCTGTATCCTTCGAATTAAAGGAAGCTGATGACATGTCCAAAAAAGTATGGAGCCTTATTGTTGTAATTGTCTTGCTCGTTGGCGTCATGCTGTATTCAGCGATGACAGGCAGTCTCAAGGTGGATTTGAGTCAGTTGATGACCGGATTGTGGACAGGTACAGATGATCAGGTGAATGTGGTCAAGGACCTGAGACTACCGAGAATTTTCGTGTCCGTAATGGCAGGTGCAGCACTTGCAGTAGCGGGTGTTTTGCTGCAAGCCGTCATGAAAAATCCGCTGGCGGATGCTGGGGTTATCGGCATTTCTTCGGGAGCGGCTTTGATCTCGCTGATTGCGGTGACGGTCTTTCCTGCGCTTTATTTCTGGATGCCGTTCTTTTCATTTATTGGCGGGGCGTTAGCCTGTTTAATGGTTTATGGTTTTTCATGGAAATCTGGCTTGCATCCGATTCGTCTCATTCTGATCGGGGTGGCTGTGAACGCCATTTTTTCCGGCCTAGGTCAGTCGTTTAACTATCGAGGCAGTTATGCAGTCACTAGCATTAATCAGGTTACCACTTCAACCTTGTCTATGAAAAAATGGGTAGATGTCGAGGTTATTGTGACCTATGGCGGGATTGGGCTAATTTTAGCCATGCTCGTGTTCTCTTGGTGCAATTTCTTGTCCCTTCAAGATAAAACAGCTAAAAATCTGGGATTCAATGTAACGCGTGCACGACTTTTGATTTCTGTGATTGCAGTGCTGCTTGCAGCAACGGCTACAGCCATCGCGGGAGTGATTGCCTTTATCGGCCTGCTCGTTCCGCATTGTGCCCGCTACCTAGTTGGCTCGGATCATAAGTGGCTGATTCCATTTTCCGCTTTATGCGGCGGCTTGCTGCTGCTGCTCGCGGATACACTGGGGCGGACGGTGCTTGCACCCAATGAAATCCCGGCTTCTATTATTATGGCCGTCATTGGCGGGCCGTTCCTGATATTCCTGATCAGAAAGGCGGATCGTACCTATGGACATTAAGGATATAACCTTCTCATATGATCGGAAAACAGATCGTCTACATGCTATTAATGCTGTTATTGAGTCGGGACGGATCACTACCATTATCGGTCCCAACGGATGCGGCAAATCAACGCTGCTCAGCGTGATGTCCAACAATGCTGTTCCCCGCTTGGGCCAGGTGATTCTGGACGGCAAGGAGATAGCCCACTACAAGCCCAAGGAGCTGGCCCGTCAACTGGCGGTAGTCCATCAGCAGAACGAGGCACCTTCCGACTTGACTGTAGAAAAGCTCGTAAGCTTCGGCAGGTTGCCGCATAAGAACATGTTCACAGCGAGGCGTGACGAGGATGAGGAGGCGATTGAGTGGGCAATAGCCTGCACTAACCTGAACGAACGTAGAACTCGCACGTTGGATCAGCTCTCAGGAGGAGAACGGCAGCGTGTATGGATTGCAATGGCCTTGGCACAGCGGACGCCAATTTTATTTTTGGATGAGCCGACCACCTATTTGGATATGTACTACCAGCTTGAAATTTTAGAGCTCATTCGGCAGTTAAACCAGGAACATGGACTGACAATCGTGATGGTGCTGCATGATATCAATCAGGCTATTCGGTATAGCGATGTGATGATTGCCATGAAGGAAGGGCGTATTATAGCGAACGGCTCACCTACAGAGGTCGTTACATCTGAACTGATCCAGACGGTCTATGACGTGGAGGTCGTAATCAAACAGGATGATGAAGTCGGTATGTACCTCATTCCGTTAGGTGTCGGGGTTTCCTGACAATTACAAGCGCATGGAACATCAATGCCGCGACTGAATAACGCGTCTGTCCTAACGGCATCTCAACGAATTTAGAACATGAAAATGGTTCTGGTCCATGTGTTTGTCAGGTGACAATCGTGGAGACAGAAGCATTTTTTATTTTATTTATAAGATATTGGATGAGATTCAGGGGCGGTTATGCTTATACTACGGTTCGAATCCGATCTTTTGTGTGTTATACTATTGCCGTCGGTAATTTTGTGTTTAGCACTTTACTAATGATAAGGATGGTATGCTTATATGATCAGTACAAGCGGCGTAACGCTTCGTTATGGTAAACGCCCACTTTTTGAAGACGTAAATATCAAATTTACTCCTGGGAACTGCTACGGCCTGATTGGGGCGAATGGCGCAGGTAAATCCACCTTTTTGAAAATTCTTTCCGGTGAAATTGAAGCCAATTCTGGCGAGGTTCACATGACACCGGGTGAACGGATGGCAGTCCTCAAGCAGAACCATTATGAATACGATGAATTCCCGGTTCTGGAAACCGTTATTATGGGCCACACGCGTCTGTATGAAATCATGAAGGAAAAGGATGCGCTGTATGCCAAAACGGAATTTACCGAAGCGGACGGTCTACGTGCCGGTGAGCTTGAAGGTGAATTTGCGGAGCTGAACGGATGGGATGCCGAGCCAGATGCAGCTTCCTTGCTGATCGGTCTTGGTATTCCCCGCGACCTGCATGACAAGAACATGTCTGAGCTGAGTGGTAATGACAAGGTACGTGTTCTCCTGGCTCAAGCGTTGTTTGGTCGTCCGAACAATTTGCTGCTCGATGAGCCTACCAACCATCTGGACCTCGAATCCATTCAATGGCTGGAAAATTTCTTGATGGACTATGAAGGCACCGTCATCGTTGTATCCCATGATCGTCACTTCCTGAACAAGGTATGTACGCATATTGCGGATATTGATTTTGGCAAAATCCAGATGTACGTCGGAAACTACGACTTCTGGTATGAGTCTAGCCAGCTTGCGCTTGCCTTGACTCGTGATGCCAACAAGAAGAAGGAAGAGAAGATCAAGGAACTGCAAGCCTTTATTCAGCGCTTTTCCGCGAATGCTTCCAAGTCCAAACAGGCTACTTCACGTAAAAAACAACTGGATAAAATTACGTTGGATGACATCCGTCCATCGAACCGTAAATATCCTTTCCTGAACTTCAAGCCTGAACGCGAAGCAGGCAAACAACTCCTGACAGTAGACCGCCTCAGTAAAACTGTTGAAGGCGAGCAAGTGCTGAATGAGTTCAGTCTGGTTGTGAACAAAGGCGATAAAATCGCGTTTGTTGGCCCGAACGGCATGCCTAAATCGACGCTCTTCCAGGTGTTGATGAACGAGATCGAAGCGGATAGCGGAGAATTCTCTTGGGGGATTACAACTAGCCAGGCTTATTTCCCGAAAGATAATTCCACCTATTTTGAAGGTGTGGATATGAATCTTGTGGAGTGGCTGCGTCAATATTCCAAGGATCAGGACGAAACGTTCCTGCGCGGCTTCTTGGGACGTATGCTTTTCTCTGGAGAAGAAGCGCTTAAGAAAGCAAGTGTGCTGTCCGGGGGCGAAAAGGTTCGCTGTATGCTGGCGAAAATGATGCTGAACGGTGCCAATGTGCTGTTGCTGGAAGAACCGACCAATCACTTGGATCTGGAATCCATTACAGCGCTGAACAATGGTCTGATTGATTTTGACGGTACTATATTGTTCACATCCCATGACCACCAGTTTATTCAAACGATCGCGAATCGAATCGTGGAAATTACACCAAACGGCGTAATCGACCGTACGATGAGCTATGATGAATACTTGGAAAATGAAGAAATCACAAAATTGCGTGAACGTATGTATCCGGTAGAAATCGGCTAAATATCCAAACCGGCTAACTTCAACAACTAGATAAACGAAAGAGGAGCTCCTTCAGGCCATTAAGATGGCGGGGAGACTCCTCTTTTTCGTTTTTGTGTCATGCCCATAGCTTACTTGGTTCTGGCAGTGAGGTAAGATAGACTTCGCCAGACCTTTGGTACCCTATAAAGGCTATGAGGTGGCTTATGATCCGCCTGTACGACGACGTTGGTTGTTCGGCTTCTTCGTATTTTGGCTTTTCAGTGTTTTGGCGGAACCGCCTTGAAAGCCGCCCTGCTGTGAAGCGCCGGACTGCTGTTTTTTTTGTGCCAGCTTTTCCCGAATGGCATCTGCGAGATTAACTTTACGTGGTTCATTAGCATCGCTCATGAATAAATTCCTCCTGTTGCCGCCAAATTCATGTCAATCATGCTGGATTGAATAAAAACGCGGCTGTGTCCTCATTTTATACGTTTTTAAAAGAAGGGACAAGGGCAACAATGATAACACACATCTGGGGTGGGTTGGAAGAGAAAACCTCTGTTTTTTGCGTGAAGTAAAAAATGTTTTGTATAACCTACAGGAATGGGGCCTGGCAATACTTTTTCGTTGTTACTACAGCGATGCAGAGCGGAAAGACTGTTTCTCTAGACCCACACAAAGTTCGTCTGCTATCCTGAAAATAACAGTTAACCAAAGAAAATTGATATTATTCAGGGCAGCAACGCTGCTATTTTTATTTTTGGGCCCGGTGAGATCGTTCTGCTGGGAACTATATATTTGAAGGAGTGTCCTACGTTGTGGTAAATGTCTATGAAGAGATACGAAAAGGTGAGCGTGGGGCGTGGGTGAGCATTGCTGCTTATCTCTTGTTGTCCGCCTTTAAGCTGATTAGCGGATATATATTTGCTTCTAGCGCGTTGCGGGCGGATGGCTTCAATAATGTCACCGATATTGTAGTGTCGGTTGCTGTACTGGTTGGACTGAGAATTTCCCAAAAGCCACCGGACTCTGACCATGCCTATGGACATTTTCGGGCAGAAACGATCGCGGCGCTGCTGGCGTCCTTTATTATGGCTGTCGTCGGTTTGCAGGTGCTTATTGATGGGATCGGGAGCATTTTCAAGGGCGGAAAGCAAATACCGGATATCACCTCCGCGGGTGTAGCTGTGATTTGTGCAGTGATTATGCTGGGAGTGTACCTTTACAATAACAGACTGGCACGGCAAATTAACAATAAGGCTTTGCTGGCAGCGGCCAAGGATAATCTATCGGATGCACTTGTCAGTGTTGGGGCAGCAGTTGGCATTATCGGCGCACAGTTCGGCCTACCCTGGCTGGATACTGTAGCTGCGATCGCGGTAGGATTTATCATTTGTAAAACAGCGTGGGATATTTTTAAGGATTCCACGCACAGCTTGACCGATGGATTTGATGAGCAAGAGCTGTCTGACTTACGGAGTACGATTGCCTGTATACCTGGAGTAGAGGGGATTCGGGACGTTAAGGCACGTGTACACGGCAATCATGCGCTGGTGGATGTGGTCATTGAGGTCAATCCGCAACTCAGCCTGATTGAAGGGCATCGGATCAGCGACCGGATTGAGGAACGTCTGCAAGAGGTTCATAATACGATGCATGTCCATGTCCATGTAGAACCCAAATTATAGATTATTTATTGAATATTTAGTGTTAAAAGTGACTTTAGACCTATATGAAAAAGGCGTATACGCTTCCTTTTGTGACGTTTGGATTATATCTCTCTTCCTGCTGCTTTTACTATAATGAAGGCATGTCCGGCTATATTCGTCGGAATTGGATATGCTCTTCAAATTCGTAAAAACAGCCAGGAGGTGCAACATTGAGAAGACGCGTGATGGGAATGCTCATGACGTCAGCCGCGCTGTTGGCAGCAATTCATGTGGCGCCGGGTCAGGTTGACGCAGCGGCATCAACAGCATCCACAGGACAGAAGGCGGTTATTCAGGCGGCTGTAAAGCTTAGATCCGGTCCTTCGACTACAGGGGATGTAGTCAGCTTTATGAAGCAGGGAGAGGCCGTAACGGTATTGGAGAAAACGAACAGCTATTGGTATAAGATCAAGACTTCTGATGGAGTAACCGGATACACTAGCAGCTCTGACAAGTACATAAAAATTGGCGCTACCAGTGTCGCTGCTGCTGTCACCCCGTCTACCACTCGTAAATCGGAAGCCACAGAGTCAGTTAAAAATGTTTCAGCTAAAGAGGCTGTGGCCTCAGTGAATAGTTCTGCCGGTCAAACGAAAGCCACGATTCAAACGTCCGTTCGTTTGCGGGCGGAGGCATCCACTTCTTCCGAGGTTTTGGGCTATTTGAATGCAGGGGATGTCGTTACGATTACCGATCCAAGTAATGCTTATTGGTTCAAGGTTACCAATGCTGATGGTACAGTGGGCTACGTCAGCTCGTCTCCACAGTATATTCGTATTGGCGAGGGCGTTGTTGTGCAGCAGCCTGTGTCTGCTCCGGTGACAACCACTCCTGATACTACCGCAATACCTGTGACAGCATCTCCTGCATCAACTACGAACATGTTTTCCGGTGATGCAGCGGCTGCAATAGAGCAGGTTATTAATACGGGGATGACTTATCTCGGAACTCCATATGAATATGGTTCGGATCGTAACAGTACGGCTACTTTTGATTGCTCGGCATTTACCCGTCAAATTTTCCGTCAGGCTGTAGGTATCCAGCTTCCGGCAGATTCACGTTCACAGGGTGAGTGGATCAAGCAAAACAGTCAGCCGAATATGGACATGACTACGCTGAAGCGTGGCGATTTACTCTTCTTTACAAATTATAATGCATCTTCTGGGGCGTACACGTCCTTGGATAATTCCTCCCAAACGATTACACACGTAGCTGTATATTTGGGAGACAACAAGCTTCTCCATACGTTTTCTGTAGCGGGTGGCGGTGTAAAAGTTACGGATTTCAGCAAGCCTTGGCAGGACCGTTTCCTGTTTGGGGGCAGCGTGATTCAATAAAAGCGCCGTTAACCTTAAAAAAGCTGCATCAAAAAAGGATGTTCCACAGCCCTGTTGACCAGGGTGGGAACATCCTTTTTTTATAAACATTAGAATATTGCTTTTGTACAGCTAGCATCCGATAACTATGAAACCCGTCTTCTTCCGGTAAAGAGTGAAATGACGAACAACACCAGAAATATCACAAATAATATTTTAGCGATTGTAGCAGCTATGGACACGACGATACCAAAAAAACCTAAGATTCCGGCGATCACAGCAAAAATTAAGAATAAAGCGGACCATTTTAGCATGTTCTGTATCCTCCTTTAATTGTATATAATGTGGCATACTCACGCCCCGATAGAGCGTGGTTGCAGATGACGGTGACTTCTATAGATTACTCGTGGCTGTGCCATCGTTATATGTTGTTTTAAACGGTGCGAGAGTCCGTGAATCATAACGTTTGGAGCGGAGAAGAAGCCAGCCTGGACGTTGTTTCGTGTCTGAATCTAAAGGGTAACTATGCAGTAATCATAAACATCATCGTGAAAGACGAAAGAGAGGTTACGCCATGTTAACACAGGTCAGCATTTTTATTATTGCTATCGCATTTGCAGTTCTCGTTATTTTCCTCATTAAAACGTTGAAAGCAGCACAAGGCTCACTGGATAAGGTGACTCAAACCTTACAGGATGTGCAAAAAACGGTAGATGAACTGAGTTATGAAGTAAAACAAACGGTTCGACATGCGAATGACATCACCGCAGATGTTGATCATAAATTGAAGCAAGTGGAGCCAGTGATGGAATCGGTTAGAAACTTGGGGGAGGTACTCAGCGAAGTGACGCTGGCTGCCAAGCAGGCTTCAACAGCGTTAATGACACGGTTTCAGAAATCGCATAGCGCTGCGAGTAATACTTCCAGAACGGATAATGCGATTAAGGCAACGACACCGAGTAGACCTTTGACCGCAACGGAGCGGACGGTTCAGAGCTACAATGCGACTTATGAAGAGCCTGCGGCCAAGCCGGGTAAAAACTGGTTGGGTTATGTAGACATCGCTGCTGGGGTGTGGCAGAAAATGCGTCAGTAGCATAGTGGCTGAACCGTAAACTACAGGAAATTCATTGAAAGGGTGAGATTTATGATGAAGACGTTATTACTAGCTGCTGGTTTGCTCACTCCCTTTTCCGGACAGGATACGGTTCAGCAAACCGTTTCCCCGCAAACAGCGGGGCATATGGTTAGGACTGTGCAGACGATACCCGCTCCACATGCTGTACCAGCAGATTTTCATACCTTAAATGGCATATCTTTGGATGATACACGTGCCGATGTATTGAAAAAGCTGGGCAAGCCACTACGAGTCAAAAAGGATATGCTGCTGCTTTCTACAGAATACCAATATCCAGATGTTGTAGTTGGTATGCGTGAGGACGTCGTTTCTTATGTGCATGTAGACCCTGCTGCCGGTCGAATCAAGGTAAATGATGAGTGGCTGCCACTGCAACGGAAAACGCTGGATCAGGCGCTGGGTGGCTCGCAATTCACGGCGGAAGACGGAGAGGTCTATGTACGTGGACAACGTGCAATCAAAGTGTTTATGGATGAGACGTCTGATAAACCTAAGTATGTTGAGTTTTTTGATGAAACGGAATGGTAATTGATTTTTCCGAGGCGTGACATAACATGGAAGTTTCAAATGGATGTGTGAAGTGTAATAGTCAGAGAAGTCAATCCTTAAAGGAGCGTGAGAAACATGAATCAGACCAATCATAAATCTTATGCCAAAGTGGTAGATAACGGTGTACAAGCCGTTGAAGCAGTAAATGAGTTGCGTAACACGGGCTATCGTTATGAGGATGTGTTCGTGCTCGCTCATGATCAGGATCGGACAGATCGTATTGCGGATACAGTGGATGCCAAGGAAATCGGGATTAAGGAAGAGGGCGTTTTCGACTCATTAGCCAACTTGTTCCGTTCCCGCGGCGATGAGCTTCGCGCTAAAATTACTTCCTTGGGATTTACAGATACCGAAGCTGACTTTTATGAAAAAGAACTGGATCAGGGTAAAGTGCTGGTCATTGCTAAAAAAGCGTGATATTGCTGTTCACCATAAAAGCAGAGTGGCATTAGATTCGAAAAAGAGGATGTTGACCGCAGCACAAGTGTTTCGCGGGTCCTCCAAAAACATAGATAAGGAATGGGGTTCCAGCCTCATTCCTTATCTATGTTTTTGGAATGCCTTCTTACGGAAACACTACTTCTAATGAACAAGGGTGTTGCCGTTTAAGCAGGTATAGTATAATACATGAGTTACAGATAAGGAGAGGCCAATGAGAATTCTAATTGTTGACGATAACCCGACGAATGTCATTATTATTCGTGAAATACTGAAAAAAGAAAATTATCGGGATGTGATCTCTGCTAGCTCGGCCGCAGAAATGTTGGAGCATCTGGGAATCGGCGATCGTACCATTAGTCTTCGACCCCGTCCTTCAGATATTGATTTGGTGCTGCTGGACATGATGATGCCTGAAATGGACGGCATTGAAGCTTGCAGTATTGTGCAGGAATATGAGCATTTAAAAGATATCCCGATTATTATGGTAACGGCAGTAGGCGATTCCAAAAAATTGGCCGAAGCTCTGGATGTGGGAGCCGTCGATTATGTCACGAAGCCGATCAACAAGGTAGAGCTAATGGCGCGAATCCGGTCTGCTTTGCGTCTCAAACAGGAGAAGGACTGGCATAAGGATCGGGATCAGCGAATTCAGGATGAGTTGAAGCTGGCCGCGATGGTGCAGCAGGCGGTGCTTAGTCCTGCCATTCAGGACCCGGTACTGCAAGTGAATGCGCTCTATCAGCCTTCCTTTGAACTGGCAGGGGATTTATATTCATGGTATCCGTTAGGGGAGGGGCGATATGCCATCATTTTGCTTGATATGATGGGGCATGGCATTTCTTCCTCGCTGTTCTGCATGTTCATTGCGTCTGTACTTAAGGATACGGTGACCACATATGTGGAGCCTGAGAAAGTCATACAAGAGCTGAATCGTCGTTTTAATCAACTGGATCTGGGCAAGCAGCTGGTACAGTATTATTTTACGGCGATTTATATGGTGATTGATACCCGTTCACGGCGAATTGACTATGTAAATGCGGGACATCCTCCCGGTTTGCTGTTCAACCAGGATGGCAGCATTACCAAATTTGACCGTGCATGTAGCCCGGTTGGTTTGTTTGATAAGATTGATGCAGAAATGCACACGATTCATTATGAAGGAACTGGACATATCGCTTTGTATACGGATGGCTTGCTGGAAGCGGTGGAAGGTGAATATGAAGAGCAGTTGGAGTATCTGACTGAGTGTCTACGTAAGTATGAGGATTGGAATGAAGAAGCGATGCTGGATGCATTTTTTCGTAATGAGGCGCCACAGGATCGCGATGATGATAAGTGCCTGATCTGGATTTCATTGAAAGAGGGAGAGAGCTTGCATGAAAATCAGAAATAAACTGCTGATCGGCTTTGGATCGCTTATGGCGATCCTCCTTGTGCTGACGCTAATCAGCTATGACCGTATGGGGAGCCTGAATGAGCAGCTGAATCAGGTTTACCAGGACCGATATGTGAAGGTCCGGAAAACAACGGCTATTCGCGGTCAGGTGAATGATATGGCCAAAGTTATGGCCAACCTGATTTTGAATCCGGGCTCCTCCGTCGGCGAGGCCAAACGTGAGCTCGATGATATTTCCGCTACTGGAACGAAAGTGCTGGCAAGTCTGCAAACAAACTCAGGCACCAGTGAAGAGCAGCAGCAGGTTGATCGGGTAGCCGTCGCCTGGAATGAATTTCTAAGTTACGAACAAAGGTTAGTTTCCTTGCTGGGACAAGATCGCATTGATGAGGCTAACGCTTTCCGCAATAGTACTGGTTTGCCTGCTCAAGAGGAGGCAATGGACAGCATTAATGCCCTTGCCGTTTTTCAGGATCGGGAGATTGATAACGACATGAAGCAAGCCAATCAGGCCTATGAGGAATCTGTACAGATTACCACAATTCTGATGGCCGCCGGTCTGATCATGGGCTTACTGGTTATTTTGTGGGTGCTCCCAAGCATTGCCAAAGGTCTAAATATCGTTAGTCTCATGATTAATGGTTTTGGCAAGGGAAAGTACAGGGCCATCAGCCGAATGAGTGTTGCCTCCAAAGATGAAATCGGTGAGGTCGCTCGTGTATTTCAACAAATGGCCGGGGACTTGGAAGAAAAGCGGAAATTCGAGCATTCTGTCCTTCAAACGCAGAAGGATCAAACTTGGCTTAATGCCAATACTGCTCGGGTGACTGAGCTGTTCCGTGGTGTGAATTCACTGGAGCAGGTTGCTCAGATGTTCATTAGTGAGTTTACGCCCATCTTGGGAGGCAGCTATGGAGCCATCTATTTGCAAGGAAAAGATGTAGAAGACAACCGTTTTAAGTTATACGGCTCCTATGCAAAGGTGACTGGCGAAAATTCGATTAGGGACGTTATCCATGTGGGCGAAGGATTGCTCGGACAATGTGTTCTGGATCGTAAGCCGATCTTGATTACAGAGGCTCCTGACGGATATTTGTCCATAGGCTCTGCCTTAGGAGAAAGTAAGCCAGTGGGAATTATGATTTTCCCTATTTTGTTCGAGGATGAGTGCATCGGTGCTATAGAAATAGCGTCACTGGATCGCTTCAGTGATCTGGAAACGAAGCTATTTGCTCAATTAGTAGAGAGCTTGGGGATCATTCTGAACAATATCAAGGGACGGATGCGTGTAGAGCAATTGCTGCGCGAATCCCAGGCACTTACTGAGGAATTGCAATGCCAGTCCGAGGAGCTGCAAACTCAGCAAGAGGAACTCAAGCGCTCCAACGAAAATTTGGAGGAGCAAACAGAGGAGCTCAAGCGTTCAGAGGAATTGTTACAGCGTCAACAGGAAGAATTGGAGCATTTTAATACTGAACTGATTGCCAAAACTAGAGCGCTGGAAGAACAAGTTCGAGAAGTGGAAGAAAAGAACGATGAGATTGAACATGCACGAGCTCAGTTGGAGCAACAGGCCATGCAGCTAGGAATCACAAGCAAATACAAATCTGAGTTTTTGGCCAATATGTCTCATGAGCTGCGTACTCCGCTAAATAGCTTGCTTATTCTTTCTCAGCTCTTGTCTGAGAACAAGGAAGGCAATCTCAAGCCAAAGCAGGTGGAATATGCACAAACCATTTATATGTCAGGCGCGGACTTGTTGAAAATGATTGATGAAATTCTGGATTTATCCAAAGTGGACGCTGGAAAAATGGATATTAACCATGAAGCGGTCCATTTGAAGGAACTGGAACTGTTTGTGGAGCAGAATTTTGCTCCGGTCGCAGCCAAACGTGAGCTTCAACTGCATACCGAAATCGAAGAGAACTTGCCAGATGCCATTATCAGTGACGGTTATCGTCTCAAACAAATTTTACGTAATTTGCTGTCTAATGCCTTCAAGTTCACCACGGAAGGTTCTATTAGTTTCATTGTATCTCGGGCAAACGGAGAGCAGCTTCCTGGTCTGCTAAATCCACGAAGATCCTATCTGGCTCTATCTGTGCGTGATACGGGCATTGGGATTGCTTCCGATAAAACGGATCTGATCTTCGAAGCCTTCCAGCAGGTAGACGGTACAACCAGCCGGAAATATGGGGGGACAGGACTAGGTCTGTCGATCAGCCGCGAGCTTTCCAGATTGTTGGGCGGCGTTATTACGGTGGAATCCGAGCAGGGACAGGGCAGTTGTTTTACATTGTATTTGCCGGAACAAACACCAACGGCTGAGGATATGGAGTCTCATTCGAGAGAGGAATTTAACGGTGCGGATGTGAATTCGGATTTTGAGAGTGTCGCAGCCTCGGTAGAAACGGACCTTCCCATGATTATGCCTGCTAAACGGTTGCCATTATATCAGATGCCTTCGAAAAACAAAGCGGAGGACATTATACATCCGGGGGACGACCGAAACGAGATTACCTCGCAGGATAAAGTGCTGCTGATTATTGAGGATGATATTAATTTTGCTAATATTTTGTACGATATGGCCCGTAGCCGGGGCTTTAAAGCACTGATCGCTCTCCAAGGAGACGATGGGCTCAACATGGCTCAATCTTATTTGCCGGACGCTATTATACTAGATATTCAATTACCTGTAATGGATGGATGGTCCATTTTGGGTGAGCTAAAAGGAAATTCATCAACACGTCATATTCCAGTGCATGTTATTTCGGTCATAGATGATGTGAAGCAGGGCTTAATGATGGGCGCGATTGCCTATCTCAAAAAGCCTTCCTCGAAGGAAAGTCTGGATAAGGCATTTTCACATATAAAATCGTATACGGACCAAATGGTCAAACGTCTCCTTGTGGTTGAAGATGATGATAATCAGCGTAAATCCATTATTGAGCTGATCGATCATGATGATGTTGCCATTACGGCGGTATCGACAGGTCAGGAAGCACTGAATGAGCTGGCTACTCAGCGGTATGACTGCATGGTACTGGATCTGATGCTGAGCGACATGACTGGTTTTGAACTGCTGGATCGTATTCGAGAGAACGAGCAGCTAACTGATCTGCCGATCATTATTTATACAGGCAAAGATCTGGATAGCAAAGAAGAAACGCAACTTCGCAAATATGCAGAGTCTATTATTATTAAGGATGTTAAATCGCCGGAACGGCTTTTAGACGAAACAACGTTGTTCTTGCATCGTGTAGAGGCGAATCTTCCTGAGGATAAACGCAAAATTTTGCAGAAGCTATACAACAAGGAAGAACTGTTTGAAGATAAAAAAATATTGTTGGTAGACGATGATATTCGCAATGTATTTGCTCTGTCCAGCGTGCTGGAAAGCTATCGTATGGAGGTTACCTTTGCGGAAAATGGAAGAGAAGCACTGGAACTGCTGGAACAGACACCTGATTTTGATCTGGTTCTGATGGATATGATGATGCCGGAAATGGATGGATATGAAGCGATGCGACGTATCCGGCTAATGCCACAATTCGAGAAGTTGCCTATTATTGCCCTGACAGCCAAGGCCATGAAGGATGATCGTTCCAAGTGTATTGAGGCAGGCGCTTCCGATTATGTAAAAAAACCGATTCAAACCGAACAGCTTTTATCATTAATGCGGGTGTGGTTGTATTCGTAACCCAAAAAATTGGGTAATATAAATCGACACATGATTGGAGCGGCACAGGCAAAACCTATTTAGGAATTGGAGAGAGATTATGACATCTAAGGATATGGCGGATAATGCTGCTAATGAAGTGAAATCGAATGATACTGAGCGGGAATTGATTGAGATTGAGCTGTTGCTGGAAGGTATACATCGGCTGTACGGCTACGATTTTCGTAACTACGCTCTGCCATCGATTAAGCGGCGTGTTTATTATCATGCGCAGTCCGAGAATGTAAGCACGATATCAGGACTTCAGGAGAAGGTGCTGCATGATCGCAGCGCCTTCGATAGACTGGTGCAAAGCCTTTCCATTCCGGTGACCGAGATGTTCCGTGACCCGGAGCTGTTTCTGAATTTTAGGCAGAAAATCATTCCTATTTTGCGAACGTATCCGTACATTCGAATATGGCATGCAGGTTGCTCCACAGGTGAGGAAGTATATTCTATGGCGATCTTGCTGCATGAAGAAGGCTTATATGATAAGGCCCGCATTTATGCGACGGATATGAATAACCTGTCTTTACAGCAGGCGAAGGAAGGCGTATACGGGATCGACAGAATGAAGCTGTATACCAAAAATTATTTGGAGTCCGGGGGCACGCAATCGTTCTCTGAATATTATACAGCCAAGTATGATTCAGTGATGTTTCATCCTTTTTTACGGAAAAATATTATTTTTGCGGAGCACAACTTAGCGACTGACCGGTCCTTTAACGAGTTCAATGTTATTTTTTGCCGGAATGTCATGATCTATTTTAACGACGAACTTCGCAACCACGTGCATGGGTTGTTTTATGATAGCTTGAGTCATTTTGGTGTGTTGGTGCTTGGGGCCAAGGAATCCATACATTTTACCGATTATAGTGATTCCTACGAGCCGCTGGACCGGATAGAAAAAATTTACCGGAAGATCAAATAGAGATGCTTAGGAGGATTCCATGGGGCTTCATGAACCGATTCATATATTGCTGGTAGATGACAGACCTGAGAACCTGCTCGCTCTTGAGGCGGTGCTGGAGAGTGAACAATATAATTTGGTAAAGGCCACATCCGGGGAAGAAGCGCTGCGATGTCTATTAAAAGATGAATTTGCAATCGTAGTCCTGGATGTGCAGATGCCGGGTATGGATGGAATTGAGACCGCAAAGTTAATCAAGGCCAGAGAGAAAACAAAGGATATTCCGATTATCTTTATTTCAGCTAACAGCAAGGAAGCGGAGCATTTATTTGCGGGGTATTCAGCGGGCGGTATTGATTATATGGTGAAGCCGTTCATCCCTCAAATTCTCAAGTCCAAAATTGAAGGCTTCGTGCAAATGTATCTGACAAACAAGCGCTTGAAGACACAGTCCATGCTGCTTCATCAGAAGACCCAGCAGCTGGAGAAGATGAACAGCGAACTGATTGCCGCCAAGGAGGCAGCAGAGATTGCTGCCAATGCCAAAACGGAATTTCTGGCGATGATGAGCCATGAGATCCGCACACCTATGAACGGCGTCATTGGCATGATTGATTTGCTGATGGAGACGGAGCTGCAAAGTGACCAACAGGAATATGCCGATATCATCCGTCGTAGTGCAGACGCGCTGGTAGCAGTCATTAATGATATTCTGGACTTCACTAAGCTGGAGTCAGGCAAAATGGAGGTAGAGGAATATCCTTTTGATCTGGTTTCCTGTATCAAGGAAGTTTTCAGCCTATTTACGGTAGAGGTGAACCGAAAGAACTTGGAACTGGTTTATTTCCTCGATGAACAGATGCCTCCTGTGTTATATGGAGATATGGGAAGATTGCGTCAAGTATTGATTAACCTGGTATCCAATGCCGTCAAATTTACAGACCGGGGCGGGGTGTATGTCTTCGCATCTGTCAAAGAGCAAAGCGACAATGGACTTACCGTTGAGTTTTCTGTGAAGGATACAGGCATTGGTATTGATCCCGCTAAGGTTGGAAGGCTGTTTCAGCCCTTTTCCCAACTGGATTCTTCAATGACGCGTAAATATGGTGGAACCGGGTTAGGACTCGCCATTTGTAAAACCTTAGTGAATATGATGGGCGGAGATATCCGTGTAGATACGAGCGGAGAACAGGGCGTGACGTTTCATTTTACAATGAAGCTTGGCTTTGCTCAGGAAAATGAACTGGAGGGGGAGTCCAGCCACGACTGGGAAATTCCACATCGGGAATCTCCAAGCCGTAAACCTGTACTGGTCGTAGATGATCATCCGATTAACCAGAAGCTGATGGTTAATATACTGGATAAGCTCGGTTTAGCTTCAGATGTGGCAGCAGATGGGCAACAGGCGCTTGATATGGTCATGGCGAATCAGGACTATGACTATATCTTTATGGACTTGCAGATGCCTGTGATGGACGGTCTGGAGTGTACGGGTAGAGTGCGTGAGCAATTGGCGGGAAGATCCCAACCTGCCATTATCGCCATGACGGCTAATGTGATGGAGGGTATTCAGCCTCGATGTATTGAAGCTGGGATGAACGATTATATCAGTAAGCCCGTTAAAATCAGCAGTGTAAAACAGGCGTTGCTACGGCATTCTCCGGACCATTTTCCAATGCAGCCGGGTAAAGAACAAATCAATGAAGCCTAGATGGTGGCATTTGGTAGTGTTTAAAAAGTTATACCGTGATTCAAACGATCGTATAATGGGTTAGTATGTAGGGAAATCTTTTTTCGGGAGAGTAGGCCTATGAATACAAATAAAAATGAGAAGTTTAATGCAATTACAGAAACAACCGATGGCGTAAATACCGTTTATCTGAGTGGAGAGTTGGATCTTTCGGTAGCACCTGATTTTCGTCTGGTGATGGAGCCTTTGGTGGGGGAGTCCAGCCAAGATTTGATTATTAACTTGAGAGACCTTAAATACATTGACAGCACGGGGATTGGTATCTTGTTATCCATTTTAAAAGCAAGGCATGGGATGGAGTCTCGCTTTGCTGTTCAAGAGGTACCGCCTCAAATTCAAAAGCTGTTTGATATGACTGGTATTGCCAAATTCTTTGTCCCCCAGGAGAATTCCCAATAGGAAAGGAAAGAAAAAGAAATGAATGCTCAAATTCAAAAAGTAGTTCTTAATTTGCCGGCAACTGCTGACTTTGTTGATATTGTAAGATTAAATTTATACGGTATTGCCGCGAAAATGGGATTCTCTTATGAGGATATTGAAGACATGAAAGTGGCTGTATCGGAAGCCTGTAATAACTCTGTCCTTTATGCATATGGTCATGAGGGGGGAGTCGTGGAAGTAATATTCGAATTTGATGAAGTTTCGTTGTCCATTCGTGTCAAAGATGAAGGGGAGAGCTTTGAACGTGTGGAGGACCCGTCCCGTATCGCATCCTTGCATGACAAGGAGTTGAATGATGCGCAGATAGGCGGATTAGGCTTTTATCTCATGCAGGCGCTTATGGACGATGTCCATATCTTGAATGAGACAGGAAAAGGCACCGAAGTGGTGCTTGTAAAGCGACTGACCAGAAGTGAGGAAAGAGTATGAATGAAAAGGTAACTCCCCCGGAGTCGATGGATGAAGCCGTTGGTCTAATCTGGGAGTACCAGCAAACAAAAGATAACGAGATTGCTACCGTGCTGATCCGTAAGTATGAGCCGATGGTCAAGATGGCTGCTGGGAAGATCTCCCGTAACCGTCCGGACTTATACGAGGATTTATATCAGACCGGTCAGATGGCTTTGATACGTCTGCTTCAGCAATACGATATCAGCTTGGGTATCCCATTTGAACCATACGCTATGAAAAGTATGCTGGGACATATGAAAAATTATTTGCGCGACAAATCCTGGTACATCCAGGTTCCTCGCCGCATTAAAGAAAAGGGTGCGCTTGTTCAACATGCTATTGATGAACTAACCGTTAAATTGGAACGTTCACCCAATGTGGATGAGATTGCGACCTATTTGGATCTTACCGTGGAAGAAACGATTGAGGTGCTTGCAGGCCGTGAGTGCTATCACTATGTTTCACTGGACTCGCCTTTATCCCAGGAAGAGAGTGCAGCTACATTAGGCGAGCTCATTAGCTCGGATGCTAACGATTATGACACTGTGGAAAAACGAATGGATTTGCAGCAGGCTTTAAGCCAACTGAAGGAGCAGGAACAAAAGGTGCTTCTTCTGGCATTTCAGGACGGTCAATCTCAACGTGCGATTGCACAGACGTTGGGCGTATCGCAGATGAGCGTTTCCCGTATTCAGAAGCGGGCAACGGAAAAGCTGAAGCAGATTATGTCTAATTCCTCTATTTCATGAGTAGATGGCAGATTATATGGCTTAAAATATTTGACGTCACATCGTAAGGACACGTTATTCCGATATGGGAAGCGTGTCCTTTTTATAAAGCGAAAAAGGTTGGGAGGAAGGTTGGAATCCATGACAGCATTTGAACAGATTTCTTCCTTTCGTGGAGGATGGGAATGGTGGGACATCAGTGCTGGGAATTGGCAAGATTCGGTCATACAGCATTTGAGGGAGAAGCTCCCAGAAGCCTCAGAATGGCTGGACAAGGTAGAGGACATTCCATCCAGCTTTATATCTGTGCGCTTTCCAGATGGCAATCAGCCCTTAATGTACGGGTCGCTGATCTACTCTGTTCAGGAGGAGATCGACAGTCAGCGCAATTGCAACAAGTTTTATTTTCTGGTCTTAAATCAGAAGTTAGTGACGTTAAATCTGGATCAAAATACCCGTGAAATCATGCACACCGCGGAACGCCAAAAAATGCTGGAACAGTGTGAGGATGCAGCTGATGGCATGTTTGTATTGGCGAGAGCTGTGCTCCATTACTTTCATACAGGTATGGATAAGTTCGAGATCAACCTGAGAAGACTGGAAGAGGACATGGAGAAAAGGAATGCTCGTACGCTGATGGATTCTATATTGAATGCACGTTTCGAGCTGTTGTATTGGAGCAATATGTTCATTCCCTTTTCAGAGCTGGTGACAGCTTCTCGGGAGGCATATCTGGATAAACTGGAGGAGAATCGTTTTTTCAAGCAGTTACTTTACCGTGTTACTCGGATGGAAGGACTTTTCCTGCATTATGAAAAGGAAATCGACACATTGATCTCCATTGACGACGCCATTTCCGCATTTAGAGGGAATGAGATTACGAAGACGCTGACCATTGTCACCGCCGTATTTACACCAGCAACTGTAGTGGGCGCTATATGGGGCATGAACTTTGAAAATCTGCCTTGGATTAAAACAGGCTGGGGTTTTACCACCGTGATTATTGCCACACTGCTAAGTATGGCGGGAATGTACGGCTGGCTGATGATGAAGGGGTGGACAGGAGACTTATTGAAGGCTAACAAGCGCAACAAATTGTAGCGGCTGATTACAGCTGTTACAATTTACAAATAAAAAACGATCCATCGTAACTGGAGGCTCTTTGAGGAGTCTGTTACCGGTTACGATGGATCGTTTTTAAATGAGATAAGGACAATTACTTAGTACCTTGGCTCATTTTGATATATCCTAATAATTCGGCGATGAAATCTCCGATGACCGGAAGATTTAATTGCACCAGGAAACTGAGCAACCAAGCGAGCAAGGCGAGTATGACCACTGTACCCAGCGTAAGGCCGAGACCACGTGCAATCCCTGCGGTCAGATTGCTCATAATTCTTCTTTTAGTGCTGGAGTAGTTCTCCAGAATATCTTTGAACTCTGCTCTTTCGAGCGTATCTGCTATTTGATCTAAGCGTTTGTTAAGCCGCTTGACCTCATGGCGCAGCTCAAAAGGATGCTCATTTACATCAAAGTCTCTCTCGTGATCATGCGTTTTAACATGATTGGGAGTAGAAGAAGCCTGCTTGGATGAAACCTCATCTGGCTGATCTTGAGCCTGTAGGGGATGAAAGGTTCTTTTGTTGTTCGCGGTAAGATCATCTCCATAGGAATTTGGCTTGTTCATTGTCATCCCAGCCTTTCTATCATTTAAAAACAGCCAGCTTCTTGCATGCTGGCTGTTCAGTGTAGGGCTTATTTTTTTGCCATCAGAATGTGTAGCTATTAGGAATTTGCATTCAATTGTTTTTGCGTATCCTTGGCCGCTTGAGCCGTTGCATCCATAACTTCTTTATCCGCTTTGGCCGCTTCATTAGCGACATCGGCAGAAGCTTTGGTTACGCTGGAAACGATATTGTCTTTGCTCTCGGATACCGTTTTGGCTACATCTGCTGTTTTGGTGGAAACGGTTTTGGCCAAATCTGTCGCTTTGCTGCTAACTACAGATGCCACGTCCTTTGTTTTATCGGAGACAACTGTAATTTTATCAGACAGATCACTACGCAAATCACGACCCGGCTTCGGCGCGAACAGCAGGGCTGCGGCAGCACCAATCAAACCTCCAATAAATAAACCTTTTGCAAAACCTGAAGTACTTGCCATATTTTGATTGTCAATGTTACTCATGTTATATCACTCCTCTTATAGAATAAAAAATATATATAAATGTTAGGTAGCCCTTCTTAATAGCCTGGACACAAGTCCGAGCAAGAACACGAACAATGCGGTTCCGAGTATGGCTGGAATGACTGCAAAATCTCCGATGACCGGGCCCCAGTCTCCCAATAGCATGACACCTAGCCAAGCTCCTACAAATCCAGCAATCATAGAGCCCGCAATGCCGCCAGGCATTTCATGACCAGCCAGTGCATCGCCAATCAATCCGATAATAATAGCCATTACAATACTTAGTACAATTCCCCACACAAGGATCGCCTCCCTTATCCTAAGTTCACAAAACCATAACGTTTTTAATGAAGGCTGAGCTTCGATATTGCTGAGCCTTGCTTACTTCGTATATAAACGTCGTGACCCGGAGTGAAACAAAAAGCCGTCTCGGACATTTACCGGTGGGGAGTGGAAGGAAGCTTCATGCGCGCTCGCCAATAGATCACAGGAACGGTAAACACCAGCCAAATTATACCTGCAATATAGCCACCCACAATATCTGTAGGAAAGTGAACGCCTAGATATACGCGGCTTAATCCAATCAAGAGAATCAGTAGTGCACCAAGAACACACGGAAGAAAGAGCGAACGCCCACGAATCTTTCGTTCTATGGCCCAAATGGCAAATATCATTCCGAAAAATCCCATGGAAATCATCGCATGACCGCTGGGAAAACTGTAGCCCCCGGCTTCAACCAAATGTTGAAGTGATGGGCGTTCCCGTTGCAAAATTTCTTTAATGAGCGTATTCAGCACCCACATCGCCGTAAAGCTGCTTAGGATCGCAAAGGAATAAGCTTTTGAGCGAAGACTGACCCAACACAAGGTGGCAGCACCGAGGGCGATGATTAAGGACATGTGGAATGAACCGAAAGATGTAATGAATATAGCGATGGTTAGCAGTTGGTAGCGAGCAGCTGCTGTGTCTGGAAAAATGGCATCCTGTATGCGTTCATCCCAATATAGAAAAGGAGCTGTGCCAATCCATTTCACAGAGTAGGCGACGAGAAGCAACACAGCGATCATGATAATAGATGCATACAGACTACGGCGCAAATAGCTCGGTAGGAAACGGGATGATTGGGGTTCATGAGATAGCATATGTAATAAATCTCCTCCTTATGGCTGTGATAGATTCAATTTTTCGTACTATTAACTTAACTAATAATGAACTTAAGAGCAAAACCCGACGGAGACGACAGGCTGATTGAGGCATATAAGCCCGGGGTAAAGGGATCGTATCACAGCGTTTGTAATGCCAGGGCCGGAAGTGGAATAGTCATCACAAAGCAAGGCTGCTTTACGGAACTGGAATCCATGGAGGTGTTAAGGATGATTAAAATAGTGACATCGGCAGAAAGACATACCTCAAATAAAGGATGGATTCATAGCGAGTTTAGCTTTTCATTTGCCGATTATGAAGATCCGAGCAATGCCCATTTTGGCTGTATGCTAGCCCATAATGATAACGAGCTTGAACCGCAGCAAGGCTTCAAAAGACATCCGCATCACGATTTGGAAATCGTCACCTATGTAATTGAAGGCCAATTGCATCATAGCGACAGCTTAGGACATGAGCAGGATTTGAAAAGCGGCTCGATCCAGGTTCTGAGTGCAGGCACCGGAATTGAACATGAAGAGCGAAATACTGGGGATGAAAGACCAGTTCGTTTTTTGCAAATGTGGTTTTTACCCGAGAGTCCTGGCATTCAGCCTTCTTATCAGGTGCAAAGATTCAAGCACAGTGAACGTCTAAATCGGCTTCAGCCTGTTGTGTCTGGTTCAGAAGTGGAGGGAGCGTTATCCATCGCGCAGGATATAAATCTGTATCTGAGCAGATTGGAAAAAGGACAGCAGCTTGAATATCCGCAGCAAGAGGAGCGCCGCACCCACATCTATGTAGTTAGCGGTCATGTGGAAGTTACGTGCCAGGATGGGGATTTTCAGTTAGGGCCTGGTGATGCCGCGCGAATTCAAAAAAGCTGTACATTAAAGATACGAGCTACAGGGAATGAGGATATATCTGAACTGGTGTTAGCTGATTTGCCTTGAAGCATCCTTGAGTGAAGAAGTGTATGAAAATGCGCATATGCAATCGAAAAAATAAAGCTCGTATCCCGTTGCACGTCTGCTGAGACGACCGGAGATACGAGCTTTATTTACGCTGACAGGGCTACTATCATGAAGGCTGTTGCTCATGATGATAGGATGTAATACAGCTAAGCTGGCTGTCCTACAAGCTGATTCAGGAGGACTTGCGCAATCTGCCCAGTTCAGAAGCAATAGCTTCAACCTCTGAAATGCTCAGGTTAGGCTTGCTTATCACCATATCATAGACATCATGAATGTCCTCGTATTGCTCCAGCGAGAAAGCGGATGCCTGCATAGCAGCACCACTCGCCATACGGAGCTTGGTTTTAATACCCTCAATCATATACTCAATGTTGGCATGAGACGGTACAGACAAATCCATCGTTAATTTTCCATCCTTTCATAACAGGGGAAGTTGCCTGTATTGTATCATGTTTTTGTTGTAGAATGTACTGAAAGCCAGATTACCGATATACAACCGAATCAAGGAGGATGGACAAAGTTGTCTTTGTATAATCGAGCTTCCGCACCCGGTCGCTCGTCCTTAGAACATAATGTAAAGAAAACAGATCGAGATGGACTCGCGCCGTTTTTCCGAGAAATTCATCATCAGCATGCTATAGATAATTTGACTTTTGTTTGCATCGGTACGGATCGCTCATCGGGTGATTCACTCGGGCCACTGGTAGGCACCATGCTCAAGGAGCAAGGCTTTCCGCACGTGATTGGCACAATGACGGAGCCCTGTGATGCGGATCATTTGGTTTCATACTTGGAGTGCATTCCCCAAGATCATCATGTGATCGCCATAGATGCATGTCTTGGACAGCACGGCTCAACGGGAATGTTTCTTATTGCGCGTGAACCGCTAACTCCTGCGCGATCGGTGGGGCTGTCTCTGCCGTCTGTTGGTCATTATAGTGTTGCAGCGATTGTGAATGAGCGCACCCCCAAACCCTATTGGACACTCCAAATGACGTCGCTTCACTTGGTCATGACAATGGCTGCGCATATTGCTAATGCGGCGGCTTATGAATTTGGTTTGAAAACAGCTTCGCAAGATTTTCCAGAGGGTTACCGTTTCAGATATTGATGGTCTGCTTAATAATATACATCAGCATTGTTCTACTTAATAATATATTCAGCTCCAATAGATTATATACAGAGAAGGAAGGGTTCCATATGGAAAAGGTATTATGCGAAGGAACGACGATCTGCTATGCCGAACAGGGAAAAGGAGAACCGATCATTTTATTGCACGGTTTTTGCGGAAGCTCCTCCTATTGGGATGAGGTTGTTCCATTGCTGTCCCAAAGCTATCGTTGTATTGTTCCAGACTTGCGTGGACACGGACGCAGCGATGCTCCACTAGGAGCCTATACTATTGATCAAATGGCAGATGATGTGCTTAAACTTCAAGAACAATTGGACATCCCTCAGGCTGCCTGGTTTGGCCACTCCCTAGGAGGCTATCTAGCCCTTTCGGCAGTGCAGAGACATGCAGAGCGCCTTACAGCCTTTGGACTGATTCATTCCACAGCTTATGCAGATACGGACGAAGGTAAAGAAAAGCGGAATAAGGCTGTATCCACCATCCAAACGGAGGGGATTACGACCTTTGTAGATGGACTTGTACCGGGGCTATTTGCTCCTGATCATGTGGAGTCGATGTCCAGCCAATTACTGAAAGTCAAAGAAATTGGCTACAAAACACCACCACAAGGAGCCGTAGGAGCATCACTGGCTATGCGCGAGCGTACTGATCGTCGGGATGTATTGTCGGCTTCTGCATTGCCGGCCCTTTTAGTAGCGGGTGAGCAGGATCAGGCGGTTCCTCCAGCGCGGACGTTTACAACAGATCGGGCCGGAGTAACTCAGGTTACCCTACCAGAAGCAGGTCACATGAGCTTGTTCGAAGCACCGGAGTTATTAGCGAACGCTATCTTGACATTTTTAGAGCAGAACTTGAAAAAATAGACTAAGGGAAGCCCAAAAAACCGGAACCTTCTAAGGTGATAATCAGAAGGTTCTGGTTTTTTGTGTAGTCAATTATTTTTAGGAGTGTAAGGTGTCTAATTTATATTGCTTTTGTTTAAGGCAAACGCTGTCGGCAAACCGTCAATACTCTCCAGATTTTTCTCATAGGCATATTTTTTAAGTGCTTCTTCTCCCATCTGAATTGAGACTTCCTTCAGCTTTTCCCGTTCGCTCGTGTATGTCATGAAGGGAACCGCAAAACCACATGAATTCTGAACCATGTGAATGTCCACAACAATGATTTGTCTTGCACCGGGAAGCGGGTTGAAGAGTGGGTACAGCTCATTCCATTGCTTAGTATCAGGCAGCGCGACGGTACCAGTGCCATAGAGCTTTAATACACTGGGAGCGCCCTCAAATGCACAAAACATGATTGTTACCCGTCCGTTCTCGATAATGTGAGCGCTTGTCTCGTTGCCGCTTCCCGCCAAGTCGAGATAGGCTACCCTTTGGTCCGATAGAATACGAAAGGAATCATATCCCTTGGGGGAAAGGTTAACGTGCCCTGTCTTGGATAGCGGTGCTGATCCTACAAAGAAAATGTGCTGCCGCTGTATAAACTCTTGATGTTCCGGTAATATCGAGCTAAATTGTTTACCCAAACTCCATCATCCTTTCTCACAAAAATATTCATATAAATTTTGTTTCTAAAGAAAATAATTATTATAAATAATTTTATGGAATGTTTAAATATACTGATTAATTTTTTGTTTCGTATGAAACAAAAAATATCACAATACTAACGAAGAAGCAATATTGATTTTAAAAAAACCGTCATTCGCTATTCACATGATCAGCTACAAAGTACTGTACCGTAGGAATTTCACTGCCATACGTGAGCATTCTGACTACCTGATCATTGATGTTATTAACTGAGGGTGAAGGTTATGAGTGGTATTTCTGCATGGTGGGGCATTTGGCTTTTAGACAAGGATGTCATACAATCAGAAGACAGAGTTTCTGGTTGTCTAGGCATCGGGATGAAAGGAAGGGAACGGCTTGCTTAGAAAAGATTATTTGCTCAGTATGATGGAAGAATTGACATCCGCAGTAGCATCGGTGCTCGGTCTAAGGCGTGAAAATAAACACGTCGAAGCGCTAAAACAGCTAGATGACCTGCTCAACAAGCAGTTTCGTCTTCGTTCAGATCTGCTCAGACGATTGCCGCCGGAACAAATTATTGAGCTTTTCCGATTGGGCCCTGGAATTGAAGCAGACAAGCTCCAGCAGGTGGCTCGCATTTTAGAGGAAGAAGCCGTGATTTACCTGGAAACCAGCAGAACAGACGAGGGCGTACGAATCTTGATGAAATCTCTTCATTTATATTTGTACAGCGATTTGAATGGTGCGACTCGTAATCTACAGGTCCTGCCTGAACGAATAGCGTGTATCGTGCAACTGGTGCATGAATATGAGCTTCCCCCTGAAACCAGCAAGCTGTTGGCTGTTCATTACGAGCGGGAAAACAGGCTGGACGAAGCCGCCGATGTCTGGTTTGGATTGGCATGGGAGCAGCCAGAGCTGCTAGCGGAAGCGGAGACGTTTTATAGTCAATTACTGGATAAGACCAATGCAGAGCTGGAGCTGGGTGGAATTTCACGCCAGGAAGTCACCGAGGGTTTGACCGAGATCACCCAATTACATGAAAGAAAGTGAGATGTACCTTTTGGATTCACTGCGCGAACTTATATACCAATTGACCACGGGAGGATCCCTCATAACAGCGACGCTGAGTCAGCTTCGCAAACGGGAGGATGCTTCTTTTACTAAAGTGCAAATCAAACCTGTAGAATTGAAAAACAAGCTGCATTACCAGTTTGCTTTTCATTATAGCAACAAAGTCATTCATGAAAATCTGACCCCTGACGAAGCTAATGAGCGTATGACTGCCTTGTTTGAGGACACGTTCCGCCAAGGACTTTTATGCGCCAAGGATGCAGACTACCAAGTGCTGATCAGTAAAAAATATAAAGTATCCATTCTGACAAAGTCACCGAGCAAAAGTAAAGCCGACCTGTCTCATAATCGCAAAAAGCAATATGTGCTCGAAGAAGGGGAACGAATTCCTTTCCTGATTGAGCTCGGGATAATGAATGAGGATGGTAAGGTACTGGCCCGCAAGTATGATAAGTTTCGTCAAATTAACCGGTTTCTCGAAATGGTGCAGGATGTATTGCCTAGCCTTCCGGTAGGCCGCCCATTGACGATTGTGGATTTTGGCTGTGGCAAATCGTATTTGACCTTTGCGCTGTATCACTATTTGGCTGTACAGCAAAAGCGACCATTGCAGATCGTTGGTTTGGACTTGAAGGCAGATGTCATTGAAACCTGTAATGTTCTGGCTCAAAAGCTGCAATATCGACAGTTGGAGTTTCTGGTTGGTGATATCGCAGACTATAACGAACTGGAACAGGTGGATATGGTTGTTACCTTGCATGCTTGTGATACAGCAACGGATGCGGCGCTGGAAAAGGCCGTCCGCTGGGGAGCTTCCGTCATTTTGTCGGTTCCGTGTTGCCAGCATGAGCTGTTCAGCCAACTGGAAAATCCGGTATTGGAGCCGTTGCTTTCCCATGGTATTTTAAAGGAGCGTTTTTCAGCACTGGCAACGGATGGAATCCGGGCCAAACTGCTGGATATGATGGGATATCGGACACAGCTGTTGGAATTTATCGACATGGAGCATACACCTAAAAACATTCTGATTCGTGCCGTCAAAGGACAGGCGGGAGAACAATCCGTTCTGTGGCGTGAATACACAGCATTTCGGGATTTTATTCATGCTGATCCTTATTTGGAACGCGCTTGTGCGGATTTGCTTCCCGAAGGAGCAGGGAAAAAGTAGACACACAGCTAGGAATATAGTAAAAGTGGAGCCACTGCGGGGTGGCTCCACTTTTTTTGTAGTTCACAGTTCATAGTTGCAGTACGCAAACATCTATCCACCATAGGCACTTCTAAAAGCGGTGCACAAAACATCGCGATCCACCTTCCACAATGCTGCGAGCTCCTCACTGACATCTTCGTCCCACCAGTCGCATAGTAGTTTGCGGTTACTATGGTTTTCCGCAATCCAGATAAGGTGTCCGACGACCTTGCGGCAGTATAGCTCCTCGCCCTGCTTGACCAGATCAGGAGCAATGTGAACAGGCAGACGTTTGCAGGTTCGATACAACTCTTTGATACATGCGCGGCGAATACCACGAGCCGTGGGTAAACGGGATTGTGAATTGTCATGTTTGGGGAATTTGCCGGGAGGCATATTGTACCCCCTCCTCTCTCTCTCAACTTATGCGGGCAGAGGGGTCGGGGTCACTGACCTCCCTATTTGGGCGAAGTGGCGACTTGTTCTGCCGCTGTGATACACTAATGAAAATAGAGAAACAGGCAGGGAGTGGGAAGAGAAGTGGACCAAATATCTAGTATCATTAATTATTTGTTTGAGATCATTCGTAGTCTTGGGTATTTTGGTATTATGCTAGGCTTGATGGTTGAGGTCATTCCAAGCGAAATTGTCCTCGCTTATGGTGGCTTTTTGGTATCCTCGGGTCATATTAATTTTTTTGGCGCAGTCGTTTTTGGAACGATTGGCGGGGTGCTGGCCCAGCTATTCATTTACTGGATTGGGCGCTATGGCGGCAGACCGGTATTAGATAAGTATGGGAAATACATACTTATCAAAAAAAGTCATGTCGACCATGCTGAAGCCTGGTTTAACAAATACGGCACAGGGGTCATTTTCACAGCTCGCTTTATTCCTGTTGTGCGTCATGCCATCTCAATCCCTGCCGGGTTGGCTCGAATGAACGTATGGCGCTTTACTATTTTGACAACGCTAGCGATTATACCTTGGTCTGTTTTGTTTATATATTTAGGTATGCTGCTAGGAGACAAGTGGGAGCAAATTGACGAAGTGGCAGCACCTTACATCAAACCGATTTTGCTGGTTGCCCTTGCACTCTTGATCATTTATTTTGTTATCAAGTGGATTTTGTCCAAAAACAAAAAAGGAAGTGTATAACATGAGCCGTACTAATGTATCGCAATACTTCGGAAAGGGCTTAAGCCCTGAACAGTTTATGGAGGGCATGGAAAAGAACAAAGAAGCCTTCCGCTCTGGGTACGATCAGTTTGTGTGGAATCGCGAAGAGGATCGAGAGTATTTTGAAAGCTTGAACCATCGGGATGATCTGCGCGTGCTTATTTTGGCTGCCGACTGGTGTGGGGACGTGGTGCGCAATGTGCCAGTTGTGTTCCGTGCGCTGGAGAATAGCGGGATTCCGACCGAAGTATTAATCTTGGAAAACCATCAGGCGCTGATGGATGACTTCCTGACAATGGGTGGACGTGCTGTTCCGATTGTGATTTTTGCGGATACAGGAGGTCACGTACTTGGCCACTGGGGACCACGCCCTGCACATGTCCAACAAATTATGATTGGATTCAACCGTGAAAATCCAGATCGGGAAGCTGATGATTATCAAGAAAAAATCGCAGTTGCTCGTAAAGAAATGGCTGAAAAATATGGGGAGGGAACCGAGGTCCATCCTGTAATTGTTCAGGAATTACGCGAGCTGATCTCGGGATTTTAACATATGACGTTATCAATTCGCAGCTTTAATCTCGGTCCTCTCCAAACAAATGCTTATTTGCTTCAAGGGGATGATCCGCAGCGCGCCGTTATTATTGATCCGGGGATGAATCCGGGTCCTTTGCTCAGAGCTATTGAGCCACTGACCATTGAAGCTATCCTGCTGACTCATGCCCATTTTGACCATATCGGTGGAGTAGAGGAGATTCGCAATACCAAAGGCTGCCCGGTTTATCTGCACGCCTTGGAGCAAGACTGGCTCACATCTCCTAAGCTGAATGGTTCCTTGATGTGGCCAGAGGCATCCCCTCCGATCTCGACGGAACCTGCCGAATATGATTTGGCAGAAGGTCAGCAATTGAACCTGATCGAGCACACGTTCCGGGTTTTCCATACACCGGGCCATTCACCCGGAAGTGTCAGCTTTTTGTGCGGCAAAGATCTTTTTTCCGGGGATGTGCTATTTCGTCAGGGCGTCGGACGCACGGATCTGACGGGTGGCCGGGAACGGGATCTATACGATTCTATTCAGAACAAATTGTTTCCGCTCGGAGATGACGTTACAGTCTATTCCGGTCACGGTCCCAAAACGTCCATCGGTTATGAGAAAGCTAATAATCCGTATATCCGGTAAATGTGATGAACGTTTTCAGTAGGGGCAAAATCAAAGGTGTGACAGGTTTTGCCCCATTTCGACAACAAATTATAAATTATGTATAGACAAAGGTTTTTATTTTTGTTAACATAAATTTATTAAAGTTACATACTAAACTCGCGAAGCACGCAAGCTGTGGATGAATCCCGGTTTGCGTTCTTTTTTTTGCCCATTAAGAGGATAAAGAGGCATGAGGCCGTCAGATCACAAGGGGGAGCAAGAATGAAAAGAAAACATATATTTGGGGTACAACGTGAGATTGGAGGTAGTTTCCGTGTTCCCAATATAATAGATATTGAAGATTCTGTGGTAGGTTCCGAGCCGAAGATCATGACTTGGAAAAAGGTGAAACGACGGAGCGGAATCCCTTCACAAAACTGGCATGTGAGGCTGAATGAACACAGGTTGGGACGTGGAGACGGTCGATTATGAAGATACATAGATGATATAGACAAGCTACTTTTTTTTTAGTAGACTTAGCAGATAAGTTCAGACAAACGGGGGGGCTAACGATGCATCATTTAGGAGCTAGAATTATGATCGTCGCGGATGCTTTTGAGCAGAATCTTCCTGTGGGCGAACATGGTTATATCATTGCTTACGACCGTAATGCGGACAATGCTTTTGACTATGTCATTCGCGTACCGAAGGTGAACCGCAACTTTTTTGTACCATCCGGGGACATCGAGCTGGAAGAGAGTATTCTCAAGCTGGAAGCCGAGCGGATTGAGCGTGAAGCGCTGATAGATTACGCCCTTGCTACTCATAATGAGAAACTGTTCAAGCATGTAATGAACGGTGGTCTTGATTCGGTAGAGACTGAAGAGGAAGAAGAAACCGCGGCAGAGTTGTTGTCACAGGCTGATTTTATCAGACAAGTCAATTTGCGTGCTTGGATATAGGAGTCGGCTACTGCCGACTCTTTTTAAAAATATATAATGGGCACAATCTCAGCTCCTATAGTTTTCTCGAAAGAGCACCGAGAGGTGCTTTTTTTATATCCTTTTAGCAACATTTACCTCATTGATGTACAGTTTGCTTCTGTACCGCGTCAAAGATTGAATTGTAAAGGGTTCTATCCTATAATTAAAAACGTTATTTCGAAGTTCGGTGCAGCATTTTTTAATATTAGGATTTTGCAAAATTCAATTCCAGTCGCTCCGAAGTGCAATATATAGATGAACTAAACCATTTTGATCTATATCTTGCTCATTGGAAACCGCCTATAGAATTTTTTGCAAAATCCTCATATACATGAGGAGGGTTTTGTATGAACATTTCCACGGAAGATGTCCGTCACGTAGCCAAGCTGTCCAGGTTGAATCTGACCGCGGCTGAGGAAGAAACGATGACAGGACAATTAAACGCCATTCTCCATTATGCGGAGAAGCTGAATGAGCTGGATACGGAGCAGGTAAAACCGACCACTCATGTGCTGCACGTCAGCAATGTCATGCGAGACGACGAAGTTCGCGAAAGTTTGACACATGAGCAAGTGATGCGCAATGCACCTGAAGAAGAAGACGGACAGTTTAAGGTTCCTGCTGTTCTGGAATAGATCTCATATTTGAAAGGAGGATGCAAATTGAGCTTGTTCAATAACACATTGCCCGAGATACATAACAAGCTGCATCAAAAGGAAATTTCCGTGAGTGATCTGGTGGGACACGCTCTGGAGACGATTGGTGCGCGGGAAGACAAGATCAGAGCTTATATTACCGTTGACGAGGAACAGGCCCGTGCATCCGCACGTCAGCTGGATGATCAGCTGATTTCCGGAGAGGAAAGAGGGCTGTTGTTTGGCCTGCCGGTTGGTATTAAGGATAATATCGTGACAGAAGGGCTGCGTACAACATGTGGCAGTCAGTTTTTGAAAAATTTTGATCCCGTTTACGATGCCACAGTTGTTAGCAAGTTACGCGCAGCGCAAACCGTGACACTCGGTAAAATGAACATGGACGAATTCGCCATGGGCGGCTCTAACGAGAACTCCAGCTTTTTCCCTGCACGTAACCCTTGGGATTTAGAACGTGTTCCCGGCGGTTCCAGTGGCGGCTCAGCTGCGGCTGTTGCAGCGGGTGAGGCTTATTTCACACTCGGTTCGGATACAGGTGGTTCCATTCGCCAGCCTGCTTCTTACTGCGGTGTAGTTGGCCTGAAACCAACCTATGGTCTAGTATCCCGTTTTGGACTGGTGGCTTTTGCCTCCTCTTTAGACCAAATTGGACCCATTACTAAAAATGTTCAGGATTCAGCCTATGTCCTACAAGCCATTGCAGGTTATGACCAGAAGGACTCCACTTCTGCGAAGGTAGACATTCCTGATTATTTGAACGCTTTAACCGGGGATGTAAAAGGACTTCGTATCGCTGTGCCTAAAGAGTATCTTGGTGAGGGCGTCGATCCTCAGGTCAAGGAAAAGGTGCTGGATGCACTGAAAACGCTGGAAGGACTGGGTGCTGTTTGGGAAGAAGTGTCTCTCCCTCACACAGAATATGCGGTAGCTACATATTACCTGCTGGCTTCATCCGAAGCGTCATCCAATCTGGCCCGTTTTGACGGCGTGCGCTATGGTGTGCGTTCTGACAATCCGGACAACCTGCTTGATCTATACCATCAGTCCCGTACGCAGGGGTTTGGTCCCGAGGTGAAGCGTCGGATTATGCTGGGTACCTATGCACTCAGCTCCGGGTACTACGATGCCTATTATTTGAAAGCTCAAAAAGTGCGCACACTGATTAAACAGGATTTTGATCGTGTATTTGAACAATATGATGTGATTATCGGACCTACTGCACCGACAACTGCTTTCAAAATCGGCTCGCAAGTGGACGATCCATTAACAATGTATTTGAACGATATTTTGACGATTCCGGTAAGCTTGGCTGGTGTGCCAGCCATCAGCATTCCGTGTGGTCTTGCGGATGGAATGCCAGTCGGACTACAAATTATCGGAAAAGCCTTTGACGAGTCTTCCGTGCTACGCGTAGCTCATGCTTTTGAACAAAATACCGAATTTCACAAGCAGCGTCCGCAGCTGTAATTTGCCAAAAAGGAGGGAACCTATTCATGTCTACAACTACATTCAAATATGAGACGGTCATCGGACTTGAAGTGCACGTGGAATTGCATACGAAGTCTAAAATATTCTGTGGATGCTCGACATCCTTCGGAGCACCACCCAACTCTCATACATGCCCGGTCTGTCTCGGTCATCCAGGGGTGCTGCCGGTATTGAACCGTCAGGCCGTTGATTATGCGATGAAAGCAGCAATGGCGCTGAATTGCACCATTGCTGATGTGAGCAAGTTTGACCGCAAGAACTATTTTTACCCCGACTCACCTAAGGCTTACCAAATCTCACAATACGATCAACCCATTGGCGAAAATGGCTGGATTGATATTGAAGTGAATGGTGAGACAAAGCGTATCGGTATTACCCGACTGCATCTGGAAGAAGACGCAGGGAAATTAACACATGTTGATGGTGGCTACGCATCTTTGGTCGATTTTAACCGGGTTGGCACACCATTGGTCGAGATCGTTTCGGAGCCGGAAATATCTTCGCCGGAAGAAGCCAAGGCCTATCTGGAAAAAATACGTGCCATTATGCAGTATTGTGACGTATCCGATGTGAAGATGGAGGAAGGATCACTTCGCTGCGACGCGAATATCAGCCTTCGTCCGCATGGACAAAAAGAGCTGGGAACTAAAGCGGAACTGAAAAACATGAACTCCTTCCGTGGCGTACAGCGCGGACTGGAATATGAACAGTTCCGCCAGGAGCAGACGCTGGACGAAGGCGGAACGATTGTACAGGAGACACGTCGTTGGGATGAAGCGCAAGGTAAAACTTTATCCATGCGTGGTAAGGAACAGGCCCATGACTATCGTTATTTCCCAGACCCGGATCTCGTTACACTGCATATAGATGAGGAATGGAAAGAACGCATTCGTGCTTCGATTCCTGAATTGCCTGACCAGCGTAAAGCACGCTACACTTCGGAATATGGATTACCTGAGTATGATGCCCAGGTGATTACGTCCTCCAAGCCATTGGCCGATTTGTTCGAGGATAGCCTTCAATTCACCAAGGATGCCAAAGCAGTATCCAACTGGATTATGGGGGATTTACTCGGTTATTTGAACAGTGCCGGTGTGGAGCTGTCGCAGGTTAAATTGACCGGACGGGGCTTGGGTGAAATGATCGGACTGCTGGAGAAGGGAACGATCAATAGCAAAATCGCTAAAACGGTCTTCAAGGAAATGCTGGAAAGTGATAAACTGCCACAGCAAATTGTTGAAGAAAAAGGGCTTGTACAAATCAGTGATGAGGGTGCAATCCTGACGATTGTCGAACAAGTTGTAGCAGCTAACCCGCAATCGGTCGAAGATTACAAAGCTGGCAAGCAAAAGGCCATCGGCTTCCTAGTCGGTCAAGTGATGAAGGAGAGCAAGGGGAAGGCAAACCCTGGTCTTGCTAATAAGTTGCTGACGGAAGTGCTGAACCGCTAATGGCATAGATTTGACAGGGGCTTGTCTTTTAGGGACAGGCCCCTTTTGCATAGACGCTGAGAACGGTTGGCGCGAACAAGCTTTAGAATCCTGATGGCATTTTATGAGTTTCCTTAGGAGGGAAAACAGCATGGTTACCCTATGTTCATTGGAAGATGATGATATCGTCAGTCAGATATGGCGTCTACAGCACGTTGCCTATAGGTTGGAAGCTGAGCTGATTGGGTTTGATGAGATTCCTCCACTGATGGATACATTGGATACGCTGAAAAGCTGTGGAGAGTCTTTTTATGGGTGGCTGGAGGACGGTGAATTGCTAGGAGCACTGGCTGTGCAGTCTGAGTCGCCCGATTCGCTTACCCTTACACGTATGATGGTTCACCCGGATCATTTTCGTAAAGGCATTGCGGACTCTTTAATGAAGCATGTTTTGAGTGAATATCAAAATATCCCGTTGTTTATCGTCTCTACAGGAACCTTAAATACTCCTGCGGTGACATTATATCGAAAACATGGCTTTCGCCCCGTATCTGCGGCCGAGGTCGCCCCAGGCGTGGAATTAACCACCTACCATCTGCATAAGGTGGAATAGCATTGAGATATCATTAAATTGGCATTAAAAATGCACATAAGCCCACAAACCGCGCACCCGGAGTGGGAAGCACGACATAACCGGGAGGAGAGACTCGAATGAATAATCCGTGGATTATAGACGATTCACATATCATTTTACGGCTTTTACTGTCCATGCTTCTCGGTGGATTCATTGGTTTTGAACGCGAACGTTCCAATCACGCAGCTGGTTTGAGGACTCATATTATGGTCAGTCTTGGTTCGACGCTGATTATGCTACTCTCCATTTACGGCTTTGCCGATTTCATTAAAGAAGTTAATGTACGCATAGATCCCGCTCGTTTGGCTACGGCTGTGATCACTGGCGTAGGCTTTTTGGGTGCAGGGACGATTATGTTCACAGGTAAATCCATTACCGGACTAACGACTGCGGCTTCCATTTGGGTCGTGGCTGCTATTGGCCTTGGGGTGGGAGCAGGCTTTTATTTCCCGTCTATAGCGGCGACAGTGCTCGTATTTTTAAATTTATGGGTGTTTAACAAAGTTGAACTTCGGTATATGCGTGGACGCAAGCGTCATCTTATTACATTGTACGGATTGTCCTCTCACGGACTGCTGGAGCAGATTTCGACTTATTTAGAGCAAGAAAAAGTGGAAATACGTAAAATAATGATTAAAGAACATGAAAATGTCCCATTTCACGAATTACACCCAGATCGGCAGAGTATGGAAGTTTCCCTAGAGGTGCTGGCCCGTCATGATTTTAATCCCGTACGTATTGCAGCTGATTTACGACAATGGGAAGATATAGCTGCTGTCTCCGTCGAGTAATAGTCTCCCTTTTTTTAACAGTTACTCTTAAATCCGATTGGGGTACTATGTAAGCATCGAAGTATTTTCAGCGGAGCCACGCATGGGATTCAAAGGGGAGGATGGCATGAACTCGGAACAACCGTTACCGTCTGGAGAGACTGGACAGCTACAAGCGTCGGAACAGCGGGAACAGCCCAGACAGGGGAAACGTCTAAAATACGCTAAATTTCGCAAAGTGATTGCTATTATCATGGCGGCATTGTTACCCGGACTGGGACATCTTTTTTTAGGACTGTTTATTAGGGGGCTTAGTTTTATTGTATTGCTCCTGCTAGATATTTTTGCGATGTTGTATGTTTCCTCTGACGGCTTGAGGATCAACATTCCATTACTTATTTTGCTTGGATTGTTCATACCCGTTTTATATTTTTATAATGTATATGATGTCTTACAGTCAGCAGATTACATGGTTCGTTATCGGCGTAAGCCAGATCGTTATGCACGAATGGATGCTAGAGGCCAGCAAAGTAGTCCTTTTTATTCATGGGAGAGAGGCTTTGCTTTTGCTGTGCTAATGGTGGCAGGCGGTGGACTTATGATTTTGTTTCGCATGAAACCTCGCTGGTTGAGTAATTTCTTTGAGGATTATGGATTCCTTACGCTGGCCATTTTATTAATGATGATCGGTTTATTCCTTTTTCTAAGGGAAGCCTTTCTGAACTTTAAGCGTAAAAAGTTGAAAGAAAGAGGGTGAAGCTGGCGTGCACCGCAAAATAAGAGTCGGGCGCTACACCTCTTCGCTTCTGTTGATGGCTGTAGGCATTTTGCTTATTGTAGATGTGTTTCAAAATACTGAATATATGCTTCAGCTCCTCGTTTGGTGGCCCGTAATCTTTGTGCTTTGGGGACTGGAGTATCTGATTTTTTTTGCCATGTACTATCGGAAAGAAGGCAAGTCTGACAACGGAAGGCGATTCAGACCTGACCTAAAGGGGATTCTGTCCGCTTTGGTAGTGGCAGCCTCGGTTTTTATCGTGACCCAGCAAAATCATTATATGTATCTGTGGAACCGGGTCAGTCTCAATCTGACGTCAGCCTCTATGGATTTTAGCCAGGCTAAAGAGAATCGGTATGATATGGGTGGTATGCTGGTACCTGTAACTATGCAGACGTCCGATTTAGTAGTTGATTCGGTTAATGGTGATGTAACACTGATCAGACGGCCTGTGTCCAATATAGAGGTACGAGGTACTCTGTGGGTGGATCAAGCGCCTGCTGCCGAAGCGGATAAGATTGCTCAAGCTTCTTCACTGACTTCTACCGACGGCAAGACTATCCAGATTCGTCCGGAGGCAAAGTCGTACGGAGCATCAAGCAAACGTCAGCCTCGTGTGAACATGCTGATCACCGTGCCGGAGGACCGGCGGTTCAATGTGCAGATTAGAACCTCCAACGGGAATATTTCCTTGAATGGAGTTGATGCAATTGACAGCATTCGGCTTGAGAGCGGTAATGGAAATCTCACTGTTAATGACGCTATCGGCAATGTCAAGGGAGGCACGCTGAACGGTCAGGTTAAATTGCATCGGATTTCTGGAGATGTGGATGTGCGCACGAACCGTGGCGACATGCAAGCAGGCGATATTGAAGGAGCTGTGACACTGCACACCATGGTAGGTGATATTCAACTCGCTCGTTCGGAAGGGGACATCACCGTAGATACTCAGAATGGTGACATGAATGTGCTGAATTCTACAGCCAAGCTGAATGCAAATTCGCTTAATGGCTCTATCAAAGTGCATAGCGAGCAGATAGGCGGAGATTGGAAAATATACAGTGCTGTCGGTGATATCGTATTGGATCTTCCGTCGAATGGAGATTTTCAGTTAGAGGGTTCAAGCAGTTATGGTAATCTTCAATCCGATTTTCCATTTAAAATAGACAGTAAAAGTATTTCAGGCCAAAACGGGACAGGCAAGTATGCGATCAACGTAGAGGGCAACAGTAATTTAACCATTAAAAAGTTACTGATGCCGTCGTTACCCGACTTGGATGATTCCGGGGGTACGACTGCGCCCGATACATCTGAAAGCTCTGCGGCTGAACCGGGAGCTTCTGAGACAGATACCTCTATAGGAATATCCGGCGACAATACGGCGCGTTGACAAGAAACTTGAGTAGACCGTACAATGTGAGTAGGTTTAGAAGTGAATTGTAAATAGATGCGTGGTAATTGATAGGATCGTAAGTAAGGGATAAGGCGGTGGACATATATGGCAGCACGCGTCCAGCATGCTTTGGAACTTCTGAAGAAGACAGGTGTACGCATAACACCCCAGCGTCATGCCATATTAAACTATTTAATGGAAACTATGGGGCACCCGACTGCAGATGAAATATATCGAGCGCTTGAGTCCAAGTTTCCAAGTATGAGTGTGGCTACGGTTTATAATAACTTAAAGATGTTTATAGAAGCGGGTATGGTACATGAGTTGACCTATGGAGATAACGCCAGTCGTTATGATGCCAATATTTCGGAGCACTATCACATCATTTGCGAAAAATGCGGAAAGATTGAAGATTTCAGTTATCCGTATTTGGCCGATGTGGAACGCCATGCCGCGTTGGAAACAGGCTTCGAGGTGCATGGACATCGTATGGAGTTACACGGAGTATGCAAAGCTTGTAGTAACAAACAAACGTAACGAAACAAGGAATAGAAGTTTTTTGTGCGGTATGTATATATTGTAATGGATTGGAAACGTGAGGAATTCCCCATAAGCGGGGATTTACCGCGTTTTTTTGTTTAAATCACTTTATTTTTGTTTTAAGTAATCTGTTGAGGTTACAAAATACGGAAATTCAAAGTTCATACAATGGAGGTTCAATATTGGCCAGAAATCATTCCAGACGCCGCCGTAAACGTTCACGATTCAAAGGAGCGGCAAGCCTGCTATTATTTGCAGCGATTATATGTGCAATTACTGTTGTATGGTTTGGCAATCCCCTTCACGAGAAACCCGATTGGCAGGGCAGTGTCCGTCCTATTTTTATGCAGGGAAAGTTGACTGGGTATGAAGCTCAGAGCTCCGGCAAGAACATGCTGATGCCGCTTAAATTGGTGCAAAGTAAAATTGATCCTACCGTTCGCTATGAGGATGACAGCCAAACCGTTATTATGGCGACGAGACAAAGCCTGCTCTATATGAAGGTTTCGAAGGCACAAGGGGAACTGAATGGTAAAACATATGCGCTGAGCGCAGCCCCTCAGGTAATCAGTGGAGAGGTATATATCCCGATAGAGGCTGTACGTGAAGTATACGGCGTTTCTATACACGAAGATCCTGTGACTGGTGCTGTCATCCTAATGAAGGCTGGAGAGAAGGTCAGGCTGGGGAGTGTAGAAAAGAAGGATGGCCCACAGGATGCTAGAATCGCCTTACGTAAAGAAGCCTCTAGCCTATCTTTCATTTTGACAAATATATCTCAGCGGACGAAGGTGCGTATTTGGTCCAGACAGGGCGATTGGTATTTTGTTCAGTTAGACAATGGTTATGCAGGATACATTAAGTCAGACCATGTCGCTGAAGGAGAAGAGCTTGTGATCCCTTCGGTTAAGGACGATTTGTCCATCTCGGAAAAACATTGGGAGGGTAGATCAGTAAACCTCGCTTGGGAAGCTGTCTATAATCGCAAGCCCGATCCTTCCAAGTTTGATCCTATGCCTGGAGTAAATGTGGTGAGCCCTACGTGGTTCAGTGTCGTCGATCATGAAGGTACTGTAGAAAGCAAGGCAGATCCTGCCTATGTCAGCTGGGCACATCGCAAGGGGATGGAGGTTTGGGGCTTGTTGAGCAACAGCTTTAATCCCGAATTAACAACAGAAGCTTTGTCCACCTTTGAACGTCGAAAGTCGATTGTAGATCAGATGATTTCACTTGCCCTAGAAAATGATCTGGACGGTATTAATATTGACTTTGAAAATGTTCATACGAAGGATGGCCCAAATGTCACCCAATTTTTGCGGGAACTTAAACCGATGGCTCGGGAACATGATTTGATACTGTCCATTGATGTAACGCCTAAATCTCAAAGTGAGATGTGGTCAGCTTTTTTAGATCGAAAATCATTAGGCACCATCACAGATTACCTCATGGTAATGGCATATGATGAACATTGGGCGGCTAGTCCAAAGGCTGGTTCTGTCGCCTCGCTACCATGGACGGAAGCGTCAATTAAGCGAATTATTCAGGAAGATGAAGTGCCGCCTCAAAAAGTGGTTTTAGGTATTCCATTATATACTCGAGTGTGGTCCGAGACTCCCAAAGAAGGGAAGATTAAGGTCACCTCCAAATCGCTTGGTATGGAGTCAGCAGCGGATATCATAAACAAATTTAAGTTGAAGCCTAAGTTTAGAGCTTCCGAAGGTCAAAATTATGTCGAGTATACAGAAGACGGCGTGGTCAAAAAGATTTGGCTAGAGGATCAGGTATCTCTAAAAGCAAGAGTAGACCTTGCCAAATCGCTGAAGCTCGGAGGAATTGGTGCATGGAATCGAACCTTTGCAGATGAAAACGCTTGGGTAATACTGAAAAAAATAAGTGAATAAGATAAAAATTTATACAATTGAAGAAGGAAGTCTCTTATTTATGTAGAAATGATCACATGTATCCAAATATCCAATTTGCGGTCATAGCCGCCTTGCAGGTATGGAGGGAGAAGTGCAGCTAACCAAATTAAACCTGATGTATGATGAATTGTTGCTGGAAGATTCGATAGGTGTTATTTCGTACAGAAAGCCGGGAGAGTATTTTCACGGTTCGATGTTGTATGACTTTGATGAACTCATTCTAATTATTGGAGAAGGCACCAAGCCAGTTCGTTCTATTCAACACTTATTTATGAATGGATTAAGATGCCAAGTGTTGTACGCAACGCTCAGTTGTCTGAAGGAATGGATTATCGCTGGTGAACAAGCCAACATTATAGATTATGTGCTAGAAGGTCGTATTGTCTGGGAGTTGGATGACAGGGTCCGTCTTTTAAGACAGGAAATTGTTGATTTTAACGATCCACTGCGGGAGCAGAAGCGATTTCATGAGTTCTCCCGCTTTTTGGTCAATTACGTTCATGGTAAAAGAGCGGTGCGAGAAGGGCGGATCATTGACGCTTATCAAAGTGTTCTGAAAGCATTGGATCATTGGGCATCTATTGAACTCATTGAACGGGGGATTTATCCAAAGATTCACTTATGGGTTCAGGTACAGCCTCTGGATCGAACGATTGACAAACTGTATAACGAACTCACATTAAGTACGGAAACCTTGGAACAACGGGTTGAACTAGTACTGCTTGCTTGTGAATTTTCAGTGATGTCAAAAATGGAGGAGTGCTCATCTCCGCTATTCCGTATATTAGGCAGCAGACGGGAACCTTGGTCTATAAATGAACTTATTAACCATCCTGAGCTAAAGAATCTCCAATTGGATCTTACCGTCGTGCTCCGTAAACTGGTATATCGTTCACTTATTAGAGAAACAGCTGCCGGGGATTTTAGGGAGCGTGGACAAAATCGTGAACTGCGTTACTCCCTTATTTGATGTGCAGGGGTTGATTTGTCAGGAAGAAAGGTTGTTAAACCGACTTTTCTTCCTTTTTTTGTACGTGATTTAGTATTTATAAATAGTTAAAAAATATAAATTATCAATTTAGGTTGACGAGTATATAAAATATGTGATAAGTTATAACTCGCCCCATTAAGCAGCATGAATAATTTTGAACTGTTTAAAGCAGGATAAACGTGTTGCATCAAGCAGAAAAATGAATTTTCAAAAAAAAGCTTGACGAAAAATAAGGTTATGTGTTACATTATTTAAGTCGCCGCTGAGACGCGGTGGTGAAACAAAGTAAGACAAAATGCAGGTTTGATCTTTGAAAACTGAACAACGAGTGAGTAAAACGATTTTGTTCGCAAAATCAAACAAGAGATATTTTATCTCGTCAGTTTCAAAATGAGCTTATCGCTCTTTCTATAAACCAGCTTC
>NZ_JBBOTK010000010.1:0-155029 GCF_038005565.1 Paenibacillus sp. FSL R10-2748
GAGTATCAAAGGTAGAAAATGATCAAACTTTTTTATAAAACCGAAACTTAAATCTGTAGAATAAGAATCCATTTTGATCAATCTTTTTTTCAAAGTGGATTCTTATTATTTACCGTAAAAAATACGAGTTTGTGAGGTGTTTTTGATCAAACTTTATTTCAAAGCAACACTTTTATGAAATTTTTAGATTGATTGGAATTCTCTTATTCATATTTAATTTAAATGTCCCATATGGATTCACATGGTTATAAAATAAAGGTGTTAATCCTCTAAAGTCTTCGGGAGTCATCCTCTTTAACCAATACTGATTGTTATTATAGAGAATCTCTTGAACCATTAAAGTATTGATATAAACTAAGCAGTTTTGAAGCAATTGGAGCGATAATGCAGATACTTCTTGGTCTTCTAGAGAATTGAACCGAATTTCGCTATTCTTTCCATAAAAAATGTAATTGTTAACAGAATTCCAATGTTCAATGGTATTTAGTCCTTCATGGATTTCTCTACGAACTTCCTCAAAATGCAGATAATCACATAAGAAAATGGTTTTTATCGCTTTCCCTAACTCACATAAAGCTTGGTAAGTCGGGTGCTTCGTATCTCTCGTAAATCGCTTTAAAATAGCTTCTGCTGATGCAGTTCCTAACCGTAAAGCAGTCGCAAACTTAATGATTTGCTCATACTGTTGACGGATGAGATCCCAGTTAATGGGCCTACTTAATACAGGTTGTAAGTGAGGATATTCCTCATTCATTCCGGCTTCAGGACGATATAATTTTTGAGAGCCAATATTTTTGAAGCGTGGCATCAGCTTAAAATCAAGCAAATGACAAAAGGCAAAAGCAACGACACTTTGTCCATGCGTGTCTACATAATTTCGGTCTATTTCCATGTCTGTACAATGACGAAGAACACCCTCCATCATGGCTGCAACTTCGGAGGAAAGACAAGTTTTAAGCTGAGAATAGATACATGCTGACTTGCGATCTGTATGCCAATATATCATGACTCCATGTCTTTTATAACGAGGATGCCATTCAGTAAGAAGGTTTTGATCCCACGATCCAAAATGTTTTGAATCGGAAGCGCAGGCGGTAGTAGCTTCCCCCTACACCTCTTTTATTCGATGGTAAATGATTTGCTTGGTAACCTCTGCATTGGCTTTTCGCAAGTGATCTTTATGAATAAATTTATTACGGATATACTGAAGTTCACGATAGCTATCTTGGTTATTTCCAGCAGAGACAGCTTTTAAACCTGTATTTGTTCCCAATCCAAATAGACTGAGAAGTAGCCGACGTTGAATCGTTTCCTCATCTAAAATAGACCGGTCCGCTGTAGTTTTAAAGTGCTTGGTGAATCCAGTATGAAAGTCTGTTTCTTTTAATAAATCTAAGAGGTTGATATTGGACCAACGGTTTCTGATCTCCTGTTTAATCATAGACAAATGTGGAGGTTCGGGCTGCTTTTCTAGCGGGGTAACACGAATCCATCCCTTGTTATTTCTGCTGGTAATCGCAACTTTATCGTTGCTCTTATCTTCAAAGCCTTGGTTCAGTAAATAGAGCTTATCTTTCATCAGTTGTATAATGTCCGAAATAAAAGGCTCTACATCGAGTGGCGCTTTTAGCGCTTGGAAATATTCTTCTTTGTGTTCTTCAAAATCTTGGGGCAGGTCTTCATCAGGATTTCGATATCGGTCAGCGCCCTCAATCCAGATTTCCTTACACCGAAGTCGCGTGCGAAGGGATTGTAAAACAGCAATCTCATAATTAATTCGGTTAACTCTCTCTATCCCCTTGCTATCTTCCTCAATAATGATATCCTTCCACTTAGGCTGAATGACTCCTTCAATAGGAACTTCGTCCCCAACTGCAAAAAAACGCTGACCACTTTCACTGTATTCTTGAATAAGTTGAAGAGCTTCAATGATAGGTTGATGGGATAGATTATTAGACTTAAACGTAAGGTTTTTTAGGATATCACAGAGAGCTCTCCTATAGTGCCCTCGATAGGAAGAGTACATCTTTATATAAATTTTTTCTTTGTATTCTCGGTTGTTTCTTGTCATGTCTTTAATAATATCCCGAATGGTGGAAGAGCTTACGATTGGATATAAAGTATCTTGAATGATTCCATCTGGATGATCAACTGTTGCTTTTAATAAGTTGAGAATGTGTTTATTTTTCCCCTGTACTTTTTCTAACTCTGCCACTGTTTCATTACGGGTTGTATTCTTTGCTTTATTTCCAAACTTAAGCGTGATTTCATCTAACAAATCAGCTAAATAATCGATGATTTCAGCTTGGCGATGCCAAAATAAAATAGCAAGTAAGGTGTAGCGAATAGGCATTGGGTGTGCACGCAATTCTGTTACTGTCTCAGTAGCTGCACGAAGCCGATATTTCTTTATTAATTTTGGAGTCAAATGATGAAATAAACCATCTGGAATTTGAAGGTGTCGAATAAGCCAATAATTTCTTAACTTCCATCTCCATTGTATTGACACTTGGTTTACGAGGGGAAGAAAGTAGGTGCCGAAAAGCTAAAATGTCCCTTTCCTCTTCATCAGATTCCCCCTTATCATGGGAGTCTAATAAAGAATCTAATCGAGCGCATGTCTTAGAAGATAATTGCTGATAGGTTTCTTGGTAGAAACCCTTTTCAAAGGTATCAATAGCAGAATCAATTATTCGGTTCAATCTCCCGGCAGAAGGTGGTTCAACTTTCCACTTGCGAAAAAGACTATATGCTTGGTTTTTTAAATAGTCTGTATCATGTGTAAATGGAACCTGTTCTACTAACCATTGTTCTAAACGTTCATTATCTTTACGGGTAAGTTCCTGAAAACCGAAGAAGTCTCGAATTTGCTTTCTATGGTAGGTGTAATTCCTTTCTTCAGCTCCCCAACGATATTGGTCGAATAGATCAGGAGACAGCTCGAGTTGCTTTGCAATATACTCAACAACAGGCCTTGGTATGTCACTTCTTTTGGTTGGGAATCTAGCCTCATGCTGAAAATACTTTAATAACACCGTAAAACCAAGACGGCTCGCACCAGTTTTGTTACCGATTAATTTACGCTCGATGTTAACCAAAATAAAATGTTCTAACAGCTCGTCTTCTGTCCAACTCCTCTTCATGTCTGTCTCTCCCTATATATGTAATATTTTTACCTATAATGTTAGTTTAGGTAAAAATAAACATTAAAAAGCCTTATTCGGCCTATATATTTTACATATTAATATCTACTTTGCGGTCTATGACAAGAACCCTGTGATCAAGCCTATTAGGCGTCATTTTCTGCTTCGAGAAATACGGAAATCAGGATACGGGCGTTGTTTTCACCCACGTTTTTGGCATAATGGGGGATAGCTGCCCTCCAGCTAAAGGAATCTCCTGCTTCCAAAGTAGCTGAATCCTCGCCTTGCTCCACGTATACCGTGCCCTCCAAGATAAAATGAATCTCATCCCCCGCATGAGCATGCTCCTCTTCTGTAGATGAGCCTGGCGGCATGTCCACCAGCATCATTTTAACGTTTCCTTGCCCCCCCAAATGATCGACCTGGAGGTTGTTTTTACCATATAACGTTTTACGACGCTCGTCCTTACGAATCACTTGCATCCGTTCCTCTTCTTTAAGAAGCAGAAAAGCAAGGGGAACCTTAAGCGCATTTGCGATACTGTCCAATGTTGCGATGGAAGGGGAGGTTTTATTATTTTCTACTTGACTCATAAACCCTTGCGATAGTCCGGTTCGTTCACATATTTGCTGGATGGATAAATTTTTACGTTTACGAGCGGCGCGTATGTTGCATCCTATACCCATAGAGCGTTCCTCCTTTAAGGTAATATAATGTATACTAATTTATTATTTATCATACCAAATAATTTGTTGACAGACTACAGTTTCTTATGATAAATTCACACTACAAAATAATTATTTCTATTACTAATAATTCGAGTTTGATTCACACTAATGTGGTGCGGCAGAGATTCAGACAGTATTATTTTTTTAACCAAATTATTAGTAATATAAATTAATTATTCATATGCACTTGTATGAGTGTAATAAACAAACAGAATGGAGAGATAAACATGAGTTCAGCAAGCAAAAACATTTCTACAATTATGCGGGTGGCGCTGGGAATTTTGTTTTTGGCACACGGAATTGCTAAATTCCAAATGGGGTTGGGTAATGTAGCAGGCTGGTTTTCCAGCATTGGCGTTCCAGGATTTTTAGGTTATGTCGTTGCGGTGATTGAGTTGGTCGGTGGGATTGCATTGATTCTTGGATTGCTCACTCGCTATGTATCTGGGCTTTTGGTTATTGTTTTGATCGGCGCCATTTTTACAGCAAAATTGTCCGGCGGGTTGATGGGGAATGGTCAAGGCGCTGGCTATGAGCTGGATATTGCTTTTATTCTGGTAGCTCTTCATCTGGTATTTGCTCCAACGACTCGATTGTCTCTGGATTCTTTGTTCAGCCGTCGTGAGTCAACCAAACAATAATTTTTGATTAGCTTTAGTCCTCCAATCCATGTAGAAAGAGGGAAATCTCATGACAGCACATATTCATGACAACACCAAAATCGGGCAGGTTTCATTAAAGGTTAGTAACTTGGCGCGTTCTATTCAATTTTATACAGAGGTCGTTGGCTTTCAGCTGCTGCGTCAAACGGCGGATACCGCTGAATTGACTGTCGATGGGAAGCATGCGCTACTGATCCTTAACTATATTAAAAATGCAGTTATTCTGCCGCGTCAATCTGCTGCCGGGTTATATCACTTTGCTATTCTTCTCCCAAACCGTGTAGCTCTGGGCCTGTCTTTACGTAATCTGCTGGCTCATGAGATTGAAATCGGACAGGGAGACCATGATGTAAGTGAAGCTCTATATATCCATGACCCTGATAATAACGGAATCGAAATCTATGCAGATCGTCCCCGTGATCAGTGGAAAAAGGATGCAAATGGATTTTACATGATGGGAACAGATCCCGTGGATGCAGAAGACTTGGTTGCGATTTCCGAAAATCTACCTTGGCAGGGACTACCGCAGGGAACGGTAATCGGGCACGTCCACTTCCATGTGTCTAATTTGCTCAAAGCACAGCAATTTTATTGCGATGTGCTTGGCTTTGACATTACGTGCCGGTATGGCTCTTCAGCCTTGTTCGTTTCCGCAGGTGGTTACCACCACCATATGGGCTTGAATATATGGGCAGGTGAAGGAGCACCACCAGCTCCTGAGCACGCTGCAGGATTGGATTATTTTGAATTGATCGTACCGGATCAGAATGAATTGGATGCCATTGTAGCTCGTTTAGAGGCAGCAGGCTATGGAATGCAAGAACGCGATGGCGCCAAGTATGTAGCTGATCCGTTCCGCATTCAAATTAAACTGATTAACGGTCAAATCTCGTAACATAGAAGACACGCAACAAAAAAGGGTATTCCTATGAGCCGTAAAGGCTGGGAATACCCTTTTTTCCGTATACTTAGAACAAGCTCCAGTCCAAATCCCGAGACATCTTCTCCAGCAAGTGTACACCGGCTGTACTGTTGCCCATACGGTTCAGAGAAGGTCCAACCAGTCCAATGCCATATCGTCCGGGTACCATCGTCATAATACTGCCTGATACGCCGCTTTTGGCAGGTAGTCCGACTTGAATGGCGAATTCCCCTGAAGCGTCATACATGCCGCATGTCGTCATAAATGTTTTGGCGATCTGTACATAGCGGCGGGGAATCAGCGGTATACCTGTCACCGGATCTCGACCATTGTAAGCTAATACAAGTCCCATACGAGCTAAATCAGCACAGTTCAATTTGACAGCACAATGTCTGAAATAAACTTCAAGCACATCCTCCACATGACCTCTTAAAATTCCTTTTTCCATTAGAAAATAAGCAAGGGAACGGTTCAAATGGCCTGTGGCAGATTCTGAATCGTAGACATCCTGATCATATTCCAATGTGTCATTGTGGGTAAGCAGGCGGAAAAATTGGAGAACACGGGCAAATCTCTCTTCTGGACTGTTCCCGCGAATCAGAGAGGAGACTGCGATTGCTCCGGCGTTAATCAGTGGGTTAAACGGAATGCCCGGCTCAACTAGTTCTAGCTTTAGCATGGAATTAAAACGGTCTCCGGTAGGCTCCATACCCACCTTAGAGAAGACAACGTCCTCTCCATTATCCATCAAGGCCAGAATGAGCGTAAATACCTTTGAGATACTTTGCATCGTAAATTGGATTTCCGTATCCCCGGCCACTACGGTTTCACCCGCACCGCTCATTACAACAACACCCAGCGCGTCGGCTGGTGCTTTGGACAGTTCGGGAATATATGCTGCTACCTTGCCATGAATATACTCATGACGGCTTTGTTCTACCCATTCCGGCAGTTTGGTCTGTAATCTCTGCCACTCCGATGTCATTTCTTTTCCTCCAGTCAAGTAAGCAATCTGTGGTATTTTATTGTAGAGTAAGAAGTGATAGCTATACGCCTATTCTAAAGATATTTCTGGTCGAAAGACAAGTTTGAATTGAATTAGATAAAAGGAGGCAGTGACTTGTTGTTATCTCATAATGAACCGAATTTTGATGAAGACTACGATGAGGTTATTAAGGGTCGAAGACTTAGAGGTTTTGTACATAGTGTACTGGAGCAGGTTGCAGCCTTATCAGACAAAAATCCTGAATGGGCTAATCCTATATTAGAGCAGTGGGCAAATGATGTGGAAACGAGCCGAAATGAGCGTCTGGAGCATGAGCGCACCCGGGAGAGGCATGTGCATCTATTGTTTTCTCAGTCTGCCGCAGGCTCGATGAAGGGAGGACTTTCAGGTGCAGGATTGCGGCTTGAGAGTATCGTGCTGTCTTTTAATGATCAGTTTTCCATAGGACCATTGTGGAGGCTGGAAACATTAGAAGGACAAGAAAACCGTCACGGCTGGTTGGCTGAACGGATGATGCATTATGAGTTTTTCCATTACGCCAATTGGGAGCACCGTATTGAACAGATGATGGTTACCCTAAGTGAAATTCCAGATGAGAAGTCGATCACGATTTGGTGTGGCTCTAATGCTGACGAGCAGGTCGGATTACGCTTTGTATTATATCTCTTGCGCAAAAGAGCTACACCTATTCGGGTCATTAATGTCACGGATACCTTGGAGCGGGAGCCGGATGATCATTTATATAATGAGAGTCCATTCCCTTTATCCATGGGCGTGGTGCATTCGAAAGAAATCGAACGGTTCATTAAGCGAAGTGAAGATGAACTTTATGTGGTGTGTATGGAAGACCGACGTCGATATGAACGGGAGTGGTTGGAGCTTAGCGAGCAAGATAGTGTCCTGAGATTATGGGACAATGACCGTATTGTCCATGTGCCGGAGGATTATTTGGATCAGGCCTTGCTGGATATGATTAGCAAGATACAGTTAGCGGATAATCTGGGATTTGTGAACACCGGAAAAATAATAGGTCAAGCTTTAACGCAGTGGTCGCAGCCAAGAAGCGATACTTTTTTGGAATACCGGATTCAATATTTGATCGCCCATGGCAAACTTGATTTTCAGGGGATGCCGGGAATGATGAATCGTTATGCTGTGAGAATAAAGGAGTAAAGCAAAAAGTGATCAAATAAAAACTGCCGACGGGATCGGCAGTTTAGTTTAAAGACCTTCTGATGTATCAGGTTGATTCATCAGAAGGTTATTTTGCTATGTACTTGGAATCAATAGTAGCTGCTTGAATTCAATGAACTTATGATAGCAGGCAACAGAGCAACAGCCATAATGATATAGATCACGATTACAATAGCGGCCCAAAGAAGGCCTGCTTTAGCATAGTTAGCTTTGCTCGGATTAGTCGAGCCGCTAAATGCCCACACAAACAGCATAATAAGTCCAACTACCGGTATAGCCATCAAAAGTAAACTGATCATCCACTCCTTGAATGATACAGGAGGCGGGTAAACAGGGGCTGGCCTGGATGGTGCTCCTTGCTGATTGTTTTGCGGGTTAAACTGGTTAGTCAATTAGATCTTCTCCCTACGTGTTTAGTATGTTGTATTTCCTATATTGACCAAAACATCATACATGATATGACAATAAGCAACAAGTAAAATTCAGTAAACAGTCTAATAGTACTATCAAACGATTGAAAATAGGTCTATACACCCTATTGACGAAGCGCTTTTTATATATTATTGTATTGATATTAACATTTTGTTTTTATCAATTTATTCAAATTAAAAATTACATAAAGCATTCGTCACTTTTGAATCAAAAGCGACAAATGACCCATATATGAACAGGTAGGTGACGCAAGTGACAGATGGATCGAAACATAATCACAGTGGCTTGACGGAAGAGGAGTTCTTGGCCCTGTATGATGCGAATGTATATGAGCGCCCATCCGTAACGGTAGATATGCTGCTATTTACGGTAATGGATCAGCTCCAACAAAATTACCGGAAGCTGCCGGAGAAGACCCTCCAGCTTCTTTTGATCCAAAGAGGGGAGCATCCCTATATAGGGCAATGGGCGTTGCCGGGTGGTTTTGTAGGTATAGATGAAAGTCTGGAAGAGGCTGCACGACGCGAGCTTAAAACGGAAACGAATGTGGATCAGATTTATATGGAGCAGCTATATACTTGGGGAGATGTGGCACGTGATCCTCGTATGCGGGTAATTAGCTGCGCTTACATGGCATTGGTGGACCACGATTCCTTGGAGGTACAGGCGGGGGATGATGCCGCTGATGCCCAATGGTTTGAGCTGGATTACAGCGTAGCTCAGGAGACGCGGACGAAGCAGCCGGAAGGTTACACATGGGAACAAGACATTGATATCACATTGAAGCATGGGGACATCCATCTATCAGCCAAAGTAAAAATAACTGAAATTCTTAAGGGAAGAACCATTGAAATCAAGCGAGAGGTGCTGGAGTCACAAGGAATTGCTTTTGATCATGCCAAAATTATTGCGTACGGTATAGAGCGTCTGCGCAGCAAAATAGAATACACAGATATCGCGTTTCACCTGATGCCAGCTCTATTTACACTGAGTGAGCTTCAGCAGGTGTATGAAATTATTCTAGGTAAGGAGCTGTTGGCCGCAGCTTTTCGTCGCAAAATAGCTGATCTCGTGGAAGAAACCAATGAGTATAGAAAGGCGGCTGGACATCGTCCGTCCAAGTTATACCGATTTAAGCCTCGGTCGCGTTTTATGTAGCATAAGGAATATGAAATGAGGAATCTTCATGGAAAAGTTTACATTTTTTTATCGCAGTCATTCGCCATTTTCGCAATGGTATCCTTCTGATTTTGTCGTGGATGGATTGGAGTTTAACTGTGCCGAGCAATATATGATGTTGAAAAAAGCACAGCTTTTTGGGGATGAAGAGGCGGCCTTGAAAATTATGCAAGCCCCTACCCCAAGGGAGCAAAAAGCCCGGGGCCGCAGTGTGCGCGGATTTGACCAATCCTTGTGGGAGGCCAATTGCCGGCAATTTGTATATGACGGTAATTACGCCAAGTTTACACAAAATCCGAATTTGCTCAAGCACCTGCTTAAAACGAAAGGAACCACTCTGGTTGAGGCTAGTCCGACCGACACCATTTGGGGTGTAGGCTTAGCTGAGAGCGATGCTCGTATACGGAACCGCAAGCTATGGCGTGGCACGAACTGGCTAGGAGAAATATTGACAAATTTACGTGAGGATGTATTGCAAAAGGAGGAATAGTCATCATGAAAAATACAATGAATTCCCGGAGCAACCGGGATGCCCGATCGCATATGGCGCAGGAAACACTATCCATTTTGGAACTTGGGTATTATACGAATATCAAACTGGTTCAAGTAAATATGACAAAAGAGATAGGAAATGCGGTCACAGACTCGAAGTTATATACACCTTCTCAGCTGGTAGCTGTAAAACAAGAGGCAGAGCAAAGAATAAAAAGTATATTGGGGCCTTTTTCCCGTATAGACGAACAGACGATCATTGCAAAATTGGAAATTACGGGAGAAAGCACGTTACAGGCGGCATACAGACTCCAGGTAGAGGAGAAGCTGGCCCACGTGGCGTGTTTGAATTTTGCATCAGCCAAAAATCCGGGAGGTGGATTTCTCGGAGGCAGCCAGGCTCAAGAAGAAAGCTTGGCTCGTTCGTCAGCATTGTATCCTTGCATTTCACAAATGGAAGAGATGTATGGACATAATCGGAAGCTGCGGAGCTGTTTTTATTCAGATTATATGATTTATTCGCCTGAAGTTCCGGTATTTCGGGATGATCAGGGGACATTGTTGGAGAAGCCGTATCAAGTCGATTTCCTGACCGCACCTGCTGTAAATGCTGGAGTTGTGCGAGAACGGGAACCAGAGCAGGTGAATCGGATTGGTGAAGTGATGCTGGAGCGGATTCGTTACATTCTTGGAATGGCTAAGCAAAACGGCGTAGAACATCTTGTGCTGGGAGCCTATGGTTGCGGAGTATTCCGCAATAAGCCGGAAGAGGTTGCCCTCTGGTTCAAGCAAGTACTTGTAGATGAAGGATATGGCTTGTTGTTTGACCGGATTGTTTTTGCAGTGTTGGATCATAAAGCAGAGCAGCGTACTTTAAACAGCTTTAAAAATGCTCTATCCTGAAGCTTGAGCTGTGCATAAAAACTGTTTACTATAATATCTCATGAAAAAGGAAGGTGCTGAATGAATCCATCTTCGAATATAACCTGGCATGTGTCCGATGTTGATAAGCAAGCGCGTCAGCTTTTGAATGGACATAAAAGTCCGGTGCTTTGGTTTACTGGCCTGTCTGGTTCGGGAAAATCAACGGTATCCTCCACACTTGAAAAAGCGTTATACGCACGAGGCATACACACGTTTATTTTAGATGGGGATAATGTTCGGCACGGTTTAAATCGGAATCTAGGTTTCCTGCCCGCTGACCGTAAAGAAAATATCCGCCGTATTGCTGAAGTTGCAAAGCTAATGGCACATGCGGGTGTTCTAACGATTTGCGCCACCATTTCCCCTTATCGTGAAGATCGTGAAATGGTAAAGGACATTTTACAGCAGGAAGGTTGCTATGAGATTTATATACAGTGCAGCTTGGAGGAATGTGAGCGACGCGATCCAAAAGGAATGTACAAGAAAGCACGTGCCGGAGAAATTCATCATTTTACGGGGATTGATGCTCCCTATGAAGTACCGCTGGAACCGGATTTAATCGTATCGACTGAAGGTCGGGAGGTAATCCAGTCGGTTCAGGACATCTTGGATTTTCTTGATAGGAAGCAGCTGCTTTTATGATTTTATGATGAATTCTACATGAATATTGTCTGAAAGCCTCCATGCCAAGACTTCGAGAAGTGATCAAAGTAATCATTACAGAACGTGAAAATTGAAGCATACCTATTAGTAAATAAATACAATACTGCATATACGGCAAGCCTTATAGGGCTTGCTTTTTTGTTTATGATTTTAAACTAATTCTAAATCCTAAATTGTAATAATTATAAAAAAGTATTGATTTTTGTTTGTGCACAATTTATAGTGAAAGGCACATAGTCAACCAATTCATTCAAGAGGTGATGTCAATCATGAGTAACCAACCAACGAATCTGACTACAAGCTGGGGCGCTCCTGTTGGAGATAATCAAAATTCGATCACAGCAGGCTCACGGGGTCCCGCACTAATTCAGGATGTGCATCTGCTGGAGAAATTGGCGCATTTTAACCGGGAGCGTGTGCCGGAACGTGTCGTTCATGCAAAAGGTGCAGGGGCGCACGGATATTTTGAAGTCACTAATGATTTGTCTGCATTTACAAAAGCAAGCTTCTTGTCTGAGGTGGGCAAGCGTACACCGATGTTTATTCGCTTTTCGACTGTGGCGGGTGAGCTGGGCTCGTCCGATACTGTACGCGACCCGCGTGGTTTTGCGGTGAAGTTTTATACAGAAGAAGGCAACTATGATCTCGTGGGCAATAATACACCTGTGTTTTTTATTCGGGATGCCATTAAATTTCCTGACTTTATTCATACGCAAAAACGTCATCCCCAAACTCATCTGAAAAACCCGAATGCGGTCTGGGATTTCTGGTCCTTATCTCCTGAATCGCTGCATCAGGTAAGTATCCTTATGTCTGACCGCGGTATTCCAGCTACACTTAGACATATGCATGGTTTCGGTAGTCACACGTTCAAGTGGGTCAACGCCGAAGGACAGGCAGTATGGGTGAAATATCATTTTAAAACGGAGCAAGGTGTGCAAAATCTTGATGTGGATTTGGCTGCGAAAATTGCCGGTGAAAATCCGGATTATCATACAGAAGACTTGTTTAATGCCATCAAAAAAGGTGATTTTCCTGCATGGAAACTTCATGTGCAGATTATGCCGGTAGAAGATGCAGATACGTACCGCTTTGATCCATTTGATGTGACAAAAGTATGGTCTCAAAAGGATTATCCGCTGATTGAGGTTGGGCGCATGGTGCTGAATCGCAATCCTGAGAACTACTTTGCTGAGGTAGAGCAGGCGACATTCTCTCCGGGTTCATTTGTTCCTGGAATTGAAGCATCCCCGGATAAAATGCTGCAAGGACGCCTGTTTGCCTACGGCGACGCACATCGCTACCGTGTAGGTGCAAATCATAATTCGTTGCCGATCAACCGTCCGCATGCAGAAGTACACAACTACCAACGCGATGGTGCATTACGCAGTGACAGCAATGGCGGAGGATCTGTTTATTACGAGCCTAATAGTCTCGGTGGACCCAAAGAATCACCTGCGCACAAAATTGCTCCTTTTGAAGTGTCTGGCGAAGCTCAAAGTGTAGCCTACGATCATCATGATCACTACACACAGCCAGGCGACCTGTACCGCTTGCTCAGTGAAGAAGAGCGTGCACGTCTGGTCCGAAACATCGTAAATGCGATGAAGCCCGTAGAAAGTGATGAAATCAAACTGCGTCAGATCGGTCATTTTTATAAAGCTGATCCTGAATATGGACGTCGTGTAGCCGAAGGTTTGGGCTTGACCGTTCCTCAAGGCGAGTAGAGGTATCTGCAAACTCTAACCTGAAAGCCGTATGAATATATAATAAAAGGATGTCCCAACACCACGTACATGGTGGATGGGACATCCTTTGTTTTGAGAGCGATGTAAATCAGGTGCTGCTATATCCTCTGCAAGCGAGGTAAATAGATTACAAGAAACAGCGACCGTCCTAGGGCAAATACAATAAAGGACAGCCAAAGTCCGTGATTCCCATAATGGGGAACGCACCAGAAGAGAGCGATCAAAAAGCAGAGCAATGAGATCAGCATCGAATTACGGATCGGATACGTTACCGTCATCCCCGTAAACACACCGTAGAATACCAGTCCCAGTCCGGCTGCCAGCGGAAAGACCACAAGCCATCCATTATAAGGGCCTGTAAGGTTAATCACTGTAGCATTATCCGTAAATAGCGAGATAAGCGGCTCTTTCAGTGCGAAATACAATCCTCCCGTCACTACGCTGGTCACCAGTGTCCAGAACCAGGACAAGTGAATAACCCTTTGCAGCATTTTACGATCCCCGGCACCCCTAGCCTGACCCGTCATAATGCTACTGGCGTTGGCGAACCCATCAAAAAAGTAAGCCATAATATAATGGATCTGCAACAAAATAGCGTTCGCCGCCAACTGATCGGTTCCAAAGCTCGCACTGCGTGCCGTAAACAGATTAAACATTGTCAGCAGACAGGCTGTGCGAATCATGAGATCAAGGTTTGTCGCCATGACATTTTTCAACTCTGAAGCTCCAAACCAACCTCGCCAATTCATCTGTCCGCTTTGCTTCCATTCCCTCCAAATCGATGAGCGGAACACCAGCGCCAGACCCAATACACATGCAAGAATTTCCGCAATCAGAGTAGCGCTTGCCACACCCGTGACATTCCAATGCATCATCTGTGTAAATACAATAGCTAATACCATATTGATTACGTTCATTGAAATTTGCAAAAACAATGTAGCCTTCACACGGGACAATCCCATCAGCCAGCCGAGCAGCACATAGTTCACCAATGTTAGAGGTGCTCCCCAAATACGAATGTTAAAATAAATCGCTGCCTGCGCCGCCACATCCTGCGCCGGATGAATTAGCTGGAGAGAAGCCAGCAGAATTGGCTTTTGTAACACAACGAATACCGCACCAATGAGTAAAGCAATGGCCAGTGGGCGCATGAGAGCAGCTATGCCCTGGTCGTTATTTTGTGCCCCTGCGGCTTGTGCCGTGAAAGCTGATGTGCTGACTCGCAGAAAGCCAAACAACCAATATAAAGTATTAAAAATAAGAGTGCCCACCGCTACACCGCCTAAATACGCGGAATGGCTTAAATGACCGATTACAGCTGTATCCACCGCACCGAGCAGCGGGGTTGTAATCGTCGAAATAATTAAAGGGATAGCTAAAGCAAGATAGGCTCGGTGGGAAGGCAACATGTTGAAAAAACCTCCAGTAATGATTGTGTATAGGGATGGCGATCCGAATGAAATAATGCTTCTTTGGGAAAATGCTCAAGCACACTGCCTTCTTTCATGACCATGATTCGATCACTCATAAAGTGCACAGCCGCCAGATCATGTGAGATAAACAGATAAGCCAGTCCTAGCTCATCCTGCAAATCTTTGAGCAGATTCAAAATGGTGGCTTGTGTGGTCACATCCAGACTTGCTGTTGGCTCGTCCAATACGATAAAATCCGGTTCTGTGCTGATGGCACGTGCGATGGTTACACGCTGCTTTTCCCCACCGCTGAGCTGATGTGGAAACTTGTCCAGGTAGCTGGCTGGAAGCTTTACCATCTCAAGCAAATGTTCTGCTGTATCCCGACGTTCTGAGGACTTACCCGCCATAAAGGAAGGAACATAGTACTTAAGCTGGTCCAGTGGCTCCAGCAGGGATTGCAGGATGGTTAGTCTGGGATTCAAAGCCGCGGATGGATGTTGAAATACTGCACCCAGCCTGCTACGAATCCGTTTTAATTCGCTCCGCTTTAGCCCACGGATAGACTGTCCATCCAGTCTAAGCTCACCTTGATCAAACGGGTCCAATGTCAAAATACAGCGAGCGAGTGTGCTTTTCCCACTGCCGCTTTCCCCGACGATACCCAGACATTCTCGGGGGGAGATCGACAGAGCAACATCTTGCAGCACCGTTTTACCTCCAGCGTAAGCCTTCGTCAAACCGGAGACGGTCACGACAGCATTAGACGTGTCTTGCTGCTGAGCGTAGGCGGCTTGATTATTCATGTAAAGCGCTCCTTTCCAATGCGTTCTGTTCTTCAGTGCTGTTGTAAGGCAAACGTACTGGAGCGCCCGGAGACAGCGGCGGAATAGCCGCCAGTAGACGACGAGTATACGGGTGGGCCGGATGGTTCAGCACCGCTTGCGTTTCACCAGTTTCAACCAGTGAACCTTCGTGCATCACTGCGATTCGATCTGCATACTTGCGTACATGACGCAGGTCGTGAGTGATCCACAAGACGGAAATACCCGTCTCCGTCCGGATTTGGTCAATGAGCTGAAGCACCCGATGAGCTGTGAGCGTATCCAGCGCAGTTGTAGGCTCGTCGGCAATAAGCAGCTTCGGCTCCAGTAGTAGTGCAGCCGCAATAGCTGCCCGTTGCAATTGACCGCCGCTGAGCTGAAACGGATAGCTGCGGTACACGCGCTCGGCGGGAAGCTGTACGCGCTCCAGCACCTCGATACAGCGTTGCTTACGTGCCTTGCGATCTTGTTTGCCATGGGCGCGCATCAGCTCGTCCAGTTGGCTGCCCACACGCAGAAAGGGGGTGAAAGCCCCGTGGTAGTCTTGAAAAATGTAAGATATTTCACTACCAAGCAAAGAACGTCGTTGTTTAGCGGATAAATCCAGCAAATTATTGTCCTTCCACGCAATAATTCCTTCCGCTGTAACAGAAGAGGGGAGAAGGCCGCCGATAGCAAATGCCGTCATGCTTTTGCCACTACCGCTTTCGCCGGCTAGAGCACACCATTCCCCCGGACGAACGGCAAGCTTCAGTTGCTCTACAATCGTTTTTATATTTGTCCGAATCGTTAAGCCTTCAATAGTCAGCATGTACAGCTCACTCCTCTGTCCGGGTTTTAACATCATAACGGTCGCGCAGTTTGTCTCCCAATACGTTCGCCAGTAGCACTGTTAGCACGACAGCTATCCCTGGAACCAGCATCAGGTGGGGAGCCATTTGAAAATACGCTCGTCCTTCATTCAACATCGTACCCCATTCGGGAATTGGCGGCTGTGGACCTAAGCCCAAAAAAGATAGGGAGGCAATCATTAAAATGATTTTGCCGATATCCAGCGTAGCTAGCACAAGAACATTCCCAATTGCATGGGGGAGAATATGCCGCATGACAATCCGCAGGGAGGAGGTACCCGCCAGTATGGATAACGAAATGTAATCCTTTTGCTTTTCAGCCAGAACGGTACTACGCACCAGGCGCGCATAACCAACCCATTTTACCGCAGTCACCGCGAAAATAAGATTTACTAAGCCTGGTCCGAGCAAACCGCTCAGTACAATGGCAAAAATATAATCAGGTAATGTCATGAAGGCATCGACCACCCGTTTGAATACACGATCCATCCAGCCTCCAATAAACCCTGAAAGCAGACCAAGAGGGACCCCGACAACCAGCGAAACGGCCAAAATCAATAAACTGGTTCCGACAGTCGTCCGAAGTCCAGCTATCACTCTCGATAGTACATCTCTGCCCAAATGATCTGTTCCCAGCCAGTGTGTAGCGCTGATCGATTGTAGTCGATTCCCCATCTGGATACGATACGGATCTTGCGGAGCAAGAAACGGAACGACTGTAATTGCTGCAAGAATGAGCAGGATGGAGAGCGACACGATCCATGTATTGGACAATCGCGTTCTAGTGAGCTGCCTGTTTTCCGCATGTACGGATTTTATCATGATAAACGTTTCTCCTTCAAAGCGATTTCAGGATTGACCCAACGGTAGGACAGCTCTACCAAAATATTGATACATACAATGAATGCAGCCATAAATACGGTATAGCCCTGAATAATGGGGTAATCCCTTGCAGCAATGGCATCCACAATCCATTTGCCCAGCCCTGGATAGGCGAATAGCACTTCAATCACGACTGTGCCTCCCAGTAGGCTGCCTATACTCTCACTGAATACCGTAATGAGTGGAACAAGACTGTGACGGAGCATATGTCTGAAAAAAATGCGGATGGGGCTGATTCCACGCGCTTGCGCCGCTTTGATAAAGTCTTGCCCCGAGCTTTCAATCAGACTTGCGCGGATCATTCGTACATAAACGGCCGCCATTGCCAATCCCAAGGTAAGAGAAGGGAGTACCAAATGAAAAGCGGTTCCTTCACCCATAGACGGCAAAATACGTAATTTAACTGCAAACCATTCGATAAACAAAAGCCCCAGCCAAAAGCTGGGAATCGAGGAGCCAATTAAGGCAAACACACGACTGGCTCTGTCAATCCAGCGGTTACGGTAGAGCGCCGCCATCGTTCCCAACGGGAGAGCTATCAGCAGCATAATGAACAGAGACCCTCCGGTAAGTAGCAGTGTATAAGGCAGTTTTTCCATAAACTCTGTGAATACTGGACGATGGGTTAAATAAGATTGTCCAAAATCAAACTGAAGCAACTGGACCAACCACTTACCATATTGCACAGGTAATGGTTGATCCAGCCCCAGTTGGCTGCGCATATCCATAATTTGCTGATTGGACACAGCTACATCGTCGACTCGGAGAATGCTCCGGACGGGATCGCCCGGAACAAGCTTAAGCAGACAGAAGCTCACAAAGGAAAGAATAAGAAAGAACAAGACCAGTTCAAGAAACTTTTTGGCGATGGATTTAAACATGCTAGTTCACATCCAGGTCCTGGGTCAGCAAGTAGTATTCACTTTGGCTAGTTACCCAGTTATGTACGTAATCGCGATAGGCCACTACGTTGTTTGGATGGACCAGAAAGGATTGCAGATTTTCTTGGTCAATCAGCGTGACAGCCTTCAGCGCCAGCTTGTTGCGTTCTTCCTCATTCACGGTGGTGTTCAGTTGTGAAATCATACCCGTGAGTTCCGGTACATGCACACGCCCATAATTCAGTGCTCCTTCAGGCATGTAAGCCGCATTCAGAAAATAGCTTGCATCGCCGCGCGGGGCTGTAATGCTACTATAAGTCGCTAAATCCCAATCCTGATGAGCGGCAAGATATTCGTCAATATTATCAACCTGACGGATATCAATCGTAATGCCAAGTTCTTTAGCGTTAGCCTGAATAAGCTGAGAGATGAGTGGAAGCTCCGCTCTCGACTGGTAAGTTAGCAATGTAAGATGAAGCGGCTTGCCGTCGGGGTTCGCAACTTTACCGTTCTGTACTGTATATCCAGCTTGCTTGAAGCCTTCTCGGGCAGCATTCAAATCAAACTGTTTCGTAATATATTCCGGTGAAAAAGGAAAGTCGGACAAGAACGGGCCTTGAGCAGGGGTTCCCTGACCAGACATGATACCACTGGCGATCTCATCCCGGTTGATCAGGTTATCAAATGCTTTACGAACAGCCGTCTTTTTCAGATCGTTATTGTTCATATTGTAAATAAGCTGATGCGTTCGCAAACTAGGAAGTGAGTCAACCTTAACGGTAGAATCAGCTTTCAATAGCTCCAGGCTTTCAATTGGCGGGCGATACACAATATCAGCAGTTTTGGCTTGAAAAGCAAGCTGACGTGCATTGGCGTCTTCGTTAAACATGAATTTAGCATGTTTCAACTTTACTTCACCGTTCCAATATTGTTCATTGCGATCTAAATTCAGTTCACTTCCAGCACGGAAACTGGCAACCTTGAACGGTCCCGTTCCTGATGGGAGTTCACCTGTAGCTGTTGTGTCTATAATAGCCGTATTCGGATGAACCAGCTCGGACACAAATTCCGGGAAAGGCTTGTCTGTCGTAATGGTCAAAATCTGTCCATCCGCATGAATATCACGGATATGTAGCGCATTTTTGACCGATGGATTGAGCTTTAGCGCTCTTTCCAAGGAGGCTTTGACAGCAGGGGCATTGACGACTTTACCGCTGTGGAAGTTCACACCTGGTCGGATGTTGAAGGTCCAGTGCTGTCCGTCCTTGCTGTCCCATTTGTCTGCAAGCCAAGCTTCCAGCTTAAGATCCTTGTTCACTTTGATCAGTGTTTCACTTACTCCAGCACGAACAGCTGTGTAATTTACATCTGAATGAGGATCTATAGAAGGGCTTTGCACATTGAACAATAAGGTGACACTTTTATCTTGTGGTGCAGCAGATGGAGAGGGTGAAGCTGACGGAGATGAAGCGCAGGCTGCCATCATCACCGCAATTACCGCAGGTATAAATAGTTTAAAATACGAACGCTTAAACAACAGGGAGTCCTCCTTAATAGTAATCGTAATTTTTACGCTTTAATACATAAATCATATCGTAACCAAATGAAGGAGCTTTGTAAATATGTAATTGATGAATGTGTATTTAAATTCATATGAAAAAAGGCTGCATAACCAATAGTGAGATGGTTAGCAGCCTTTAAGTGTATTTAGAAATGTTTAATTTGGAATGGCTAAAAATTTATGAATTAATGCATGGGTGCTTTGGCAGTGCCATGTTCAACATGAACTCTACGGATGAAAAACGCAAGGATCAACCCGATCACACTGATGATCATCGCAAAGAAAAATGAATTTTGTGATCCGATTGCCATGGCATTAGCCATTTCATTTACGGATTCAGGCATACTGGATTGGCTCAAATAGCTGTCCATGCCTTTCGAGAGAATGCTTACCGCTACGGCTGTACCGATAGCACCAGCAACTTGTTGGAGCGTGCTCATAATGGCCGTTCCGTCTGGGTATAGATCCATAGGGAGCTGGTTTAGGCCGTTTGTCTGAGCTGGCATCATAATCATGGAAATGCCGATCATCAAGCAACTATGAAGCACAATAATGAGTACGAGAGTTGAAGTTGTTGTAATGCCGGACAGGAAAAACAAAACAGCGGCCACAATCACAAGGCCTGGAATAACAAGCCATTTGGGACCAAATTTATCGAATAGGGAGCCCATAATGGGAGACAAGAGACCGTTGATAATCCCACCAGGCAGAAGTACCAAACCTGCTGCTAGAGCAGACAGAGCCAGCCCTTTTTGCAAAAAGAGTGGAAGAATCAGCATCGTAGAAAGGATCGTCATCATACATAGGAACACCATAATAACGCCGATAACGAACATTGGATATTTAAACACACGCAAATTCAACATTGGCTGCTTCATTTTCAATTGACGTACAGAGAACAGTATCAACGATACCAGACCGACGATCACTGGAAGCAGAACCATCGGGCTAGCCCAACCTTCGCCACCTTCTCCAGATTTACTGAAACCAAACACGACACCACCGAAGCCAATGGAAGACAGGAGGATAGATAAAAGATCAATTTTGGGCTTGGTCGTTTTTGAAACGTTTTGCATAAATAAAATACCGCAAATTAGCGAGAGAACTAAAAACGGAAGAGAAATCCAGAAAATCCAGTGCCAAGACAGATTTTGCAGTACCAGTCCTGCAATGGTAGGTCCCACCGCAGGTGCAAACATAATTACCAATCCGATGATCCCCATAGCCGCGCCTCTCTTTTCAGCCGGGAAAATGATCAAGATGGTGTTAAACATCAACGGCAATAACAGCGCTGTACCAATGGCCTGAAGAATACGAGCGATCAATAGCACTGAAAAAGTAGGTGAAAGTGCAGCAACGAGGCAACCAGCTATTGAGAACAGCAACGATGTAACAAACAGCTGTCTTGTCGTAAAGGTTTGAATCAGCAATCCCGATACAGGTACTAAAATACCGAGTGTCAGCAGATAAGCGGTCGTCAGCCATTGGGCTGTTGCAGTTGTAATATGCAAAATCTGCATCAAATCATTCAGTGCAATGTTAAGTGCCGTTTCACTGAACATTCCAATAAAGCCACTAAGGAGCAGGGCAATCATAATAGGTAGCACCTTGAACGTTTTGGGTTCAGAGGGTGAACTCGTTTGACTCTTTGTACTCATGTTGTTTTTGTTCCTCCAATAAATTAATGGGTATTGAATTATAACGATCGGTCTATATATAATAAACATGTTGTTATTTTTTTGTCAAAGTAAATTATAAATAATATATAATGAAGGATGCTGTATATGGCTGCTAAACCTGAATCATACGAGAATATCGTACAAACCGCATCGAAGCTCTTTTTTCATCAGGGGTATCACGCAACTGGACTGAATCAGATTCTTGCGGAGAGTGGATCACCGAAGGGCTCACTTTATTATTATTTTCCGCGTGGTAAAGAAGAATTAGCTTTGGAGTGCATAAGAAGAGGGAATGAATTTATTAAGCAAAAATTAAAACAGACACTGGACGAAAACGATAATCCTGTACTAGCCATTCAGAATTTTATTCGTAATACAGCTGAGGAGGCAGACCGTACCGGCTTTAACGACTTCATGCCGATTGGCTTCTGGGCTGCTGCTGAAACTTCCTGTATTAGCGAATCGCTACGTCATGCTTGTGTGAATACATTTGCAGATTGGCAGCGCATTTATATAGAACGTCTTCAGAAATCGGGCTGGACAGAGGAAAAGGCACACAGTCTGGCGGTACTTATCATTTCGATGCTCGAAGGTGCATTAATTTTGGCTGTTACGCAACAGAGCAGTGCTCCTATTTATAATATCGTGGATTACATTCCACAGTTGGTCAAATAATCCTGTCTCTTCGATTTTCAATCGCTCCTAATGAGCTCCAACAAGCAACTTTAAAAAGCCGATGTTCTCGTTTTTGAGAACTTGGCTTTTTAGAGGTTCTGAGACGTAATTTTACTCACATTACCAGCACCAAATGATGAAAAGTATGGTAAAATGGAATGAATTTGATTTTGATTTTGCACGAAAGGAAGGGTGATAGCAAATGGCAAAAGCGAAGGTAGCCAAACGGCCTACTCGGGATGAATTTGTACTGGAGGAAATCGGGAATCAGCTTGTAGAAGCACAACGTGAGCAATCCGAAATCGTATTGACCGTATGGGGACGCCAAGAAACAACCCGCGGACAGATCGTTAAAATGGACCCGAGAACGGGAAAGGTTCATGTGGAGAGTAATGGAGAAACAGAAAAAGTTCCTTTTGTGGATATTATGAGTGTAAATTACCCGAGAGATTAGTTGTTGTGATTACATAAATATAGCAGAAAGGGACGAAAAGAATGACAAAGTTAGGGTCTCCCTTACTGCTGTGGGAAAGTAACAATTTACAATTCGCGTATACAAAAACAACCGAGTGGTTTAGAGCCATCGGTTGTTTTTGTATACTGCTGCATGAGTGGGAAGAGAAAGCCGCGTTATTGTGTTGGCACTTTCCCTTGTACATGCTTATGTAGCTTTTATCGGGCTGGTATGACTGGCACGTGCTTCGGCTTTCTTAAGCACCTTACGATCAAAAATGAAGGGGCCAAACGGCAACAGCGATGCAATCAAGGCTGCAAGACTTTGCAGTAGCGTTATTTTCCGCAGAATCAGCATGACCACAGTAGCTATGACATAAGCCACGAACAGTACCCCATGGATCATACCCACCCAGCTTACCATTTGCGGCATTCCAGCTGCGTATTTAAGCGGCATAGCGATACACACAAGCAGTAGATATGAAATCGCTTCAATATTACCAATGACACCAAACATCTTAAAGGCATTTTTGAACATAATACACCTCCTTCTCCTATTGCTTAAAATTTAATATATCCTATAATGCAATGTTATTAAACGGTAGAAAGTTACGATATATCGAATATTTACAGCTGAACCCCAAGGTTATGTCAGAGCTTTCACATGACTGAAGTATCTCACATCAATGCTTCATTTCGCTGATTCCAACGTACCACAGCTTAGCGTGCCCGGAAACGATAATCGTAATTTCGTTTATCTTGTCAAAATATGTATCTATATTCACTGGTTGCATGATCTAATCTATTAAAAGCAAAAATATAAAATATAAAGTCACTCTGATATTAACACGCTATCGAGAGGCCGAGCAAAAAGTGATGAAATTGAAACAAACAATTGGGCTTAGAAAGATGGCTTGGAGTAAGAAAAAACACTAAGCTGGTCAAGTTCGAAGGCTTAGCATATGTTGTTTGCGCGACCCTATCAGTAAAAATGCTAGTGTGAAGTCTAAACATTTTGTATGCAAATTCCGATAACAGTTAAATGAACGTGTGTACATTATAGTGTGAATTTTAAAAGCTGGATGGCAGCAGAAGGGTTTATAAGCTTAACTTATTAGTTTTGACAAATAAAATTTCCATACTGGTATCAAGGAGAGCATAGATCATGAATAAAAAACGTTTGCGTCAATGGATGGCTCCGTTCGCAACGGCTACACTGATTTTAAATACGGGATATGGCATTTTGGCCCCCGATGCAGTGGCTAGCGCGTTGCCGACTGAGAGGCATAACTCAAATCTGACAGGACTGAATACAGCACAGTTACATACCAAATTAGCAACCGCTCAAGGTCGTAATGTGCCGGTTACTTCAGGCACGAAAGTGACTACGTTAACAAAAGGTTATGGTCAGAACACCTATCTCAACCAAATGCTAAAAGTAATGTCGAGCCAAATGGTTACTGCGAATATCGCGCCGGCAGAGGTAAGCAATCTGACAGCGGTTCCTACAGAAACAACAAAAGTAAATTTGTCCTGGACCAATCCGTCGGACCTTAATTTCGACCATGTAAAAGTGGTTGGTGTCACTAACGATGTGTATGTAGATAATATTAGAAGTAACTCTTATATGTTGAGCGGTTTACAGCCGAATACGACCTATACCTTTCGAGTGAAGACGGTGAATAAGAGCGGAGATGAATCACAAGGTACGACAGTACAGGCCAAAACGGCTTCCATTGATGTCCCTGTAGATAAGACACCTCCAGGAGAGGTAAGCGGGCTGACAGCGACGAATGTCGGATATAACGCTTTTACCGTAAATTACATATTGCCTAAGGATGCTGACCTGAGCCAAGCGATCATCTATTTAAATGGTAAGGAAGTGCAGCGAACTACAGGGACGTCCTATACGTTCAGTGGATTGATTGCCTCCACAAATTATACAGTTCTGGTCAAGACTATTGACAAATCCGGCAACATCTCTGGAGGAATCAGTATTCCGGTTACGACCTCAGCGCTCAGCGTTGATACCGTGCCCGAAGTGACAGGAGCTTCAGTGACATCAGTTAATAACTATAGCGTCACTGTTTCCTGGACGAGACCCAGCGGAATTAGTACAGTCAGTCTGTATAAGGACGGGCAACTGGTAACCGATTCATCAGGAACATCCTATACATTCAACAATCTTTCTTCAGGGCAGGCCTATTCGTTCACGATTAGGTCCAAGCGAAGCACAGGTGCATTGTCCTCCGGTGTGAGACTGACTGCCACAACGGACAGTACGTCCTCCAATTCGTCAGAAGTGTCCAATCTTGAAGTAGATAGCAAAAGTGACACCTGGATCAAAATCACCTACGATATGCCGAGTAAAGCCGACAAGGTGAAGATATATGTTGATGGAGATTATGAGGGAACTACAAGCTCTGAGTCCTATAAAATCACGGATTTGCGAGAAGGACGCTGGTATGAGATTAAGGTCGTAACTGTCAATAGTAATGGAAGAGAATCTAGCGGTGTAAAGATATCAGAACGCACGAATTCGGATGGTTACTATTCTTCTTCGTCATCTAGTTCATCGAATTATGAGAAAGCGAGAGATTTGATGCGAATTGCAGAAAACAGTCTGAATGCCTCGGACTGGCGTTCTGCCAGAGATGCAATCAGTGATCTGCCGAGCGGAACCCGTAAAAGCGATTTGCTGGATCGGTTAGAAGCTATTCGCAATAGAGCGATTGGTACCAGTAGTTCATCATCCGGGACGAGTTCTACAACAACAACTTCTGGTACAACGTCCTCATACCCTAACAATGCGGTTTCCTCATATTCAACTTCGTTCACCCTGACACCAGGAGCTAAATCAGCTTATGTCGATGGTCGTGCTACGACGATGGCTCAGGCTCCGCGAATCATAAATGGGGCGACGATGGTCCCGCTGCGCTTTATCAGTGAACGGATAGGTTACGAGGTAAATTATGAAAAGGCGACCAAAAAGATCATTCTGACTCGACCTACAGACGGCAAACAAGTAGTGCTTCAAGTCAAGAATTCGACCCTTGCCGTGTATGAGTTAAACAACTCCCGAAGTTATTCGACGAACATCACAGCTCCGGTTATTGTTAACGGCTACACACTGGTTCCATTACGAGTAATTAGCGAGCTTTCGGGGTATCAGGTGAACTATAATACTGCATCCAAACAAATTACGATTACAAAATAAATACTTCTGTAGAAAGGGTTCTAAAGTTTTCACTTTAGAACCCTTTCTGTGTATTAGGAAGTGTATGTAGAACAATGACAATCTGTTACTCTGTAAACAAGTTATTTTGATTGAAAAGAATATCGAGTTGCTTAAGCTCGCCACTTGTTAGTCGAACACCCAGAGTTTGAAGATTGGACTCGATTTGATCAGACTTGGTTGCACCTGGAATAATTAGATCAACGGCTGGACGCGTTAATAGCCAAGCTAGCGCAATCTGTGCAGGATCTGCACCCTTGTCTTTCGCGAATGCTTTGAAGCGATCCACGCGTTCCAAATTTGCGAGAAATGCTTCTTTTTGAAATAAAGGATTATTCATTCGTGAAGTGTCATTAAAAACATCATCCTTCTTATATTTACCGGCCAACAGACCTGATGCGAGCGGGAAAAAAAGGAATCAGTGAAATTTCGTGCTCTAGACAATAAGGAATAACGTCGGCTTCTGCATGACGAACCAGTAGTGAGTATTCAGCTTGAAGAACATCCAAGTGCTTATCAACATTAAAAGCCTGAAGCTGCTCAAAGCTTAAATTTGAAGCGCCAATGGCTTTGATTTTCCCTGACTTCTTCAGCTCTGCAAGTGTGTCAGCAGCTTCAGCTAGCGGGGTCCGGCTATCGGGAAAATGAAGAAAGAAAATGTCAACATAGTCTGTCTGTAATCTCATCAGGCTGTCATCCACAGCCTTATGTAATGCAGCTGGACTGTTGTCGACTTCCAGATGGCCTTGATTAAATTGGGGTTAGAAGAAGATTTAGTAGAGATTACAAGATGTTCACGGCCACCATAATCCCGGATGGCTTCACCGATTAACTCCTCAGAGTGGCCCATTCCATACAGAAATGCGGTATCAATGAAATTGATCCCTTTTTCAAGGGCAGTCCTAATTAATTGTCGGCTTAGAGTATCATCGACTTTTGGATACATCATTGAATTACCTACCACACCTGCTCCAAAACCAAGTTTAAATGCTTTTAATCCTGTTTTTCCTATTGCTATTGTATTGTTCATGTTTTTAAGCTCCTCTTTTGTATGATGTGGAATCCTAGGAAGGACTCTAATGCACATCTTACAACCTGGTGTAAACACTAGGTCAAGCAGAGCGATCAGGAATCGAAAACAGATTAAGTTTGGGTTTCAAGTGGCAAAAAGTTATGGCCAAATTTTTGCCCGGTTTGCAATTTCAATTCAATCATATCCTTAATTTCCTGAAGTTCTTTCAGCTGCTGATCTGTCTTTTTTTGGTAATCGTAAAGCCTATCGTACCATTCAATATTTGATATGTTGCTCTCATCTAATTGAAGCTGGATCATAGGTTTTAACTCCTGCAGCGACATCCCAGCTTTTTTTAAACACTTGATCATAAGAAGTGCCTCTTTGTGTGAATTGTTATATATCCTGTGTCCATTATTTTTTCGGGCCACGGGAGGAAGAAGACCCATTTTCTCATAATACCGTAAGGTATCCTCACTGACTTGGAATTGATCCATAAGTTCCTTCATTTTAAAATTTGTTGTCATCTCTCGTCACCTTCGTAAGGGATCATTTAACGCATTAATTATAATATCTGGAGTTAACACGAGGTCAAGATTTATTCATGGAGAATCAAGATATTTCGCAGTATAAGTTTTCAAAATGAGACACGCTGCTGGACTTGGCTATTATTGTTTTCTGCTATATGAAGATAAGATCTCGCATTACTGTATATTCGAACAGGCATTAAAACGAAATTCATGCGGGGTCAATCCACATCGTTCCTTGAAAATTCGATAGAAATACTTCATATCATGAATACCGACTTCAAGTGCGATCGTTTGAACGCTCCAACTGGTATCTAATAGTAAGCTACAACTCTCGTGAATACGAATATCCTGCAGCATTTTTGTATAGGTCATTCCGCTAGCTTTTTTAAATTTGCGTTGAAATTGACGTGAGCTAATTAAAAATTGCTTGCAAATTTGATCAACCGACAACGGATTTTTATAATTTCTGGTTATATCATCAATCGTATACTGAATGGGATCCGTTATGACTGGCTTGGAAACATGAGCTACTTGTATCACATGACTGAAGCTTCCAATAGAGCAGACATTGTATTCCTTCAAGATGTTGTTAAATGGGGAGTGTATAACTTGCCTGAAGGGAGCCATAATCCGAGAAGCGCAGCCCCTTATGTTCTGGAAAATGGAGAGGGAGACCGATTACTCACTGGAGATCAGCTCCACAGAATTCTAGCCACTCCTGATTACCTTTGGATTATGTTGTTTTGCGCTAGGATCTATTGTCGGCTTTTTTTCTTCTAATTATTGGATGGTTATTGTGAGCAGAATCTTCCAATCCATAGGGGCGTCTGTTGTCCCGGCATCATCCATGTTGATCCCGATTTGCTATATATCTATCGAAAATCGTGGCAAGCTTTGGGGATTACCTCTGCAGGAATGGCCTTAGGGACGGCAATAGGCCCAATTATTGCTGGATTTGTTATTGGATTTGCAAGCTGGCGCTACCTATTTTTAATTTCATTTCTAGTCATTATTACAATCCCTCTTTTCAGGAGGTATTTTGCTTGCAGCTTCAATTACGCTGCTGCTACTCTCCATTACTGGACACAGCTGGAGTTATTTTACGGCTACTATCCTAATATTCATATTATTCATCATTCGCATTAACAAAACGGATGAACCCTTTATTGAACCGACACTTTTTAAAAATACAAGGTATACGATAGGGTTGATTATCGCTTGTATGATTCTTACACTTAATTTATGTGTTCCGTATTTGATCCCGCAGGTGTTAAGCTCAATACATCACTTATCTTCTGTAAACACAGGACTCGTGATGTTTCCTGGTGCTTTGATTGCTGCATTGCTTGGGTTGGTGGGTGGAAGAATTGCGGATGCAAAGGGCAATCGCTTTGTATTCTCGTTGGCATTCCTGTTCCAAGTGATGGCATACCTCATATTGGTTTTTTTTATGGACACGTTTCCTGCCATGATTGCAATTATCTTAATTCTAGCGAATACTGGATTAACATTTGCTCAGATTACAATGGCAAACACCATTTCTCGAACGTTAAGCGGCAACCAAACCGGAGTTGGTATGGGTATCTATATGATGGGAAGCTTTATGGCGGGGGCTATCGGAACGTCTATTCTTGGATCCGTACTTGATCAAGGAGCACAAAGCAAAATTATGTTCAGCACTATTTTTTTGATTTTGGGCATATGGATTATAGGCTTTGCTATTTTCTATTTTACAGTTTTTCGTAAAGAAGCATCACCCGTTCAGCAAGACACATAGCAATCAATTATACTAAACGATCCTTATTAATAACCGACAGGTGTCTTAGTTACGACCTGTCGGTTAAACCTTACTAAAACACTCCTGACATCAGTATGTCAGGAGTGTTTTCATTTCGATGCAGCAGACAGAGGAACTCAATGTCTATTTGCATTAAGCGAAAATGAAGACTGAACCTCTGAATATTGGTTTCAAAAAAAATGGACTTGACTTTCTAACCATTTTAGACAGGTACTTGACAGGTATATGATATATTAAAAAAAGTTGAGATTTACTTATAGACTTTCAACATGATTGTCTACTCATAAGAATTAAAAATCAATTAAATGGCGGGGATATACAGTGTATCAATACAAAGATCAGGATTATGAAGCTGTTCATTTTGATGGACAAGATTTGCGGTATGGAGAACTCGTACGCTGCACTTTTAAAAAGTGTACATTCATGAATACTTCATTGGATGAGATCGAGACAAGCCATTGTCGTTTTATTGAATGTGACTTTAAAGGTGCTGCTCTATGTGGATCTGTGCATACGGAATCAGCTTTTGAAAATTGTTCTTTCAATGGTGCCAACCTTTTTGTTTCCAAATTCAGCTCTTGTAAAATGACAGGATCGGACTTTGCAGGTGCTCAATTGGACGGTGTCACTTTGAGTCAAGGAGACTGGTCCTACACTAATCTAAAGCATACCAAGCTGGGGAAACAGGATTTGAGAGGAATTCGTTTTTATGAAGCAGATTTTTCTGATACCGATTTGACGAAAGCTGACCTGAGAGACTCTGACCTAACGAGAGTAACTTTGAGCAGAGCGAACTTGCAGGGAGCCGATCTACGTGGTGCCAATCTTGAAGGAATTGATTTGAAAACTTTGAATATTAAAGGCGCGCGAATGGATAGAGAGCAGGCGATTCTGTTTATACGCTCTTATGGAGCAAAGGTAGACTGAAGAACAGTGGAGGTTTTCATGGAACAGTCTAAAAAACTTCTTTTTTATCCAATGTATGGTGTATGTATTCTCGAATCTGTAGAGAAAGAAGATGACTTGGAAAACCTACAAAGTTCCTATAACTTGTATTTTCCTAAACAAGGACTTCGCATGTTTATTCCGCAACATAGAGCACTGCAAAAATGTATCCGACCTTTGTCCAATGTGGATTACTTTTTGAGTTCCAGAGCTCAATTTTTTGGAGAATATGCTCAACTTCCTTTGAACCCTTCTGAACGTCGCTGCTTTTTGCAGGCCAAGATCGAGTCAGGGCTTCTTCATGATCATTTTGGCATCATCAGGGATATGATTTGTTCCAAAGCCTACAATTTGAAAATGAATTCTCATGATAGGTCCATTCTGAGTATGGCTCGAGAGATGCTGGTAAGTGAACTAATGTATGTTTTGAATCTTTCAGCGGACGATGCAGGCAGGTATTTGAAAGAGGATATTGAAAAGCGTCAGCTTGGGTAGGAGGAGCAGTACATGCAAAATTTTATTAACGTTCATGGAGCACGGGAAAATAATCTGAAAAATATTGATATTCAAATTCCTCGTGACCAAATCGTTGTGATCACCGGGGTGAGCGGCTCGGGAAAATCCAGCCTGGCATTCGATACGCTATATGCTGAGGGACAAATGCGTTATGTTGAATCACTATCTTCCTATGCAAGACAATTTCTCGGGCAGATCAATAAACCAGATGTCGACTCGATCGAAGGACTTTCACCCGCAATTGCCATTGAACAAAAAACGACATCTAACAATCCACGTTCCACAGTGGGCACTGTAACTGAGATTTACGATTTTTTGAGGTTATTGTGGGCAAGGGTTGGAACGCCGCATTGTCCATCCTGTAAAAGTGAAGTTACGCGCCAGTCTGTCGATCAAATTGTAGATCAAATATATAGGCTTCCTCAAGGAACGAAATATATGGTGCTCGCACCTTTAGTACAAGATAAAAAAGGGGAGCACCAGCACATTTTTGAACAAGCGAGAACCAATGGCTATGCACGTGTGCGAGTAGACGGTATCGTTAAGAACCTATCAGAAGAGATCCAACTTGATAAAAACAGGAAACATACTATCGCTATTGTAGTGGACCGTCTGGTAGTCAAAGAGGGGGAAACTCAGAGACTGACAGACTCTATTGAAACAGCCATTACTTTGTCCGGCGATACTGTATTGGTTCACCGGATGGATAGCGGTGAGGACATGCTGTTCTCCCAAAGTTTTGCTTGTGCCCGTTGCGGATTTTCCATGCAGGAGCTGTCTCCTCGCATGTTCTCTTTTAATAATCAGTACGGCGCCTGTCCGACTTGCTCGGGACTTGGGTTTCATCTTGAGGTTGACCCGATCAAAGTCGCACCTGATCGCAGTCAATCGTTGAACTCGGGCGCAATTAAAGCTACCGGATGGGGAAATGTCGAAACCAACTCCTATTGCAAAATGTATTTTGAAGCGATTGGAAAAAAGGCTGGATTTGATCTGGATACTCCTCTTGATCAGATTTCACAGCAAGCATTGGACATGCTCCTGTATGGAACACAGGGTGAAAAACTTGAACTTAGATGGGAAAGCAATCATCGGGAGAGGCTGCTGCACCAGGCATTCGAAGGGATTGTCAACAATCTGGATCGACGCTACCGGGAAACCCAGTCCGATACAATGCGGAAAGAACTTGAAAGCTATATGTCCGCCTTGCCTTGCCACGACTGTCACGGTGATCGGCTGGCACCGATGCTTCTTGTTGTAACCGTCTGTGATATGAACATCTCAGATTTCTGCAAGCTGTCTGTTACCGAGGCCATTCATTTTATCGAAAATATGCATCTGTCCCCGGCTAAGGCTATGATTGCCGCCCCGATTACGACGGAGATTGTTGACCGACTTGTATTTTTGAAAAATGTCGGGCTGGAATATTTGACGTTATACCGAACTGCCGGAACACTTTCAGGCGGGGAGAGTCAGCGCATTCGTTTGGCCACCCAGATAGGATCGCGCTTAACAGGAGTGCTGTACATTCTCGACGAGCCCTCGATCGGTTTGCACCAGCGAGACAATGAACGGCTTATTTCCGCTTTGAAGGAAATGCGTGATTTGGGCAACACCGTCATTGTGGTGGAGCATGACGAAGAGACGATCCGCCAAGCAGACTGGATTGTGGACATTGGTCCGGGTGCGGGTAAACATGGAGGAGAAGTGGTTGCTCAGGGAGAACTTGACCAAATTACCGCTGAAAAACGTTCGATAACAGGCCAATATTTGTCGCATCAAAGATGGATTCCCGTGCCTGAGAACCGTCGACCAGGCAATGGACATCATCTGACTATTGTGGGAGCAGCGGAAAACAATCTGAAAGACATCAATGTATCCATCCCATTAGGAACGATCACGTGTGTTACGGGCGTTTCCGGATCAGGTAAGTCCAGCCTTGTTAACGAGATACTTTATAAAAAGCTGGCGGCGACGCTAAATCGAGCTCATACTCGCTCAGGAAAACATTTACAAATTGATGGCATAGAGCATTTGGATAAGATTATTAATATGGATCAAAGCCCGATCGGACGGACTCCTCGTTCCAACCCGGCCACATACACCGGTCTTTTTGATAATATTCGCTCCCTATTTGCCATGACAAACGAAGCCAAGGTGCGTGCTTATGGCCCGGGTCGCTTTTCGTTTAATATTAAGGGCGGACGCTGTGAAGCCTGTACGGGTGATGGATTGATGAGAATCGAAATGCATTTCCTGCCCGATGTGTATGTGCCTTGTGACGTCTGTAAAGGGAAGCGATACAATCGCGAAACTCTGGAAGTTCACTATAAAGGGAAAAGCATTGCAGATATCTTGGAGATGACTGCGGACGAAGCTGTTGTATTTTTTGAGTATGTTCCAAAAATACGGAAGAAAATCGAGGCGCTCTGTAAAGTGGGGTTGGGTTATGTGAAGCTGGGTCAGTCTTCTACAACGCTATCAGGCGGAGAAGCGCAACGAGTGAAACTTGCATCAGAACTGCTGAAGCCCGCTACGGGTTCAACGCTATATGTTATGGATGAACCCACTACAGGACTTCACGTTGCGGATGTGCAGCAATTGATCAATATACTTCATGTGCTGACCGAGGAGGGGAATACCATTGTTGTTATCGAGCATAATCTGGATGTGATCAAGAATGCAGACTATATTATTGATCTGGGACCCGAAGGTGGTAGCAACGGAGGGAATGTCGTATGTACCGGGACCCCGGAACAAGTGGCCGACTTTAAGCTGAGCTACACGGGGCAATATTTACGAAAAGAACTTAGAGACATACATTCATAGATAATCATCCTAATCTCGAATTTCAAACTCTATGCATTCATGCAGTATTCGCTATAATGGATACAGTGATTTAGGAAAGGGATGTAATCATGAAGAAGGTCATCGTAATTGGATCAGGAATTCTGGGGGCATCGACAGCATACCAGTTAGCAAAAATGGGTGCTAATGTCATTATTGTAGACCGCAAAGATAAAGGACAGGCTACTGATGCCGCAGCTGGCATTATCTGTCCCTGGCTATCACAGCGACGTAATCAGGCTTGGTACCAGCTGGCAAAGGCAGGCGCACGCTTTTATCCTGGGTTGATTGAAGAACTCAAAAGCGAGGGAGAAACAGAAACAGGCTATGCTCAAGTGGGTGCTCTCAGTATTCATGATGATTTGGAGAAAATCAAAAAAATGGAGGAGCGGGCACACTTACGACAAGCGGATGCACCGGAAATCGGTGAAATTACCCGGCTAAATGAAAAAGAAACCCATGAACGGTTTCCTTTGTTAGTAGAAGGTTATCATTCTGTTCATATTAGCGGTGCCGCCCGTATAGATGGTCGTGCGCTGCGGGATGCGTTGGTCCAATCAGCACAGAGACATGGAGCGACCCTTATACATGGGGATGCTGCACTTCAATATGAGTCCGACCAAGTAACTGGAGTAGCGGTCGGTGCAAAAAGTTTCTCGTCCGACAAGGTCATTGTTTGTGCAGGTGCATGGGCAAATCAATTACTGTTGCCTTTGGGCATTCATTTTAAGGTTAGTTATCAAAAAGCACAAATTATGCATTTGCAGGTTCCTAATAGGCAAGACACAGGCACCTGGCCTGTAATCATACCGCCTTCTGATCAATACCTGCTGGCTTTCGATAAACAGAAGATCGTAATAGGGGCGACTCACGAAAATGAAATCGAGGGTTACGATACGAGGGTAACAGCAGGTGGGATGCAGGAAATTCTGAACAAAGGTTTAGAGTTGGCCCCTGATTTAGCAAACAGCACTTTTCAGGAGGTAAGAGTTGGTTTCCGTCCTTTTACACCCGGTTTTCTACCGGTGATCGGAGCTGTTCCAGGCTGGGATGGTCTTATAGCGGCAAATGGGCTTGGAGCATCCGGGTTGACCATGGGCCCCTTTATTGGAAATCAGCTGGCAAAGTTGGCACTTGGAATGGATTTAGATATCGATATCAATGATTATGATATTCGAAAAGCAATAGATGAAAGTTGATCCTTGACCGGAGACAACAATATATATGCTTATGAAGTCGCCATACTGGCGACTTTTTGTTTTAGTGCTATATTCATTCTATACGTCATTCATCATGTCATTGAGATGCGAATTTTTTAACGATTGTGTTGTGGTTTGCATGTTTTTCAAGTAGTCGATTTTATAGATACAGGAATAGATCACATTTAATACATAGTCAAAGGCAATCTGCGATGAAAATGTACCAATCTTGGCATGTTTTACTTCGTCATTAGGGACCTGGATACAGATATTACTGAGTTTGGCCAATTCGCTTTGATTGGTTGCTGTAATTGTGATAAAAGGGATATTTTCATGTGCGAAATGCCGTGCTGCTTTTAAAAAAATCGGCGACTTTCCGTGGTAAGTTAAAAAAACAGCGCAATCCTGTGTCGTAAGATTAGCCGTATGGTAAGCCCACTCAGACAGCTCCGTGGCTATAAACACATACTTGTTTATTTTTACCAATTTATTTTGGAAACTTTTCGCACGGATTTGTGAATCACCTAACGCATATATAAAGATTCTTTTCGCTTGATCCAGCAGTAGGGCTGTTTGCGACAATAAATCATCATCCATGAATGTAAAGTTTTTTTCAATCGTTTCTTTCATTAATTCTGCAATTTCTTTCGCTACTTGAAGTGGGGATTCATCAAAACCGAAAGGATAGTTGGGGTCTACATTGGAAATGTTCTGGGTATTCTGCTGAAATTCCCGAGCAAGTTTGATTATGAACTCCTTGAAACCAGATAGCCCAAGTTTATGTGTTAATCGATTAATCGCGGAATGCGAAGTATATGTTGCCTTTGCAAGCTCCTGAATATTTAAGTGCAGGATACTTTCCTTATGAAGCAAAATATAGGATGCAATGCTTTTTTCGTTTGGTGTAAAGTTTTGCATTTCGGATAATTGCATCAGTATTTTCAACAGGTTCACTCCGGTTCAATTGAAATAACGTTTGATAAAGGATATAAAATAAACATTTTGTTTAAAAACAACCCGCCATGTTGACAAATAATCGGTTGAATGTACCATTTTGGCGGCAAATCCTTTACGATCAACATTCTTCTTCTATAATAAATGAAAAAGAGCCTAAGGGGGAAATAATATGCTTACCATCGGTTATATTGGAAATGGGAAAAGCACGAACCGTTATCATCTTCCTTTTTCATTGAACAGAGCTGATTTGAAAGTGAAGACGATATACACACGTAATCCAGATAAAGGGGAGTGGAAAAAAGTCCCTGACGTGCAGTATACAGATAATATTGAATCTCTAATGAACGATAAGGAGATTCAGTTGATTGTTATCTGTACACCTGTAGAATCCCACTACGACTATGCGAAAATGGCGCTTGACCACGGGAAAAATGTACTTGTTGAGAAACCTTTTACGTTAACCAAAGAAGAAGCCATGTCGATCTTCCAATATGCTAAAGAGAAAAATCTGGTTGTACAATGCTATCAGAATAGACGTTACGACTCGGATTTCCTCACTACCCAGAAGATTATTGAATCAGGAAAACTTGGAGATTTGCTGGAAGTGGAGATGCATTACGATTATTATCGCCCTGAGATCCCGAACTCCACTTCTCATTTTTCCAAGTATAACAGTTACCTATACGGACATGGCGTTCATACCATTGACCAGGTTCTTTCCTATTTTGGGAAGCCGGACACAATTCGTTACGATGTTCGTCAATTGCTGGGTTCTGGGAGAATGAATGATTACTTTGATCTGGATTTTTATTATCCCTCGCTCAAGGTATCCATCAAATCCAGCTTTTTTCGCTTAAAAGAGCGGCCGAGTTTTGTTGTATACGGCAAAAAAGGCGTTTTTATAAAGCAAACGAAGGATCGTCAGGAGGAGCATCTGAAATTATACTATCTGCCTAAGGGACACGCCGATTTCGGCATCGACCTGCCCGAGGATTACGGCATCTTAACATATTTGGATGATAAAGGCGAGTATCATGAAGAAAAAGTCGTTTCTGAAAAGGGAGACTATGCCCGAGTGTATGACGATATTTATCAGTCGATCGTATTTGGTAAAGAAAAAGTGATTAAAGACGAAGAAACGATAATTTGTATGGAAATACTTGAAAAAGGTATAGAGGAGTGCAACTAAAATGAAGTTGGGAATTGTCGGAGCAGGGATGATCGTAGGGGATCTATTGAGCTTTATTCAGGAAATCCCGACCATTTTATTAAAGGGCATTTGTTCTAGACCTAGCCACCAGGAGAAATTACTGGATTTGAAAAATAAATATGGAATATCTCAGATTTATTCGGATTACAGCGAAATGCTGATGAACCGTGATGTGGATACAGTTTATATCGGGTTGCCTAATCATCTTCATTATTCATATGCCAAAGAAGCATTATTGAGTGGTAAACATGTCATTTGTGAGAAGCCGTTTACTTCCAATTTGCAAGAATTTCTAGAGCTAAAAGAAATTGCTAAGCAAAGAAAACTGGTATTGGTGGAAGCCATAACGAATCAATATTTGAAAAATTATTTGTCAATGAAGGAGTATCTACCTAAACTTGGTGAGATCAAAATAGTTGAATGCAACTATTCTCAATACTCATCTCGATATGAAGCTTTCAAAGCGGGAATAATCCAGCCTGCGTTTAATCCGGAAATGTCTGGTGGAGCCTTGATGGATATTAATTTATATAATATTCATTTTGTTGTTGGATTCTTCGGTAGCCCAAAGAAAGTGGAGTATTGGGCGAACATGGAGCGTGGAATTGATACTTCAGGTATGCTGCTGCTTGATTACGGTGATTTCAAGTGTGTCTGCATAGGTTCAAAAGATAGTACGGCCCCCAATGCCGTGAACATTCAAGGCAATAAGGGCTATTTACACATGGCAAGTTCAGCTAATATATGCGACTGCTTTGATTACACTGCGAATAAGGAAACGCCAATTCGGGTGGACCTAAAAGATCATTCGCATCGAATGTATGACGAATTCGTTGAGTTTGACCGCATCATCGAGGAAAAAGATTTGGAAAAAGCCTCAGATATGCTTGAACATAGCGAGAAGGTCATGAATGTCATTGAGAAAGCCAAGCAGTCCGCCAATCTTGTATTTGGCCCTGATAAACCATTTTGAGAGTAGCAGACATATGTCTGCTACTCTTTTTTATCAGATTCACAATTTCCGGTCCAACAGCATGCCTATTTGCTCTGCCATCTCGACAGGAGGGAGAGGTTTATCATTCAAAAACCACCACTCCATAATCCCTACCACAGCGGACGCTGCATAACGGACAACCACTTCTTCGTTTAGTCCCCGATTTCTTGCTTCATTCATGTCGACCTCTTCCCGAAGTTCATCGATCATAAATTCAAGAAACTGAGTGCGGAAGTAAGGGGCGCCTTTGCTCACCAGCATCGTGGAGAAAAATAAATAGTTAGCCTCAAAATATTCAAACCAAACAATTTCGGCCTCTGTAAAGCTCAAATGAGCCGATTCAATACATAATCTTCGAAGTTCATTGATGTGTGCGGCGATCAGCTTATCCAGCAAATCATATTTGTCCACGTAATGAAGATAGATGGTTCCCCGGCTTACATTCGCTTTGTCGGATAGATCCTGAATCGTAATATGGTCGAAACTCTTTTCGGCCATCAACTCCGTTAATGCTTTCTTCAAGGCTTCCTGTGTTTTGAGTATTCTCCTGTCCACTTTCACTGTGTTCAACCCCTAAACTTCTAAATGATAATTGACTGTTTTAACTTATATGTCTATTAATGAACAAATCAAGCGTATTTAACAATTGCAAGCATTCTGTATCAGCTTATAATAATAGACACAAGTTCAATAATGTATCTTTTTCAATTATAGATGCATTTATATGAAGGATCAATGCAAAGAAAGAGGAGATATCACATGTCAGATACTCAAAAACTTACGGCTGCACAGCGAACGATTGGGGACTTCTCACCAAAGATCGTCGTGCTGACCGACAAGGTGCTTTTTGGGGACGTTTGGGAACGCAAAGAGCTGGCCCCACGCGACCGCAGCCTCATTACCGTAGCAAGCTTGATCACCGGAGGGAATTCCGAACAACTGGGCTTTCATTTGGGTAAAGCCAAAGACAACGGCCTGACGGAAGAGGAACTGATCGAAGTCATTACCCATCTTGCCTTTTATGCGGGCTGGCCGAAGGCGATGTCCGCTATTACAGTGGCCAAAGAACTATTCGCAAAAGAAAACTAAGTCTCGAAAGGATGTTCATTCTCTATGTCCAATATTCAAGATAAAGTCGTTATTATTACAGGTGCTTCCAGCGGAATCGGAGAGGCAGCGGCCAAAGAACTGGCATCTAAAGGTGCGAAGCTTGTGCTGGCGGCTCGCCGTGAAGACCGTTTACAAAAGCTGCAAGAAGAAGTTGAACAAAGCGGGGGTACAGCCATCTACAAAGTAACCGATGTGACATCGCATGAACAAGTGGAGGAGTTGGCTTCGTATGCACTTCAAGAGTTTGGGAAAATCGACGTACTTATCAATAATGCCGGAGTCATGCCGCAATCGTTTCTCTTTAAGAAGAAAATTAATGAATGGGATATGATGATTGATATTAATATCAAGGGCCTTTTGTACGGGATTGCTGCTGTTCTGCCTGCGATGCGGGAACAGAAATCTGGCCATATCATTAATCTGTCTTCTATTGCCGGACATAATGTCTACCCCGGCGGCACTGTATATTGCGCGACCAAACATGCCGTAAGGGCGATTACGGAAGGTTTACGTCAAGAAGAGGCGATCAGTGGTACCCAGATTCGTACAACGAATATCTCTCCAGGAGCTGTCAGCACTGAATTGACGGAGGGAATCACGGATGCAGAGTTAAAACAAGCCTACGACGAGTTATATCAAGGAGCGATTAAAGCGGAAAGTATCGCACGTGCGATTGCTTTTGCGATTGAAGAGCCAGGAGATGTTGCGATCAATGAAATGATTATTCGCCCTACCACACAACAGGCGTAAGTCAACAGCAGGAGGAATGACGATGAATTATCGTACAGTAGGAAAAACAGGAATCAAGGTTTCAAATTTATGTTTTGGCACGATGTCCTTCGGCGGAAATGCCGATGAAGAAACATCCAAAAAAATGTTCAACCGCTCCCGCGAAGCTGGCATTAACTTTTTCGATACAGCAAACGTGTACAGCCAGGGTCGCTCCGAAGAAATTCTAGGCGAGTGCATCGAGGACTGTCGGAATGAGATTGTACTGAGCACCAAAGTTTTCTATCCGATGGGACAGGACGTGAATGCTAGGGGGCTTTCCCGTCGTCATATCATGCTTGAAGTGGAAAACAGTCTGCGACGCCTGAAGACGGACCGCATCGACTTCTACTTCGTGCATATGTTCGACGAAAATACACCAATGGAGGAGACGCTTCGTGCACTCGACGATCTTCAAGCGCAGGGCAAAATCCTTTACCCAGCGGTGAGCAACTGGTCGGCCTGGCAGATTGCCAAAGCGGTCGGCATCTCTGCCAGGGAGGAGCTGGCGCGCTTTGAATTGATCCAGCCGATGTACAACCTGGTCAAACGTCAGGCTGAGGTAGAAATCCTGCCTCTTGCCGCTTCCGAGCAGATTGGGGTCATTTCGTACAGCCCTCTGGGAGCCGGGATTCTTACGGGCAAATACGGAACGAACAAACGACCGGAGCAAGGACGGCTGGTCGAAGAGCAGCGGTATACGGACCGCTATGCGGATGAAATGAATTTTGCCGTCGCCGACCGCTTTACTGCACATGCAGCAGAACGAGGCGTGAAGCCCTCGACGCTTGCGGTAGCCTGGGCGATGTCCAATCCTATGATCACGGCGCCAATTATTGGCGCAAGAAACCTCGCGCAGCTGGAAGACTCACTGGGCGCTGTCGATGTAGAGATGACTCCAGAGTGGCGCGATGAGATTTCCAGACTTTCGGTGACTCCCGCGCCTTCTACAGACCGGGGCGAGACGCTACTGCCGAACTGGGCTTGAAGACCGAAGACCGCCTAAATGATGTTGGGGAAGTCGGTGGTGTCCTCGTTTTATAGGAAATGACGCTGGAAGTTAAACGTATCATACCGAAAAAGAGACGGCCTAAGGTCGTCCTTTTTGCTTCTTCGCCGATCAGTCTAGATACTTAGTCATTCATGACCTGGTCGTATTTTTCCTTCAATCGCTTGATGTCCGCTCTCGGAGGAGCACCGAACATGCGGGAGTATTCGCGGCTGAATTGGGAGGAACTCTCGTAACCGACCCTGAAAGCGACGTCTGCGGCGTCCGCCGATTCAGCCAATAAGATGCGGCGAGCTTCCTGAAGTCTCAGCTGTTTTTGGAACTGAATTGGGCTCATGGCGGTTACCTCTTTAAAATGCCGATGGAACGAAGAAACACTCATGCTGGCGGTGTCTGCAAGATCTTCGATCCGAAAAGACTGGTCCCAATTTCGGACAATATGGTCGATAGCTTCCCGGATCCGATAGGTGCTGCTTCCTTCGACTGCAATCTGAGCCAATTCGACTCCATAGGGCCCCTGCAGCAGCCTGTACAGAATCTCCCTCGTGTAAAGCGGGGCGAGAAATGGGATTTCTCCCGGGGTGTCCAGCAGACGGGCAAGCCTGAGCACGGCGTCCTGAATGGACGATTCCATCCAGCCGACGAACAGGGCACGCTTGGCATTATCTTTTGACGTGACCTTAATATCACAATCGTTCAGCACTTCAAGGATCTGGTTCTGTGTAAATTCGAGCTTGAGACTCAGGTAAGGAGAGTCAGCAGACGCTTTTATAATTTGACCGATCACAGGCAGATTCATGGAAGCGATCAGATAATTGGACGGTCCATATTCAAATCTCTCCTGTGCCAGCAAAATTTCTTTCAGACCTTGAACGACAACACAAAAAGAAGGCTTGTAAACCCGATAAGCGGGCTCAGTTATGCTGGAATGCTGATAGAAAAATAGGGAAGGGATCGCCGTTTCCTTGGCGCTATTCTGAAGCGAGTGACGCTCGATTAATTCGGTAAGCTCCTGTTGCTGTCGAATAAGGTTCTCGGACATTCAATCCTCCTTGCAGGTTTGTCTGGTCCCATTATAAGACTTATCCGCCTGTAGCAACAGTAGCCGTAATAGGATTGGGCAATCATTTAAGACGAATGAGATATCACTTCGCTTTTTCTGTTCGGCATAATAAGACTAAGCTCACAGAATCAAGCAAGGGGGAGAACAATGTAACAGCTGAAGCGGATGAAGTGACAGAAGCCTCTAAACTACCGCAAGCATAACGACATTATCAAAGAACAAGTTTAAAAAAGGGAGGAGATGAATTATTTGAATCGTTGGTTTAGGAACTTATTGGTTCAAAGGCTTATCACATTAATAGAGTTTGAAGAGCATGAATGTTTCAAAAAATTATATAATAGTTCTCTTGATAGGATCGTAAGCCAATTAACTAAAGAAAAATAATGAACATTTATCATTACCCACCCTCCTACTGGATAAAGAAAAAATGATATTAAGAAAGGAAGAGGTATGTTGGAAAAGCGTAAATTGGGAAATAGCGGTCTGGAAGTTTCCGCAATCGGACTTGGATGCATGGGAATGAGTTACGGTTATGGGCCGGCTTCGGACCAAAAGGAAATGATCTCGGTCATTCGGAAAGCAGTCGAGCGCGGCGTGACTTTCTTTGATACCGCCGAAGTATACGGACCCTACACGAATGAAGAACTCTTGGGCGAAGCTCTTCTTCCTGTTCGAGATCAAGTCGTGATTGCCACGAAGTTCGGCTTCAATATCCAGGATGGCAAGCAGTCCGGAATGAACAGTCGCCCTGAGCATATCAAGAAAGTTGCCGAAGAATCGCTTAGACGGCTCAAGATTGAAGCCATCGACCTGTACTATCAGCACCGAGTCGATCCAGATGTGCCGATCGAAGAGGTAGCGGGAGCTGTGCAAGATCTGATCCGGGAAGGAAAGGTGAAGCACTGGGGATTGTCTGAAGCAGGAGTGAAGACCATTCGTCGTGCACACGCGGTTCAGCCACTCACTGCAATTCAGAGCGAATATTCCCTGTGGTGGAGACGCCCCGAAGAGGAACTCCTCCCTGCCCTAGAAGAGCTCGGTATTGGCTTCGTTCCGTTCAGTCCTTTGGGCAAGGGCTACCTGACGGGAAGTTTTAACGCAAACACGACATTCAACCATGACGATTTGCGCAGTATTCTTCCACGTTTTACTCCAGAAGCGCTGGAGGCCAATCAGGTGTTGGTCGACCTGCTTAAAGAGATGGCTGAGCAGTTAAAAGCAACGCCAGCCCAAATCGCACTCGCCTGGCTGCTAGCCCAGAAGTCGTGGATCGTTCCGATCCCGGGCACACGGAAATTAAGCCGTCTGGAAGAAAATCTAGGCGCAGTGGACATTAAGCTCACATCCGAAGATGTGCGCAATATTAACAGCGCAGCCTCGCAGATCACTTTGATGGGCGCCAGATATACGGAGGAACTGGAGAGAAGAACGGGTCTTTGATCTAATTCTTCAAGTCATATCCCAATCATGAGGAAATCTCTTTTGTTAAAGTAAATAATTAGATGAGAAATCGTATTTCTCCGCAATATTAAAATTCTGTCCCGCCTTGTGAGGCGGGGTGAGTATAAGTCCAATGTTCATTAACTCGCTGCTGGTAAAATAGCATTAAAATCATCCCAAAAATCGAAATAGCGGCAGTCATGGACGAGGAAATAAAGTCCTAGAACTGCCGCTATTTTATTGAACTTTCGTATCCGTTAGCGCAATAGTTAATAAACATTTATTTGTTCGCGGCACCGACTGCTGGGGCTGGGATATTCCGTTCAATCTGCTGGCAAGCAGGAATCGCGAGACAATGTCCTTTTAGTAGAGAAATGAGCTTATTCATCTTTGAAGCACGCTTTTTGGGATTGACAGAGGTATGGCTGCATGAGAAAATGTACGCGCGTACATAAAATGATTTGGAGGTGGGTAATATCGTTTCGCGCAAGGAAGTAGCAGAACTTTCCGGCGTGTCTGAAGCGACGGTATCCCGGGTCTTAAATGCAGTAGGTCCTATCAAAGAGGATACGCGGAGAAGGGTTCTGGACGCAGCTAATCAGCTTGGATATGTTCCTAGTGCGCTGGCCCGTAACTTTGCCCGAAGCAAGAGTGGCCATCTTGGTGTGGTTATGCCTTATGTCCCGAAGGCGCACCTGTTCTCAGCCTATTTTTTCTCTGAGATGCTGAGCGGTATCGGAAACAAGGCCAGAGACAGCGGACTCGATCTGCTTCTATTGTTCCGGAAGCCGGGGGAACGGATTGATTACAGTAGTCTTTTCCGCCAGCAAAGGATCGATACCTGTATCATCCTTGGAGCCAGGGATGACCACGATGAGGTGGAAGCTCTAAAGAGACTTCAGGAAGAAGGGCGTCCATTCTGCGTCATGAATCACCATTTTGAAGGGCAATCGTTCTGTGAAGTGGATGCAGACCATGTAGAAGGCAGCCGAGCGGCTGTAAGTCACCTCATCGAGCAGGGATACAAACGGATTGCCTTTCTCAACGGCCCGGATATCTATTCCAATAGTACTGAGCGAATGAAGGGTTACCGTACCGCGCTTCAGGAGGCCGGTATTGAATATGACCACGATCTGCTTCTGGAAGGTAACTACAGCCGTCGAAGCGGGCTCGAAGCCTCAGCCACAATAGCAGACAAATTGAATGATATTGATGCCGTATTTGCGGCGAACGACCGGATGGCCCTCGGGGTAATGCAGGGTCTCCGTGAGCGCGGACTGCCAGTTGACCGGTTCCCAGCGTTTGTAGGCTATGACGATTCGGATGCGGCTGAGATGGCTGTTCCGCCGCTAAGCAGTGTCCGCGTTCCTTTTTATGAGATGGGAGAGCTTGCAGCCTCGAAGCTTATACCCGATTCTCTGGACCTTATTCCAGCCCTGGAACTGACCGGGTCCGACTCGATAAGAGAACTCCTGTCCACAGAGCTGATTATCAGGGCGTCATCCATTCGTCCATAACACCAATCGTCAAAAACTCGTTGAAAATCAGACCCATAAGGAGGATCACGACATGTCTAATCGTCTTCGTATCGGAATGGTTGGCTACAAATTTATGGGCAAGGCTCACAGCAACGCTTACCGTAGTCTACCCATGTTCTTCCCAGATGCCCCGCTGCAGCCAGAGATGTCCGTTATCTGTGGACGCAACGCGCAGGGGGTTCAGGCGGCTGCCCGCCAGTTCGGCTGGACCGAAAGTGTTACGGATTGGCGTGATCTAGTGAAACGTAACGATATTGATCTCATTGATATTAACGCCCCGAGTAATGCCCATAAGGAAATTGTCGTTGAGGCTGCCCTCCAGGGCAAGCATCTGTTCTGTGAGAAGCCGCTTGCGCTCTCGCTGGCGGATTCCCGTGACATGCTGCAGGTAGCAGAGGAAGCAGGGGTCAGACATATGGTAGGCTTCAACTACCGCTTTTCTCCGGCTGTCCAGCTGGCAAAGCAGCTAGTCGAGAGCGGTCGCCTAGGCAAAATTTATCATTTCCGTGCTTTCTTCCTTCAAGACTGGATCATGGACCCGTCCTTCCCGCTGGTATGGCGGCTGCAAAAAGAAGTGGCCGGTTCTGGCTCTCATGGTGATCTTGGCGCCCATCTGATTGATCTCGCTCGCTTCTTGGTCGGCGAGTTCCATGAAGTGATCGGCATGAGCGAGACATTCATCAAACAGCGCCCGTTGGCTTTGGAGATGAGCGGGTTGAGCTCCAAAAGGAGCACAGAGGCAAATGCACCGATGGGAGAAGTGACAGTCGATGATGCCACGCTGTTCCTGGCACGCTTCGCCGGAGGTGCGCTGGGCAGCTTCGAGGCCACACGTTTTGCTGCCGGACATCGGAGCACAAATTCATTCGAGATCAACGGTAGCCTAGGCAGCGTGCGGTTTGACTTTGAACGAATGAACGAACTGGAAGTGTATTTCACACAGGATAAGGAGGACGTTCAGGGCTTTCGCCGCGTACTCGCCACCGATCCGGCACATAAGTACTCTGAAGCCTGGTGGCCTGCAGGACATACAATTGGATTCGAGCATACCTTCACCCACGAGATGCTTGAGATGTTGAGGGCCATCTCCGAAGGACGACAACCTTCGCCGAACTTCCACGACGGTGTCGCTTGTCAGGCTGTGCTTGAAGCGGTAGAACGATCCATAGAGGAACGCCGCTGGGTATCCATTGAAGAAATGTAGTATAACAATACATTCCGAAAGGTGAGTGGTTACAGATGCGCAAGGCACTGATTGTATGGGGTGGATGGAACGGACATGAGCCGGAGCAGGTGGCGGCCATTTTTGAACGAATTTTGAAGGAAGAGCAGTTCGAGGTGGAGGTGTCTAATACCCTTGAAGCCTACCAGGATGCAGAGAAACTGCTTGACCTGGACTTAATCGTTCCAATGTGGACCATGGGACAGATTGAGCAGGAACTAGTCAATAATGTCTCAGCAGCCGTTCAAAGCGGCGTAGGTCTCACAGGCTGCCATGGCGGCATGTGTGATGCCTTCCGGAACAACGTGGATTGGCAGTTCATGACAGGCGGGCAATGGGTTGCGCATCCCGGCAATGACGGGGTGGAGTACATGGTGAACATGAAGCGCGGCTCCAGTCCACTTCTAGAGCACATTGAGGATTTTCAGGTCAAAAGCGAGCAGTATTACCTCCACGTAGACCCGGCAGTTGAAGTGCTGGCAACCACACGCTTCCCGGTCGTACCAGGTCCCCATTCAGCCAATGGGCCAGTGGATATGCCTGTTGTATGGACGAAGCGCTGGGGGAACGGACGCGTCTTCTACAATTCGCTGGGCCATCACGCAGAAATCATAGATATGCCTCAAGTGACCGAGATGATGCGCAGCGGGTTTCTGTGGGCAGCCGCAGGCAAACAGGCGGTGGCCACCCAGGGCAGCTCGCTGGCAGAGGCTTATACAGGCATGACAGACAACCAGCAGCGTTAGCGTGGATCGGATGAATTGGTAGTACCTCTGGCAAAGAGTTTGACCACCTGAACTCACCATGGTCAGAAAGGGACAGAGCACAGAAGGAGAACAGACAACACGGACAGTAATACCGTTAGGCGTGTGCCCTTATGCAATGATGTCCTGATTGAATTCGTATTGCCAGTCTCTAATAGTATCCGATGAAATAAAAGAATGCCATTATCCATTTTTTCTGAAGAAGAAGGGAGTCCAGGCATGAACAAAATGAAAGTAGGCATTATCGGGTGTGGTAAAATTAGCGGAATTTACATGAAAAATTGCCATCGTTTCGACATTCTGGAGCTTTACGCAGTAGCGGATCTGGACCAAGGTCGGGCAGAGGAGCAGGCGGTAGCGTTTAACATTCCGAATGTATATTCGGTAGAAGAGATTTTGGCTGATCCGGAGATCGAACTCATTATTAATTTGACCATTCCGGGCGTTCACGCTGACGTTTGTCTCAGAGCTCTTGAGGCAGGCAAGCATGTTTATGTGGAGAAGCCACTTGCCGTCACCCGTGAGCAAGGGCAGGCTGTCTTGGATCTTGCTCATCAAATGGGACTGCTTGTCGGCTGCGCACCGGAGACCTTCTTCGGTTCCGGTATACAGACATCATTGAAGCTGATTGAAGACGGAGTCATTGGGAGTCCGGTAGCCGCTACGGCTTTCATGATGAGCCGTGGACATGAACATTGGCATCCTGATCCTGAATTTTATTATGCAGTCGGCGGCGGTCCAATGTTTGATATGGGCCCCTATTATTTGACGGCTCTGGTGCAATTGCTGGGTCCGATTGCTACCATTTCAGGCATGACAAGCAAGGCGATGGATCAACGAATGATTACGAGCGAGAAAAAGAGAGGCCAGACCATCCCGGTCGATATACCGACCCATGTGGCCGGATTGCTGCGCTTCAAGCAGGGGGCTGTCGGCACGCTAATTACCAGCTTTGACATCTTTGGTGGAAGCACTCTGCCACCGATCGAGGTATACGGCACTCATGGCACGTTACAGGTGCCTGACCCGAACACGTTCGGAGGGCCAGTTCGCTATAGGGTGCTAGGCGGGCAAGAATGGACAGACGTTCCGCTGTTGTCGGGCTACCAGGAGAACACAAGGGGCATCGGTGTTGCCGATATGGCCTACGCTATCCGCAGCGGACGGCCTCACCGCGCCAGTGGTGAATTGGCCTATCATGTGCTGGAGGCGATGTGGGCGTTCCACGATTCCTCCGATCAGCAGACCTTCTATCCAATGCAAAGCACATGTCTGCGTCCAGCGGCTTTACCGGAAAACCTGCCTTTGTACACGTTAGATACGTAAACAAAGGTCAGCCTAGTGCTAGTCGGCAGCATTCAAAAATTACAAGACTGGAGGGCATGTCCCAAAAGTCAGTTTTTGTTTTTTTACATTCCGCTTTGAATGTTCATTTCTATTGAAAAGAAGACTCCAGCTCCGTTTTGACCGCGGCTTTGGAGTCTTCTCAGTTCAAATTTCGGGAAATTTGACAGAGCGAGAAGTTGTGGAAGTCCTTTCATAAAGGATTATAGAGCAAAGACTAAAAGAGGAAAGACAAAGCAAAGTAACCGTCATAGGTACGTCGGATAAGAAAAGCTCACGTGTGCATTCACCGGTAATGAGAGGGTTCACTTGGTAACCTAGCTTTAAACTGACGAGGAGTCAATAATCGAAAATATGATGAACTGAAACGGATTTTCTTTACGCACAATTGGGACTGCCTTAGTGGCGAACAGTTAGATCGAACGAAGAACATTTTCTCCGCTACATTTTCCGGATCGCCGTCATACAGACAGCCATTCAATTTGCATTCTTCATCGATCATCTCTGGCGTGGTCGGATTATGCTCCCAAAAGACCTGATCTTAATTTCGGTCATAAAATCATTCTTTACCGATCGTTCTAAATATGTTATATTGTTGGCGTGGGAGGAATACACGGATAAGAAGCCAAGAGTTATGAGGAGTGGTGTGAGATCTTGCCGTGGAGCTCTTCTACGCATATTAGAATGATCATTCTTATTTTAAAAGATGGAGAAGGGATGGATTGACATGGAATATCGTGTGTTAGGAAATACAGGCCTTAAAATAAGCAGTTTTGTATTAGGTACAGGTACTTTTGGTTTTTGGGGGAACAATACGGAGAAAGAAGCTGCAGTCATGTTGGATGAGGCTTTGGCTGGAGGCATTAATCTGATCGATACAGCGGATGTCTATTCAAGTGGTCAATCCGAAGAAATTCTAGGTCAAATCCTAAAAGGACGCAGACAGGATGTTATTCTGGCCACGAAAGGCGGAATGCCCATGGGCAGTGGGCTTAATCAATCCGGTAACTCGAAATATTGGATTAAGCGTGCAGTAGAGGGTAGCTTGAGAAGGTTGCAAACGGATTATATCGATTTGTATCAACTACATCAGCCGGATCTCCATACTGACATTGAAGAGAGTCTTGACGCACTTACGGACCTGGTTCGTGAAGGGAAGATTCGCTATATTGGTACATCCAATTTTCAGGCATGGCAAGTGACCGAAGCACAATGGACTAGCGAACGCAAAAATACCGCACGCTTTGTATCCGAGCAAGCCCCGTATTCCATATTGAATCGAAGTATCGAATTCGATTTGCTTGCTGCAACCGCTAAATACGGAATGGGTGTAATGGTTTGGAGCCCACTTTCGGGTGGTCTACTAACGGGAAAATACCGCTCGGGAGAAGCTGTTGCCCCAGATTCAAGAGCAGCAAGTTCTCTAGGGAAACTTTCAACTGTTGTAGATCCGAATCGAGAAGAAAATCGCATCAAGTTCGAAGCCGTTGCTAAGCTCCAAACCCTTGCAGGTGAAGCAGGATTAACTTTGCCTCATCTTGCCATGGCATTTACACAAGCTCATTCGTCAATTACTTCTGCTATAGTGGGGGCAAGAACAATTGAGCAACTTCGTGAAACGTTAAAAGGCAGCGACATCCGATTAAGCACTGATATCCTGGATGCGATAGATGCTATCGTTCCGCCAGGAGTAACCCTGGATGCCCTGGAAAAAGGATGGACGCCTGATTGGTTACAAGCAGACAAACGAAGAATCCTGGGTTAAATATGTAAGACAGACCTCATACCTGTAATGTATTCACTTATTTTAAATCTAGTTTGCCGATCCTTCACTAAATTGTATAATGATTATTCGAGGTGATGACGATGGCAAGATCAAAAGAATTTGAAGTTAATGAAGTATTAGATAAAGCAATACACCTATTTTGGGCACAAGGATATGAGAAAACCTCAATGCAAGATTTGGTTGAGTTTATGGGCATTCACCGAAGAAGTATCTATGATACCTTTGGGGATAAGCATGCCTTATTTATGAAAGCTCTCGAACGATATGAAACGAAGCAGACCAGCAAAATGAGGTTTCTGATTGAAAAACAAAAACCGATCAAAGAATTAATTCGGGAGTTGTTTGAGGCGACAGTAAGAAATGAAGGAGAACCTCTAGGGTGTTTTCTCGTGAATTCAGGCGTGGAACTCGGCGTGTTGGATCCAGAAGTTGCATCCTTAGTTGATGAGAGTTATTCGCGAACTGAGGAACTCTTGACTAACCTTGTTCTGAAGGGTCAACAATCGGGTGAGTTCAAGAATGACTTGGATCCTGTAGTTATTTCTCATTATTTAATGAATGCGTGGTTGGGGCTACGTACGTTGGTTAAGACAACAACGGATCAGCAAAAATTAAAGAATATTATTGATATGACACTGACCGCTTTGGATTAAAAGTGGAATTACAGCATGACAGGCAAAAGGAGCCACCTAAATGGAGGACTGTTTGTTTCCTTGATACAAGTTTTTTCTTGTCCCTCTAACGAAAGAAAGAACTTGTATCTCATGCCTCACACAAGTCAAAGAATACCGCTCCAAAATTAAAATTCTTAGCCACAAAAAAATTCTTTACTGTTCGTTCTAAAATTGATATGCTAATAGCAAGTTAGATCTAACTGTTTTTTATTCCAATAAGAATGATCGTTCTAAAATCGTCTTTAAAACTCATTTATACTAATCTGCATGTTATGAAGGAGAGAATATTATGAAGTATACAGTTATCACAGGAGCAAGCTCAGGGATTGGATATGAAACGGCATTGGGCTTTGCTGCACGTGGCAAAAACTTAATCTTGGTAGCTAGAAGATTGGATAAATTAGAAGAACTTAAATCAGCAATTCAGGATATTGATCCTACTGTAAATGTTATTGTTCATACAAGTGATCTGTCTGTTACAGATCAGGCCTACACACTATATAACAATTTAAAGGAATACCAAATTGAGACCTGGATTAACAATGCGGGGCTCGGTGAAGCTTCTTTTGTAGCAGAACAGAATTTAGATAAAGTTGAAACTATGTTACGTGTTAACATCGAATCCTTGACGATCCTTTCTACACTATATGTGCGAGATTATGCTGATGTAGAAGGAACTCAGTTAATTAACGTCTCATCCGCACTCGGATATGCCATTGCTGTTGGGAGTGTTGCTTATTCTGCATCTAAATATTACGTTAGTGCCTTCACAGAAGGGCTTGCAAAAGAACTAGAAATGAAAGGTGCAAAACTAAAAGCTAAGGTTTTAGCACCAGCTATAACAGAAACGGAATTCGTTAAGAAATCATTAGATACTGAAGAATTTGATTACAAAGCAAACATGCCTAAGTACCACACTGCCAAACAAATGGCGGACTTCATGTTGGATCTTTATGATAGCAACGAGGTGGTAGGGATTGTAGACCAGAACTATGATTTCAACCTGAGAGGCCAAATCTATCCAATCATTTCAGAATTTTAAATTCAATTCATATATCCTTGAATACATTAAAAGAGGAGAGTATCCGAATGAAAAAATTGTGGAGTAAAACAAACATTGGAACAATGGAATTACCTCATCGTTTAGCAATGGCACCAATGACACGTAGTAGATCGCAAGAAGATGGTACACCGGGAGAGCTAACTTCCCTTTATTATGCTCAACGAGCGTCAATGGGACTCATTATTACTGAGGGTGTACAGCCTTCTGATGATGGGCAAGGTTACTTATGGTCACCTGGGATCTATACGGATAAACATATCGAAGGATGGAAAAAGGTTACAGATGCAGTGCATAAAGCAGGTGGATATATGTATATCCAATTAATGCATGCTGGTCGCATGTCGCACCCTGATAATACACCACATCATCGCCAACCTGTTGCGCCATCTGCAATCGCGCCCGGTGTAGAAATGTTTACTGCTAAAGGTATGCAGGACATTCCCGTTCCTCGTGAGTTAAGTGAAGAGGACATTCAAACGACCATTGCTGATTTCCGGAAAGCAGCAGTAGCGGCTATTAAAGCAGGTGCGGATGGCGTTGAAATTCATGGAGCAAATGGCTATCTGATTAATCAATTTATTGGAGAAAATTCGAATACACGGACGGATGAATATGGGGGATCTATAGAAAATCGTGCTCGCTTCGCGATTGAAGTAACGAAAGCCATAGTCGAAGAAATTGGAGCAGAAAGAACAGGCTTCCGTATCTCGCCAGGGACACCTCTTGGTGGGATTCAAGATGGTGAACAAGGTCCTGAACTTTATCGTTATCTTGTAAAAGAATTAGCTAAATTGGATTTAGCTTACCTTCATGTCATGCATCTTGGAAATGAAAAACTGCTCCAAGACATTCGTTCAATCTGGACGAATCCTTTGTTAGTCAATCGTGCTGGACGAGCTCTGGAGGATCTTAGCGTGGATATAGATCGTGGCCTTGCTGATCTGGTGCCTGTTGGTGTGTGGTCATTAGCCAATCCGGATTTAGTGGAACGACTTCAAAAAGGTGCGCCGTTGAACGAAGCAGATCCGACAACATTCTTTGGTCTGGGAAGCAAAGGTTACACGGATTATCCTACGATGGAAGAATTAGAATCCCAAGAGGGGTAACAATAGTGAATATGGTAAATCATGGCGTGCGACTGAAAGTTGTACGCCATGATTTATCTACTCTACCTTGATTTTATTAGCCAAGAACTAAATATTTATTTTGATCCACCTACACTCGTAACTAGTGATTGCATTCATGGTGTGCTACCCCAAAATTAGCAAAGGAAGAGGATGAATCATGAGAGCAGCACAAATACAGAAATATTCAAAAAAAATCCAAGTGGAATTAAATGATGTTAACATACCACAGATCAATAGCCATGAGGTTCTTGTCAAAGTAAAAGCTGCAGGTGTAAATCCACTGGACATTCTTAATCTGAATGGCAGTGTTCGGATGATTGCTGACTATAAGTTGCCATTAACTTTAGGGAATGAACTATCGGGCATTATTGAAGCCGTTGGTGATGATGTTTTGAATTTTAAGGTTGGTGACCCTGTTTATACGAGGTTGCCGCTTAATAAAATCGGTGCTTTTGCTGAGTATGCGGCCGTAAATGAAGAGGCTTTATCCATCATACCTGAAAATCTATCTTTTATTGAAGCTGCTGCGGTACCCCTTACTGCCTTGACTGCTTATCAAGCATTGCACGATGTACTCCATGCCCAGCCGAATAGAAAGCTATTCATTCCTGGAGGAACCGGAGGATTTGGCGCTATGGCAATTCCCATTGCCAAATCAATGGGATTACATGTTATTACAAGTGGAAGTGAAAGAGGCAGATCACGTACACTGTCGATCGGGGCTGATCAATTCATAAATTATAAGGCAGAGAATTATGCTAACATACTGTCCGATATCGATTATGTGATCGACACCTTGGGTGCCAAAGAGATCAAAGCTGAACTGGGCATTTTAAAACCACAAGGGAAATTGGTATCATTGAAAGCCGGACCTAATTATCGCTTTGCGGTTGACAATCATTTTCCGTTGTGGAAAAAAGCATTGTTTGGTCTAGTGGGTGCTCGCTTAGATTCTTTAGCACGTAAGAATCAAAATGAATATCGCTTTTTATTTGTGCAAGCCAATGGAAGTCAATTACAAGAAATCACTAAACTTGTTGAAAAAGAAAATATAAAGCCCTCTATAGATTCAACTTATACGTTTGGTGACATTAACAAGGCGCTGATTAAAGTGTCGACGGGCCACTCCCAAGGCAAAGTAATTGTGACCTTCTAAATAATAAGCAACTTATGTGATGTTGCTTGCGTGTTCTGAGAATAAACAAATTATACTGTAGGCCGAAGTAAGCACATCTAATATTACAAACGCCGTTCCGAGATGACCTAAATAAACGATTATTGCTGGAAACGTAACAACAGGTGAAGCGACACGGGATTTAATATTACTTTGTGAATCCAAAAAAGGGGAGAAGAACAGATACTTAGTCATGTGGATGTTGATTATTTAAAGAATTGGTTCTCATTAACGCAATCCCCCTGACCAAAGTTTCTGGCAGGGGGATTGCATTAATGTAAGTTCTAGTTCACATACTTCTCTATCGTGCTTCGGACTGCACCAGGACCTGCCAGCATCTCATGAAACATGGCTTCAATCTTGTCGCCCAGACCAATCTCATATAATCGGACACCGAACAGTTTGTCATCCTCGAGGAGGCAGCGAATCTCGGAGGTCTGATCGCCCAGCTTCGTGTTCTGCAAATATCCCTGCAATGAATCCAGTAATGGGTCCGGGCTGAGTGTGAAGGGTGCTCCTTGATCATCCACTCCCAGCAAATAGCGACACCAGATCGCAATGGTCAAGGGAATAGCAGTCAAGTTCGCAGGATCAAGTCCTGCTGTGCTAGCATAAGACTTTATGGTTTCACCAAAACGGATGCTCATCTTTTGAGAGGTATCTGTGGCAATCCGCTGAGGCGTATCCGGAATATAGGGATTGGCGAAGCGTTCCTGCAATACCTCGTCAATAAATGGTTGCGGTTGGATAATACCGGGATCAACTACAACAGGCAAACCTTCCTTGTAGCCAATGGTTTCCACCAGACGACGCAATGTGTGATCCCTCATTTCATCTGCAATAAGCTCATACCCAAGCAGACACCCAGCTAGGGCCAGCGCTGTATGCAGCGGATTGAGACAGGTAGTGACTTTCATCTTTTCCACTTTGTCCACCGTATCCCGATTCGTGAAGATGATGCCAGCTTCCTCCAGTGCGGGTCTCCCGTTCGTAAACTTGTCTTCAATGACCAAATACTCGCTAATCTCAGCATTGACAAAGGGAGCCGTATACGTATGCCTTGAGGTAACGATCATCTCCATGTCGGCTAACCCCAGCTCCCGAAGAGCAGACTGTACTTGCAAGGAAGGGCGGGGGGTGATTTTGTCAATCATGGTCAGGGGGAAGGTTATTTTCTCCTCATTCTGCAGATAGTCTGCAAATCCTTCCTCTACCAGGCCTCTGCGGGTCCACTCCTTGGCGATAGCAATCATACTATCCTTTAACAGATCGCCGTTATGGGAGCAATTATCCATGCTTACAAAGGTCATTGGATGCCGCCCCTTCAGGTAACGCCGATAGGCAAGCGAAGTAGCTATGCTCATCACATGCACTGGCTGTTCAGGACCATTCGTCAAATCCCTCTCCACAACAGCCAGATACTTGCCGTCGGGCCCGGTCAGGGCGTATCCTTTTTCCGTGACAGTAAAGCTGGCCATCTGCAGGGACGGATTCTCAAATATTTCAATCAGACGGAGGTAATCGTCTGGACGATTTTGCTCTGCTGCGAGTCCCTCAACGATGCTTGCGACCACGCTCTTGTGAAATCTTCCGTCTGCACTCATCAACACCAGTAAGGTTAGATTGTCGTAAGGCTTATAGACTTTGTCGATCATTTCAAAATCAAAGGCTTCGGTTGCAACAATACCTGTATCCGCTTTCAATTTATTCAGCAGTTGTTGCTGCGCGTTGGCTATCAACCCTCGAAAAATATTGCCTGCGCCGAAATGCACCCATTGTGGTCTAACTCGGGTGTTATTGGCTACAAGCTCCAGATCATATTTTGGCAGCTCGATGTCTGCTTCTTTCCAGGCCGCCTTGTCTGAAAGGCCTTTCCGGTCAAGTTGGAGCATTTATTTCACTCCTTTGCCTTGAGCGAGACTATCCCAGACACCCAGCAAGTACATAACTCCCAGTGCACGGTCATACAAACCGTAGCCTGGACGACAATTCTTTTCTTCCCCCCATAGATGTCTGCCGTGATCCGGGCGTACATATCCCTGATAGCCGTTCTCGTGATAAGCTCTAACTACTTCCGGAACATCGACGCTTCCGTCCTTGCCGCGGTGTGACACTTCAATAAAGTCACCATTCTCAAACACCTTGACATTACGAATATGAGCAAAATGAATACGATCATGAAACTCCCGAATCATGGCTGGCAAATCATTCTCAGGATTGCTCCCCAGTGAGCCTGTGCAGAAGGTTAGACCATTATATGGGCTGTTCACTGCATCTAGGATGCGCTGGATGGTCTCACGACTACGGACAATTCTCGGCAATCCGAAGATGGGCCATGCCGGATCATCAGGATGAATGGCCATCTTGATGTCAACCTCCTCGCAGACCGGGATGATGCGCTCAAGAAAATACTTCAGGTTGCCAAACAACTTGTCTTCTGTGACATCCGCGTAAGCAGCAAAAAGTTCATCCAGTCTCGCCAACCGCTCCGGTTCCCAGCCAGGCATGGTGAACTTTCCGGCTCCCTCGAGAATCCGATCCACCATTTGGCGTGGATCATCGGTAATGGCAGCCTTTTCATAAAAGAGGGCGTTGGACCCGTCAGGCAGTTCCTTATACAGTTCCGTTCTTGTCCAGTCAAAGACAGGCATAAAGTTATAGCAAATCACCTTGACTCCCACTTTGGCTAATTTTCGAATGGTGTCGATATAAATGTCAATATATTGATCGCGGGATGGCAGGCCGATTTTGATATCATCGTGGACATTTACACTTTCTACGACCGCCGTACTAAAGCCCTTGCTCGTAATCTGATCAGCTACCTCCTGAATTCGCTCCATTTCCCATACTTCACCGGCTACCTTATCATGTAAAGACCAGACAATGCCCATAACTCCCGGAATTTGTCGGATATGATCCAGTGTAATATTGTCGTTGTTTTCACCATACCATCTCCAGGTCATATTCATAACGATACCCTCCCTGATTGTATTTCGTTTGTCTTGTATACAAGATTGAGTTGATCATAAATTATAGGGTTTGTTCTTGTCAATGATAATTTCAGAGGGGTTCGTCAGCTCAAAATGCTTTATAATATAACTAGATTTATAAAGTAAAGGTAGGAATGATATGTTTACAAAAGAAGAAATCATGCAACTGTTGAAAAAAGATATTTTGTCACTGACCTTAAAGCCGGGTACTCTTCTCAGTGAGACGACCTTGTCAGAACGCTTCCAGCTGTCCAGAACTCCGCTACGCGATGTATTGAAGTGGCTTGCGCTTGAGTCCTACATTGATATTTATCCCAAGAAGGGGAACATTGTGTCCTATATTGATCTAGAGTCCGTTGAACAAATTATTTACTTAAGAAGCGCATTGGAAAAGGAGATTATGAAGGAGCTTTCTTCGCAAATTACATTAAGCGATGTACAGAAGTTGAGTGATATTCTAGACAGACAGAGAGCTGTGATTGAAGAAGATCATGCTACGGATCAATTTCTCAGTCTGGATGATCAGTTTCACCAAACCATGTTCCAATTGGTGGGACGGGGGTTTCTTTGGCAGCTCATTCAGCAGTCGAATGTTCACTATATCAGATATCGCAAGCTGCATATGCTGGAAACAGGGAAGCTGATGGGCATCTGGCATGAGCACCAAGCTATGCTTGAATACATGCTGAATAAGGAAACAACCAAAATGGATGATCTGGTTCATCATCATCTCAGAGAGGATATCCATTCGCTCGATTTTCTCCGGAAGTTCGCTGATTATATCAAGAAATAAGGCAGCTAGCTCAAATTAACATGTATGAATTTTAAAGTAGTGGGTAATTCATGGAGGCTGTTCTACAAGTTGAATATGTCGGTGATAGAGCGAGTAATAAACGCGAGACTGCAGCAAATTTATGGGCGGAAACGTGCCGGCCTGTGTCATTCCATTTTTGCTCGTGAGCATTGTTATTTACCGTCAGGCGGTGGTCAAACTGGAGGAATCCTCACAGGAGTTTGCAGCCTTGTATACATGTTTCAGGCCCCGAAGCAAACGGATATTAAGCAGTGGAAAAAGGTGGAGCTACTATATCAACAAGGGTACGCTTACCACTCCTGCGGCTGCGGCGGCCCCGGGTACAGACCCTCCCGGCTGTCGGAGGTACCTGAATTTCTGGAGATACAGCGAACGTTTGAGAATAAGAGAGAGGCGCTGCTGTACCGACTTTTGCAGAGCTAGTTGACGCGGGCTTATAACAAACGTAAGTGAAAGTAAATTTGGCAATTGGAACAAACATATCCTGGATATATTAATACATATCACAGTGTTTCACAGTAAGTGTAAGCCAGGAATAGAGAATGAAATAAATTATCTTCTTTTTAGTTATCATAAAGAAGAGCCTATAGAATCACATGTGAGATGAAGTGAATTATAGAAACTTTCATGCTTTCCCATTTTCCCAAGTGCAAAGATGAACATGCCCGAAAAAAAATATAAGAGGTTCACTATACGCGCTTCGTTCGCTGAACTAACGGGCAGGTTAGCTCAATAAGAACCCGACGCAACTTCAGGGTTTCCTTAGGCTACGTAGGAGCGATAGGGAACTATGCAGTAACTGAGTTCGGCTCGAGCCATGGTTTTTGATGTGACTAATGATAGCGGAAAATCAAAAAAGAACCTGGATAGTTTTATCAGGTTCTTTTATATTGCATATAAAACAGACACGATGATATAATCAGATTGTGACTTCGTAAATTTAAATTGACATAAAAATCACATTTTATACTTTAACTTTACCATGCCGCTAAACTCTTGTCAAATGTTTTTTTCTCAATTTAATAGTTAGGAGAGATATTGAATGAGTTCTTTGGTTCTCGGTTTTCAGGAAATGGAAAAAACGCAGTTTTTGCTGGTTGGCGGAAAAGGGTTAAATTTAGGGGAATTATCAAAAATTGAAGGAATACCTGTACCAGAAGGTTTTTGTGTTACAACAGTGGGGTATCAAAAAGCCATCGAACAAAAAGAAACGTATTATGCATTGTTGGACCGACTAACAAGGCTAAAAGCAGAAGAACGAGCTCAAATTGGTGAAATCAGCAGGCAGATTCGACAAATGATTATGGAAGTAGAAGTTCCTTCCGATGTTGTGGAAGCAGTTACTCACTATCTCTCCCGGTTTGGAGAAGAACATGCTTACGCAGTGCGTTCCAGTGCGACTGCTGAAGATTTGCCACATGCCTCTTTTGCTGGTCAACAAGACACCTATTTAAATATCATCGGCAAAGAAGCAATCTTGCAGCATATCAGCAAATGTTGGGCTTCCCTATTTACGGATCGCGCGGTTATCTATCGTATGCAAAATGGATTTGACCACAGTCAAGTTTATTTATCCGTTATCGTTCAAAGGATGGTTTTCCCGCAGGCTTCAGGAATTTTATTTACCGCTGATCCGATTACATCCAACCGGAAGCTGCTATCGATCGAAGCTAGTTTTGGACTTGGAGAAGCACTGGTCTCTGGCTTGGTCTCTGCCGATTGTTATAAAGTACAGGAAGGGGAAATCGTCGATAAGAGGATAGCAACCAAAAAATTGGCTGTCTATGGACGAAGAGAAGGCGGAATAGAGACCCGGCAGATCGACCCCGATCAGCAAAAGACTCAAACCCTTACTGAACAACAAATTTTACAACTGGCACGCATGGGAAGACAGATCGAAGCTTATTTTGGCTATCCACAAGATATCGAATGGTGTTTGGCCCATGATACTTTTTATATTGTCCAGAGTCGTCCAATCACGACTTTATACCCGATCCCTGAAGCAAATGATCAGGAAAATCACGTTTATGTATCTGTCGGTCATCAACAAATGATGACTGACCCGATAAAACCATTGGGATTGTCTTTTTACCTGTTAATAACTCCTGCACCCATGCGTATAGCCGGTGGAAGGTTGTTTGTTGATGTTACACATATGCTGGCTTCACCTGTCAGCAGAGAAACTTTCTTAAATACCCTGGGACAATCTGATCCGCTCATAAAAGACGCATTTATGACCCTAATAGAGCGAGATTTTATAAAATCGTTACCAGATGATAGAACAGAACGGAGTCCCGGTAATATCAGTAAAGGTAGGTCGTCTGCAGGTTTTCAAGCACAAATCGAAAACGATCCGGCAATCGTTTCTGATTTGATTAAGAACAGTCAAACATCGATAGAAGAATTAAAACAAAACATCCAAACGAAATCAGGAGCAGATTTATTTGATTTTATTCTGGAAGATCTCCAAGAATTAAAGAAGATCTTATTTGACCCACAAAGTTCAAAGGTTTTTATGACTGCTATGAATGCTTCGTCATGGATCAATGAGAAAATGTACGAGTGGTTAGGTGAAAAAAACGCAGCAGATACGCTTTCTCAATCTGTACCAAACAACATTACTTCGGAAATGGGTCTGGCGCTATTGGATGTCGCAGATGCGATTCGTCCTTATCCGGAGGTAATTGATTATTTACAACATGTAAAAGATGATAATTTTTTGGATGAAATGGTTAAGTTGGATGGTGGACAGGAAACTCAAGACGCTATCTATGCTTATCTCAACAAATACGGAATGCGATGTGCCGGTGAAATCGATATTTCGAGAACTCGTTGGAGTGAAAAACCAATTATACTTGTCCCCATGATTCTCAGTAATATCAAAAACTTTGAGCCTAATGCTGGCAATTGGAAATTTGAGCAGGGGCGACAGGAGGCTTTGAAAAAAGAACAAGAGTTATTAGATCGATTGAAGCAATTACCGGATGGTGAACAAAAAGCCAAGGAAACAAAACGGATGATCGATCTGATCAGGAATTTTATCGGTTATCGTGAATATCCTAAATACGGCATGGTTAATCGCTACTTCGTTTATAAGCAGGCTTTACTAAAAGAAGCCGAACAACTCGTACAAGCTGGCATTATTCACGAAAAAGAAGATATATACGATCTCACTTTTGAAGAACTTCACGAAGTCGTACGCACAAATAAACTGGATTATCAGATCATCAGTAAACGAAAAGACGATTACAAATTATATGAAAAACTAACTCCCCCGCGTGTAATCACGTCTGATGGTGAAATCATTGCGGGTGAGTACAAACGAGAAAATCTCCCAGCTGAAGCGATTGTAGGGCTGCCTGTTTCTACCGGAGTTATAGAGGGACGAGCACGTGTCATCTTAAACATGGAAGATGCTGATCTGGAAGATGGAGATATATTAGTCACCGCCTTTACTGACCCCAGCTGGACACCATTGTTTGTATCCATAAAAGGCCTAGTCACCGAAGTTGGTGGACTGATGACTCATGGAGCCGTTATCGCACGTGAATATGGCTTACCCGCAGTTGTCGGAGTGGAGAATGCTACCAAACTGATAAAAGATGGGCAACGAATTCGTGTGCATGGAACAGAAGGGTATATCGAAATATTGTAATGGCTGTATACGCTAAGTAATAGCCTCTGTCATAATGGACGGCATTAAATACAACCTATCATGGATAAAAGGGCGGTTATCCTGTTCGTCCTTTTATCTACCTATGACACAAAGGAGAGTTGTACTTTAAGAACTTATTTATTTGAAGATCAAAACAACATAATGATTTATATATAGCTGACCCAATAATCTAAATCGCTTGTCCTTTACGGTAATAGGTACAAGTTCTTTTCCTCGACTTGAGACAAGTGCTTGTACCGTTAGAACAAAAAAGCCGCTAAAATAGCGACTTTTAATGTCTTGTTCTCGACAGTATCGGGTGTTAAATACCCAAATGTGCCCTCAGAGTCGAACCTGCATATTCGCTTCTGAACAAGCCTCTTTCAACCAACTGCGGCATCAGTTTTTCAAAAAATATTTTCATAGATTCTTCTGAACCGCCCGGAAGAGCTATAAATCCGTCAATAGCCCCAGCCTCAAAACGCTCAATAATATCATTCAATACGTCCTCAACCGTTCCAACGGAAACCCAATTAGCAGATCCGACGACCTCGGGTCTTGCCAACACATCTTCCACTGTAGGCTGATGGTTTATAATATACCGGCGCAAAAGCTCAGCATGTGTCCGGCTACGGACTGGGTGATTCGGATCAGGAAGCATATCGGCAGTTATGCGATGATCCAAAGCAAAGCTGCTTAAATCAAGGCCAAGCACTGACTTGAGCAGTGCATGTCTGCGCTCCATACTTAGATGCGCATGTGCTGACTTATGTAATTCATGCGCTTCCTCGTGAGTTTCAGCCAAGAAAAAATATAATCCAGGCAAAACTTTGATGGCGTTCGGATGTCGTCCATGTTCTTTGGCTCTTTTTCTCAGATCATTTCGCAATTCCACTCCGGATTCAAGGTCTGACATGGCCGCAAAAATAGCATCCGCTATTGAAGAGGCAAAATTTCGTCCTGTATCTGACGCGCCTGCTTGAAATAAAGGAATAGATCCCGATGTATGGGCAGGTAAAGTAAGCGGTCCCTGGACACTGAAAAAATCGCCTGAATGATTAATTGAAGAAACCTTATTCTTATCAGAAAAAATGTCTGACTCGCGGTCAATTACAATCGCTTCATCAGGAAAACTTTCCCATAGTTTGCGTACGACATCAGTAAATTCCATTGCTTTCGCATATCTTTCTTGCGGTGAAGGCATAGGCGAATCACCGAAATTTTCTGCGCCTTCAATCGAAGTTACGATATTCCAGCCTGCGCGCCCGTTACTGAGCCAGTGCAACGACTGAAGCTGCCTTGCGACAACATACGGTGGATTGAAAGTGGTGGAAACCGTTGTCACTAATCCAATCCGCTTAGTTTCACGAGCAATCGCCGCAAAAATCATTGTAGGATCGGGACTGCCAAAGTTAGCGGAATCGCCCAGCATCTGCGGACTAACATAAAGATAATCCGCCTTGAAAATAAAATCGAGCTTTGCCTTCTCCGCCATTTTTGCCAAATCAATGTAATAGTCAATTGACCCCATCTTTTCCACACCGCTGTCCTGGTGCCGCCAACCGTCTCCTTTCATCCAAGTCGCAGATAAGGATAATCCAATGCATAATTGTCTATTTGTAGTCAACTCTATCAACCTTTCTCTATAGAAAAATAATGTTGCGCCTAGGTAATATTCCGATCAGTGCATGCTTAAGTAGGCGAAGCCAACCGAGTTAACATCCAACACCGACGTCTCTCCATGGCAACAAGCGCTCGGTGATCATAATCAGACCTTCGAATTAGTTAATAATGATTCTCATTATCAATATAGATTGTAGCAAGTACTACACAAAATGCAAATATACAAATCGCGAACGCTATATGTAGCATTATCTAATCCAGCCTTGCTGTGTGATTATTTATGATGATCTAATCTTAATCTATGCGTGATGCAGAGGGAGACACACCGAAATTATTTAAATACTTTTGATCTTGAACTTAAATTCTATTTCTTTTAGATGATAGTAAAGTCTATGAATTAATCCGTTTCCTTGGTTAGATAGGATTAAGCAATTGTTTCTATTCAACAAATATCCAAATAGTGATTGAGCTATCGAGAAACGATAGTTCAATGAACAAGACAGCAAGGCTATAACATGTCAAGTTGCATTAGAATTTAAAGAGCTGGAAGTTGCAGTTTCATCTGACCAACCTCCAGCCCGCAAGCTTAAATATCCCGTCGCTCAGGCCAGCTGCAGCGATGGCTTCCCTAATGAGAACCTTACGGTCATGGAACCCACAATTATAGTGAGTTCTATGATGTCCTTCGTCATTGGGGTAAAGTGACTGACTTGACTTGAGCAGAGGTATTTCCGTAAATATCCTTGGCCAGTACGAGAATATGCAGCGTATCGGCTTGGGAGGAACCACCCTGTTTGTATTTAGTAGTTGGAAGCGTTGCTGACCAATTGGTTTTATCTTCTGTAATAACGACACGAATCCCATTGACATAAACTTTAAGCTGCGCGATATCGCTTTGATCTGTGACTGAACCTTCCAAAGTGAGAACATCATCCGTGATTGAAGCATTCAACTTAAGTTCAGGGGTTCCTGTTTCCTTGCGTTTAGAGGGTGGGAGAGCAGTTTGCGGGTTATAGGAAAAGGTTTCATCCTCAAGCGCTGGCGTGCGTGCTGCAATAGGACGGTTTTTGGTCGCCTGCTCATAGGAATAAGCGTAACGAAGCAGGTCATTATCGCTGTATGCGGCACCTGCCATCGTCAGATTAACGGGCATTCCGGTATCCTTCATAGCGCCCATACTCACAGACACACTTGGGATACCGTACTCGCGTAGAATGAAATTCGTATTGGAGAAATAGTTGCCATTCTCCCAAGCCTCCTCATAGGATGTTTCATTCACATCGGAGTCAGCTTTGCCGATATTCGAATTTGCCGGGAATGCAATAAAATCAAGGTTGTTTTGCTTCATCCAATTTTCAAAATCAATCTTTCGCACATTTTCAAGCCCCCGTAGTCCTTCATGAAACTGGGGAATTTGTTCGTAAGGGGTGACGCCTTTCTTTATGGTTTCAATAAATACGTCATAGTGGCCAAGGTCTCTGCCACGTTTGGCATCTACCGAACCGGGCGGATTTGGGAAGACGGTTGCAGGGTCGATATTAGCCCATGACGGAAAATTCGGATCGCCCACACTTTTAAGGAATTCCTCAGCAGCATAAGGATTAAGCAATCCGAATTCCTTTTCAACCCACTTTGCCGGCATCAAACCACGTTCCTCAGGTGTTTTTGCTGTTGCCCGGTCTTTCTCGCTGTTCGCCTGCAAGGGGAAGTCAACTTCCACAACCTCAGCTCCAAGAGCAGTTAAATCCTTTACAGCTTTTTCCCATAATGCCTGTATCGAAGGTCTGAATTTGATCGGAGTTGTGGTTTCATGGTCCTTACCAATATAGATTTTCGGAACGCCAATGCGCTTGCCTTTTAACGCTTGAATGTCTCGCAGCTCTAAATAGGATTTGGGACGGACACTGTTGACAGAAGGGAGTCGAACGGCTTTCTGTTCTCGCCAGAAATCCCCCTTGGTGATCTTATCTTCTACAACGATCACGTCAAGCAAGCGGAGCATGTCCTCGACAGTCCTCGTATGTGGGACAACGACATCCCGTATAGGGAAGAGCGGCCAATTCCCCCGAATGGAGATTAGGCCCCGCGATGGCGTGTAGGCAATTAAACCATTGTTAGATGCTGGTGATCTTCCAGAGGATACCGTTTCCTCCCCCATACCGAAGGCAGCGAGGTTGCGGCTGTTGATACGCCAGATCCGTTAGAGGAGCCAGAGTACCAAGCTGCAGCCAAATAATTTGGATTGTACGGACTTTCAGCACGGCCATAAACGCCTCTTTGCATTCCCCCTGCTGCCATTGGCGGCATGTTGGTTTTACCAATGAGCACCCCTCCGGATTTGCGTATCTTCTCTACTGTAAAGGCATCGTCTTTTGCCATCAGATTTTTGAAAGCTGGAGATCCAGAAGCGACAGTGAGTCCCTTAACCTTGTAGCTGTCTTTAACCGTGTAGGGGATGCCTTGCAGTGGACCGGTCTTAATACCCTGTGCCCTTAGTTGATCAGCCTGAGCGGCTTCTTTTAGTACGTCGGGGTTCAGAACAGGGATGGAATTCAGCCGAATGCCACTAGCATCATAGGCATATACGCGGTTAAGGTACAGGGCGGTGAGTTCGACACTCGACAGTGCTCCTGACTTCATCGCGTCCTGCATCTGAGCAATCGTAGCCTCTTGCAATTGAAATGTAACTAGGGAGGAGACGGGTTCACTACTGGTTTTACTTGAGGAAGAGGGCGAAGGGGTGGCGGATGCAAGGGAGCATCCCGTGAGAGTTAAAATCATACCAGTCGCGATCCATTTGCAATAATTACCGATTACATTCCTTGCATTCGCTTTTAGCATTCGTGCGCACATAGCATTTTCACTCCTTAAATTAGATAGGATCAGGAATTTGAATAGAGAGGAACGAGAAATTCATAAATGTTTCTAATTATACTACTTATTTTCATACGAAATGTCAATTTTTGTAATACGGATATAAAGGGAGCCATTTAAGGTAAAATGGTGCCCGAGATTACACTAGGGAGCTTCCCTAGCAAATCCCGAGCACCAGAGGGCGTTTTCCATGGGTTACACTTGTAAGTCACTGAGGATGAAACACCCAGACATTCTCAATATAGTAAACATTTGGCTAAGATAAATACGAGCGATCATAATGAAAATTCAATGAAATCCACGTAGGCATCCAAGGTTCCGTCATCGCTCGTCAAGGTGAGTTTGACGTCCTGATCTCAGGTAGCGTGAGTAATGTTGGATAAAGTTTGGACAGTCGGCGTTTTGCCCGTGAAATAAAAGGAACCCACAGTTACTCCTCCAATAACCAAGTCCACTTTGGCCGTACTAGCATTGCTTGAAGCCCCCCGTACTGAGATATTATGCGTAGGGTTGGCAAAATACTGTGAGTATGATGCATAGTCAGCAGTGGCATACAGAGCAGCCCCGTCAAAAGGTGTACTGATCTTGCCCGCATAAGTGCCGCCAATGTTCATGTTCTCAGCTTCAACCTTTGTCCCCGTATTGCTCCCCGTGTTGGGGGTAAACTGCCAGGCATCCAAATTAAATAGATTGCCGTTTCCTGTCCCAGTAAACACCAGATAAATGTTGCGAACCCCAGTTGCATTATTGATCGTGGTCTCTACTTCTCTCCAGGTCTGCATACCTCCAGTTGAAGGTACTTTTAAGGTGCCGACTAAAGGGCCTGTCTCACTGTCAAGACGTACTTCAATACTACCACCGACATTTGTGGCAACATTGGCTTTGAACGTCTTTGCTCCGGTAGAGCCAAAATCAGCCTTCCCGACAGCGACCCAGTCCCCATTGTGAATATTGGTCACATTCAGATTACTGACCGGACCGCCAGTGGCTTGAGTGGGCTCGGACGTAATACCCGCCTGCCACGCCATGGTTTCCGCTTCAACTCTGGTATATGGATTTAGATTGGATAGCTGAGCTATTCCAGTCATATTCCCTTGTACCTCCTGGATGCTTCCATCGGTATTGTACACCAGCTTATTAATGTGAGGAGAGCGATAGCCTTTTCCATTTCCAATTTGTGCCTTGCTGACCGTTTGGGCATGATACACGACGTACCACTCATTTTTAAAGTTAAATACAGCATGGTGGTTGTTGCCGCCAACGCCGAAGAATGTATAGGGGTTTTTCAGGAAATGGCCTTTATAAGTGAAGGGGCCCATCGGGTTATCGCCGACCATATAGCCGATTTCACCTGCAGGGTACTGTGGCGGGTGTGTCCCGGCAAAGTTAATGCAGTAGGAATAATAGTATTTGCCATTGTACTTATGAATACCGGAATCTTCAAATAAGTAAGGTGCATCAATGGTGGTTGTGCTTCCAACAACACTTATCATATCGGCCCCCAACTTGATCACTCTAGCTGTTTTAGGATTAGCAATGGAAGCGGGATCGGATTCGTTAGGAATTCCCCCACCGCTATACAGGTATCCTGTGCCATCATCATCCACCAACACAGCCGGATCAAAAAGCCATGTCACGCCAGCCATTCCAGGCGTACTATGTGTCACAAGCGCTTTACCGAGGGGGTCTGTCCAAGGTCCGATCGGCGTGTCTGCTGTCAGGACTCCAATTCCTGCCCCACCATTGGCAAAATAAAGAAAGAATTTATCTTTGCCATTCAATTTTTTATGCGCAATTGCTGGAGCCCAGGAGTTAGAGGCCCATTTGGCAATGCCTCTACCGTTGTTCTTGTTGTTGGCACCTGCGACCGGTATCGTTCCGTGATCCGTCCAATTCACCATGTCCGCGGAGGAAATGACCTGGATGCGATCCAGTGCACTGAAGTCATTGTCTTTAATCGATCCATCATTGTTATAAACATACGTATCACTTGACATGTAGACATACACCCTTCCACCATATACCAATGAATAGGGATCAGCTCCCAATTTATGATCCACTAGAGGGTTGGAATTTCCAGGGAGTTTAGCCAGTGGTCGATTGGCAGCATCTACACTTAGCACGAGAGAGACACCAAGCAATAAAGTGAAGGAGAGAAATAAAGCTAGACATTTTCTAATCATAACAATAACCTCCGTTTTTTTATATGGTCCAAAGCCGAGCTATTCGTAAATTTATCAAACTCAAGAATATACTCAGACCTCTACCCGTAAGGAGAACTGCTGTGAAGAGGGCACGAGAAATAGAAATGAAATCGCTTACATTTATTGAATTTAAAAGTGAACTACGAGAGGAGAGTCACCATATACTGGTCTCTGTTCATTTATTGACAACTCCAGTTATGTGTTGGAGAAAGTATAGTAATCATAAACATTGGGTTATTAAATATTAATATGTAAATTGATTGCAAATAATGGTTTTATTTGGCGCAATCATAGCATGTTCTATCAAAAATAACAATATCATTCTATTTTCTAAAAAAAGCGAATCGAAAGGAACGTAAATTACGATACCAATGGCATGCTGGACCTTTTGCAAAATCGAGATATCCGACCTGTTATTCCAAGCAAGCGCAATCGACGGGTGAAACTTTAAGTTGGCATTAGTTAAACACACTATGTCCATACGTTGTATGCTGAACATGACTGGATAAATTAGTATGAATGATTGCAGCAGAAGAGGCAGCCCTGCAGGGATGCTTTTGCCTGTCCAGGGGAGATTGCATTAATGCAACACTGATATCCAATTTCCAGTATCCTAAATTAGTGCAATAAATGTTGTAAAGTTAGTATGGGCAGTTACCTGATTCATTCATTATTATAAATGCTGTAATCTACATTACCTAGAGTGGGGTGACAAAGTTGAACGAAAGTAAAAAGAAGACGGATCGGCAGTCTGCTGATGGTAGGTGTGTTGACATGTCGGCCGTGTTGAACGGGTGTAGCAGCAATAGCGAGCGGTCACAAGCCGGGTGACACAAAAACTACATGTGCCAGGCTGGAGATAAGAACGGTAAATACGATCAACCGGTAACAATTACGTATTTGTGACCATGGGGTCCAGATATTAAGTTCAAACCAGGAGAAATCATACCAAATGGACAAAAGAAAAGCTGGGAATCGAGTTGAAAAATCAGTAGGTTTCTCCATCCACAAACAATGCATTTAAGACAAAACTGCGTTTGTCTCTTGTATCAAGCGCTGACTTGCTGATATTATCTCATATCGCGGCGAATTTAATTTGGTTCGAGAACTGATTGAATCTCTGACAAATTTGTGGAAGCCGGCGAATTGTTTGATCAATATGCTGACGAGACATGGAAGGAATGTCGAGGGACAAGAACATGGCCCGATTACCAATTATCCAACAAATGGTAGTCATCTTGAACTTTCGAGTTCGTTATCCGTTTCACGGATCGACTTTATCACAAATTCAGAGAAAGCTTTTACTGTTGGAGATAACCACTTTTTCTTTTTAATCAGCATATGGGAGTATATCGGATCGAACTTTTCGGAATGACTTACGATTTTAAGTTTTCCTCTATTCACGTCTTCTTTAACTGTAATATAAGGCAAAAAAGAAAATCCAAGCCCACTCATAACGGTTTGTTTAATCGCCTCAATACTCCATAACTCCATGGTTTGAAATGGGTGAATATCATGCTTTACAAGATATCTTTCAAACATGGTCCGATAACTATAGCTTTCTTCATTCGTAATAAAAAAATGGTTGGTGTTCTCTCGCTTATATTCATCGAAATGGTCTGGACCGTCATTGCTGCACACCAGGACAATGTTCTCCTGGGCCAAAGAATAATGAATGCATTTTTCCGGATGTATTTCCGGGTAGACCATGAAAGCCACATCTACACGTCCACTGATTAAGCCAACCTGGTTTTGTTCACATATACCGTTGATAAGGATGAATTTGACATGAGGATATTTCAAAGAGAATTCCCTTATAATCGGGCTTAATCTAGAAATTGTTAAAGACTCTGGTGCAGCCACCTTTATAGCACCTTTAACCTCCTGGTTGCTTCGTATATTTCTAATCTGGTCATGAGTAGCCAGTAGATCTTCTGCCAGAGGTATTAATTCTCTCCCTAATTGAGTAAGTTTCAAGTGCCTTCTTTCGTAAGTGAAAAGCTCCCCGCCAATCTCTTCTTCAAGCGACTGTATATGGGCAGTGATCGTGGACTGAGTGTATCCCAATTGCAATGCAGCCCCTGTATAACTTCCGATTTCGATAATCGTCTGAAATGTAATAAGGTGTCTAATTTCCATCGATGTTCTCCTTAGGTTTAATTTCTATCGATAAAAATGATAATGATTTTGAATATTTCAATTTTATTAATGAACAGATCCATCATACAATGGAATCCTTCTGATCGTAAATTAATCTACAAGGGAGGAAACAATGAATGGAACCGTTCAAAATTTCAATTCCAGAGCAACAACTGCATGATCTGTCTATCAGACTAAAACAGGTTCGATGGCCTTCGAGTTTCTCTGTAGAACCATGGGCTCTGGGGACAGACCGTTCCTTTTTAAAGAGATTAGTTGATTATTGGAGCACGGAATACAACTGGCGTGAACAGGAAGCATGGTTAAACCGTTTCCCGCAGTTTATGGAACATGTGGATGGCTTCGATATACACTTTGTACACGTTCGGGGTGAAGGCACATCCGCACGACCACTGTTGTTGACTCATGGATGGCCAGGATCATTTGTAGAGATGTTAGAACTAATCCCTTATCTAACAACTCCATCACTATATGGTGGACATGCTGAAGAGGCTTTTGACGTGATTATTCCCTCATTGCCAGGCTTTGCATTTTCGAGTAAACCCACACGACCGGGAGTGGGGTCCAAATACGTAGCTACGCTTTGGGCAAAACTTATGGATCGTTTGGATTATGAAAGGTATTTGGTTCAGGGAGGGGATATTGGAGCAGGGGTCTCAACATGGTTAGCATTCATGTACCCTGAACGGGTGATGGGACTTCATCTCAATTATATTCCAGGAAGCTACAAGCCACCCCTCACTCCGAATACACCATCTGTTAGCGAAGAAGAGCAAGCTTACTTAGACATCGTAGCTGAGTGGTTGGACCGAGAAGGTGCTTATAGCGCCCTTCATAGAACGAAGCCGGAAACACTGGCTTTTGCACTAAGTGATTCCCCAACCGGTCTTGCCAGCTGGATGGTAGAAAAATTTCAAGGTTGGAGTGACTGTGACGGGGATATCGAAAGGTCTTTCTCACTTGATCATATCCTCACTAACATATCGATTTACTGGTTTACCAATTCGATTGCTTCTTCCATGCGAATATATACTGAAGGTACCAAAATGCCACTGCATTTCACCGAAGATCAGCGTGTTACTGTTCCAACAGGGGTTTCCTTATTTCCCAAGGAGCTGCCCACGCCTCCCCGAAGCTGGGTAGAACGCGCCTATAATATTACGTACTGGGAGAAAGCGAATAAAGGCGGTCATTTTGCCGCTATGGAAAATCCTAAATTGTTTGCCGAACATCTAAATCATTTTTTTCATTCCATAAGCATCTGATAGTCTCTATCCTTGAGAGGGTTATGAACAACCAGTACATTTTTTACCAGACATACATTTACCCCTTAAAGGGGAATGGACACAAAGTTGGCCCTCAAACTTTGTCTTAGAGATTACCACAGTGAAACTGGAGTTGACCTGACTACTAAGATCATGTGAAAAGGGGCAAATTTTAATTTTGTGTTACTGTAAAATATGTAAATGCAAAGCGGTAACACAACTCAATATTCTTCTACAAAATCACATATGAGATTCATTCCGCTACGGTAGGTTCACATATTAGTCCATATAAAATGAGAAAAATATCGGGGTGTATACACTTAAATAGATACATTTATCCATACTTCTCTTAATTATAATTCAGCCAAGTATATTCACAACCTCAACCATACTACACAGCTTCGATATTGTTATATGAATAAAACTGATCGAAACCGTCAGTATCACTCACTAATCTCAAGGCAAAGGAGCATAGATGATCCAACAAAATAACCAGTACTCTTGAATGAACTTACAGGGCAAAGAGAGCTTGGAATAATTCAATGCGCAATAAAAAGCTCATGTCGTTGGCTTTGCGTCTAGTTATCGAAGAAAAAAAGGACATTGACCATTTAATTAGTCGCTTATTTAGCAGCTTTTTATATTTTGGAACGACTGCCCGAACTAAAGATGAGAGATTTTATTATATTTCCGGAAAGTGTACAGTTCATACTTTGGAAAACCTGACAAGGCCTTGATCGATATGTGGGTGAAAAGGAAAACTGAAGAGGGGGTTATTCGAAAAAATAAATGCGGTGAAACTTGGGGGCACAGTCTAATAAAGCAATTTAATCGCTCTGTAAGCTTGCTAATGATCTCAAAAGAGGGCATCGCATTTCCTTTCTCAATTTGACTAATGTAACCTCTGGTTCCAACATCTCTAGCTAGATCCTTCTGACACATTTATAAACCTTTTTGTAAGTTCTTTATCTTCTTCCTAGTAAATAAGAATTTGTGTACCCACGGTATTGGAAGAGGGAGAGGGCTTGGTAATTACAATCGAGCCCTTTTTATTTACAGGTGCAGGGTATGTCGTTGAGCATACGGATGGATGGACTTTATGTGTACCCGACAATAGCTTTGTGGCACAACATGAGCATACCATAATAAGGTGTCTCAGCCGGAGAATACAAGAATAAGCAAAAGCTATAAAGAATGAACTGTACCCTGTCAGTCAGACATGAAGAAGAAACTATGTCTACTTGGCAGGGTACTTTCATTCGTTTCTCTGACTTAAGGAGGAAGAATTGATGTGGAAGAAATGTAGTTTGTTTTTATTAGTTCTAGCATTTGTGTCGATTTGCATTTCTGAGATGCCTGCGTCTGCTGCCAGCTCTACAATTACCAAGCATATAGGAAATTCTAACAATGAAATTTGAAATGGAAGGAGAAGATGTCTAAACGTGCTATGACAGATGAAGCCAAAGCATTGAATCCTTGTTTTTCAATCTTCTATGCCGTGAATATGAGAAAAGGCTGAACCAGCTTGTGAAAGCTTTTTATATTATTTTGTGCTGCTATCCTTCCACTGAGAAAGCTAGGACAGAATCAGGATTCTGAGGCTTCTTTGAGGATGTTATTACATAAAAGCGGATCTTAATACAATCTTAATGCTGTAGGCAAATTCGTAATACGGTACTGATTTTGCTCATGATATACTATGGATTGAGAGAGAATATAGTAGAGGGTGGGCACAGGATGGCAGCAAAACAGAACGATGCCGGGTCCATACTTGATCGAATTACTGACTTGCCGGTAAGAAAAAGTAGAGGAAGACTGAAAATTTTTGTTGGATATGCACCAGGTGTTGGGAAGACCTGTGCAATGCTTAGCGACGCTCACGAAGAGCAAAAAGAGGGTATAGATATCGTAGTTGGATACATTAAACATTATGCCCGGCCATACACTGCGGCGTTGTTGGAAGGACTTGAACTTCTTCCTTACATCAAAATTTCAAATAAAGAATCCTCAACTAAGGAATTTGATCTGGACCAAGCGCTCCAGAGAAGTCCTGACCTTATTTTATTGGACGATTTGGCCCATACCAACGCGGCAGGATGCCGACATAAAAAAAGATATCAGGATGTGGAGGAACTTCTTCGCGCAGGAATTCATGTATATACGACGATGAATGTTCAACAGATCGAAAGTCTAACGGATATTGTCTACTCCATTACTGGCATTTCCGTTGACGAACGCATACCGGACAGTGTATTTGACAGTGCTGATCAGGTGGAATTAGTCGATATTGAACCGGATGATTTAATAGGACGTTTGAATAGGGGAAAGATTTACCCTGAGGAGGAGAATACACAGGCTCATTTATTTACCAAAGAGAAGCTGACGACTCTACGTGAAATTGCTTTGCGTAATACAGCAAGTCAGTTAAACCGAATCGCGGAGCAAATCAGTGAGCAGGCGAAAAGAAATGAATTTGATACGAAAGAACATATTCTGGTCTGTCTGTCTTCGGCTGCTTCCAATAAGAAAGTGATCCGAACAGCAGCAAGAATGGCGGCAGCTTTTCATGGTCATTTCACCGCGTTGTTTGTGGAAACACCAGAAGCGAGAGAATTGACATCAAAAAATAAAGCGGAGTTAAGGGAGAACCTTAGGCTGGCTGAGCAAATGGGTGCACAAATCGCAACGATGTATGGAGACGATATTCCAGGACAGATTGCCGAATATGTCAAAACAAGCTGTGTATCGAAAATTGTCCTAGGACGCTCCCCTTACAAGAGGAGAGGGCTTGCAAAATCCAATGTAAGTGATAAACTAACGGCCTTACTTCCTAATATTGAAATCTATATTATCCCCTATACTCAGTCTTCCTTCTATAAAAGATTGCCTTTTTACGAAAAATACCCATTGCTGTCGTTGGCAGATACTATCAAGACCATTGCTATCTTGGCTGTGTGCACAATTATTGGCTTGTGGTTTAAGTATTTGGAATTCCGAGAAGCTAACATTATCACCGTGTACATTCTGGGAGTTTTGTTAAATGCAATTGTGACTAAGGGCAGAATGTATAGCGCCATTTCTTCGGTTATGAGTGTACTTGTGTTTAATTATTTTTTTACCGAGCCTTATTATTCTTTACAGGCTTATGATTCAGGCTATCCGGTCACCTTTCTGGTCATGCTGGCTGCTTCTTTCATGACGAGTACACTGACTATGCGAGTAAGAGAGCAGGCTCGGCAATCCGCGCAAAAAGCTTACCGTACCGAGGTGCTTCTGGAAACAAGCCGGAAATTGCAACAGGCCAAAGACTCTCCGGCTATTATTAATGAAATGGCACATCAAATGGTAAAGTTGTTGGACAGAATGGTCATTTTCTATTCAGTTGACCAAGGGGTACTGTTGGCGCCGCAGTTTTTTCCAAAGAAAGAATCTGCAGTTGATCCAGGGGTCTACACAGGAGGCAACGAACGTGCAGTTGCAGAGTGGGTATATAAAAACAACAAGCGTGCAGGAGCAACGACGGATACTTTTTTTGGCGCTAAGTGTCTATATCATGCGGTGCGTGGAGGAGAGCAGGTTCTTGCGGTGGCAGCTATTGTAATGGATGAGGAAGAACCTTTAGAAGTTTTTGAAAATAGCCTAATGCTTGCCATGCTGGGAGAATGCGCGCTGGCGCTAGAGAAAGAAAAACTGAACGAAAGACAACAAGAGATTTCCATGCAAATCCAGCAGGAGCAACTCCGTGCCAGTCTGCTTCGGTCCATTTCTCATGATTTACGCACTCCACTTACCAGCATCTCAGGCAATGCGGGGATTCTTCTTGGAAACCCAGAGGTACTAAACGAGGAACAGAAAAAAGGTCTATATACGGATATATATGACGATTCCATGTGGTTAATCAATTTGGTAGAAAATTTGCTGTCTATTAGTCGAATCGAAGGTGGTACTCTAAATCTGAATTTTCAGGCAGAATTAATGGAGGAAGTCATTTCGGAGGCTCTGCTTCATGTGAATCGCAACAGTGTGAAGCATGTCATTCAGACGGAACTGGATGATGAATTGATGATGGCTCGAATGGACTCCCGACTTATTGTTCAGGTATTGATCAATATGATTGATAATGCAATCAAGTATACCCAAGATGGCTCTCACATCACAATTTCAGCAAGACGCGAGAGACATATAGTCATTGTAGAAATCTCAGATGATGGCCCCGGTATTTCTTCAGAAGAAGTCAAGGTTAGACTGTTTGAGATGTTTTATACGGCAGACAACATTCATGGGGACGGACGTCGTGGATTAGGATTGGGGCTTTCTCTGTGCAAATCAATTGTGAATGCTCATGGAGGTACTATTGGTGTTAAGGACAATATCCCTAAAGGGACGGTTTTTTATTTTACCCTGCAAGCTGAGGAAGTGAATGTTCATGAATAAACCTTTTATTCTTGTTGTGGAGGACGATAAACCCATCCGCAAGCTGATTACGACAACGCTGGAGACACAGGGGTATAAATATCATACGGCTGAAACAGGGGAAGCATCGATTTTAGAAGCAGTATCCAAGCAGCCGGATCTAATGATTCTGGATTTGGGGTTGCCGGATATGGATGGTGTAGATATCATAAAAAAGTTTCGTGCATGGTCGAATATGCCTATTATTGTGGTCAGCGCACGCAGCGAAGATCGGGATAAAATAGATGCGCTGGATGCCGGAGCGGACGATTATCTAACAAAGCCCTTCAGTGTAGAAGAACTGCTGGCCAGACTTCGAGTCAGTTTACGAAGAATTCGAAATGACAGTGATAAGCTCCTGAAGGATGCTTCCATCTTTATTAATGGAAATTTGAAAATTGATTATGCAGCAGGATGCGTATGGATTGGTGAAGAAGAAATTCACCTGACCCCAAGCGAATATAAACTGCTTTGCCTGCTGGCAAAACATGTAGGCAAAGTACTGACCCATAATTTTATCCTGCATGAAATCTGGGGCAACCACAGCTATGACATTCCTGCCCTGCGTGTGTTTATGGCAACGCTGAGAAAAAAAATAGAAAAAACATCATCACAAACTAAGTTTATTCAAACACATATCGGAGTTGGTTACCGTATGCTTCAGGTTGGAGATGATGGCTAGGTAACAATACCATTATGTAATTAGAGATCATGCTCTTATGGAGCATGGTCTCTTTATTTTTCATCTGCCACTAAATCTTAAGATGATCTTTATACCTATATGAAAACCCTAATCCTAAACTAATGGTGAAAATGTTACGCTGAACTCTGAAGTAAAGAGGATAAGGAGGTTCGGCATGTGAGATGGGCACTACCTTGTTCGTCTGTTTCATCGGCTAAGCTGTCAACTGAGTGAAAGGGAAAGAGGTATGGGGAATGAATGAAATTTTAACAAGTGCGGGTCTGATCTCAATTGTGCTGGCGGTGCTGTATTCCGTTAAAAAAATATATGATTTTATCGATTTGCAGAAGGTGACACGGAAGGATCTCTATGAGAACTATGATATCTATAAAGCAGCTCAGAAGTTTGCTCTCGGTACACCCGTCGATGAGATCAGAGAAATCCTGACAAACAGCTATGAGTTAGACGATAACCAGGTTGAAGAGACAATGTTTTTGGCTCTTCCTCATCGGAACGATACCGATGGTGGTTATCTTGCCTTTATCAAGGCTGTAAATCGGGTGCTGGAACAAGAGGTTTATAGCTAAACTCCGAAAGAAGGAAAAATATGAATCGTCAGGCCGCGTTACCTGGTGTTTGCTCCCAATCTGGCCGGAGAACAATTTCTACAAGCGCTGAGTGAAGAAGAAAAATTATTTGTTGCTTTGGCATCCAATCCTGATCAACAACACCATTTGTAAGAATTAGGAGTAGAAAATGTTATTGAAAGCTTAGAAGGCTTATTCCACTTGTTGAAGACGGAGTGAGCCTTTTTTACATGCAGAAAATTCAACTACAATAAGCAATTAAAAACGGCAAGTCATATATGCAAAGAGGAAGGGAGAATAAGTTCTATAAATTCCATGAAAGCGTTTGACATATTTGAATATCAATCTATAATTATGAACAGAATTGGACCTCACTGAGATGCAAGTATCCTGATTTTTTCAATCTGAATCGGATTAAGATGTCGCCAATTTTCAAATAGGTCGCTGCCTATGAGGAATACGATAATTGATAGAGCTGTTGTTCATAAACAGCAAGCTTCATAACCAGGGGCTTGCTCTTTCATTTACCTAAGGAGAATGGGTCGGAATGACACTTAAAAAAAGAATCTTTTTATTGTTTTTTCTCAGCGCGTTTATTCCCTTTATCAGTATATTTGCAATTTCTTACTATACCATTGATTCCATTTTTGCGAATAAAATCAATGATGGAATTCGGAGCAATCTACAGCAGGTAACTTCATCACTGGAAAATTCAATTACCAACCTGAATCATGTTACTCAGCAATTATCATATAGTGGTACATTAGGAAAAAAACTGGATGAAGTCTTGAAGCCTTCCTCCAATATATTTGAATTGATTGAGGCTAGAGATGAATTAAAGAATGAGTTAAATGTCGTAACGTTTACTAATCCGAATATAGGTCTGACCTTATACTATTTCCAGAAAGAAGGCACTACACAGTTCGCTAACTTTCCCATCAAAGATCGTTTTTCTCCCGAGTCTTTGCCTGTGCTTTCCAAATCATATGGCATTGCGTACTATGGTCCCCATATGAGTATGAACCGATTTGATGATCAGCTTGTTTTATCTGCTATGCGAAAGGTACAGCTGCCTCAAAGGGACGATGTATATATTTACGTCGAATCCGGCTTTCGTCTTACACAGGATATACTGGGTTACAATCAATACAAAGGAGCTTTATCGCATTTAATCCTGAATGGTGAGGGCAACATTGTTTACAGTGAAATTCCAGAAGCGATGAAGGTCGGAGAGAATTTCTCCAGCATATCGAAAGGTACTGCAAAAGATGGAATATCCCGTGATTACCATTGGTTTAAGGAGGACTCCAGTCAGAATTGGAGCGTCATATCGGTAATTTCGCAGGCTAAGTATCAACAGGAGAAAAACCAATGGTTGCTTCAAATATTACTGGTCGCTTTATTTTTTCTCGGCTTTACCGTATTTCTGGCTTGGCTTCTGTGGAAGATGGTTTACAAACCACTAGGTCTGTTCCATTCGGAAATTAACGGAATGTCTCAGAATCCACAAAAGGCAGGAAGCCAGACCCGCACTCAAATTCCCGAGTTTGATTTTCTGTTGGGAGAATTCTCAAATATGCAGCATCAAATCGGCGACCTGTTCAAGGAAGTGCAGCAGAAAGAGAAGATTCGTGCAGATTTGGAAGTGGAAAAATTGTTATATCAGATCAATCCTCACTTTCTAATGAATACGCTGGATACTGTGCACTGGCTGGCCGTCATGAACGGACAAGGAGAGATTGACAAGTTGGTGCAATCCTTAAACAAGCTGTTGTATTACAATTTGGGTAAATTAGGGCAAGTATCCACGATGGAAGAGGAAATTGATGCGCTAAGACAGTACCTAATCCTGCAGCAAATTCGATATGACTTTGAATTTGACGTGCGTATTTCAGCGGATGATCAAGTTCTTCAAATACCTGTGCCTCGTTTTATTCTGCAACCGTTGGTTGAAAATTCACTTTATCATGGACTGAGTGACGAAGGTTTTATTCAAATTGAAGTTACACTTGCCAAAACGCTGAATATTTTAATACAGGATAATGGAGCAGGCATGACCGAGGAAGCGATTCAAAGACTTCTGAATAATCGTATAGCTGAACATAAAAAAGTAGGGATGGGCATCGGACTCAATTATGTCCACCGCATGTTGAGGGCACAGTATGGAGATCAAGCACAACTGGTGATCGAAAGTGAATTGGGTACAGGGACAAGTATACTGCTCATACTTCCTATCAAAGGAGAAGATGTCTGAGGATGATTAAGGTATTGATAGTGGATGACGATAAATTAGTACGAAAAGGAATAAGCTCCGCGATGCCGTGGAACGAGTTCAATATGGAGGTTATAGGAGAAGCAAGTAACGGGTTGAAAGCACTGGATTTTCTGAAAGCCCAACCGGTCGATCTGATGCTGACAGATCTCGCGATGCCGGTGATGTCAGGTATTGAACTGATGCGAGCTGCAAGGCAGCTCTATCCAGAACTACATATTGTTGTATTAACACTGCATCAAGATTTCGATTATATCCAGGAAGCGCTCAGACTTGGAGCCATCGACTATATAGCCAAAGTTCAGCTCGAGAAGGAGCAATTCGAACACGTGCTGCATCGAATACATACCCGGATTGACGAGCTGGCGAATACAAGACGAAAGCTGCCTCTGCTAAGTGAGACCAATGTCCATTATCGCCATGTGTATGCACTTGTTTCACTGGATCGCAAGTCAGGACAGAGCTGGCCGATTGAACTGACATCCAATGTAGACGAGATCCGATGGGAGGTTGAACGGAACAGCTGGATGTGGACGGCACCCATGGACGTAGAGGATCAGCTGTTCCATAAACTGAAGGAATCCCTGGATCAAGTTCCCCAAGTCGCCTTGCTGGTTATGTCCGATGTACAAGAGCGAACATGGTCGCAAATCCAAAACTGGATTATGAATTATACAGAAACGTCCTTATTCTATGCATACAATCCTTATGATCCTGTCATTTCCGTTTCGATGAATGTGGAGGACTCATTTCCAATAGAACCGCAGGATGAAGACATGGATCGTATTAGGCAAAGTTGGTTCCTATCACCATGGACCCACAATGACAGTTATTACAACCAACTGATTGAACAGTTCAAATCACTAAGACTGCATAAAGGCCAGCTGATGGGATTGCTATACTCTATAGTTATGGAATGGAATCACCTTTTTGCTCAGACTACGTTGGGTAGAATCTCAATGATCCATTCTTTTCAATCCTGGTACGAGGTAGAAGATTGGATCAAGCAGACCTCTGTGGGCATTCGTAAGGCAGATGAACAGACTTCGTATTCACAAGAAATTGTAGACGCCGTGAAAAAAGCGATTATGATCATGCAAAATAATTTGGACCAAGCTTTTACAGCTTCAGGTCTGTCCCAACAACTGAACATCAGCCGAAGCTATTTCAGTCAATGCTTCAAGGATTTGATGGGGAAAACCTTTAATGAGTACTCCCGATTTATACGAATAGAGAAGTCTAAAGAGTATTTATTGAATACAACCAACACGATTTTCTGGATTGCGGAGCGAGTGGGTTATACGGATGAAAAATATTTCAGCCGAATTTTTCGCGAATTGACAGGTCTGCTGCCAAGCGAATATCGACAGCTCGGCAGAGGGGATAAATAGCGTACTCTCCCAGATGACCAATAATCCGGGCGAAAGAAGGGAAAGCGATGATTAAGAAGATGGCTGCATGTGTTCTTGTCGTCAGCTTAATTACAGTGACAGTATATTTCAGCAACCCATACTTCCGGGAATCGCCAATGGGACCAACGAAAACAATCTCGGACACTGCCGTTGCCGATCCATTGGGGAAATATGAATATCCCGTTTCCATCCGACTGGGATATGTGGTAGATCCAACAGGCGCGGATCTCTCTGGAGGAGAAACACTTGAGAAGAATATATGGAAAACGATGATTAAACAAAACCTTAACATTGATGTCCAGGTATTATGGCAGGTGTCGAAGGAAAATCTGAGTCAGAAAATCGATCTGGCTATCGCCAGCAATGATCTGCCGGATGCCATGATTGTAAATCAGCTGCAGCTGAACGAGATGATCAAGGCTGGAGAAATTGAAGACCTAACCGAGGCATACAATAGTAGCGCATCACCGGAAATAAAAAAAATTATTGATAGCACAAACGGATTGGCTATGGAACAAGTGACCTTCGATGGCAAGATGATGGCTGTTCCTTCTGTGACAGCGGAAGACTTCAGCATGCTCTGGATTCGACAGGATTGGCTGGACCGTCTTGGACTGAAGCCGCCGAAAACGGTAGATGATCTGGAAGCTATCGCCAAGGCCTTTGTAGAGAATGACCCAGATGGAAACAGTAAGCGGGATACGATTGGCCTTGCTTCAAGCACTGGACTGTATAACGATTTCAACAACAGTGCTTTTTCTTTTGATCTAACCCCAATCTTCGCAGCATATGGATCTTTCCCGGGATATTGGCTGAGCAAAGATGGAAAACCTGTATACGGTTCGGTTCTACCGGAAACGAAGGAGGCCTTGGTCAAACTGCGTGAAATGTACGCCAAAGGCCTTCTCGATCCAGAACTGGGTATCCGCAAAGAAGCGGAAGAAACAGTTATTAACGGTCAGGCGGGGATGTTCTTTCAAGGTTTTTATGCTGGGTACTGGCCCCTTCCGAGCGCTTGGCAGAACGAGCCGGAGGCGAACTGGCAAGCATACGCACTCCCGCTGGATGCAAACGGAGCATACCATGTGAAGGTGGATAATCCGTCAAGTTCATTCTTGGTGGTACGAAAAGGATATGCTCATCCCGAAGCGATCATTAAAATTAACAATCTGTACCTTCGTGATGAGTTCAAGTACGGTACGCGTTTTATGCTGGGCCGCAATTTCTTTGCTCCGGCAGATGAAGCACGATATGAATCGAAGGCAGCGCAGGATATTCTGATGGGAACCAAAACACCCGCCGATTTCAAGGACAAGTCTGAATACAAATTGCTGGAAAACTTAGTTTCGACAATAAAACAAACCAAATTGAAGCCTTATGATCAATATGGTATTTCCTATTGGAATGAACACAGCGACAGCTTTATGCGGGGTTATTCGCTTCTTGTAGGCGGAAGAAATTTTTTCGATCCAAACATCCATAAAGTTCAAAGCCTTACATATATACGAACTCCAACGATGGAGAAGGCTTGGGGTGAACTATCAAAACTGGAACATGATACATTTTTAAAAATTATTTTAGGCGCTGAACCGATCGATTCATTTGATCAATTTGTCGAGGAATGGAAGGAACAAGGGGGTGATCAAGTGACTGTGGAGGTGACTGCACACCATAATCATCGCTGAAGACCATTATGAATGTGATACGATAAATTCTATAAGACACTCTTAAAATTCCATTAATCAAGCCGACGATTCCTATTTCAGGAGCTGCCGGTTTTTTTTGTTCTTCACTTTGATTAGTAAGTAAGGATAGACAAATGTATGTCGGTAAGTAGGATAAATGCTTACAAGCCAACTATGGCTTCATGATCCCGAATGAAACCGTATACATTTCTCTATCCAAACAGACGTTCAATCCCTATCTCGATTTGTCTTCTCCGAGTCTTATAATGAAAGCGCAAACAACAATGATAGAGAAATATTCAAAACGAAGGGGAATCGAATGTGATGAGAACTAAATGGTTCATAAAAAGAAACATGTTGACGAGACGTCTGGCCGTGTTGTCGATGTCTGCCCTGATGATTTCAACCCTTGCAGCCTGTGGGGGTTCCTCCAACCCTCCCACTGCGGAGGAAGCGGGCAAGTATGAGGTAACACCGGGAGACCCATTCAGTGCCTATAAAGACGAAATAACCGTAACGATGGGTCGTGTGACTACAGCCAACCCGAAACTGCCGGCTGGAGATACGTATGAGAACAACGCGTATACTCGGCTGGTCAAAGAAACATTTAACGCTCAGATTAAAGACCAATTTGAAGCCAACGGAGAAGATTACAGCCGTCAGGTTTCTCTCGCCATCGCCTCTGGGGAACTGCCTGACATGATGCGTGTCGATTCCAAGGATGAACTCAAAGAACTGGTTGATAATGATCTGATTGAAGATATGACGGAAATTTACAAGCAGTATGCCACAGATAACATCAAGAACATTTACGAATCTTATGAGGGCCGTGCATTAGATAATGCGACGATAGATGGACGTTTAATGGGACTTCCGGCTACTTCCCTAGATTCCGCGCCAACCATGGTCTGGGTTCGTCAGGATTGGCTGGATTTACTGGGTATCCAACTTGACGCAGACGGAGACGGGGCCATCAAGCTGGATGATGTGGAGAAAACGGCCAAGGAATTCCTGAAAAGAGATCCTGGCCAATCCGGGAAACCGGTAGGTATTCCCTTTGTGAACACCCTTAATACAAGTGACTATAATGGTTCCGCCTATACCATGCTGGGAGTTGCCTCCACCAAGGGTGCATTCCCTCAATACTGGATGAAGGGAAAGGATGGCAGCATTGTTTATGGCTCGACAACAAAGGAAACCAAGCAGATGTTAGGCGTCATGGCAGATTGGTTCAAGAGAGGCATCATCGACCCGCAATTTGGAACACGCACATTTGATGATATTACGGCACTGTACACCAACGGCCAAAGCGGTATTGCTTTTGGACCATGGCATATTCCCGACTGGGGTCTGAGCAGCGTGAAGCAGATGGATAAGAATGCGAAATTCACGGCTTACACTTTGGAGGATGCAGACGGAAAGGTAAACGTGGCACACGCCAATCCAGCCAATCAGTTTATCGTTGTGAGAAAAGGATATGAACACCCGGAACTCGCCGTTAAAATAGTAAACCTTTTCTACGATAAACTGGCAAATGATAAAAATGTGGAAACATCTATGCCAGAAGCCGCCAAGTATCAAGAGAACGGCGTAGACGGTTCTACCAGACCTTTTAATATTGAAGTCAACTCGGCTACCTCGCTGCTGGATGATTACTCTGACGTTGTTCGCGGGATTAAAGGGGAGATTAGTCTGGATCAGGTCCGGACAACCGAATCAAAGAACAATATTGAAAGTATCCAAACCTACTTGAGCGATATGGATACGGATAACGTAACAGCCTGGGCGAAATATCACTCGCGTATCAACGGAGTGGGACTCATCGACAAACTGACACGGGAAAACAAATTCGTCTGGATGACACCCGCTTTCTCTGGCACTACACCAAGCATGAAACAGACATGGGCTAATCTGACCAAGATGGAGCAGGAATCTTTCATCAAAATCGTGACTGGTGCAGAATCTCTGGATTACTTCGATACTTTCGTTAGCAATTGGAAGAAACAAGGTGGTGACCAGGTAATTCAGGAAATTGAAGACGAGGCTGCATCCGAAAAATAAACAATCATGAACTGCTAGAAGGGCCGCGATAAGCAGCCTTTCTTCAGGAAAGGGGTCCATCCATGAAACAGGGAAATGATAGAGCAAAAGTTCGGTTGGGCACGGGTGCCATGTATCATATGATGATGCTTCCGGGAATTTTATTTTTACTGGTATTCAGCTATGTTCCGATGGTCGGTGTCATTACGGCGTTTCAGGATTATATACCAGCCAAGGGGATGTTTGGCTCCAAATTTGTAGGGCTGAAGCATTTTATTTATATGTTTAAGCTGCCGGACATCGCACAGGTTTTTAGTAATACGTTGGTGATTGCCATTGCCAAGATTCTATTGGGAACAATGATGGCTATCATTTTTTCCATTTTGTTAAATGAGATCCGCATCAAATTCGTTAAAAAATCCGTACAGACAATTGTTTATCTGCCACACTTTCTATCCTGGGTAGTTCTAGCATCCGTGGTTGTTAACATGTTCAGTTTGGATGGAATTGTGAATCAAATTTTGGCTTTTTTCGGTCTGGAGAATATTAATTTTCTCGGCAGCAACACCTGGTTCCAGCCGCTGATTATTGGGACAGACGTGTGGAAGGAGTTCGGTTACAGTTCCATCGTCTATTTGGCTGCAATTACTTCGATTGATCCGGGTCTGTATGAAGCGGCAGGAATGGATGGAGCCAGCTGGTGGAGAAAAGTATGGCATATTACATTGCCAGGTATGCTGCCTATTATCCTGCTCATGGGAGTGATGAGTCTGACCAATATTTTGAGTGCCGGCTTCGATCAAATTTATAATCTGTATAATCCGGTTGTCTATGAGTCGGGAGATATTCTGGATACTTATGTATATCGGATTGGACTCGTTGGGCGACAGTATAGCTTCGGTACGGCTGTTGGCCTGTTCAAGTCAGTGATCGGTATTGTTTTGCTATTGTCCGCCAACCATTTGGCCAAGAAATACACCGACCGAAAAATATTCTAAGGAGGCAAAGCCTATGTCATATTCTGTAAGCCTAAAAGATCGAATTGGCCGGTTTGTCATCAATGCCATCGTCATATTGCTGGCATTGATCTGCCTTCTTCCGTTATGGAATATCGTTGCGATTTCATTCAGCAGCAGCGAGGCCGTGTCAGCTAATGCTGTAGGTCTCGTACCGGTCAATTTTACAACAGCAGCGTATACGAAAATTATCGATGATGCTCAGTTCTGGCGTTCCTTTGGCATATCTGTTCTACGTGTTGTGCTCACACTTATTCTCAACATGATTCTTATTATTTTAATGGCATACCCGCTCTCCAAGTCGAAAAGGGAATTTAGGGGCAGAAACATTTATATGAATGTTATGATTTTTGCCATGTTGTTCAGCGGCGGGATGATCCCGAGTTATCTACTGATCAAAAACCTCGATATGCTTAATACAATTTGGTCGCTTGTTCTACCGGGAGCTGTCCCTATATTCAGTGTCATCCTTGTCATGAACTTCTTCTCTGCTGTACCTAAGGCGCTAGAAGAAGCAGCATTCATCGATGGGGCGAATCCGCTCCAGGTTCTGTTCAAAGTGTATGTTCCCGTGTCCATCCCTGCGCTGGCGACGGTAGCACTATTCAGTATCGTGGGAACGTGGAATGATTTTTTTAGCGGTTTGATCTATATGACCCAAGTCAGCAATTATCCGCTAATGACTTATATTCAGTCCCTTAACGTGAATATTGCCGAACTTCTTCAATCCGGCACCAACTCAGCACAACTCAGCAACCTGACTGAAATATCAAACAAAAATCTAAATGCTGCCAAAATCGTAGTCGCTGTCATCCCGCTACTGCTGATTTATCCGCTGCTTCAAAAATATTTTGTGACTGGAATTGTTGTAGGATCGGTAAAAGAGTAATTGTATGATGCGACTTGATTAAGATAAAAACACTATGCGTCTATTGGAAAGGTTGTAATGAACAATGGAAAATAAAAATTGGTGGAAAGAAATCGTTGTATACCAGATATATCCACGGAGCTTTCAAGATAGTAATGGTGATGGAATCGGCGATTTGAAAGGAATTGTTTCCCGTCTGGACTATTTGCAGCAACTCGGTGTCGGTGCGATTTGGCTATCACCAGTTTGTAAATCCCCTCAGGATGATTTCGGTTATGATATTTCGGACTATCGGGATATTGATCCGATGTTCGGGTCTTTGGATGATATGGGGATGTTAATTCATGAAGCTGGGAAACGTGACATTCGAATCATAATGGATTTGGTGTTGAACCATACTTCCGATGAGCACCCATGGTTTCAAGAAGCAAAAAAAAGTAAAGAAAATCCGTACCATGACTATTATGTCTGGAGAGATGGCGTTGAAGGAATGCCACCAAACGACTTGGGTTCCATCTTTGGTGGTTCAGCTTGGGAATGGGTACCCGAGATAGGACAATATTATTTACATCTTTTTTCTGTAAAACAGCCGGATCTCAACTGGGAAAACCCAAAAGTCCGACAAGAGATTTACGAAATGATCAATTGGTGGATAGGCAAGGGTGTAGGCGGTTTTCGGCTTGACGTAATTGACTTAATCGGAAAAGAGCCAGATTTGAAAATTACCAGCAACGGGCCGAATCTGCATAAGTATATCAGGGAACTCAGCAAGGAGACGTTTCAAAAAGCAGGAGACCTGCTGACGGTTGGAGAAACATGGGGCGCTACGCCAGAGATCGCCAAATTGTATAGCAACCCGGACGGCAGTGAGTTTTCAATGGTATTTCAATTTGAACATATTAGTTTGGACGAACAAGAGGGGAAAGGGAAGTGGGATCTTAAGCCTCTAGATTTTCAAGAATTAAAAAAAGTGTTATCTAAATGGCAGACAGAGCTGAAGGGGGATGCCTGGAACAGTTTGTTTTGGAATAATCACGACTTACCCCGAATCGTTTCTCGTTGGGGAGATGACGGAGAATACAGGATAGAATCGGCTAAAATGTTGGCAACCCTTCTTCATGGCATGCGAGGCACACCATACATTTATCAGGGGGAAGAATTAGGAATGACGAATGTTCAATATCCAATTGAAGACTATCGGGATATTGAGTTACTAAATTTCTACAAAGATAGAATTGAGAAAGGATACCCTGAAGATAAAGTTATGGAGTCAGTCTTTGCAAAGGGGCGTGATAACGCTCGAACACCAATGCAGTGGGACGCTTCCGACAACGCTGGTTTTACATTAGGGAACCCTTGGATTAAAGTAAACCCGAATTATAAGGATATCCATGCACAAGAAAGTTTAAATAACCCTGAATCCATATTCCATTATTATCGGAAACTAATCCGATTAAGGAAAGATCATGAAGTGATCATATATGGGGATTATGAGCTGATGTATCCCGAGAATAAAGATTTGTTCGCATACACTCGAACGCTGAAAGGAACCAAACTACTTGTAGTATGTAATTTTCAAAAATACACAACCCATCTCCCACTTCAGAAAGAGCTGGCAGAGACTAAACAGCTGCTAATATCCAATTATCCAAATAACATGTCTGATATAGAAATGCGTCCTTATGAAGCGAGGATGTACCTTATCGATACACTCAATAAATGAAAATGAATATCGTACAAAAGTGTATGATCAATAAATTTCTAATCTTAACTGGTTGAAAAATATTTATGAATTGAATTTAGAATAAGGGAAAAAGGATCAAGCAATATGAAAAGGGCATGGTGGAAAGAAGCTGTGGCTTATCAAATTTTTTATGGACTCCAATGGGGATGGCATTGGTGATATAAAGAGGATGATTCCTTTCATAGTCGAGGTATGAAAGGAATCATGGATTTGTTGATCAATCACACAAGCGACGAACACCCGTGGTTTATCGAATCAATATCTCTTCGCTAGATTTGATTACTTACAGAATAAAGCTGAGACAAGTGACCTAAAGCCATATATCCAGCGCAATGTTATGGCCAAAATGGATTTAAATGTAGTTAAAGAAAGCCAAGAAACCATTGCCAATCGTATGGATGGGAAAATTCTCAGGGAAGACGATTTTGAGTCATTTAGGCAGTTTATATCTCATGATTTCGGAGAAATCAATAAAGAGAATAAACGTATTTTCAATTTCCATCAGTTTAATCGTGAACGGGATACAGCCATTGTTTCCCTCATTTTAGGATCTGGTCTTAGGCTCTCTGAGGTAGCAGGTATTAACATTGAAGATCTGGATATAAATAAAGCTTTAGTGCGTGTTATACGCAAAGGTAATAAAGAACAATATGTATATTTCAGCAAGCAAGCGTTACTGGATTTAGAAAATTATCTGCAGATCAGAGAATCTAGATATATCCCAGAAAAAAACGAACCTTTTTTGTTTATTGCAGCTCCCATAGGTCGTAAAGGAAAAAGCAGACGCTTAACTCAGCGATCCATAGAGAAACTGATCGAAAAATATGCTACAGCTTTTGGAAAACCAGCTTTAACCGTGCATTCTCTGAGACATTCATTTGCAACGCGTTATCACCTGGAGAATAATGATGTACCTAGATTAAAAAATCAATTAGGGCATTCATCCATTCAAACAACAATGATTTATACTCATTTAACTGATGAAGAGATGAAGAATGCAGTGAATAATATGGATAAGTAATGTAAACCTCGAAAGAAATCAAAAGTAGTTTTATAACTACTTGTAATGATATTTTACTGAAACAAGAGAATGAACATGAAAATGTGACAACAAGTTTACCCCTCAGTAGGAAAATGACAACAAGTTTATCCCTTTCAAAGAAAATGGTATCAGAAATATGATATTCAAAAATGCTTTAGGCTTATTCCAACAGAAGTCATATAAGAAATGGGATAAACTTGTTGTCACTGAACATCGGATGATAAAAACATTATCTCATTAATTGCTGCGGAAATCGCGGCTTTTTTATTTTATGAGATAAAGTTCTTGTCAAAACCAAATGACAAGAACTTTATCTCATCACCGATTTTGACAAGAATATTATCCCATTTCCAACAAACCAATTCGGGTTATTGTACCATTTCACGATAGGAGCACCCCTTGAGTCACGGGCTTGATCGTTCACAGCCGAAAGTGGAAGATCTATAATCTTAGGATCATCATCGGAAGTATTGAGAAGCACATAGACGAATTGAAGACTTTATACATTTTTACAATAAGATACGTGCCTGTTATCTTCTGTCGCAATTTCTATTTTAGCGGCTTTTTTATGTTATCGGTACAAGTTCTTGTCCCGAGCCAAGGACAAGAACATGTTCCGATTGCCGATTTGATGATGATCTAAACAGATAACTTACAGTCCACTATTCACCACAACACACAAACTGATGTTCATTCGAAGGTCATGTTTGATTTTCGTGTGTAAAACTGGGTGGAGAGTTGGCTATTTCTGATGAGACGAGCGAATACAGGTGGGTTCCAAAGGAAAATGTTCAATTCAGTAAGCCCATTAATATACGGGTGAAACCTTCTTCCAAGATGAGCCACTATACAATCCAACGTTTGCTTTCTTCAGGCACAACAGGCTTGGTTTCATCTGAACGGGCAGGATAGAGCAATAGCGTCTTTGGCTCCGTTCATCATTAAGGGCATAGCCTGTTTAACAAATGATTCCGCACTTATTGGGCACCCCTCATTGTTCCAAACGTAAGCAGCCCCATACATCCCCCAACTTAACATGATAGAAGCTGTATTTATTAAGAAGTGCGCGTTTGGACTCGATGGCATCTTATCTTTGTCTATAAAGGAAAGAAGTATCGTTTGAATTTTTTCCTTTATTTGAATTTCGAATACAAGTCCAAGCGATGTATACCTTCTTTTGCACATCGTGCTTAGACCCTTGTGAAAATCGCACACACCCAGAAAAATACTCTGAATTGTTTCTTCATTTAGAACTTCGTGCCCGTTTATTCTACGATTTATGATTGTCATAAATGATTCCATTAGTTTGGCCTCAAGAATTTCGAATTTATCTACAAAGTGCGCATAAAAAGTCGCTCTGTTAACAGTAGCCCGCTCTGCAATATCCCTAACGGTTATCGATTCAAAGTCTTTTTCTTGAATTAATGAAGCAAAAGCGTCTTGAAGGAGTCGCCGTGTACGTATCACACGAGGATCAGCTTCATTCTTTTTAATGGTCATCGTTAAGATCTCCCCTAATAAAACGACATTATAGAAATGGTGTTGTCTATACAACGGTTTATGGTTATTGATGATTGCGTACCATTCGGTTGGTATTATAACATATAAATACAACAAGTGTTGTTCAAACTACTAATGTTGTATTGAAACAAAATGCAGAATGCTGCTTTTCCAAAAGGAGGAGAGAACCATGTCGGTTTCACAACCGTCACTAACGATGGAGCACCAACTTTTTTTTGATGTTATTGGAGAACGCCGGTCAGTTCGTAGCTATGATCCCGAGATCAAGATTTCGCGGGAGGAATTGACCGAAATATTGCGGCAAGCCACGCTCGCTCCTTCAGCCGCTAACCTGCAGCCGTGGCGTTTTCTAGTTATCGACTCGCCGGAGCTGAAGCAGAAGCTGCTTCCGATCGCATTCACTCAACAGCAAGTGGTCGAGGCTTCGGCTGTCATTGCGCTACTCGGAGATTTGGAGTGTTATAAATCGGCCGAGAAAATCTACGGAATGGCGGTCGATGCGGGTTACATGCCTGCAGAGACGGCTAAATCGTTCGTGGAACGCTATACCGGGATGTATTCGAGCATGCCGCCCGAGGCCATCCGCGAAAAAGTTTATACCGACGGCGGGCTAGTATCGATGCAACTCATGCTTGTCGCCCGCGCTAAAGGCTACGACACGGTATCGATGGGCGGCTACAACAAACAAAAGTTCATGGAAGCGTTCCGGATATCAGAACGCTACGTTCCGATTATGCTGATCGCCATCGGCAAGGCGGCGAAGCCCGGTCATCCGACGGTGAGGCTGGCAGTTGATGATGTAGCTTTCTTTAACGAAATGCCTAGAGAATAACAAAATGAAAAAGACTTGGCGCCCGCATAATCAACGGCCAGCAGAGACTTGAGGGATACCATCGTTAATTTCAATTCTTGTTTTGCTCGATTGCTCGGGACGGTAGTACAAAAAGATACCAGCTTGAAGCGCTCGCAAAGATTGAACAGCAGATGCTAATGTTGTAATCGTTCCTTTCGAATAACAACGAAGTTATTGGTGGTATTCAGCTTACAATTAATTATTCCGAGGTTTTCGAGATTAGGTACAACATGAGGTTAAATTGAGGGTGTTCGTGTAGACAGGATTATTATGGCAAAGGAATTGGAGAGTCCCCATTTTGTTATACTATTAATGAGGCTAAAACAATGGGTTACGAAATAATCTAACTGACAACCATACACACCGTAAAGATGCTACAGATTCAATAAACGACTTGGATTTGTTGCTAGTCAAGATAGTATGAAATTCACTCAGTAATTAGTTCATACAACTAACGCGAAACGTTAGTTGTACAACAGTATGGAGCAGTTTTGCCAGTTGGCAGCTGCTCCATTTTTATTAAGCTAACCAGGTTAGCGCAGCCAAAATATTCAAAATAAGATGCAGTTCACTGGCTAGTTATTAACTGCAAGTTTTCATTCACGTTTAGCAATTTAAACAATAAATGAACACTTCTTCTACGACGCAACGAGCTAGGAATTGTCGCGAGTATCAAATAGATTATGTAAGAAACTCCGAAAATCCTAGATATTCAAGGGTTTTCGGCACTGGATAAAACATGTTTCGTTATTCCTTCGAATAGGTATTTCTAATATTTTTTTAAAGTTTATTAATTACAATCGATAACTTATAATTAACATGTTTGTTTAAATTTTCAAAAACTGGTCTAACACCTTATTAGACTGAAATCTACATTCCAAAAGGTAACAACCATCACCACTTATTTTGTAGTTATTCAACACAAAATTTTCTTGTTCTTTTATAAGCGCAAGATAAGGCTGATGGGATGTGCTTTTTGTATAAATAGTAATCCAGGCATGTACCCAACAAACGAGTTCATTCTGATTCACTTGGATTGTATATCTTTCAATAACTCCTCTATCCTCTAGTTTTGCCACTCTAGCTGCTGCTGCTGGACCAGTCAAGTGAACCTTTCTGCCTAATTCCTTCATGGTAATTCGACTGTTTATTGAAAGTTCATCTATGATAAGTTTATCAGTGGAATCTAACATCTATCTGTATCCTTTCCAATATGAAGTTCATTGTTTGGAAGACTTAGGTGTCTCTGCTTTTAATGATTATACACAATATAAACTAACTTTAAATGAAAGAAAAGAGTTCGAAACGTAACGATACACGAATAATTATTGTGGAACGAGTAATGAAGTTTGATAATAACGAGATCATGTCCTTAAATTTAGTTTGCCCACATCAATTGAAATTATCATTAATGTGATTGTAGCCTTTACCACTTAATGAATGTATAAACCACATAAAACGGTATTCAGCTTGTTTTCTGATGAGAAGTTTGGTTTTACTCCCAAGGATATTGCAAGCATCATCACAATAAGTTCAATTGTAGCTGTAATTATTCAAATTTTATTGTTTGGTAAATTAGTAAACAAATTAGGCGAAAAAATGGTGATTCAGCTTTGCCTAATCATGGGTTCGGTTTTAGCTTTCATATCTACTATTGTCACTAGCTACACATCAGTCTTAATTGTAACTTATTTTATTTTTTTAGCGTTTGATTTGTTACGACCTGCCTTAACTACCTTTTTATCTAAAACTGCTGGTAAACAGCAAGGTTTTGTGGCAGGTATGAACTCCACTTACACTGGCTTGGGGAATTTTTTTGGCCCAGCATTGGGTGGTATTCTATTTGATATTAATATTCACTACCCTTACCTTTTTGCAGGAATAGTTCTGATCATTGGTTTAGGACTTACAGTATTATGGAAAGGAAAATCTAATCAAGCCTCACTCCGATAAGAAGTGTTTTTAAGGGTGGAACCGCCAAGTGGAAGGTCGTGGAGTATAGTCCTGAGACAACATAAAGTAGGGTGACTGACAAAATAATCTCTCAGGGAATGTACTATAGCACATTCCCTGAGAGATTAAAGTATTATTGAAACGAATTCTAAAGCGATGTTACTGGATCTACTCTTAAGAACCAAAAATTGTTTTTACATGCGGTTGTTGCAACCAATCCTTCAGCGAGGTCAGTGGGAGATCAGGGACAACCACACGATCTTTCACGTCATAATAGTTCAGGGAATCGATATTAGCTCCGATCCAACGATAGAAGCCTCCAATACCATCTGCTTGGTCTGCCCCCATTACTGGAGAGAGAGCTGTTTCAAAATCATCATAGTTCAAGAAATTGAAGGTTATATCTTGTCCCAACCCTTGTGTAAAACGCTCGCCCAGTTCTGCACCAGTAAGTGCTTCCGGACCTGGAGCTAACAGCACTTGTCCTGCCAGCTCAGGATGGGTTAACGCATAATAATGATATTGCGCTGCGTCTTCAGAGCTGATCCATGGGATCGGTTTATCTGCTGGTACAGGGTAAAAAAGCATCCCATTATTGATCAGTCCTGGAATCAAGAAGTTCTCCATATAGAGTGTGGGTTTTACCAAAATAGTTGGAATACCGCTTTGTTGTACGTACTCAATCAATTCTCGTTTAACATCCAACGTTTTGGTATCGGTTGGCTGTTCAGGTAAAAAGCCATTCGAATTCACAACGATCAATTTAACGTGCGCTTGTCGAGCAGCTTCAACGGCATTCGTAATTTGTTTCTTCATTAATGCTGTGTCATACTCGATTGGCATATTCAAGAAGACTTTATCAACACCGTTGTTAACTTCATTCAGCGTTTCTGGTACAGACAGATCACCAACAAATGCCTCTATACCTTGCTCTTTTAAAGCCGCTACGTTTTTCTCATGACGTGTAATGGTGCGAACAGCTACCCCTTTGGAAGTTAACAATCTTGCTACGGCCCCACCTTGTACCCCTGACGCTCCATAGACTAATATCGTTTCCATATATACAACAGCTCCTTATAGTTACATTCATTTGTTCGTTATCGAACTAAATGTTATATTTATAATAACTAACTCACAAACTTTATGTAAGTACGCACATTCGGGATATCAGGTATCTCCCGTGATACTTTTGGAGGTAAACTTATGGAGATCGAACCACTAGAAAATTGCAGTCCTTGTCCGGTCGAATATGCAGTCAATGCAATCGGCGGCAAGTGGAAAATTCTGATTTTATACCATTTATTGAATAAAGATATTATACGGTTTAACGAACTACAAAAATCGCTCTCCACGGTGACGCATCGTACACTTACGCGTCAATTGCGTGAGCTTGAAGAAGGTGGGCTAGTGAACCGCGTTGCTTATGCTGAAATGCCTCCTCGTGTCGAATACTCACTAACAGATAAAGGACATAGTCTCACCCCGATTTTATTGCAATTGCAAAACTGGGGTCTACAACATATGTAAGCAACTTGAATACAAGCAAAGGTGAGTCGGTATTATTCATACTCATATCAGAATTAAACTGATATTTAAAAAATGCCCCCACAATGATCGAATACATCATTGTGGGGGCATTTTTTATTCAAATCATGTATGAACAAAGCTTTTTACTGGAATAAAAAAACAGGTTCACGAATTGTCTACAATTAAGCCATATTGTCTCCCTCGAATAGCTCAGCAGAGCCATTCAGCTATTATAAATCTGAGGTTATGCTTTATTTAAATGTAGAATCTTGTTCTGTAGTTCATTTGATACAGAGGGGTGACGTGTGAATAAAATAGATGAAGCGGCTAGTGGCGGACAAGCCATTCATATTTGGTTGACGGAAAACGATGGGGGATTTCAGCTATGACCCAGAGCATCTGCTTGTTAAAATGGTAGAGGCAGTAAAGAATATTCCAGAAAATAAAACCATTGTCATTTAGTGCGCGGATAACGCACATGATCAAACAGGCTTACGTTTCGTATTGCATTTGTTGAGAGATCGAAAACAGCCAGTTAATGTTGTCAATGTGACAGAGCTCTTTAATACTACTGGGCTTCGTAACAAAGAAGGATTTAATCCCTATTTTAGTGGTTTAATCGATCGAGAGCATTTTCAGGTAATCGTAAAAAAGTATTATGAAGGTGTTCCTCTTGATCCTAACCAAAGAAGAAGGTATGAATCAGAATGGTATGCTCTCGGATGTAAATCATGTGCTCCGTTTGTGGAAAGAAGATTCTGTTAAAGGTACTGATGAATCTGCTCTGGACGAAGTGATAATAAGGTCAGTCATTGAACTAGAGCAAGAACAAGATGAGAATGGGTTTATCAAGGCGGTGAGTGTTGTCGCGAGAGTATTTGATACGTCGCACCAACTCGTAGGGTATTCATTTATTACCAATAGAATATGGATCTTAGTTAACCAAGGAGTTTTAAAGTTTAGTGGACTGCCAAGGGCCTTGTATCAGTTCTCTGTTAAACTTGGCACCCATAGGTTGAGCTAACGGAAAACGATAGCACTATGACAATAGGCAGCCGAAATCATTGGCTGCCTATTTAGCTAACGGGCAGGTTAGTTTAGAAGTCGTATGGGAAGATTATTAAAAAAACTAAGGGGCGATCTCCATGCGACGCGGTGTAATGACATGTGCTCTGATCATAATTTGTTTTTTGGCATCAATTCAAACAGCTTACGCTAAAACGAATCCAGACCCATATAGGGTCATACTTACCTTGTTAACGCCCGAGATACAAGAACAATTAGATATTTATTACAAGGATAAACTGAATGAAAAACCTACGTTTGCTCCATTTCTTGATCCATTGAACGTATTGGTTGGATATCAAGATTCCCATATCATCGTTAATGTAACAGTATCACCTTATATCGGTCCACATCTTGATGTTGGAACTGACTTTATTTCCTTCATGATTGACAATATGGGAACGGTAGAAGTAATCGGGTTTGAGCATCTTAAGGATTTTGAGCTGCCCCCCAATTGGAACCACATTATTAAGAATGAGAAAGGTGTAGGCAAAACTAACGAGGAACGATAGCTCAATTCAGACATGACTGCAGCCGGCCAAACGATCGGCTGATCTTTTCATTACGCTTATGGGCAGGTTAGTGGAATTAATGTAAAGAAGGGAACACTTCATAACCGTGGCCTAGAATTGCCGAACCCCATTAGGTAGCGTTTGCGTAAAAGCGAAAGGATAAAGTTCTGAGATACATTCAATGCTACTTCGGATAAACTTGATTCTTTTCAAATAAATTCCTAACCTGATCGGCCATAAATTGTGTGGAATGCGGCATTTGATGACGTACCCACCACTCCACAATGCCAATAAAAGCAGAGGCCATGAATTGGGCTTTTAACTCATTGTCGATAACGGGCTTATTGTCAGTACTTTCCATTTTATTCATAAGATTGACTGAGATGAAATTCAGCAATCGGTCCCGGAATAGAAAGGCTCTTTGATTGGAAAACATAGCAGAGAAAAACTGGAAATTGTCACGCAAATAATCAAAAACCGGTTTGGGCTCTTGTACCATTCCTTGGCTAAGCGGATTGGCCTCCCGTTTCTTGCACAACGAGATCAATTCGTTGATGTGATCTTCAATGCATTTATCCAAAAGGTCGTATTTGTCACTGTAATGCAGATAAACGGTGCCGCGGTTAACATTGGCACGCTCCGCTATCTCGTTAATAGTGATTTGTTCAAAATCTTTTTCCGAAAAAAGCTCCAGAAACGACTTCGTTATGGACTGCTTGGTTCGGAGAATGCGTCGGTCGGTTTTAACAGCGTTTTCCATTCCTTTCGTTACCTCCTTCAGTTAATCAACAATTCTTAGGGTGTTGTTGTATATAAAACAAATACGCATCCATTAACCATTGAGTAATCGGGGCTTCTGTCTATAATATTAATCAACGACCGTTAAATATTCAACACACGTCACCAAGAAAAATTTTGGGTAAAGGAGCATTTAACAATGGAAAATATACGAGATAAAGTGGTGATTATAACTGGAGCCTCCAGCGGAATAGGGGAAGCTACAGCGAAGTTGTTGGCACAAAATGGCGCAAAGGTGGTATTGGCAGCCAGAAGAGAGGAACGTCTGCATGCGATTGCTAATGAAATTAAACAGGGTGGCGGCGAGGCCGTTTCTGTAAAAGCAGACGTCGTTTCTGCCGAAGATATGCAGAATTTGGCCAAGTTTACCTTAAGTGTGTATGGCCGAATTGATGTATTGGTGAACAATGCAGGGGTCATGCCGAGTTCCAGGCTGAATGAATTAAGAGTAGAAGAGTGGGATCAAATGATCGATGTGAACATCAAAGGCGTTTTATACGGTATCGCAGCGGTATTGCCTACCATGCGGGAGCAGCAGTCCGGTCATATCATTAACCTATCCTCTACAGCCGGTTATCATGTGTCCCCTACAAATGCCGTATACGCGGCCACCAAGTTCGCAGTTAGAGCCATCTCGGAAGGGCTGCGCTTGGAAGAGTCTTCGACTTCGCGTATTAGATCTACCTTGATTGCTCCTGGTCTGACGAAGACCGAACTTTTTGACAGCATTACCAGCCCGGAAGTGCAGACGATCGCCAATCAAATAAGCGGCATAGGGATTTCTCCTTACAGTATTGCTAGAGCCATCGCGTTTGCCATTAATGAACCTGATGACACCCTAATCAGTGAAATTATGGTTAGGCCGACCGCGTTGCCTTGAACATTTCCAAACAAGATGATAGGGAATTTTCCTTATGGCTGAAAATCAAAATACTGGTCATCCACCATCTAAGGCTATTATCCAACTGTAAGCTGATAACGGAAAGATGAATTTACTTTATATATAACAAGAGCTATCATGTTAAATTGTTTTTTGAACTAACTGGGAACGTTAGTTCAATGAAACAGCGACAGTCTAGGACTTTATTTTCTGTCGCTGTTTCAATTTCTAGGGTAAGTCTAAAACTTATTTTATGGAGTCTGACGGTATGACAATTCAAAAAGCCGCGCGGAATAAGAACATCCAGTCTAATCGGGAGACAAGAACATGGTCCCATTGAAAGTCACTATTATAGCGGCTTTTTTGTTTTATCGGTACAGGTTCTTGTCCCGATTGCCGTAATGAACACAAACATGATCCAATTAACAATTAGACATTTATCTATACATTTGTAAAATAGCAAATGTCGTTATGCTTACCTCAGAAATTTCAGAGTAAGACTTTAAATTTCATCAGTGGGGAGACGATTGCCCCTGATCCGCCCCAAATGCTCTTCTACTGCCATCTGCAGGAGCGCTAGAAGCTTTACTACAAAACCGCAGTGAAAGAAACAGACCACTTCAGATTGAAGTAAAAGTAATTTAAGTAATTTAGTTTAAGAAAAAGGAATGCTTAAAGTCGATCTGAAAAATGCCTGTTAGTGGTCGTGGAGCACTTAGTGATCTTAATGCACCTTCATATCTATTCTCTATATTAACTGACCCTCGCATCAAAAACATCGAATAAGATTGATCAAGGAGTGGATTTTGAATAATGATGTCTTTAACCCACAGTAACAACCATCATCAGATTCCAAGTGGTTTTTCGAGCACATTTTAACAATCTGCGAAAATGATCGTCAATCGAATTGATTTAATTTGACATAGGCTTAACAAAATTAATAAACTTCTTGGTTTCGAGGGGGGATTGGAGAAATGTAGCTGTAGTTCAGCTAAACCTGGAGCTGTCATATATACGAGTGAGACAAAATGGGATCAACCTGGGCAATACCAAATCTGCGCTGCTAAGTGTCATTTCCTCCGTTGTGGCAGATGTGGGTTCCTCTCCATAGGACGTCATGTACCAGGATTCATCATCTCTCACGTCTACATGTTGCAGCTCAGCCTCGTCTACCGTTGTACCCAACCCGGAACTCGTTGATACGATTGAATTCATTGGAATAGATGGATTTTAACCTCAAAAATATCGAGGGAAAATCATTTTTTTCATCACTATATTGTACAACCTGTTGTCTATAAAGTGGGATGTAAACGAATACAACAATTGAATTCATCATGTTATTATGAATCCACAGCAAGAAAGAAGTTAATCCTGCTGAGTAAAAGGAAATATAAAACAATTTGCAAGGAGGATTTTTTCAACCCTTTGGGATTGGAAATGGATTTAAAACTAGCTTCGAAAACTAACATACCAGGAGGAATTAACATGTCAAATTCAAAAATTAAAATCGCCGTAGCTTGTGGAAGCGGAGTAGCAACTTCTACTATCGCAGCAGATGGAGTGAAAGAGGTATTAAAAGAAGCAGGAATTGAACATTACGATATCATTAAAACGAGTATGACGGAATTACCGAATATTATTGACAACGTCGATATTGTTCTGACAACTAATAATTTTAAAACCGATGAAAAGCCATATATGAACATCATGGGATTTGTAACAGGGCTTAATGAAGAAAAATTGAAAAATCAATTGGCTGAAAAACTGCTGGATTTAAAAAATAGTTAAGGTGGTAGATCATAATGGATACTGTGCATAATATTATTAAATCTATTACTGATATGGGAGCAACAGCTATTTTACCAATAATAATCACCGTATTAGGTCTAGTTTTTCGAATGAAAATTGGAAACGCTATCAAATCAGGCCTTTTAGTTGGGGTAGGCTTCTTAGGTTTAACATTAGTTGTTGGCTTGCTCAATTCCTCCCTAAAACCGGCAGTTGATTATTATGCAAAAATCGGTTCTGGATTTACAATTGCAGATATTGGATGGCCAGCTGTAGGGGCGGCATCTTGGGTGCCTCCTTTTGCAGCATTAGCAATTCCTCTTGGTTTAATTATTAATCTAGTATTAGTTCGACTTAGATGGACAAAAACGTTAAATGTGGATATATGGAATTACATGCATTTTCTAATTCCAGGAGCTTTGGCTTACTTTCTTTTTGACAGTTTCTGGTTAGGGTTGGTAGTAACATTGGTGATGTCTGTTATTGCTCTATTCGTTGGTGATTTAATTGCTTCAAAATGGCAAGAATACTTTGGTTTAGAAGGTACAACCTGCACAACTATTATTTATTCAGCTTGGGGTTATCCGATTGCCTGGCTGGTAAATAGAATCATTGATTTCATTCCTGGTTTAAATAAATTGGAGTTTTCTCTGAGTAAAATTAATAAAAAAATAGGCGTTCTCGGGGACCCAGTTATTATTGGATTTATTGTTGGATTAGTTTTAGGGGCAATTACTAAAAGACCTGTTACAGAGATAGTGACTATGGCCACAGGGATAGCTGGAGTTATGGTATTAATGCCTAAAGTTGTTGGAGTGATGATGGACGGGCTATCTCCAATTGGGAAATCGGCAAAAGACTTTATGATTAAACGCATGGGGAATAACTCCAATCTAAATGTGGGGATGGATATTGCGCTAGGCTTAGGCGATCCGACTACTATTACAACTACAGTCGTTTCTATTCCAATTGTTATGTTATTGGCACTCATTTTACCTGGAGTTCAGTTCTTTCCAATAGGACTGTTAATGTCTGTTACCTATATTTCTGTAATGTGTACGTTAACAAGTAAAGGAAATCTATTCCGTTCTATTGTGTCGACAGTAGTATTTTGTATTATCACATTTTATTTGGCAGGATTTGTTGCACCAGGTGCAACACAGATGCTTAACAGCGCAGGTGTCGAGTTAAAAGGTTTAGGGACAGATGTTACTTTTTCTGAGATATGGAACTTATTAATTTATTGGGTAAGCACTTTAGTTAAATAAAGACTAGAGAAGAGGAAAAATAATGAATCTGATTTTACCTTCAATATTTGCAGCAGATTTAATGAACTTAAAAAGTGAATGCGATGTTTTATATGAAGAAGGATTTCAAGTACTTCATGTAGATATGATGGACGGAAATTTCGTCCCTCATATCGCATTTGGTCCAGAACAAATTAAAAATATAAAAAAACAAGTGAATATGAAATTAGATGTTCACATGATGGTATCAGCCCCAGAGCAGCATATAGCGAGTGTGTTGGACACTGGAGCAGAAATGATATCAGTTCACTATGAATCAACTCCTCATATTCGTTTTGTCATTGATCAGATTAAGCAACATGGAAGGAAAGCAGGGATCGTCATTAATCCTGGGACGGACACCTTTTTATTGAAACCTTTTCTAAACATCATTGACTATGTTCTAGTTATGTCGATCAATCCAGGAAGACCTAATCAAGTTTTTATGGAAGAAACGATTGATAGAATAAGAGAACTGAAAGTAATGATAGGTCAACGAGATATTCAGATCGAAGTTGATGGTGGAGTCGATGAGAGTATAGCTAGTCAATGTATCGAAGCTGGAGCATCTTTGGTTGTCATCGGATCATATTTATTTTCGAATAACAAAGCACATGTGAAGAATTTGAAAAGTCTAGAACATGGAGAGAGAAAGGATGAGAGAAAATGAAATCATTAAAACTGTATGGTGCCAGAGACATACGTTTTGGAGGAGCGGAAAAACCTCAAATACTGGATGGAAAAGATGTCATTGTAAAAATAAAAGCATGTGGCATTTGTGGATCTGATATCTCTCGATATAAAAAATTGGGTGCAGTCACACCTGGTCAGGTATGGGGACATGAATTTGCAGGTGTTGTAGAACAAGTTGGCGATCAAGTAACAGATCTAAAAGTTGGAGACCATGTTGCTGGATGTCCAGCACTAATTGAAGAAGATGATTATTATTATCGAGCAGGTCAACCAGCTAGAGCGAATTCATTGCATGCAATAGGTGCTAAGGAACCTGGTGGATTCGCCGAATACATTAAACTCCCAGAGAAGAATTTAGTTAAAGTACCTGATGATTTGGATTTCGAATCAGCTTCTATGGTAGAACCTTCTACTGTAGTTTTACATGGGTATTATCGAACCAATCTATCGGTGGGCGACGATGTGGTCATTGTTGGAGCAGGGGGAACCATTGGGTTGTTTGCTGTTCAATGGGCAAAAATATTTGGCGCGAAAAAAGTAATTGCGGTTGATATTGATGATGAAAAACTTCAAATTGCGAAGGAATTAGGCGCCGATTATACGATAAATTCTCTGAATGAAGATGTTCTGACAAAGGTCGCTGAATATACGGATGGCATGAATGCAGATATTGTAGTTGAAGCAGCTGGAACGCCCCATACAGCAGCAACTGTGTTTGGTTACGCCAAAAAAGGCGGCGGAGTTGTGTTCCTAGGTATCCCTTATGCAGACGTTGCGATGGAAAGATTTTATTTTGAAAAAATCCTAAGAAGTGAGTTAACCGTGTGGGGATCATGGAGTTGTGTATCCGCACCATTCCCAGGTAAGGAATGGGCAACGACTGTTCACTTTATGCACAATAACAGATTAAATACTAAAAAAATGATTACACATCGTATACCGCTTGAAGAAGGTTCAGAAATGTTTGAACGATTAATGGAAAGAAAAGAACTTATCGGCAAGGTAATCATGTATCCAGAAAGCTGAAGGTGAACTTATGGACAAATTAATTAAACAAATGGAAGTCATTATGAAAGAATTAGAAAGAAGTATTTCCTTAATGAATGTTGGTGAAAGTGAACAAATTCTACAAGTCTTGTATAATACAAAGCGGATTTTCCTTGCTGGTTCAGGGAGATCAGGTTTAGCGATCCGTGCTTTCGCTAATCGACTGTTGCACTTAGGTAAAACGGTTTATATTGTTGGTGATATTACTACTCCAAGCATTCAAGCAGAGGATATTTTATTTATTGGTTCTGGTTCAGGAGAAACCGCTGGTCTAATAGTAAATGCAAAAAAAGCAAAGCAATCAGGAGCAAAGGTAATTCTTAATACAACGAATTCGCAGTCGACTTTGGGGAAACTAGCTGATTACATGCTTTTAATTAATGTTGACAATAAAGAAACGGATACTGATTTAATGGAATCTTCTATTCAACCAATGGGATCGGCATTTGAGCAATTAAGTCTTCTCTTGTATGATGCGATTGTTTTGGAATGGGTAGCTAATTTTAATGAAACCTATGATGACATGAAATTAAGACATGCTAATTTGGAATAAACGTTTGATTTGAGGCAGAACAAAATTTCGATTCTTCACAGAGCGCCTCCAAGACCAAAGATTAAATTGAGTAATTTGAATACGACCTAAACTTGAAGCCTCTTATATAATCCTCTGGAGCTGTCAATATTATTATTAACAAGGAAGGAGGAGAGAGAGCCATGCAGCTTGATGATAGAAGCAGCAGCTTGCTGCAAGAATTGTTATCAAATCCAAGTGTGAAGAGTAAGAACTTGGAACATAAGTATGGTTTAAGCCGCAGGCAAATCAGTTACAGCCTTGAAAAAATCAATGACTGGTTAGAGGGCCAACGCCTACCAAAAATTGAACGGAATAAACAGGGTGTTTTTATTGTTGATGCTACTCTCTTCTCTGCTGTGCCTAATGAAGTAAACAAGCCTTCGACAAAAAAATATATTTTTTCTGAAGCAGAGCGAGTAGAACTTATTATTCTGATCCTACTGAGTCGTAGTGAAGAATTATCTTTATTTCATTTTACCAGTTCCATTTACGTAAGCAAGAATACCATACTAAATGATCTAAAAGCAGCACAAGAATTAGTCGAACCTTATGATCTTAGTATCCGTTATTCCCGGTTATCTGGTTACTCAATTGAGGGTGTTGAATTTCAAAAAAGAAAGTTATTGATTGATGTCGTTAACAAAATTCATCACATGTACAATGGGGAAAAATGGGTTCAACAGTTAGCAGAGATCACTGAAAAAGAAGTGCAACAGATTCATGAACGTCTTGAAAAGATTGAAAGCCATCTGAGCTTGAAATTTACAGATGATAAGATGAAGACTTTGCCGCATATCCTACTGATCTTGCTGCGAAGAATCAAACTTGGGAAAACAATAAATTCCTTTCATATTAGCTATGAAGAATTATCGGATACCAAGGAGTACCAAGCGGTTCAAGAACTACTATCGGATTTGGTGCATATCCCGACCGAGGAAAGATTATTCATAACGCTGCAAATTCTTACGACGAATGTTTCCTCATCTGAGCTCCTTGGGGAAGACATTGTATCAGATTTAAATCAGGCATTGAAAAAGATGCTGGAGCGATTCGAGAAAATGTCCTGCATCCTCTTACAAGACAAAAAGCAGTTGTTGCATATGATCATGCTGCATATAAAACCTGCATATTATCGCATTAAATACAAACTTACTATTACTAATCCACTACAAGAAACAATTAATAGTGAATTCATAGAACTGCACCACCTTGTAAAAAAGTCAGCAAAACCTTTAGCTGATTACATTGGCTGTGATATTCCAGATAGTGAATGCACTTATTTAACGATGCTGATAGGCGGTTGGTTAACAAAGCAAGGAGACAGCATTCTGAGTAAAACAAAAGCAGTAGTGGTTTGCGCTAACGGAGTATCCGTTTCTAAGCTTTTACTAATTACTTTGAATGATTTATTTCCTGAATTCATTTTTTTGGATTCCTTATCTGTGAGAGAATTCAAGATGTATGATTTGGAATATGACATTGTTTTTTCTTCCGTATATCTGCAAACGAACAAACGACTATTTATAGTCAAGCCAATATTACAAAAGGAAGAAAAGATCTCTCTACGAAAACAAGTGATGGAATTATTGCATGGATTCACTCCATCTGAATTAAGTTTGAAAAATATTCTGGAGATCGTTGAGAAATATGCAACCGTTCAGAACAGGCAACTTCTTGCAAAGGAATTACAACACTACTTTACAAGCCATCACTCGTTGTCTTTCAAATCACAACCCGAATTACAAAAGACAAATTTGCATGACCTGATAACGCCGGAGAATATTACATTGCTTCCTTCAGTATCATCTTGGGAAGAGGCTATACGATTAGGGGCGCTACCGCTGCTGCTTCAAGGGAGTATCCAACCTTCTTATGTAGAAGCTATGATCCAACATTACGATGTGGAAGATCCGTATATCATTATTAGCCCAAATGTGGCAATTCCTCATGATAGTCCTGAAAGTGGGGTAAACGAAGTAGCTATGAGCTTGCTCCGTTTAGAGCAAGGCGTTGAATTTGCAAGAAATAGGCCGATAAACATCGTTATTATCATAGCCGCTGTCGATAAACAACAGCACTTAAGGGCATTGGTTCAGTTAATGAAACTTGTTGAAAGTAAAGATGATTGTGAAGCTATCATTCAAGCCCAAAGTGCAATGGATATCCATAGTATCATCAAAAAATATGGTACGGATTATTAAAAAGATATCTATGTTTTCCGATTTTTATAAAAGGGAGTAATTATTATGAGCGCAAAAACGATAAATGGACTCGTGTTTGATCAGGATTTAATTCAACTGCACGCACGTTACGATTCGAGGGAAGAGCTTATCAAAAGCTTTGGAAAAAAGATAGAAGAGAAAAATTATGCCAAAAAAGGATATACAGAATCTTTGCTTCAACGTGAAATCGAATATCCGACCGGAATCAACATGGGGACAATTGGTATAGCAATTCCACATACAAATAAAGAATTCGTTAACGAAACTGCTATTGCCGTTGCAGTTTTAGATAATAGCATAGAGTTCGAGGATATGGGGGGATCTGATGTAACTGTCAACGCAGAAATTGTGATGGTACTTGTAGTAAAAAATCCTAAGATGCACATCTCATTTTTAAAGAACTTAACAAGTTTGTTTCAAGAAGAAAAATTCGTTAAACGTTTTCAAAATGCAACTAATCCTGCCGAGATCGAGGAAATACTCTTGAAGTTGCTTTAATAGAGACACATAAAATAATGTTGTAAAATTAATTAAATTGGTTGATGGGACCGGATATGAAATTGCGACATATAACAATGATGGAAAACTGGATTTACAGCCAAATACAGATTATCATCTCAAAGTAGAAGCGCAAGGCAATATCACTAAGGTTTATTTGAACAATAAATTAGTTATCGACACAAAAGATCAAACTTATAAAGAAGGATACTTTGGTCTCAATGTATATATATTCTTACCTTCAGTCAGTCATTTTCATCGACCTATCAATTATAAGGACGCGATGCTCTCGCTTCATTTTATTAATCGAGAGCAACAGGGATGCGCATCATAAATAATAAGTTTGAATTTTCACCAAGCTTTCCGTCATTCATTGGAAGGTGCCCTGATCAGTAGCATCTTTCCAATGAATGACGGACCTCTACATAAAAAGGTGTCCAGCGACCTTAGAGATAGTGGGACACCTTTTGCTGTTTTTACGCTTCATTCCTTGATTCAACCTTGCGCTACGAAACGATTAACTTCTTCCAACGACGGCAAGGCAGCAATCGCTCCAACTTTAGTACACACGATGGCGCCGACTTGATTGGCAAGTGTCACAAATTCCTCCTGCTGCTTCGCGTTGGAGGTAAATGCCTTAGGCTGACTCAGCTAGCCCTGTAATGATGTTTAATTCCTCTTCTGGATATTGTGATAAATTCCTCCAGCCTGCCGGGTCCATTCTCTATCAATGTCCTGCAGAGACAGCTGACGGTCAGCTCCGCGATTGAACACGAAATCCCGTTCGCCGTTAGCGGTAAGGGAAACAAAGGCCAGTGTAGTCGGAGTTGCCGGATCAAAAAGGAGCATGGACGTATCCACATGGTGCTCATCCAGAAAGGCTGAAACAAAAAAAGGTGGGATCTCAAACAGTTATTATAGGGAGACATACAGGCCTCAATTTCATTATTCTCCTGAGAAAAATTGGATGAACGATCCTAACGGCTTGGTTTACCATGAGGGAGAGTACCACCTGTTCTACCAGCATACGCCCCATGATACGCGGCCTGACTTTGGTCGCATGTATTGGGGAGAACTCCCACCGACAATTCTGCCTGGAGAGGACGGAGCGAGCTTCTCGGGAAGTGCGGTGGTGGATAAGAACAGTACAAGCTGACTTTTCAACGAAGAAGGATCAGGCTTGATTGCAATTTATACGAATGAGGGCAATCGAAAAACGTTTGAGCAGATCTTTTCATTGGACATCAGATACCTATAATCTTAGGAGGTACCCAAGTCAGAATGCTGGACTGTACTAGATCTTGTTAAAGAGCATTAAAGACTACTCCAACTCAATTGAAAATTGATACAACCATTCGTCAATGCTGTGGTCAGGTACATTTAAAGCACGGTAGGTCGCTGGAACATCCGGGTATCCCCCTACATCTTCCTGACTATCAATTATCTTTCCTCGACCAGTCAGAAAATCGGAGATAATTCGTTGATCTGTTGCATCCCGGTCCTGCGGCCTTGCTCCTGCATGCTCAGTGACCTCCTTTACTACTTCTGAGGCAGCTAGTGCTTCAAGTCCTTCAACCCAAACAGGTGGATTGTCAAGTTCCTTGATTCCGCCAAAAGTCAGCGGGACTGACTTGCCATTACGGTCATAAGCAAGATTATCTTTGAGATAAGCCCAGCCGCTTTTACTGTTCGTTCCGACAATTCCTAACCCTTTAATCGTATCTACTCCATGCCGCATGTAATTCCCGACGATACTGACTCTAGGGCCTTCCGGTTTGATCCCCGTATCCGTCCATTCATTCTCCACGAATCCGAGTCGAATTGCCCATTTTCCTGGATTATAAATGACATTGTTAACAATTACGCCCGTCGAGAATGCTTTGAACCACGGATTACGTTCCATGTTATGGGCATAAAGGTTTCCGATGACTGCCACGTCCTGGACGTAATCATGAACGAGCGTGCCCATGGAATGGGGGCCCTTCTCATGAACGGAATTATACAGGCCTTCGGCGATAATACTATTACTGAGTGTTACACGGTGGGTAGTCGCCTTGGTTCCGCTGGTACGAGGACCTGAGAAGGACATGTTCTCATCCACTCCCCAAGAAAAGGAGCAATGGTCAATGACAATGTTATAAGCGGAGGCTCCGTAAGTGGATACATCTGGTTCAAAGCCTGCGCCTTGAGTGCTGTCACCGTTGCCCATCCGAAACCGGACGTGCTGCATCAACACATCATGCGTTCTGATCTGCATACCTCCCTGGATGAATGTAATGCCAGGGGAGGGAGCCGTTTGACCTGCGATGGTCACGTAGGGTTCTCTTAGCTCAAGACGCTCCTTTTCTAGATTTATGACACCGCCGACTTCAAATACAATAATCCGCGGTCCCTTGGTTTCTAATGCCGCACGAAATGAGCCTTGCCCGTCATTGTTCAGGTTGGTCACTTTGATTATTTTTCCGCCCCGGCCTGCTGAAGTGTCAGTCCCGTATCCCACGGCTCCCGGGAACACCGGTTGTGCTCCGGCTTCACCCGCTGTTACAGCCCCCATCATCCATATCCACAACAACAACATACATAAGCCTACCTTCCATCCTTGTTGCAAACAGCTTCGTACATCCATTTAGGATATTCCTCCTTTTTTTCTCATGCTAAGGATAATATATATATCCTAATATAGCTTTTTTTGAAAGTGGTTCCAACTATTTCAGCATAAAAAGATTTGAATCAGCCGTTTTTGTCGAATCTATCGCTGGCTGTATCAGGCCGCCTTGCCCAAGCGAATATGGAGGTGCTACGGAACAAAGTTAAGCGGAGGATGTCTGTTAATAATTACTCTAAAAAAGAAAGGGATTTAGTAGGCTTGAGAAAAAATCTTTTTAAAGTTACTTTAATAATTTTAAGTATAATCATATCTATTATTTTGTTATTTATTGTTTATGTGACACAAGTTGAAAAACGCAGTATTCAAAGCAAGGTAATAGAAATATCTATGTCTTTAAGCGGATTAAAGAATGAGCCTACACAATTCAAGGAAGCTGCAATTAATAATAATGAAAAGCCATATATTATTCCGAAGGACGTAAAATTTACAGCTAATGTTGAGTTGCAAACAATTGATAATATGGAAGTATTCTCTCTAAGTAATAAAGATCAGAAAAGTGAAAAGCGGTAAGAAATGGGCTGGGCACACCAATACAAGTAATCAAATGAATTGATAAAGAAAAGGATTGAGATATTACGAATGCTTGGGTAGTTCAGCAAAGTATTGGACAAACAGACTGGTTAGAGCCCGTAACCGAGGAAGTGTATATAATAAACTCTAATAAAAAATGAAAAAAACACTAAAACAACGGCAGCCGATCGTCTGCTGTTGTTTTAGTGTTTCGTTGTATACTGTAACCTTTATGGAAAAGGGAAACTGCCTCTTTCTTGACAGAACAGCTATTCGCGCTCAAAAGGCTGCAGATATAAGGATGACGAGAACTACCCTTTCTAACAAGGACCCAACTTGCGTAGCCATGACTTGCGGTGATAGGGCATTCCATTTCGAATCCACCATTCAATGACCCCTACATAAGCAATCCCAGCATATTGCAATATCACATCTTCGAATAAATCCGTGTCTGAGATCATCAAAAATTCTTTTAATATTATCTCTAAGCAAATATACTGTGTTGACCCTATTCCGAGTTGGTCGAAAGGAAGGGTTGTTGTCATAGGAGATGCGCACACACAATAAACCCGAATACTGGATATGGAAGCTCAGTGGCCTTGGAAGACGCGCTATACTTAGCGAAGATGTTACAGAAACATCATTATACCGACGTATTTCGAAACGAATCGTAAAGATCGTATAAAGGCTATTCAGGATACCGTAAAAACCTTTGATGTAAATAAAGGGTTTGATTTTAGTAATGGTTTTGATATTGGTATGTTTAGTGGAACCGGCATTGATCCAGAATACAAGGTTTATTGGAATAATTAATCCCCGAGTTTTCATAATTGGCCAATACCTCCATAGCTGTGGAGGTTATTTGGTTTGATCGGAAAAAGGATAGCATGAACAAAACGTTTGTCAATTTGTCTACTCTCAATAATTTTTACAATGTACTCTTCATGAATAACACGGAGATCCACGTGCAATCCTCAAGAATTTCTTCATAAAGAGTTCATTTCTTAATGATATGGGTGACATGAGGCACTTTAGCGATGCAGGCTGGATAAGAACATAGTCCCAAAATAATAAAAGTTGCAATTGAATTTTTTTTGGTTTACAATACACACAAATGATACAATATTCTATCAATAAATAAAGTTTTATTTCATTTTTAGCTTTGAGAGGAATGATGAAGGTGTAAAAAAGAAAGGTAATCCCCTAATCCCCGAGCTTATGAACCACATTAGTTGACGAAATCAAGCGGTCTACGTTTTTCGGGATGAACTAGGCCGTTTAAAGATAAATACTTTATTATAAGTTATTTATGTATGATGTGACAGCAGGATTGGGATGATTCTAATAATGACAGTTAAGGAGAGATTTTCATGGCATGGTTGTTTCTTATTGTTGGAGGAATTTTAGAGATAGGTTGGGCCTTAGGTTTGGCATTTTCAGATGGGTTTACAAAAATAGAAATTGTAATCCCTACTGTCATTCTAATGGTTGGAAGCTTCTATTTTTTTGCGAAATCCATAAAAATCCTACCTGTATCTACAGCCTATGCAGTTTTTACGGGACTTGGTTCTTTTGGTACCGCTCTTGTTGGAATGATTTTTTTAGGAGATAAAGTAAGTGCACTTAAAATAATGTTAGTGTGTACGCTGATTTTTTGTATTATAGGTCTAAAGTTAGTATCTAATCAACCAAAAGAAGAAGCAGGTGTATAGAATATGAGTTGGTTCTTTTTAGTTCTAGCAGGTTTATTTGAAGTTGGTGGGGTCATATTTTTGAAATTTTCAGAAGGTTTCACTAAACTGAAGCATACATTAACTTTCGCTTTGTTTCTCGGGTTAAGTTTTATTTTTCTTTCTTTGTCTTTAAGAGAAATTCCAATCAGTATTGGCTACGGGATCTGGACAGGTATTGGTGCCTCAGGAAGTGTACTGTTAGGTATGTATGTTTTCAAAGAGCCTAAGAATGTTAAAAAATTAGCATTCGTTGGCGGAATTATCTTTAGTATAGTTGGATTAAAGTTAGTATCCTAGCAATTAAAAAAACCAATAAATTTGAGGTGTGATTCCTGTTATACTTTCAAGTGAACCACTATTGAATGCAAAAAACATTTGCTCACCAAGAGGTGCGATATGAAGAAGCAAGAACTTACGTCAATTAAGCAAATACGATTGAATACTATTTTAGATGAAGCGACTAAGTGCTTGATTGAGAAGCCGAGTGCTTCCATGCATGAGATTGCCGAATCTGCAGGAATCGGCATTGCAACCTTGCATCGTTATGTTGAGAGCCGGGAACAATTGATGATTTATTTAGGGTTTCGTGCTATAGAAGTTGTTGCAGAGACTACGAAAGATATCAGGTTGGATGAAGAGAATTACGAAACCTATATTCCTGAGCTCATTGAGGCCTTGATTCCACTCGGTGATAAAATTTATTTTCTGAACCATGATGCTAGCGTCAATGCTAACAAAGAAATCGAGGAAGAAGATGAGAAGTTAAGAGAACCTATACTGCATGCAATTGGGTTTCTGCAACAGAAAGGGTATTTTCGTGAAAATATTGACAAGAACTGGATTGTCAATGTACTGTACTCACTTCTATTTCTTACTTGGCAGCAAGTAGTCGAAGGGAATATTGCCAGAAATTCCGCAGCTGAGTTGGTTGTGAATACTTTTTATCATGGTTTTAAAGAGCATAAATTGTAAGTGCACAGTGCTTAACAATGATACAATTTAGTTTCAAAAGATACATTATATATCATTCACAGGGAAGTAAACTTCTCTAATCAAGTATTGAAGGCGGGGATGATGTATGTTCATTGAAAATGCGATGGGGAAAATCAATATATCCAAACAAATTATTTCTAAAATTACTCTCAAATCAGCAAATGCTATTACCGGGATCACGTGTACATCAAATGGAATTATTGAAAATATTACTAGTCGCTTCGGCGGAAACAGTAGTCAAAATGGCATTGAGTTAAAGGAAACCGCTACGGGACTCGATATTCACTTATGCATAACCATTCAACACCGATTAAAAGTGCCAGAAGTCTGTAAGGTACTTCAATCGAATGTTAAGGAAGCTGTTGAAAATTTCACTGGAGTAAGCATTGACCGCGTTAATGTAACTATTGTGGGGGTATCCATTGATTGATCTCATACGGGAAACGTTAACCATTCATCAAACGAGAAGGTAGCCGATCAACTTGATCGACTACCTTTATCCGTTTTTTCTTGTATAAGAATCATTAGTAGGGGCGAACGGTTGTGGACAAGAGCATACATCTTGAAGTTATCCTAGATGTATGCGAGGTGCGGATAAGGGATAACTGTTTGTTGGGTCCTGGCGTTCATGTCTATACGGCACCACACCCCATAGATCCATATGAACGAATTAAAGACCCTGAAAATGGAGCACCTGTTTCTATTGGCAACAATGTTTGGGTATGCGGAAGAACTGTGTCGATTGGCCATAAAGTAATCGTCGCATCAGGAGGGGGGAATCCTGCCAAAGAGATCCGCTCGATAAATCTGAGTGAGGATCTTAACTAAGAAGAAATATATTTAGTCTCATATAGATGTAAGATTTAAATTGAAGAGCTATATCCAAGACAGGATTGAACCATGAGGTTTGAGAATCTTTCATGTGAGTGATTGATTCAACTTCAGAAGGAATATGCAACGAAGCTCCTCTGCCACGTGAATCCTTACACTGGCTTAGCCCTAATCGACGATCCGGCGGTTATAACCATTCAGATCAATAATGAGGATTCGGTCTTTAAGGGCACGGAAGATATAAAGGATACGAAGGGCATCGTACCGTACCGACAGGAGTTGCAACGCCGCTTTAACCGGTACCTGCTTGCCAAATATGATACAAGGAAGAATCTGTCCGATGCCTGGACATTTAATGGCGTCTGTGCTCTAGGCACAGAGGAAGATCCGGAGGAGGGCACCGTGCTTTTCCCGGAGGGAGATTTCTATCAGGTTCAGAATAACCCTATGGGTGAATGGACAGGTATAGAGAGCCCCGCACGCTATGCCGATTTCACAGAATTCGGCATTTATATTAACCGTCGGTATTATGGCACAATGATTGACCATGTTCGCTCTCTGGGGGCGAAAGTACCCATTGTGACTAGCAACCTATTAAACGGCGCTGCGGATGTTTATTCCCATGCTGACGACGACTTGATGGAGAACAATACCTACTTCAACCATCCGATACCTCCCTTCGACGAGGCTAAGCCGAAAGTGGCAGATATGCGGGAATATGTAATGTAACTTCCAATCCATTGACCGTTCATAAGGACAGCTTGTTTCTTCGCACTAACATGCTTCCGATGGCCAGCACGGCAGTGGTGGCGGGCAACCCCTTTATCTTGAGCGAGTGGAACGAGTATGGTGTTAACCCGTTCCACTCCACGGCGTTCATTTCGATGGCAGCCTATGCCTGTCTGAACGACTGGGATGGTCTCATCGTTTATTGCTATCATACGTCTGAAAGCTGGAACGACCAGCCTGCCGATGAGATTACCAACATATTTGATGCTTACAACGATCCATCCCTGATCTGTCAGTTCGGTTTTATGGCCGCATTGTTTCTCGGGGACCTCGTGCGTCCGGCGGAGCACCGGGTGGATCTGGTCTTCACGCAGAACGATCTGAAGACCCTGCCGCCAGCTTTCAGTATGCCGAACGCCTATCTCCCTTACATTACAAGCCTGCGCCGTATTCTTGGATCAAGGGGATGCCTATACCGGTGACGCAGACGTTGCTGTTACCGCCGGATTTGTAAAAAATGGCGAGCTTTCTCAGGCTAAACGCGCCGTATATTACGCCTGGTCTCCATATCGGGACGCCCTGCGGCACGCGAACGGCGAAGGGCGGCTGGAGCGTCTTGCCGCGAAGGCAGATGAAGAACTGCCCGGAGCGAAGCTGGGCGACAGGATCCTGGTCTTCAATGAGATTGCTCCCTTGGCTGGCGAAGGCGATTACACTACGTTTGCCGCAAACCTGGATGTCGCGCTCAAGCGTGGGGCCTTCTGCCCGACGACCGAGGACTCGTGGGCAGTGCCCTCGTCTCCGATACCGGTGAATTGGCCTTTGATCCGAAGGCAGGCACCTTCCGCATCCGCACCGAAGGCTGTCCTTACTTCAGCGGCGATCCTTCGAACGGCATCGCGTTGACAAAGGATATTTCCCTTTCTCTTATCAACCATCGCATCTCAGCGGCATTGCTGCCTGTAAAAGGCACTTCCGTAGAATGCTCAGAAACCTACCTTTTGATGGTCCTCGGCCACACCGGCATGGACGAAACCATCTTTACCACGGAAGGCTTATTTACGACTGTCGATTTTCAGGGGAAGCTGTACGCGGACACCCCGGAAGGAACCTTGTTCGTGCGCTGCAAGTCCGCAACGCTTACTGCTCTGGACACGGTGGGCACGCCAATCGCCAGCATCGAATGCGCTCCTGCTCATGACGGCGTGACCTTCGTTCTGGACGGAACAATCCCTGCTGTCCATTTCCTGCTGGAAAGGAAATAAGGCTAGAGGTAAAAAGTTCAATGCAGCAAAAGGCAATTTTACCGATTATTTCGTGAGCGTTGCGAGATGTAGTAGACCGTTATAGTGCACGGATTTAAAATAGGAGGAATCGAAGCCGGTGGTGAACCATCGGCTTTCTTATTATTAGCGTGGCCAGTCAAGCTAGACACAACCAGCTTATTAGTGTCCAACCGGGGCAAGAGCCGAGTCGCCTAGAAGCTTCGGCATCTGGAACATTCAAGAGCTGATTCAGTTGAACTTTGGGCCACTGTATGGATTATCTTTTACCGGCCTTCCTGGTAAGGGAACCACTGTGTGAGTACATATTCCAAAGTTAAGGGGAAAGTAAGCGCTAACATAAGATCTCAAAGGAAATCGAAACTTTTCCCCGTAGGTGCTGGCTTTGAAGCCTACTACAATAAAGGAGGACACAGAGAAACATACTGAAGGAGGCTGCTTATGAGTTCGAAAATAGAGGAGGTTGCGGTGCGGACCCCCAAAAAGGTTAAATGGTTGTCCCCACTACAGGAGCTAAGGAAAAACTGGGTGCTATATGCGATGTTCATCCCGATTGCTGTTTTTTTTATCATCTTTGCCTATATACCGATGACAGGCATCATTATGGCTTTTAAGGAATTCAACTATAGGGATGGCATCTTCATGAGTCCATGGAACGGACTGGAGAATTTCGAATATTTTTTTCAATCCGGCAAGGCATGGCTTGTGACCAAGAATACCATCATGTACAATCTGATGTTTCTGGGATTTTATACGTTCTTCTCAATTTTAGCCGCGGTGCTGATCTCGGAGACATACAACAAATTTTTCAAAAAGGCTACCCAAACTTTTATGTTTCTGCCTTATTTTATTTCCTGGGTTACAGTGTCCGCATTTGTGTATAATTTTCTGAATTATGAATTCGGAATTGTAAACGTTTTCCTGAGGAATATCGGGTTTGAAGCTATAGACATCTATTCGTCTGGCGGCTATTGGTATCTTCTGCTCCCGCTGCTATACGTGTGGAAGTGGGTTGGCTTTGGCAGTGTCCTATATCTAGCGGCAATTGTAGGGATTGATCAGGAGATTTATGAAGCAGCAACAATTGACGGCGCTAGCCGTTTTCAAAAAATCATGAAAATCACGCTTCCTTTGCTCAAGCCTACAGTGGTAGTGCTGATTCTGTTGGGGCTAGGAAGGATTATGCGCGGCGAGTTCGATATGTTCTACCAACTGATCGGCAACAACGGCGCGCTGATGAATTCCACAGATATTGTTGATACATTGGTGTTCCGCTCGCTGATGGGCACGCAGGATTTTGGCATGGCTTCTTCGGTGGGGCTCTATCAATCGGTACTCACACTGATTATTATCCTGTTCGCTAACTACCTTGTCCGCCGCTATGACAAGGATAACGCACTGTTCTAACTTGACCATAAGAAAGGAGGAATCTTTATGACAAAAAACAAATTGAATTCGGCGCCCGTCTTTAAGGCCTTCTCATACATTGTTGTCTCGCTTATCGCAGTTCTATGTTTGATGCCTTTTATCGTTCTAATCTCCGGCTCTATTTCGGAAGAAGGGCAGGTTTTAGCCAAGGGTTATTCCTTTCTGCCACGCGGCTTTTCGTTGGATGCCTATGCCTACATCTTCCGCAATCCCGGTGAGATTCTTTCTGCTTACCGCGTCTCGCTGATCGTGGCGGTGGTTGGAACGGTGCTTTCGCTGCTGTTCTCCACGATGGCGGCCTATGTAATGTACCGTAAGGAAGTAAAGTACCGGAATAAACTAGCGTTTTTTCTGTTCTTCACCACATTGTTTAACGGTGGATTGGCCCCTTATTTCATCTGGATCACCAGTTATTTGCATCTGAAGAACACTCTTGCAGTACTAATTTTGCTCCCCATGTTCAATGTTATGTATGTGCTGATTCTGCGCAGCTTCATACAGGGCTCTGTGCCAGAGCCGCTAGTGGAATCGGCCAAAATTGACGGGGCGGGAGACTTTCGGATTTTTTGGCAGATGGTGTTGCCGCTCTGCAAGCCCGCACTCGCTTCTATTGGTTTGTTCACCATTCTGGCCTACTGGAATGACTGGTGGACCCCGATGATGTTCACTGACAAGGAGCAATACGTGCCATTGCAATATTTACTCTATAAAATGTTGTCTTCAATGAACATGTCTGCGGCTATGGCCCAACATATGTCGGCTCTTGACACGCCTAAAGAAACGTTCAAGCTTGCTATGACAGTGATTGCTACAGGACCAATTGTGATTCTGTTTCCGTTCCTTCAGCAGTATTTCGTAAAAGGTATTACAATTGGCGCCGTAAAAGGGTAAACCCTACTGTGCGGATGCAGAGGCAATACGTTTGTGAATCCTGCATAAATGGGGATTTATATATAATTGCGATTTTCAGAGGGGGAATAAGAGTGAGAAAAGTAAAGAAAAAAGTTATGTTGATCCTGACAACGTTGCTGTCACTGACGATGCTGCTGTCTGCCTGCTCGAGTAGCAACGATGCCGCCACAAGGCCAGAACCGAATCAGAAAGAGGAGGTTGTGCTGAAGGGTTACCTGCTTGGTGAAGCACCGAAGGGTATGCCGGATGTGCTCGCGAAGCTCAATGAAAAGCTGAAAAAAGACATCAATGCCACCATTGATCTGAATTACATCGGCTGGGGGGATGTGCAGTCGAAGTATCCATTGTTGTTGGCCTCAGGCGAAGATGTGGATTTTATCTTTTCGGCAGATTGGAATTATTATGTCGAACAAGCGAATAAAGGAGCCTTTTATGAACTTAAGCCTGAGGATATAGCCAAATATATGCCGAAGAAATCGGCTGCTATTGATCCTACAGCTTGGGAAGAGGCCAAGATTAACGGTAAAATCTTTATGATTCCAAAAACCACTCCGGACAGCAATGTCTTTGTGGCTGTACTACGCAAGGATATTATGGCGGAAGCAGGCCTTACCGAGGTGAAGAGCCTCTCTGAAATTGGTCCTTATCTGGAAGCTGTTAAGAAAAACCATCCGAATATGATCGGCCTAAACCTGGACTCTCAGGTTGATCTTCCGACACCGTATCAACAGCTGATGCGTGATAAAATTGGCTATACAGGCGGTCCTTTCGGAGGCGGTCCTTTGGCTCAAGGAGTAGCTTACGATTTTACAGATCCGACTGGGAAAATCTACAGCATGGTAGAGGAGCCTTACCTAAGCGCACAAAGATATGCTGCCGGCATCATGAAGGACTGGTATGACAAAGGTTATGTTAACAAAAATCCATATTCAAATAAGATCCGCTCCAAGGATAATTTTGTGGAAGGCAAATCTGCGGTAGCGTTTGGCAACAGCATAGATATTGCATCCACCCTAGAAGCTGCTCAAGCGAAAGGAATTGAAACCTATATCATTCCGTCCTTGATGCCAAATGGTAAGGTCCCAATTGGAAATTATATAGGAGCTGGAATTTCCATTGCGGCCAATTCCAAAAATCCGGAACGTGTGATGCAGGCGTTCGACCTTATTATGGAAGATCCTTCTTATGTGTATTTGACTTATTTCGGGATCGAAGGCAAGAACTACGTCATCACACCAGACGATAAAATCGGGCTGTCGGAAGGGATAACAGCCGATACAAATACCTATCCTCCGGATGCTGCGGGCTTCTGGTTCGTAAATAAGGCTTTGTTTAAGCCGATGAGTACTTGGCCACAGACTTATATTGACTTTTGGAAGAAACAGGACGAATATAATACCTCAGACTTCGCATTAAAAGGCTTTTCCTTCAACTCGGAGAATGTCAAGACGCAGATTGCAAACTTGGCCAATGCTTCGACACAATATGCCAATCCAATCTATATCGGCGCAGTCAAGGATGTAGACAAAGCATTTGACGAACTGGCCAAAAATCTGAACAGTGCTGGTCTGGATAAGGTCAAAGCAGAGGTGCAGACCCAGGCTGAAGAATTTCTGGCAAAGAAGAAATAACATTTGATCACCGTCGAATAGGGAAATGAATGAGTTACCGGTCATGGTACTTTTTGAAGAGCGCAGCAGGCAAGCTGCGCTTCTTTTGGCAGATGTTAGTATACGACGAACTGAGAGAATCGCTTGTAATAAATATCAATGGAGAGTGAGAGATGATGAGTAATATTAGCTTAATGCCTCAGTTAAAGAAGGAAAATGGGATATTCAATTTGTATGTCGATGGAAATCCATTTATTGCACTGGCAGGGGAGATCCATAACTCCAGTGCCTCTGACTTGAACTATATGAAGCATAAGGTTTGGCCTCAACTTAGAGAATTACACTTAAATACAGTAATCGTACCGGTCTATTGGGAACTGATCGAACCGATGCAGGGGGAGTTTGACTTTCATCTTGTTGATGGAATTATTGAACAAGCCCAGGAAGAAAACCTGCGACTGGTATTCTTATGGTTCGGGTTATGGAAGAACGGAAAATCCTCATATGTTCCAAGCTGGGTTAAAAGGGACTACGAGACCTACTTTCGGGCGGTATATCAGAATAAAGAATCTTCCGATACGATATCGCCATTATGTGAGAAAGCCGTTGAAGCTGATGCGGCTGCGTTCAGATATTTCATGGCTCATCTGAAGAAAGTGGATGGAGATCGCCATACCGTTATCATGGTGCAAGTTGAGAATGAAATCGGATTCTTGGGCAGCGACCGTGATTACTCCGATCATGCGAACGAGCAATTCAACGACTCGATACCCGATGAATTGGCTGCGATTTTTGGCAAGGTAGGTTCATGGAAGGAGGCGTTTGCGGATGATGCGGAAGAATACTTTATGGCTTTTCATTACGCTCGGGCCATCGAACGAATCGCTAGCAGTGGTTCTGATGAGTACGCTCTTCCTATGTTCGTGAATGCATGGCTTGAGCAATTCCCATGGAAGCCCGGATCTTTTCCTAGCGGGGGGCCGATAGCAAAGGTCATGCAGATTTGGAAAGTGACGGCTCCGACCATCTGTCTTTATGCGCCGGATATTTATGTTCCCAATTTTGCCGAGGTTTGTGAGGAGTATACGGCCAGGAACGACAACCCCTTGTTTATTCCCGAAACTAGAAGAGACGTCGCTTCAGTGACAAACGTATTTTATGCGATTGGAAAACATAATGCCTTGTGTTTTTCTCCTTTTGGCATTGAAAGCATCTTTGCCCCTCCTTCAAAAGACAACGCAAATATCGAATTGGGTTTAGCTCTGAATATCGACTTTTCTGCCTTTGTTTCAAATGGAACCGGCCCCTACCTCGCACGCAGCTACGAGCTTCTCGGCAATATGCAGGCGATCATTCAGAAGTACCGCGGTACAGGAAAAATGACGGGATTTATTCAAAATCATGAGCCCGGCTGTATATTGTCTTTCACCAAATATGATTTGAAAGTAAACTATCAGCGCAGACAGGAAGGGAAACCGGTGTCAGGCGGCCTCGTAATCGAAGCGTCGGATAACGAATTTATTTTAGTCGGCATTGGATGTTCATTTGAATTTCTGCCTAAGCGCGGCGACACTTCCAAAGTGGACTACATTAGCATCGAGGAAGGAACGTTCGTTAAAGACAAATGGATCCGGGGGCGTGTTCTGAATGGGGACGAAGCCTCTTATAGATTAGCAGTCGGCAGCAATCCATCCGCCTTTTGTGTGGAAATGTATCAATACCGTTGAACAATTTGAATCTCTGCTAAGCTATTGATAACGATGTCGGAGTCATAATGAGAACCTAGGCAATGATGAATCCATAGAAGAAGACGGAGTGAAGGAATGAAGGGGATGGGAGCAGCGTTGTTGATATATAATGAATGAAAACGTCGTAGGGGAAGTGAGCACATCATGAGGCTGCTGATCGTAGAGGATGAAGAGAGAACCAGGGAAATGCTGTGCAAGCATATTGCCTGGGGGGAGTTGGGTATTAATGAGTTGGAAACGGCCCGCAATGGCATGATTGCTCTGGAGAGGTTCCAGAGCTTTCGTCCCGACATCGTGCTCTGTGATATCCGGATGCCGAAGATGGATGGTATAGAATTCGCGCAACAGCTTCGTAAGATTGATGTTTCATGCAAGCTATTGTTCCTGAGCGGATTCTCGGACAAGGAATATCTAATGTCAGCGATCCGGCTGAATGCTCTCGACTTTATTGAAAAGCCGATCAATCTAGATAAGGTGAGGGAGGCAGTTCGAGAGGCAGTGGAGTCCAGAAAAAAGGATAAGCAAAAACGAATGGAGGAGTGCCAACTGCAGGAGGCCTATGATGAAGGTCTGCCTTATCTGAGACAGGAGATGGTCCGCAAACTTATTTCAGTTCCTGATTCGCTCCATGTGTCGAAGGCTTTGGAGAGTAGAGAAACCTTTCTTTTGCCTCTGGAAGGACCGTATACTGTGCTTGCATCGTGCATGTACTGGCAGCCACCGCAATATCCCAAAGATCCGAGGCTAGTCCAAGAGGCAGTGTTGCGGGAGCTGAATATGAATAACAAGCTGGCTTCGCTGCAAGGCATCTGCGGTTTCGATTCACGGAATTTTTTAATCTTTATTCTGCCGGGGGTTTTCGGCTGCAGCTACCGGGAACAACGTAAGGTATTGGAGGATCTCTACGCCGAAGCGGCCGGGATCATAGGCAGCAATATCCGTTTCTGTATGGGGGTCGGAGAGTCGGTAAAAGAACAGTTGCAAATTCCGAATGCATACAGAACTGCTCTCGATGTGTGCAGTCTGCATTATTACAGCGAGGGTGATCGGCTAATCTTTGCCAATGCACTTGGTGGCAACCGATCACTTGCTACCGACTGGAACATGGTACGCAGTCTGCGCGGACTTCTGAAGCAGGGGGAACTGGAAGCTGCCCGCAGTCTTATTGTGAATTGGACCAAGCAGGCCAGGGCAGCACGTGATCTGAATATTGTCCGGCTCAAGGATTCCTATTTCCAACTCTTGCTGGTCATTCTCGATACAGCTGTGCAAATGGGGTTTACGGATACGGATGAGGACATGGAGCGGCGGTATATCTGGAAGGAGATTGACCGTGTTCCCGACCTGGCAAGCATGGAAAAATACATCCTCTCCTTCCTGGACTTGTTCCTGGTACCGCCGGAAGGGGAAGGTAGCTCGGCTAAAATGAGAGAGATTCTGCATTATATTCACAAGTACTTTCATGAAAGGGGTTTCACAATTCGAGATATTGCTGATCATGTGGACTTGAGCGAAACTTATCTCTGCTCCCTGTTCAAGAAGCAGAGAGGGGGCACCGTCAAGGAATATATCTCCTCGCTGCGAGTGGAAAAGGCCAAGGAACTACTTCTGGACAAGGAATTGAAGTTGTATGAGGTTGCAGAACGGACCGGCTTCACCGATGCCAATTACTTTACCACCTTTTTCAAAAAATGCGCAGGCTGCACGCCTTCGGAGTACCGGGAGAGGATGGCCAAATGAAACTGAAGTCCAGGAGAGCGTTCGCTGATTTTAGCATCCGGCATAAGCTGTTCGCTTCCTATATGCTGGTGATCATTATCCCGTTGGCCCTGCTGCTCTTCCTGCATCTGTTGTTAACCGCGAATGAAATGGAGAAGCAAGCGTTGACTTCGGCCCACAAAATGTTGGAGGAAACTAAATCCTACCTGCATTACCGTGCAGAGACAGTTAATGAAGTGTTGAACTTCATTGCCTTCAATGATACCGTTCAGACTCTGGTAGCCGAAGATCCGAGACGGTATGAGGATATCAATCTCTGGGGAACGGATGCCAGAAGGCTCGACCGGATACTGGCGAAATCCCGCTACAATTCGGATATTGAAACTGTCCAGCTCTATATGAAGCAGGGGCTTGCTTCAGCCACAGAAAGTCCCGACTATTTGAACATGGACAAATTGGAGAACAGCCTCTGGTTCAAGAACTTTATCGCTTCCCATTCCGTCTTCACCTGGCTGCCTTCCTCCGCTATTGAACAGGAAGAGGGCAGCGATGAAGTATCCGTCCTGCGAGTCATTCCAAATGCGCACAATATACAGGTGAGTGATGGCCTTGTGCGTGCCCGGATCTCGCAAAGCACAGTTCGTTCCGTGTTGGAACATGCTGTTGCCACTCCGTCTACCTCCGTAGTCTTATTCAATAACCGCGGTGATGTTCTAAGCACCTCTGGTGAATTTCTGTATACCTCCAAGGAATTTAAGGATATGCTGTCTCTGGTTCCGGCCGATGGGGAAATCGACACTATAGAGTTCAATGGGCAGCAAATCCTGCTTGGACTGGAGGCAATCCCTGAGACGGATATGAGTATAGCGATGATTGTGCCCTACTCGGACATACTGGAATCCAGCAACCGGATGCGCAATCGGCTGATCTTAATTTTTTTATTCATTATTCCCCTTACCTTTATTCTGTCCTTCGTTATTGCTGGTTCGGCAACCAAACGTCTCCGGCAGCTCATTCGGCATGTGCGCAAGGTCAAGGACGGCAATTTACGCATGTCACCGCTTCCAGCCAACCAAGATGAGATCGGAGAGCTAACAACTAATTTTAATATGATGGTGGAGAATGTATCGCGGTTGATGGAGGAGACCTACACGCTCGGGCGCGAAGTGAAGAACAAGGAGTTGAAGGCACTGCAGGCACAGATTAACCCGCATTTTCTTTACAATACCCTGGATCTAATCAATGTTATGGCTATTGAATCCGGTAATGAGGAGATATCCAAAGTAGTAGACCGGCTGGCTTTGTTCTATCGTTTGAGCCTGTCGAACGGCAGTGAGACCGTCACTTTGGAGAGTGAACTGCGGCATATTGAATCCTATGTGTCGATCCAAAACATGCGATTTAATAGTGCGATTACACTGAGCTTGAAGGTTTCACCGCTGCTGCTGGGCTGTGAGGTGCCCAAAATCATGCTGCAGCCCTTAATCGAGAATGCGATTCTGCACGGCATTTTAGAGAAAGATTCGGAGACGGGCATAATCCAGGTATCCGCTATGGAGGAGAAGGGCGATCTGGTCGTGGAGATCAGCGATGACGGCATCGGCATGGTGGAAGCAGTAGTGGAGGCTTTGTTAATCAGGCCTGTTAGCAAAACCACGGGCGGGTTTGGCATCAAGAACATTCAAGAGCGGATTCAACTGAACTATGGGTCGTTGTACGGATTGTCCTTTACCAGCCTACCTGGTGAAGGAACCACTGTATGGATCCGCCTTCCCAAGTCAATCAAAAAGTAAGCGCTTAAAAAAACGAAGAAAATCAAAACTTTCCCCCGTAGAGTGCTGGTCCTGCAAAGTTTTACAATAAGTAGAAAGAAGTATGTACATGGTTATTTCTTAAGGCTCCCTAACCCTGCGAGGCTGTCAGTACACATAAAGTCGTGGAATGAATAACGAAACGTCGTTCAAGGAGTAGAGCTGGCTTTCAGGCTCAGAGTAAACTTGAGTTAAAACATCTTCACAGTTGATGGAAACTTTAATTTTTTGGGGGGAAGAATGATGATTTACAAAGATGCCAGTAAATTTATTCATGAGAGAGTCGAAGATTTAATTGGAAGAATGACACTGCAGGAGAAAGTGGCCCAGTTAACTTGTGCAAATTCATATGGTGGAGAAACCGTGTATGATACTAGACATGGTAAATTAAAAGATGGCATTGGTACCATCAGTTATTTAAACGACTCCCTAACGGGTGACAATAAGAAGGATAAGGAGACAATAAAGGGCATACAAAAGTTTCTTGTTGAAGAAACCAGATTAGGTATCCCTGCGCTGTTTCATAGTGAAGGGATAGCAGGGGCGCAGATCCCAGGCGCAACTACTTTTCCGCAGTCTCTTAATCTTGCTTCTGCCTGGGAGCCGGCGTTAGCACAAAAAATGGGTGAGGTCGTCAAAAAACAACTAAGGGCATATGGATTCAAGGCTGTGCATTCCCCCCTGTTCGACTTGGGACGGGATCCGAGATTCGGAAGAATCGGCGAAACCTATGGAGAAGACCCCTATTTAGTTGCGCAAATGGGCGTGGCGTTCGTCAAAGGCGTCCAAGGTGATCATGAGATCATGGCTGCCGCTAAGCACTTTGTCGGTTATGGTAATGCTGAAGGGGGAAGAGGCGGCGGAGAACAGCAAGTCGACGAGCGAAGATTGTTGGATAGTTATTGCTTCCCCTTTGAAGCGGCTATACATGAGGCGGACGTGAAAGCGATCATGAATAGTTATGGGATTTTAAATGACCAGGCTGTGTCTACGTCAAAGTGGCTGCTTACCGATATTCTGAGAGACAAGTTGGGATTTAATGGCTTGGTTGTGGCTGATTATGGCAGTATCACGCATGCAACATTACGGTATAGAGTGGCAGAAGATCATAAAGAGGCAGGCATTCTGGCACTTAAAGCCGGACTAGATGTGGAACAACCCGGCAATCAATGTTACCAGCATTTAATAAAAGCGGTTGAATCAGGCGAACTGGAAGAGGCCTATATAGACAATTCCGTAAGACGAGTTCTTGAGACCAAATTCAGGTTAGGGCTATTTGAGAATCCTTATGATGATGGCGATTTTTTTTATGAAATTAAAAAAGCGGAGAATGTGGAGTTATCACGGGAGATTGCGGAGAAATCGATGGTATTGGTAAAAAATGAGGACAATATTCTGCCGCTCAAAAAGAGCCTGAAAGTAGCACTGATCGGCCCCGCCTCAGACACCAAAACCAACTTCTTTGGCGGTTATTCATCGGTAGGATCGGCCAGCACAAGAAGTAGCGATTTCGACAAATCCGAAGAAGACAGCTTCCTGAGAATGCTTTATACAGGGGCAATAACCGACGATAAAGAGTCATTAAAGTCGATGGGAATTGAATTTGATGACCAGCCCACCCCAGAACAAAGAGAAATCATTATGAATATGATCAGACAGAATTTAGCTTCTGAAGATTCCTCGAAAAGAGTCTATAAAACGAATGAAGAATTTGTTCAAATGTTCTACCCGGATTGTAAATCGGTAAAAGATGTGTTGGAGAAAGAGCTTGGGAAAGAACATGTGCTGCACGCCAAAGGCTGCAATATCTCCAAACCTATCGACAGAGGGATTGAAGCGGTAAAAGCTGTGGTGCAACAGGCGGATATCGTCATTGCCGTATTAGGTGGTAAAGAAAGCATGATTGATCCTGAAGCGACTTGCGGTGAAAACAAAGATAATCACAACATTGGTCTTGAAAATTCTCAACTGGAAATGATGGCAGAAGTATTTAAGTTGAATAAACCGGTGATTTCAATTATTGTTGATGGCCGTCCATTACCTACTCCATTGGTAAGCGAATACAGTAAAGCAGTCCTTTATTCGTGGCTGCCTGCACAGTCTGGAGCCGAAGCCATTATGAATATCCTTACCGGACAGAAGAACCCTAGTGGAAAGCTGCCGGTGACTATTGTCAAAGAAGCAGGTCAGATTCCCATGTATAACAGCAGACTACCGCTCTATGTTGAAATGAATGAATGGGCTGAATATATCGACCCCACCCAAAATAAACCGTTATATCCATTTGGTCATGGATTAAGTTATACGCAATTTGAATACGGTGACCTGGAACACGACCGCTCGGTTCAAGTTGACGGAGAATTGAATATCTTATTTAAGCTGAGCAATGTGGGACAGATTGCCGGGGATGAAGTTGTACAGGTTTATATCCGGGATCGGGTGAGCAGTGTTGCAAGACCTGTGAAGCAACTGGTTGGATTTGCACGGATTAGCTTGGACATTAACGAAACAAAGAAGGTTTCTTTCAAGGTAAACATGAAGCAACTGGCATTTCATGACTTGAATATGAATCAAGTTGTGGAGCCAGGTAACATGGAAGTGTTTATAGGTGCCTCATCCCAAGATATTCGATTAAAAGGTACCTTTGAGATTATAGGTGAAAAAACTATTGTTGAACGAAAGGCATTTTCATCAAATGTAACGATTACAGAACTGTGAAAACTGAATTAGCAATTCCTCTATTTCCATAACCGTTTACTAGGAGTGAGAAAATGAAAGTAGATAAAATTCATCATTTTTCTGATAAAGGTAACTCTTGTATTATTAATACGCCACGGCCCCCGAGGCATTGGTACAATTATTTGTGGAGCGAGCAAGGATATTGCACACAAGTTTCCCAAATTGGGCATGGCCGAAGCTATTATATCAATTCAAAAGCAGACATGTGTATGATCAATAATCAGGATGCCAAATACCTGTACTTGCGCGATGATGACGCCAATGTGTACTGGAATATAGGGGAAGGCCCATTAAATGAAGAAGTTGAGGATTTCTCATGTGATCACAATATTGGATATTCCATTCTCCAATCACGAAAGAACGGCGTCCATGCTTCCTGGAAGCTTTTGGTCCCGCATGAAGGCTATAACGAGGTATGGGTAGTCAAGGTCAGGAATAATACGGATAAAGTTAAGAATATCAGCGTATTCTCTACCGTGAGCTTTGAGCTTGAAGGCTTTAATTACCCGCGGTATTACGAAATGTACAGGAGCTGTGAAACCTTCTTTGATGAGAGGCTGAACGGTATTTACTGCCAGTCCAAACATCCCTTCGCGCCCCATAACAGATACAACAGTTATATCGCCTGCTCGGAAACCGTCCACGCCTTTGATGGCAATCTGGGAGAGTTTTTGGGAGATCTGGGGTCATACACTAGGTTGGATGCCATGCCAGCACCGTTGTTCCAGCGGCCGGACGTTGTAGTGAAAGGGAGAGATTGTACGAATTCTTTAACTACGCTTGTCAACCTCGGTGGGGTCTTGCAGAACAAGCTGGTACTGGCAGCTGGTGAAGAGAAGGAGCTGTATTATGTGCTGGGCGTCAGTGAATCGTTGGAAGAAGCGGTTCAAACGATGGAGCAATACAGCAACAGGGACCGTATCGAACAAGCACTACTGGAAACAAAGGAGCACCAGAAGTGCAAATACGCTGGCCTCCATATTGTTACGCCTCATGAGAAGCTGAACGTGCTTATGAACGAATGGGTGAAAAAACAGATTGACTTCTGCATAGTCGGCAAGAAGGGGGTTCGGGATAATCTTCAGATTGCCGTAGCCCTTCTAAATTACAGACAGGAAAGGGCCAAGGAGGAAATTATAGAATGCTTGCGGCATCAGTTTAAGGCAGGACATGCTGTGCTGACTTGGTATCCATATGATGCTACCCGTTACTCAGACCAGCCGTTCTGGATTATCTGGGCGGTGTGTGAGTTGATTAAAGAAACCGGAGATTATTCTCTTCTGGATATGGAGATCGAATATCAGGATGAAGGCTCGGCAACGATGCTGGAGCATGTAAAGGCTGCAGTCGACCGGTTGATTGAAGATAAAGGGAAACATGGCCTGGTGCGGATTTTCTTCGCGGATTGGAACGATGCCTTGAATATTACAACGGACCCGGATGCGGAATCTGTCATGCTATCCCAGCAGTTTTGTTATGCCCTGAAAGAGTTGTCAGCGTTGATCCGGCGATTGGGCGACACAGGTTATGCTGGGTACTTGGATGAACAGTACCATATCCTCCGCAATGCGATTAACGAAATGGCTTGGGACGGAAGCTGGTATATGCGCGCTCTTAGCAAAGAAGAGAATATCGGCTCCAAAGACAGCAAGGGGAGCACAATCTATATTAACGCACAATCGTGGGCCGTACTAGCTGATATTCCGGATGAAGAGAAGCTGCCCAAGGTGCTGGATTCCATGGACAGCATGGAGCATGATTTTGGTTTCCCGATCAATATGCCTCCCTATACGGAATATTCTCCCCATGTAGGCAGAATGGCCGGCATGCTTCCCGGGCTATTCGAGAACGGCGGAGTTTACTGCCACGCAACCGGTTTCAAAATTATGGCGGATTGCAAGGCAGGCAGGGGAGTAGAAGCCCTACGTACATTGCTGAAGATCATTCCAGACAGCGAAGCGAATCCATCCACACAATCTGGAGCGGAGCCGTATGTCTTCACTAATTGTTATTCAATTCACCCCAAATATTATGGGAAGTCCTACCAATCATGGACAACCGGAACCTCGGCATGGGGACTCATGTCCCTCTTGGAGGGAATTATGGGGATCAAGCGGGATTATGATGGTCTCCGGATTGACCCTTGCTTCCCGGCAGATTGGGAGGAAGCCCAGGTATTTAGGGAGTTCCGTGGCACACGTTATGATATTACCATCCGGAACCCATCACGGTTGTCTGAAGGACAACCCGAGATACAGGTGGATGGAAGCCTTATCAATGGAAATCTGCTGCCTCTCTTTCAGGATGATCGGACCCATTCTGTAGAAGTTGTTCTTAAGCCCAAACCTTCGAACACAAAAGTCGTCATATGAATAACGGAAAGTCGTTGTGGGATCTGCGGCCTAAAGGTTTGGTTATCGGTGTGGTGAAAGGTAGATTTGAAAATTTGTAGAGGAGTTGACAGCATGATTGGTACTTGGAGTTTTCTGCACCAAACGCCTCAATCCACGATTAAAATGCAATTTATCATTGAAAAGAAAGAAACTTATGTATTATCAGTTGTTCTGGAACCGTTTCCGTTTCCAATCGAAATCACTGCGTTGACTGTAGAAGGCAACATGCTTCAGGCCAAGGGAGTATCATCATTTGTACCAAATGAAACGCTTGAATTTGAACTGACATTTAATGATGAAGAGTTTCAGGGCAGGATCAAGATTCCCTTCCAGGAAGCATTCTTCGTAAAAGGTGTGAAAGGGCCTGGCCCATCGCTCGCGGATACGCTCATTTCCGAAATCGCTCCTTATCGGAAGCATGATGTAAAGCAACGCGACGATACAGAGATTTACCTATCCGTTGAAGCTCTTCTCAGCAAGATGTCCATTACTGATAAGATTGGTCAAATGAGTCAGTGTATGTCTACAAACCTCTCGCTTGGATCAGAGCTTGCGTCTGACACACCGGAAAAACTGGTTGCAGAAGGCCGGGCTGGTTCAGTTCTGTCGGCCGTAACGGGTCGCAGAGTGTTCGAACTCCAAAAAATAGCGGTGGAGCAATCCCCGCATAGTATTCCGTTGCTATTTAATTTTGACGTTATACATGGGTTTCAGACGGTATTTCCCGTGCCGCTTGCTTGGTCCTGCAGTTGGGACTTGGAATCTATCAGGGAAGCTTGTGCGATTGCCGCAAAAGAGGCTACCGCCAGCGGTATCACATATAACCATGGCCCGATGGTCGATGTTACGAGAGACCCGCGTTGGGGTCGCGTCGTAGAGGGCGCAGGCGAAGATCCTTATCTGGGAAGTCTAATCGCCAAAGCTCAAGTAGAAGGCTATCAAGGTAACAGTTTACACGATCCTGATACACTCATTGCTTGTTTAAAGCATTTTATTGCATACGGAGCTGCCGAGGCAGGAAGAGATTACAATACGGTAGATATTTCGGAAGGTACCTTGCGGAATGTTTACTTACCGCCCTTCAAGGCGGGGATTGAATCGGGCGCCGGGTCGGTGATGAATGCCTTTAATACGTACCAGGGGGTTCCTGTGGCAGGAAACCGCTACCTCCTTAACGATGTACTGAGAGGAGAGCTGGGCTTTGACGGTATATTGATTTCCGACTACGGCTCCATTGACGAAATCGTCGCTCATGGGTACGCAAGGGATAGCAAAGAAGCAGCAAAAAAGGCTCTTGATGCAACGTTGGATATTGAGATGGTGACTCGTTCTTATGATCATTTACATGAATTGATCGAACAGGGACTCGTTACGGAAGAACAATTGGACCAAGCGGTACGTCGGATTTTGACTTTTAAGTATAAGATCGGCATTATGGATGACCCGTTCCGTTATGTACGCCCGGAAATAGAAAAGGAATCTCACTTCCATCCGAGTCATCTGACAGCGAGTCGGAGTCTGGCGCAGAAATCCATCGTTTTGTTGAAAAATAACGGCTTGCTCCCGATTACAAGCAAGGAACGAAAGATAGCTGTAATTGGTCCATTCGGTGATAGCAAGGATCTGCTGGGACCGTGGCAGTGGTCCCGATATGCGAATGAAACCATTACGCTCTGGCAAGGGATTGAAGAACAGGGAGTACCGGCGGTAGATCTTTTGCTCGAAGAAGGATGCAAGGTTGAGGAAGCGATTGTAGGAGGACTGGAGCGGGCAGCTTCTGCGGCGGAACAAGCCGACATCGTTATTCTTGCCCTTGGTGAGAACAGTGAAATGTCTGGCGAGGCTGCATCCCGCATGGATATTACGCTGCCGAAGGCTCAACAAGAACTAGCGGAGGCAGTTGTTAAGGCAGGCAAACCGACCGTATTGGTTCTAACAAATGGACGTCCTCTTGTGCTGGATTGGTTTGAGCATCATATGGACGCCATCGTGGAGACATGGTTCCTTGGATCTCAAGCCGGGCATGCCATAGCAGATGTGCTCTTTGGCAATTATAATCCGTCTGGCAAACTAACGATGAGTTTCCCCGCTCATGCCGGACAAGTACCAGTATACTACAATCACTTTAGCACTGGGAGGCCTGTAACGGAAAGCAATAAGCATTTAAAGTTCTTTTCCAAGTATATAGATGGTTCTAATGATCCCCTGTATCCTTTTGGTTACGGGCTAAGCTATACGACGTTCGAGTATTCGGCAATTTGGTTATCCCAATCGCAGATGAATGCTTCAGAGACAATTACTGCCAACGTGACGATTACCAATACAGGTATGATACAGGGAGAGGAGACCGTCCAGTTGTACATTCAGGACCTTCATGGCAGTGTGGTCCGTCCAGTGAAGGAGCTTAAGGGGTTCCAAAAGGTGATATTAGCCGCAGGCGAAGCACAAGAAATCCGCTTCACCATCGCCGAAGCGGATTTGGCTTTTTGGAATTCGGATCGAAAATATGAGGCCGAACCGGGGGAGTTCAAGGTTTATATCGGATCGAGTTCTCGCGATGTGAAAGAAGCGTCATTCGAACTTCTGCCTTAAACGAGTTCTGGTACTGGAAAGGTCCTTCTCTACGATGCTGCTGGGTCCGATCCTGTGGAAGGATTAGCGAAGTAGAGAGGGAGTTCTGATTGTTTCAGCTGGTCCATTTTTACATTGGGGAAAGGTAGCGACTTCCTTGTTAACATTCATATACCGCTGTTTATAAATTTGTTCAAAGATAGCGAAGCAGGAAATGTGCCGATAGAAGCCTATAACACTTAATTATTTTATAAAGCGCTCGCTATGAGTCTTATGTAACACAGTTGCAATATTTCCAGTTAATTCAGTCCTCGATTTTGTATTTGACTATTGAGTGGAGTACATTTATCGGCCAAGATCAAAATATATTCTGTTTAAGATGAGGAAGAGAAGTGAATTGTTAACGCATCCATTTGAAGTGCCAGAGTCAAAAAAAATACGTCTTATTATTAACACTGATGCTAAGAATGAGGCAGACGATCAGTATGCGATCGTTCATGCTTTGTTGACGCCTCGATTTAATCTGAAAGGGATCATTGCTGCACATTTTGGTGAAAGACGGACAACGGCTTCAATGCAGGAGAGCTATGACGAAATCATTAACTTGCTTGACTTGATGAATATGAATGATGAGGTGCCGGTGTTCAAAGGGACAGAAAGATCGATACCCAATGAGAACACTCCTACGATGTCTGAGGGAGCTGAACTCATTATTCGTGAGGCCATGTTGGACGATCGACAGCCCCTCTATGTTATTTTTCTTGGAGCAATCACAGATTTGGCTTCAGCGTACCTGGCTTGTCCGGAGATTGCAGGCAGGTTTACTGCCGTTTGGATTTGTACAGTGACAACAAGTTTACCCCTACTAAGTCCTGATAATATCAGGTTTTTTTTATATTTAGGGCAAACTTGTTGTCACTACATTGCGACAACAAGTTTACCCCTTTCGAGGAGAATGACAACAAGTTTACCTCTTTCGAGGAGTTTGTAATATTTAAAGCGGCGGCTATAGTTAGAGTTACTTTGTGGAATGACATAAGTATTTTTTGTTCCAATCTACAATATAAACCGATGTTTTGTATCTGCTATATTTAATTTTTCTGTCCAATTAATTGTAGCCGATACAGGTTTTATCATCCACCACATAAGTGCATTCCCCTGAGTAAATATAGGTATAAACGTGAGGTGGCACACTAGTAAAGCGGGAGTCCTTACTAATGGCGATTCCGGTTTCGCTGACACTTAGTGGCCTAAAGCGATAAGACCCTATGCCACCTGACATCTACTTGATTCATATCTTGGTTGATAGGGCTTACCGCATTCGGATTGGCCAAGTACAGATAACCGTAAGCTTCACAAGTGGTATGATGGGTCAAATTGGGATGGTGGGAATATCTTGGTGGCGATCTGGCCGCTCCTCCGGCAGTGGTAGCCTGGGGTCCAAACCGCTTAGATTGCTTTATTCAAGGTCAAGATAATCGTATATATCATAAATGGTGGGGTGGGTCACGGTGGAGTGACCAGTCCTAGCGGTGTGAGCTAGGGACTTTGACCAGAGAAGTAGACCCCTTAAAACAACGGAACCCGATGCTGTTTCGGAAGACAGATGTCTGTTGACAAGAACATTATCTCATTAGCAGCCACGTAAATCGTGTTTTTCGTTATGGGATAAAATTCTTATCAAATTTGAATGGCAAGAACTTGATCTCTTTCCCGACACGCAAAATGCACGACTACCAGAAAGCCAGGGCGAAATCGCCTTGGCATATTTTCGTTGTCAGGCCAGATCCGGAAGTCCATGGCCATCTGGCTGTTGACGGGGATGATGCTCTTCGGCGGTGTCGGGCTCTGCGGTGGCTAGAGTGGAAGAACGCATCACGATGAGCGGCTCGAGTCAGGAGAGGACTTGGAGCTCTATCTGATAATCGGGACGCTTCAGGTGGCGGGCGGCGATGCCGTGTGGAGCAGTCCAGCGGGCCAAGGCGGCACGGTTTATATTTTGCATAAGAAAGTTAATAAATTTGCCAAATGTAAACTAAGTGATATTATTCGACCAAACAAAGGGGCTAGTAATGGGTTATCTAAACCAACTATTAATAATATAGAGCTTTCATTAAGAGATTTTCCAAAGAAGAATTACGGGATATGCGTGATGTACTGATTTCTATATGAACCGAAACAGGATGGAAATAACCTCGAAAAGACTACTATGAAAGTTTAAAAAAGTCACGGTCTACCGTGACTTTTATGCTAGTAGTCCTAAAATGAAGATTAAAGGCGGTCAAAATGGCCGCCTATATGCCTGGTTTATTCGAGTGAATCCATATCATCAACCGTATGATTTTGCTCGTCGTTTCTAATATGGGTGTAAAGTGTGGTTGTTTTGGGATCAGAATGACCGAGTATATCTTGGACAAGTCTCAGATTCTTTTTCTTTTTATACAGTTGAGTTCCAAAAGTGTGCCGTAGTATATGGACACTCAAAGGTTTTCCATAGGCACGAGAATATTTATTTACCATTTTTTGCATTGCGTTTCTCGTCATAGGTTTACCGCCTTTAGTTAGAAACAGGGCCGTTTCTGAAGCCGGCGGTTGGTATCTAGAATTGCGAATCCTCATGTATTCTTCAAGATCCAGCTTTGACCGCATCGAGAAGGGGACTGATTGCAATTTTTTTCCTTTTCGGGTCACAAGGACGCGTCTCGCTTCCCAATCGATGTCTATAAGGATTAAGTTAACTACTTCATTTACGCGAAGTCCTGAGCCTAATATGAGACTTACAATGGCAGTGTCCCGTTCGCGGTTATCTTCGTACCAGGATAGATGCCTTTTATTGAGTCCAGGTTGCCTGCCATAATCGTAAGCTATAAAACGACGAAATTCTTCTACGGCTTCTTCGGAAACAAGTATTTTATGATGGATGATTTTAGCTTGGTCTTGAATGTCAATTTTTGTTGTAGAAAACTCGATTTTTTCAATAACATTCCTTTTAAGCAACGGCATATGATTTTCGTCTTCAGCAAAATTCTGCAGGTAGCTAAACAATGACTTAAGGGAAGCCATTTTGCGAGCGATCGTTTTCTCATTGTTCTGTTTTCGTCGTGTGCTACCAGTGACGTTTTGTTTTTCCAAGAACTTCGGGTAGGTATCGGCCGTTTTAAGGTCTAAATTCTCCAGGAAGGAGAGGGGGACATCCTTAATCTTCTCGACTGGACATCCTGCTTCAGCGATCAACCAACCGAAAAAAATCTCATAATCGAACAGATACCCGAGTAGTGTAGAGGGTGAAAGTTTATTTGATTTACCCTCTACAAAATTGTTAACGTACCAGGGAAAATATATAATCTTTTGCTCTAATTTTTCTTCATCTCTTTCTCGCTGCGATTTCAGTGGCATAGCGCGAACCTCCTTTTATATAATTCAACAAATTTAGATTTTATGGAAACTTATATTTCATCCTCATGTGTGGAAGATTTACAACAAATTATTCGGTGTTCAGTGACAACAAGTTTATCCCTTAAGAGGAGTTTGTAATATTAAAGCGGCGGTTATAGCTAGAGTTACTTTGGGGAATGACATAAGATATTTTCGTTTTAATCGACATTATAGGATTTATTTCAATATATCTTAGAAAAAGGAATACTGAAATATTTGACGAATTATTTCACTGATACAATTTCTTCCATAACGAGGTGAATGTATGTACACACCTATCAAGTTAAATAAGCTTGGGGTAAATAGATGGTTTGCTTTTAGTAAAAAGCTTAACCGAGAAGTCACGTTTTATGGAGAGCTAGAATATAATCACTGGGTATTAGTTGAAATGGATCCGGAGGTAACAAATTATTGCGAAAAACCATTTGAAATCAACCACTCATATTTTGATAAACCTGACAAGGCTATGATTGATATGTGGGTAAAAAGGAAACATTCTGAGGAATTTGTTAATATCACACATACTAATAAAATCGAACCGCATAATGGAAATTTCAGTACCAGCGTTATTGAGAAAATTAATGCTGTAAAGCTGTGGGCACAGTTTAATAAACACAAACACATTATTGTAACGGAGAAAGAGATATATTCAAACCGAATCCTGTTAGAAAATAAAAAACGTCTGCTTCCCTATAATTTTGATATCTCTTCAATAAATATGGAGTTAAAAAATAGAATAATTAACCAGGTTCAAGAAGGCATAAACAATATAAAGGATCTTGAGACGCAATTATCAGAAATCTCCAATATATATGAATTTCAAAAGACTCTGTATGTATTGATCATCCAGCAATTAGTTTCAAGTAACATTGATCAAAAGCCTCTTGGTCCTGAAACGGAGGTGTATTTACGTTGAGTAGAAAACGTCTATTACAATTGTTCCAAATGCACGAGAAATATCTTGATTTATCAAATTGGCCGATAGTAAATAAGTTATTATTGAATCAAGATGATCTTAAATTATATGAAAGACGTGAACTTGCAGTTAGTTTATACATGAAACAAAAGTTAACCAACAAAGAAATTTTTGAAGCTGCGGGTATTAATGAAAAAGAGATTACTCGTCTGATAAAAAGATGCTTGATGTGGGATAAGGATACAAACATCATTTGGGGATTTCGGGCTCTCATACCACAAAAAAGAATTTCTAATTATCAAAGAAAAGCCCAAACATCTGTGGATTTGAATACTGTGCAAGATCACGCAAAAAAGTTACCCGGAGCTTTCTCAAAACTGATGGAGGATTATCCTGCAATAAAAGAAAAGATTAGCAAAGCACACTTGCGAAAAATCGGTTCTTGTAAAGAACCGCAATTTGTAAGAGGGAAAGATATTCATAGTTACTTTATAGAACTATGTAAAAAAGAAGGATTAGGGGAAAGAGATTATCCACTTAATACATCAGATCGTGGAAAGAGATCTTTATACAGATATTTTAAAACAAATGAATTCAATCATTTTGCTTCAGCTGCAAGTCTGTATGGTTCAGAAGCATCACGAAATGCAAAGAGAATAAATTCAAATAATTATGAGTTCACAACTCCCTTGCTAGTTCGGCCATACCAAAGAGTTCAATTTGATGGACATCGAATCGATGCTTTTTTTACAATTACTTATAAAACTCCTGAAGGAGATTGGGTAACTGACACAATAGAGCGTATATGGTTACTGGTTATTATTGATGTAGCCACTCGAGTTATAATTGGCTATCATCTAAGCTTTAATAAAGAATATACACAATATGATGTCCTTAAGTGTATTAAAAATGCAATTGTGCCCTATTCAAAAAGGGTATTATTCATAGATGGCTTAGTTTATCACGAATTAGGTGGATTCCCATCTGAAGTAATACCGCAAGCAGAATGGGCGTTATGGGATGAAATAAGTTGCGACAATGCTAAGGCTAATTTATCTCTGATGGTTCGTGATCGGTTATATCATGTGGTTGATTGCAGGATAAATCCTGGCCCTGCTGGAGTACCAGAATTCAGAGGAATCATTGAACGGTTTTTTCGTACGTTTGAAAACCGGGGGTTTCATAATTTGATAAGTACAACCGGAAGTCATCCAAATGATCCAATTAGAAAAGAACCAGAGAGCGCAGCCAAACGGTATGAAATCTCCTTAGAAGATTTAGAAGAGCTCACAGATGTTCTTATCTCAGATTATAATGGTACGCCTCATGGAGGTATAAACAATTTTTCACCTCTTGAACTAATGAAACAAAGAATAGAATTAAGAAATATGAGCCCTCGTACACTAGAACCTTTTAAAAGGAAGGATATACTTTTCTTTTCCTTACAACAGAAAAGAAAAATACGAGGTAATGTGAAGAATGGAAAGCGTCCATTTATTCATTATGAAGGAGTAGACTATCGAAGTGCTGTTCTTTCTAATAGTCCTTTTTTAATAGGAATAGAATTAACATTGGTTATAAATACTGAAGATTTAAGAGTTATTCGAGCATTTCTGCCAGACGGCAGTGAGTTTGGGTACCTAACGGCATCTGGAAAGTGGGGAGTAAATCCCCATTCGTTAGTTGAGCGTAAGGCAATAAACAAATTGCGTGATGATGGGAAAATATCTTTTACTCAGTATCAAAATCCAGTTGTTATCTATCACGAATTTATAAAGAAAAAAAGTCTTAAGAGCAAACGTTATCGGAATCGTCATGCAGAAGTTTTACGGAAAACTAAAGAAGAAGAGAGACGGCAGCTTGAAATTCAAGAAAGTGAGCATGTAACAGAGCGAAATGTATGTGAAAATGATCAATTTTCAACTCAGCCTTCGTCATTAAAACAAAATGAAATAAATTTAAAACTCTTAAAAACTTTCAACTACTAAATTGGAGGTGGTTATATGAGTACTATTGAACGTCCTCACGTTCTTTTAGGGAGTCACCCGGTTGAAAGAACAACATATCTTATTGGTACTAAGGAAGTTGCAAAAATGTATGAAGAAATTAAGCAGTGGATAGAAAATCGTTCACCTGGTGGACTGGCTTATGGGCGGCCCAGACTAGGAAAATCGAGAGCTATTCGCTACTTATCCCAAGCACTCCCGTATGATTTTGGAGAAAATTTACCGATATATCATATGTTATGTGACTTGGGGAATAAGACAATGAACGAGAATAAATACTTAGAAGAACTATTAATAGGCGTAGGCCATGCAATTCCTTATTCAGGTAAAACTATCATGAAAAGAGAGCGACTAATTAAGTTTTTAAAGGAGAAGGCTGAGACATCTGGAACTCATCGAATTATTTTCTTTATTGACGACGCTCAAAGTCTTGTGGAATTACAATATGAGATTCTTATGGATATTTATAATAAGTTGGAAGCGGATGGAATTAGTTTAACTGTAATTCTGGTTGGACAAGAGGAGCTGATTTATCAACGAACGGCTTTTTTAAGTGCAAAAAAAGCTCAGATTGTCGGGCGATTTATGGTGCATGAATATAAATTTTCGGGAATTAAAAAAATGGATGATATAGAAACCTGCTTAGATGGTTACGACGTAGAATCGGAATATCCTGTTGGAAGTGGTTGGTCGTACACAAGATATTATTTTCCTGACTCCTTTGAAGATAATTTTAGACTTAAAAATTATGCAAAAGATATTTATGATACTTTCAATGAAATAAGAACCGAAAATGGTTTACATGGTGAGTTTGAGATTCCAATGCAATACTTTACCTTGTCTGTTGAATATGTTTTAAAAAAATTTGGTATGGATGGGAAAGCTGTAGATTATCTAACCAAGGTACACTGGCAAGAAGCTATCCAAAAATCAGGTTATATCGAAAACGAAATATATATGGATGTCTTATCTTAATCAGGTGAGGTAAAAATGGCAACTATTTTTCACTTAGAAGAAAAAAAAGTTGATAAAACTATGTATGCTAAGATTTGTTGGAGGTCAAATTGGATTTCTCCCTTTGAATCTCCATGGGGGTTATTTGAAAAATTCAAACACGCTAATGAGGCAGATATGAAGGACATTCTTCAGCTCTTTGGAAATGAAAGGGTTAGGGCTTTGAAAAATCCTTCAAGTAATTTAATTAGAGATCTTATTAATCTAAATGCTTTTGATCCTAGTAAACTTTTAGAGGGCTTACAATATGACCTTATCTCAACAAATGAAAGGAATGTGAAGAACATTGTAGGAGTAATGCCGAATTGGCTTTTTGACGGTCCAAAGAAATTCGAAAGCCCAATTTTTTTTCGGAGAGAACTTGCTTATTGTGAACAATGTTTTAAAAAGGGTTATCATAGTTTATTTCACCAATTTGTCCTTTTAAGCGACTGCCCATTTCATCTAACACCTTTGAAATACGAGTGTCCATCTTGTAGCTCTAAGATTCCCTATCTGTTGCTGCGCAATGAATTTAGAGCCCCCTTTATCTGCAGATGTGGATACAATTTCCTATCATATAATGATTATTCCTTGATTGACTGGAAGCCTACTTCTATAGATGAGTTACGCTCGGAAGTAGTGAGAAAATGGATAAATCTAAATGATTCTCAGGTTGAACGATTGGCGAGTCTTTTTATTGATCCTAATTTTGATTGGGCTTCAATGCCTAACGCACTTGAAAAAGTGTACGATTTAATTAAGAAGGAAGATGAATGTAAATCTTTAACTGATGAATTTGATAAACATAATCATTACGTAGTATCTAGCTCCTCATATATTAAAAATATAAGAGGAATAAAAGAGAAATATGAAGATCAAATTTATACTAAAAAGTACTATCCAAAAATTAATAGTGATTATATATGGAAAATGAAATATCTGGAATTCATTAAAGAACTGAATCAGTCATTTGAATTAACAATTAACGGGTTAGCAAAGCATATTAGGAAAGAATTAACGAATCATAAAACTTGTATTAAACATTTTTTGAGAAGCTTAGAAGAAAAAAATAATGAGCCTATTTGTCCCTATGCTTATGCATACTTAAACTGGCGACATTCTTTACAGAATTATTTTTTTCTTGGAGGAGTAGATAATTGTAGAACTCCTGACCGAAGTGAAGGATCCTATTTACGCTTACCTCCTTACTTTTCGTATCAACTTTTAGAGCTATATCGCTACTTTAGAAGAGAAACTGAAGATATAACACTTGAAAGTCGGGCATCTCTAAAATGGGGACTTAATCGGATTATTATTCACTTTGCCTATCATTATTTTTTGAATTGGTTGGAAAAATCAGCAGATTTCGCTAATAGACGTGTTGAAGTTGGTACTATTCCATTCGAGCAGAACGATGTTCCATTTTACATCGCTAAATTCCCCCAGGCAGATAACGAGAGTTATGAATTCCACTGGTGGAAAGAAAAAAAAAAGAAAAGGAATTGCATCTTCTGTGTCCATATAATTCTGTTAAGAAAAGACGAATAAAACAAAAAATCTACCAGAGGAATCGAATAGATTAGAAATAATAAATCACTTTCCGATATTGGATGTGACTTATCTAGAGATCAAAGAACAGACAAACGAAATATGCGGAATTTTGTAAATGAGAATACAAAGGTACTAATGTGTCTATATTTACTAAGAGAAGTAAGGATCACAAAATTTTGTATACTTGATAAGATAGAAATTAGAAGCAATCATCTTAGAAAATCCCTTTAAGAATTCAGAGAACTATTATTTTTTTAATTGAAATGTTCAGTTGAAATAATGAATACGTTTTTTTGAATGGCTCATTGTATTCTATTAGGACATAAAGAATGAGCGAGATAATTGTTGTTTCTAATGATCGGACCGAAATGAAGTTTGGTAGAAACTCAATTAATGGTGAAGTCTGGTCACACGTCAATATTTTTGAAATCATTCAGAAAAATTATTTAAACCAAAAGAGCACTGCAGTTTCTTTCAATTCTGCAGGCTCTTTTTAATTATTTAGCCATGATGTCTGCGAGTTCAGACGCTAAAGACTTAGATCCAGACAATCCCTTAAGATAACGAAGATGTCCAGTTGAAGACCAATCTATATCCTTCAGCTTTTGTACAGCGCGGGTTAGTGACGTGTAGTCAATTTTCTTTTTTTCAAGTGAAAAAAACTTGTCAAGTACAATCCCAGCAGCTATAGACAAGGCATCTAGACAAACTATATGAGTTATACGATGACCGCCATAATCCAACCATTCATAAGAGAACGTGTCTTTTAATGTATTGTAATAATGTAGTGCAATATTGAGTTTTTCCTCTTTTGATAATATTGCTACATCATCCTTCTTAAACAAGAAATGAAGGGTGCGATAGAGATTTTGCAAGGTAATGTGGCGGCCTTTGACTCGTTTCCCGATAATACTGCCAATGTTATAAAACGGGCTTTCTTTACGAACAAGTAATTCGGTGGCAACCCAGCTTAGTTCATCAGAGTCACGCCTTAAGTATTTACTGAGGGAAGGGCCGATCCCTTTGGCTTTAGTGTTAATGGTATCAAACAAATGAATCTCCTCATCTTCATCCAGGGAATGAAACGCTAAGAAAGGAACCATGATATCTGCGTTTGTTTCTTGGATATACCTCTGAATACCGCCAAGCCGATGCTGTCCATCCATAAGAGAAGCCTTCCCTTTACAGAATAGGCGGCCATAATTAGGCCGTAGTTTGTCATAAGCGCTAAACTCCCAGTTAGAACAAGCATTTAACAACACAGGGGTGAATAAAGCATCATCGCCTTTGGATAAGTACAAAGCAAAATCATGACAACGTTTAGGATCTACTGGGCGTTGGTATCCTTTTCCTGACTTATCGTCATATGGTTTAACAAAAGTAAGGTTTAACGCTATAGTGGCCGGCACGTTACTTTGATAAATAACCTTGCCACGCATTTTGCTTTGGATCACGTTTTCAATAACAACTTGTTGCGGTATTCTTTGGTCCATAATATTGTCACTCCATGATGTTTTTTGAATAAAATAAATATAGAACTTATAAGTTCTTTTTACAATGGTATTTATAGTATAAAGATCTGTTTTGATTTCACTCATCTATTTACGCTTAATGTAGGTGGTGGTATGAGTGACTGATTTAGCTGAACTTATTGGGGTTCGTATTAGGCAAATAAGAAAATTGCGCGGCTTAACCCAAGAACAACTTGGCGAGCGTGCTCAGTTACAAAGTACATATATAGGAGGAGTAGAGCGAGGGGAGCGGAATATTTCAATTGAAACACTTGAAAAGCTGATTAAAGCTTTAGAAATGAGCCCTTCTGAGTTTTTTTATTTCGGCGACAATCCTATTGAAAAAAATACAGATAAAAATAAATTAATATACATTTTAATTTCGAAACTAATGAAACAAGAAAATAAGAATATTCGTAAGATGATTAATATTTATAAAGAGATCTTTGAATAGCAATTCAGTCTAAACCGCCAATGTGGCTATGGCAATCACTCTTGGATGATAATGAGAGCTGTTCCTGTCTGTAATAAAGAATAATGAGTTAGTGACGTCCTGTGACCATTCTGCAGAGAAAGCACCCAGTATAAAGTTTAGAAAGCTCTTGAAACACAGCACATATTGGAGGACAAAAACAAAACCTTTGGAGGGTCTAGTTCTTGTCCTTTATTCAAATGAAATTGTCCCCTATTGTTTAAATAATGATCAGCTTCTATTAACAAACTTTTCTAAATTTGATACTGTCGCTTCTTATCAAAGTGAATAAGCGTGGATGAGCCACTAAACCGAGTGGCATACCGAAGGGGATTTTTTGTAACAATTAAGCTTTGGGTTCGAAGGATGTTCTTGTAACCTAACAACAATCCTCATGTCAGATTGGCTGACAATAACCCTTACATAATCTTATATACATTCATTGTCAGAAGATCATCAAATAATATGGTGTCTAATTTCCCAGTGTTAATAAATGCTGCAAAAAAAATTTTCTTTTGAGGAAACGAAAACATCCGCATTTATCGCTGACCAGCTGCATTCGTTTGGCATTAAGCTGAGAACAAATATGGGCGGAAAAGGTATGCTCTATAAATCAACTGACCCCCGGTGTGATGCATATAATGACCATAGGGCTGCGTTTTTAGCAGTGGCCCGCGTGTTAAGTCACAACGTGGTACGTTGAAAGGCAAGCTTGTGTTTATTTTTCAAATTATTATCGAATGACACAAAATCACATAGATATCTTTAACACCAAAAGCCCCAGATGAAGGGCTCTTATTTTTTTGTAGGTAAATTTGTGTCACGCAAAATGAACAAATGTAACGATCGGCGAAAAGAGGAATGGTTTTGGAGTTAAAGGTCGCAAAAGTCACGGTCTGTTTGTTTTATGGGATAAAGTTCTTGATAAATATGAATGACAAAAAGAAATTTATTCCGTTCCCTACTAAAATCAATTTTATATGAAATTACAAAATACTTTAAAAAAGAAAACTGGAAAACCAAATTCAAATAAAATTACAAATCCTTCGGTCCAGTACTGCAAATCAATGCAAAAATTCAAAGAAGTCTCTACATTATGAACTACCGTTTAAGACTCGTCACTATACTCATAATTCATAATTCGTTGAGGTAGGTACTATGGCATGGTATAATTTGTATAGATTGGGAGGTTGGATAATGCACGAGAGCGAATGGTTACCTTGGTTACTAACAAAGGCAGATATGCTGCGAATATGTAATGATTTTAACTTATCTATCGATGGATTTCGAAAAAGTAGTCTATCAACACGTTCAGATGAACTGCTCCGAAATTTAATTACCGCTGCAATGAAAAAAGGGATAGGGGCTAAACGATCGGGAAGAGGGAAAATTTTGATTCATTTTTTTTATATTCAAATTTCCGAAAGAATTTTGAAAGAGTATCCCAAATACAAAGATTTGTCCTTCGAAGATTTGATTAGTGAGCTTGAGATGGACTATAATCTTCGCCCTTATGAAAAATTGTCCCTGATTTACGAATTACACAAGGAAAAATATACCGAACACGTTGAAAAGTTCAGTACGAATGCAAAAGAAAAAAATGAATTCTTGTATGGAATTTCAACTTTTACCGATGAAGATATTGTGGAAAGGACAATTCTTCAGTTCCAAAATGAAACCAATTATCCCACACTAGAAGAATATATTGAATTTTTTAAAAGTTGTAGAGAGCAAGACCGTTGGGAAAAAGTAATGAGTTCCCTCCAAGAAAAAAAGAGCGTACGAGTTAAATTTACATGGGCAATGGGACTAATAGAACTTGAGCGTTTGATGGCTTTTGTAAGCTTATTATCGAAACATAAACATTTAGAGCCCATAGTTTATCTCCTGTACACGAAAGAAAAAGAAAAGAGAAGCCAGGAGATTCATGTTCGAACGATGCAAGAAGTTGCTACGGCAAGTGAAACGACACAGCAGCTGACAACGAAACTAGATGATATGAGGAAAAATAATGAGCGTTTAACACAAGAACTAAATAGGATGAAGAATGAAGTAAGTCAACTGAATGAAGAGGTCGTGAATTATGAAAACATAGTCAAAGAAAAAGAAGATAAATTGAGAGAAAAGATAGACATGAGTGACAAGATTGAAAACTTGAATAGCCTCTTTTTTGAATTAATCCCCAAGTCCAGAGATGCAATCATAGTGACGGATCGAGCGGATGCAAGACTGAAAGAGCTATTTTCCAATAGCCTTTACCCTAAACGATTTTTATTAAGAGAGAAAGAGAATGGAACTATCGTTAATTTAAAATCGAAAGTTTGGTTTATTGATCGTTCTACTTTCTCTAATACACGTGAATGGGTAGAGATTAAAAACTATTTCAACCAAAATGGCTTTCAGTATGACGAATACAGCGACTATGTACAACTTCTAAAACAATATATTAGCGTTTATAACTAAGGTATGAGGAGAATGACGATGATCACAAGTAACATTGAAATCAATGAGAAAGTAAAACGAGAAATCAGTAATTGCTACATATTAGGAAGGCTGGCTGACGAGTCGGATCCGGATCGAATACCACCTTTAGGTAAGGAGCGCCGAGCTATTACGCGGGTTCAAAATGATGATAAGGATACAATTGTTTTTTATGTACAAGCAATTTCAGATGAACCCAAAATTATCAAAAATATACTAAATAAAGACCATAAAGAGTGTTACGTCTCTTTTGATGATCGCAATTCTCGGTATCTACAGAGCATCAAATACTATGAGCAATCTGATAAGATTCAATTTCTCAGAGACCATTTAGAAAATAAACTAATTTTATTCCGACCTAAATTGTCGGTACGTCATGATAACATCATTCATCCCTATCATTACAATTTCGATATTGTTCTTGTTAGCGATGATAAAGTGGATTCAAATTACTATGTTAGTGTTCCTTCAATAAAAAACGGTGTTCCAGCGGCTCGATTTGAAAAGTCCCTATTTGAAAGATCACCAATTCAATTGCCAGATTACCCAAACTATATGGATATTCCTGAATTTATTTTATGTGATGGATACTTGTACTTTATCCCTTATCAAGATATTTTAGAAACCGGATCGAATATAAATCTTTATTACGGAAAAAAGCCGGAGCAAATTAAAAAGTTAGCTTTAAACGATATTCCGGATTATTGGGATAATGTTAAAAGCGCTTATCGCGAGTTAGGTTTTACAACCGATGTTTATGCAAGCAAATTGCGTGATTTGTTTCATACAAAAGGAAAGCCAGTCATGCTCCAGGAAAATATATCTGTAAAAAAAGGGGGTAAAGCAAAGGAAATAGAAGAAAAGAACCAAACCTTATCCGAAGTGGAATTCATTTCGAGGCTTAAATATTTTGCAGATGAAGAAGGTTTAACCTATCAAGAAGAAGAGGCTCTTATTAATTTCCATGCGGCTTTAAAAACGGAGAATATAGCCGTGCTTGGTGGAATGAGCGGAACTGGTAAAACACAGTTGGCTCTTTTATATGCAAAAGCGTTGGGGGTTAAGAAAGATGAGAACTTGCTGATGGTGCCCATTTCGCCATCATATACAGAACCTTCTGACATATTGGGTTATCTCAATCACCAGATGGGATTGTTTATGGAAAGTGAAACAGGACTTGTTTCATTTTTGGAAGAAGCAAGTGAGAGAGAAAATGAGCTATTTATGGTGTTATTCGATGAAATGAATCTAGGACAAGTAGAGCATTATTTTTCACCTTTCATTTCGCTGCTTGAATTGCCAAAAGATCAACGAAAACTAAAGTTATTCAGTAAAGATGCCGTATGCCATAATCGTAAACTCAAAGAGGGTATCCCCATCCGCGACAACGTATTATTTGTGGGCACAGCAAATTTTGATGAAACCACCAAAGACTTCTCAAACCGGATGCTCGATCGAATGAATGTTATATTCTTAGAAAAGGTCACATTCGGCGAAGCTTTGGTTGACAAGGAAACTAAAAATGAGATTTTTGATAAAGAGACAGTGGTAGACAGAAAAATATATAGAGAAGAGTGGACAAGGAAGGAGACCAAACTAGAAGAAAGTGAGATTTCTTTGTTGGATCGGCTTCATTCTTTAATGAGTGAATATGACTCGCAAATCGGAGTGTCATTTCGCATTGCTAAAGGCATTGGGAAATATCTATCTAACATTCCATTAGATAAAGACGGAAATCTCTTTGTAACTCGAAAAACAGGATTTGATTATCAAATTAAACAACGAATCCTTACAAAAATACGTGGGCATCGAGAACAAATTCAAGATTTAGTAGGGACTTTTGATCTTGAGAACAACAAATATCAACCAGGGCTCATTGCCCGACTATTGCTAGAGGAAATCTCTGGAGAAGATGAATTTAAAACATCATTAAATTTTATTAAACAAAAAGCTAAAGAATTGTCGAGGAATGGATATGCTCTATGATGCAGATGTATTGCCGTTTGAAGTTGAATTTTTCTCAAAACCCAACTCCCGCAACGAACAAATAGTGAAACAGTATTGGGGGAAAAATCAAGTAACCCCCAAGTCCATTCAGGTATTAATTCAAGTGAAGGAAGATATCCCTTTGGGTGTACGATTGTATGCTAAAGATGGCTTCGATGTTGATCTTAATGCTAAGATAGTGCTTCAGAGTGCTTCTTATGATGATGATGGGAAAATGATCGAATTAATCGTCCCGTTAACAAATAGAGATAACACAAGTCTCTTGTTTCAACATCAAAAGGGGGAGTCATTTCCTTGGAGACTAGGCGTCTATTTATTTGATGTTCATTATAATGACCAGGTTTTTTCATCTGCATTTTTTGTGTCCCCTATTCATCTATCTACAGAGCAGGTGCAACATATGCACTTGCTCTTAGAACAAGAAATCGAAGGTATATGTTATGACCTCATTTATACATCGAAGTCGATTGGTAGCGATTATGATTTCCTTAAAACTAAATCATATTACGATTATGTCTTACGAATTATGAATGATAAAGAGAAAATTGTTTCTGCTCTTTATCACATTGAACGTAATCTAAAAACGCAAGTTATAACCGCATATGTAAAACAACCCTTTCAGCGAAAAACAGATCAGAAAGGCTTGCGTTGGACTACAATTCATGGAAATTCCCTTGAGTTGAACAAGATCAAGATATTGGATTATGACCTTCCAGAAAATAAGTGGATAAAACATGTTTTAATTTCCTGGAAGTCTGAAATGATTCGGGTAGGAAAAATGATTAAAGAGGATTGCAAGTATTATCTGGATCATATATGGCTTAAAGAAGACGAAAAAAAAGTGAATGAGGCTAAAAAAAACTTGATTTGGCATGAACGTGAGGTTTCAAAAGAATCACGAGATTCAATAAAGTCTATCGCGTTCCGTATTGAGGATGAAATAAAAAAGGCTGACCGCGAATTGAGTGTGTTAGTTCGTTGGGATAAATTTATACAGGATATGGTTGGAAGATTTTCATATGTACTTGCTTCTACCAATTTGAAAGATGTGGAGAGAGGGCTGCGGAAACCTTACCTTAAAGACAGAAATTATTGTTTAATAAGTGATACGTACGAAGACTGTAGAAAAGTAATACATGGAGAAACTAGACCTAATCATATTGTTCAAATTCTAAAACCAACATGGAAAATATATGAGCAATTTTCCTTTTTCCAAGTTGTAAATATAATAAAAAGCCTTGGCTTCGAATTAAAATATCAGCACAAAATGGATGCGTTATTGGATTTACATTCCGGATTCCTTTTAGAATTCGAAAATGAGAATTTTTTAATTCACATATGGTACGATAAGTTAATCTATTTGCGTGAAGATGCGAAAAATGTTGGGGATTTGTTCTTTTCTACAAAGTTGATTCAACCAGATATTCGCTTAGACCTTTATCAAAAAGGTGATCGGCCGCTGTTCTTGTCTTCTATTGCTCTCGATGCAAAGCATAGAAAATATAATTCACTGTATAACGAAAACTTTACAACTAATGTATTTACGCAACTATCTAAGTACAACTCTATTTATTATCAGGGGCTGACCACATCTTTGAACCGAAGAAGATCCGTGGTTAGTAGTGTGATTTGTCTGTACTCGAGAGACAAGGATGCACCTGTTTTACAAGAAGAATTACCATTGGTATTTATACAACTCTTTCCGGAAATTAATGAAGATATGATTACAGGAAGTAAGGAACTTGCAAAAGAGCTAGCTGATTGGATATCTCAAAATGAGACCTCATTCATATAGAGTGGGGCATTTTTTTATTAAAATTGGTTTTTCCCGTCTTTTAGTGTATGATGCAAAACTGGATCATTAGTCGAGCGAAAGAGTCGACTTAAAAAAGCTTCTTTGTGTCTAGCAATTCCCCCCAAAGCAATCAAACCTATGGTGATGTTCACTTGCTTAACACGTTCTTTCCGATAAAGTTAAGCAGGTTGTAATGAGCTATCTAACACCTGACAACAAGAGTAGTTGAAAAGCTTGGAGATAAGAAGCCAATTTACGAGTCGGCGTTAGAAATACGATTTTATTTACGCAATTTATATACATAGCCAGATATCCTAGTGCTAATAATTCCGTGCTTGGAGGTATTTGAAACATTTATGTGAAGTATAAAGATCTCGAAGAACCTCAAGCGTGACCTTGGCGACGGAAAGTTTTCAGATTAGTATAAGGTATTGAAAATGTTTATTAGTGCACTTAGAAAGCACTATAGTGAGATCATATATAATTACCAGATCTCAAAGTTGTTATTTTTTTGACATTGATTTTTCCATAAGACAACTGTATTATAATGTGTATATACTACAGTTGTCTTATGAAAGGAGCGGTTGCGGATTTATGGACAAACTTAATTTGGTGGACTCTGAATTGAAAGTCATGTCTGTTCTCTGGCAGGAAGGCGATACAGCAGCCAAGCACATCGCCGCTGCCCTGTCCGACAAATACGGTTGGAATGTGAATACGACCTATACTTTGATCAAACGCTGTATCAAAAAAGGAGCAATTGAACGCTCTGAACCTAACTTTATGTGCCATGCGCTGGTGTCACAGGAGGAAGTGCAAAAAAAGGGAATGCTCGAACTGGTAAATAAAATTTTCAACGGATCTAGCAACAAGCTGTTTGCTTCGCTACTCGGAAAAAAAGAGCTTTCTGATGCGCAGATTGAGCGGTTAAAAAAAATGGTCGATGAACTGGATGAATGAGGTGCTCCAGATGAACTGGATTGCAACGGATATTTCAGCAGCGTAGTGATCGTGCGGATAATTGCCAGAAACAGACTGCCCCGTAAGGCGTTTATATGGTTGTGGGGAGTGATATGGCTGCGTTTATGTATTCCCTTTTCCCTACCATCGCCGTGGAATCTGTACTCTATGCTGAACACAGCTGCAGGCACATCAACTGCGACAAACGGAACGCTACATGCCACTGTATTATCTTCATGGGTAGGAGTGCTATCCGGTACATCGTCAGCCCAAGCGGTAAGAAAGGCAGATGTAATGCCTACTGTAATGCCTCAGTCTTTTTCAGCATTCCCTGTGTGGACGATCATCTGGCTTACAGGTGCGCTGGGTTGTGCAGTCTTCTTGGTTATCAACTACCTTTTCTTGTACCGCCAGTTTCGTTCTGCGCAGCTAGTCACCAATGAATTTGTGGAAGAATGGACAACTCAGCACCGTCTGAAGCGTCGTATTCAGATCAGACAAAGCCCATATGTTGTCTCTCCACTCACCTATGGGATATTTAAACCCGTTATATTGATGCCGATGACGACCAACTGGAATGATCATCAACGGTTAAAGTACATCTTAACGCATGAATATATGCATATTCGGCGGTTTGATAGTGCGGCCAAAATGCTGGTTCTGCTGCACTGGTATAATCCATTCGTCTGGCTGATGTGCGCACAGGTCAATCGAGATATTGAGATGCGCTGTGATGAAGCGGTTGTTCGACGTATCGGCCAGCAGCGGCGTTCAGATTACGCAAGCACATTGATTCATATGGAAGAAAGAAAGCTGGCACCGCCATCCGCGATCAATTATTTTAGCAAATTAGCGATTGAAGAAAGGGTTGAATCCATTATGAAAACAAAAAAAACAACTGCTCTCGGTATACTGTCTGCCTGCCTTCTGATTGGAAGCCTGACAACCGTGCTGGCGACAGCTCCTGCTGTTGCGTCTACATCTGCTGCTCCTGTTTCTACAACCAAGTCTGTCAAAGCATATCAAGCAGGTGAGACATGGAAGGTGAAGGGTGAATGGGAATTCACCGTTAATTCGATTCATGAAACTTCACTCCGTGCCAATGAGGCAGACGGTTACAAGCCAGCCAAACAGGTATTGATTGTTGATTACAGTTACAAAAACCTTCGCCCATCCAGTAGTGAGCCACTGGCCTTTACCAAAGCGAACTTTTACCTGAATGATGCTAAAGATGCCAATAATATGGCAGACGGTGCTCACTATACGTTAAAAGTGCCTGGTGAGGATCGTGCTCTTGATGTCAAACCCGGTAAAAGCGTAAATCATGCAACATGGGTGTACGCATTCTATGATCAAAAAGCAGGCGCGGTTCAGTTTAATGTCGCTGCGTATGATTCACATCTGAAGATTCATGAGACCCAGTTTATCCTTCCTGTACAGAAAAGATAGTCACAATATACGCCACACTTATAATGGGGAATATGGAGGTATTTTCAAGGAAGCCAGAGCTGCTGCCTGGCGAACTTCTTGATATTGAGCTATTAAGAAAATTTCAGGAATCGCCCCTTCAGGTCTCATTGAATATGCTCTTAACCTTAAGAAATTATGACATTAAGGAAGCAAATTCTACCTAGGAGAAGGGAAGGACGATCTTGAATACTATATTCCCCGTATTCTCGCCGTCGTAGATGCATATGTTACCAAAATATATGACATGAGTCTAATGGACATGCTTTCTCCGGGTGAGGAACACCTGACGCAAAGGTATCTTTTCCGCAGTGCAGTTTATAACAGTACATTATACGGCAACACCATTGCTGTCAGCCATTTGCCCGTTCATAATCATGGCCCACTGCGTGAATATGTTACGCAGATTATTAAATTTGCCGAGAATAAGCTTCGGGACTATAGGAGCTTTAAGGGGCGGTTAAAAGGAATTTCCTTGGAGCCTGAAGTTGAGACGCTAATTGATCGTTATTTATCAAAAGAGTTTACCCAGGAGTCCAATGCACCTGTCATTCAAATTGACACGAATAAACTGGCTCAACTTCAATTGGATACAGAGTATGTGCGCGAGATGTTAACGATTGAAGAAGTGGGATCTTCACTCGAGCCATCAGATAATACCCATAGGTCTGACGAATCCTCGCATGAATCGGCAGCTCGGCCAGAATATGCAGCTATAGAAGAAACACCTGGGTTAATTACATCCGCAGAGTGGGTATGGGATACGGAAGCCCTTGGAGAGGAGTGGTCGCTTCTAGCGGAAGTCTTAGAGGAAGTCCACTTAAAAGCTTTGGTAGCACTCATGAGCGATGCACCAGAAATAAAGCTAAGCCGCTTGGCAGATGAGTACGGAACAATGCCAACACTTCTTATCGATGATATTAACCAAGCCGCGATGGAGCACATTGGCGATCTGATTGTGTCTGAAGATGGCATCGTTGAAGACTATCTGGATTATGTGAAGAATTTGAAGAGGTGAGCGAAATGATTGAACAGAAAATTCCAAAGAGACTCACCACGGCGCTCGTGAACTCTCTGACAGCCGGTGTGGTCCCACGGGTAGGACTTGAGCATATCGCTGTTGGCCGTAGGGCAGAGGTCGAGGCTATTTTAAGAGATATGGAGAATATTGCAGATGGAGGAGCAGCCTTTAAGTTTATCACCGGACGATACGGAAACGGTAAGAGCTTTCTGCTTCAAACGCTCCGGAATTATGCAATGGATCGTGAATTGTTACATGGTGCCCGTCGTATTTCGTATAGCTGGAGCAATTACCCCTGACGCAGAACGGTAAGGTGGATCGCCGGGCGTTACCGCAGCCGGAGGGAAGCGTAAGCTTAGGCACAGAATATGTAGCTCCGCAAACTTTGATGTCGACCGTTAGGGCTCATATTTGTGGTTTTTTAAAAGACGTTTCAGGGGAACCTGGAGCGTCTTTTTTATTCCAAAAATCACCTGAGTATAGTTTGAAAAATTTATTAACAACCTTCATTTAGGAAGCAATTTATTTGGTGTTTGGGTAATGATCGTATTATAAAGTGGCTCGATTTGTTAGGTATACGCGTAAACTTGATAAGCCATATCATATTCTTCCTGTGTTATTTATTGGTTGGCAACAGAAAGATTCTCTTTAGACTTCTTGGTTACAGCAAATGAAATACCACGCATCATCGAATAATCTTGATTAAAGATTATTCGATGGGGAGCAATGACACACCAATGTTCAAATTTAACAAGTACTGTCCAAAGAGAGAATACCCGTAAAAGCTACTTAATGAGATAATTTAAAAACATTAATAGACGCTAATGCAATCATTACGAAAAAAGAGTATTGTCTATCTTGGATACTGTCCCCGCATGAATGAACTAAAAATACATTCTTCACCCATACAAAATGATATCACTTACAATTCAAATTCTAAACTTAATAAATCGAAGGGTAAACTGACTAATCTTCCCCAAATGTCTTATTAGAAAATCCACACACTATGCTAAAACCTCAACGGATATTCGGATTATATAATTGTTAGGATTTTTCTCTGCATGATAACTAAGCAGTTCCATTCCGTATACATCTCCGCATACTATCATTCCATGACTATCCATGTATTTTTTTATAATCGAATACGTATCTGACATCGTTTCGTATGGCCCTTTATGATCCATGACCACATATTGCCCTTTCGGTTTGATAAACAATCTTTCTCCCTGAATAGGAGCTTTCAACATATTGGCCACATAATCGGGATAGTAATCCCCTGATACAAAACGTTCCTTAGATAGAATGGCCCAGATAGGGAATTCTTGATTTATAAAGTGTTTCTCACAATACTCTCGATGTTCACTTAATTTGCTGGCAAACCCCTTGTCACCATCTTCAGGGTCTAACTGTGTAGCAATGAAATATTCCATTTCACTTTGCTCTAACGTCGGAGCATCTCGCAAAACATGCATGGCCTGCTCCGTCATGTCGATAGCACTTTTCAGAAAACTCTGCATCCGTTCTATTCTAAGGTGTTCAAGTTCCAGAGCACGTTGTTTCTGTTTTAGAAGTTTTACGAACATAGATGTGTTCTGATTCTGAATAAATTCCTTGATCTCTTGTAGTGAGCTTCCTGTCTTCTTAAGTACATTGATAATATCAAGCACGTAAGACTGATGAATAGAGTAATAACGGAACCCTTTGGAATTGGTGAACTCAGGTTTCAAAAGTCCAATTTCGTCATAATGAAAAAGGGTATGTTTAGTTACCCCACATGTTTTGGCCAGCTCGCTAGTAGTAAAGTATTGATGATTTTTTTTAGACACGGTTTCTTCCTCCATCTTGATCTTCAAAACTTTGTTTTCCATAGTACCCTAGGAATTCGAGTTTGACTGTAGGGTAACCCTATATATTAGAATGACAAGAGCACAAGTCAAATAATGCATATAGGTATAGAGGAACGAAAAAGATGCTAGCATTCAAACGCGGGATGATTCTATTGATCGTATAAAGTGCGCTTCTGCCATTGTTATGGATATGACTATCCTTTACACAGCTCTACAAGCTTGACACGTGATCTGGGTACATCTGCTTTAGAAAAACTATGGATTTTGAATGGTTATTCGCTCGTTATGGCAGGTCTATTCCCGCAGGTGGCTGACCAGGTCAGTGGAATTTACCCTTGGATATATTCAAGATGAGCAAGGTGCAGGCTAACGATGAGTGGTAGTAGTAAAATGTTAGGTTATTCTACATAAAATAAACCTATTCTTTTTTTAAAGAGTTTTGTGTTTTAATATTTGTTTGGCTAACTTAAATATGAAAATATATGATGGTACGTATTGATAATAGCAATAAATCAGGATGTTGTAGGTCTTAAAAATGAAATTTATGTGTCTTCATTTCAAAAAAACAAAATATAAATAGAAAAACAATTGAATAACTCTTAAATATATATTAGGATAACTAAAAATAACATTGATTTAGTTTCGCAT
>NZ_JBBOTK010000011.1:0-147097 GCF_038005565.1 Paenibacillus sp. FSL R10-2748
AGGAGATGATTTCTTTGAGAAAGGCAACCTTAATGAAAATTAAAAAAACAGAAGCAAAGTTGGGAAAAAAACTGAAAAAAAATAGTCACGTGATTATGAATCTTAAAAAAGCCATTCGTGTAACTCAACTTGGAGATGGGTTCGCACGATTCACTTTCGCACCGATCACTATTTCTCCTAATAGCTTTAGAAGCACTACGATTAACGGTAACGCCTACAATCTGATTAGCGGTGCATGGACTTTCTCTGGAAATGAACAAGGGTTTCTTCTCAATAATTATTCCGCGGCCGAAGACAGATGGGTATTTACTGCATGGAATCCAACTGGATTCACAAGAACGGTATCCTATGCTGTTATCGCCAAACGGAAGCCATGATTCAAATGTCATAGCTAGTAAAGAAAAGGAGCTTGCAGGTTCCTTTTCTTTACTAGAATGTAAATGAAATAGACCAAAGATCTCCTAAAGGGTGTGAAGTTTTCTGGATTCTGCCTTAAAAGCCTTTTTACCTTATAATTTTTGATAGTGGTTTAAGAGGTGCTCAACTCTATCTTTAATAATCTGTTTTAAAGATTCAGGCTTCACTGATCGTACATAATGACCATATCTCATAAAATAATGAGCGATAAACTCCTCTTCTCCAGGATTATAAAATCCCTTAATGACTGTCTTATCACCATTTTCTATTTTCATAGAAGGATAATGTTCTTTATAAAAAATATCCTTGGCTTGTTCTACAATCTCTACTTCAAAGTCAATGCTCTTCTCAGATTGATACATTTCTAATGAACGACTAAGGAGTTCATCTATAGAAAAGCGAGAATTGCTCTCCTCATCTTCTATAAAGGTTATTCGATCACATCTGAAAACTCTATATTTATTCGTATGTAACTCTATTCCAGTAGCATACCATTGACCAAACTTAGCGGAAATTTTGAAAAATTGAATATAGTAACTTTTTTTCTGATTATTTTTTACATATTTAACTTTACAGGTACTCTCATTAAGAATGCTTGTTAGAATTTTATCTAAATAACGACTAACATGATTATGCTGATATGTTTCAAATTGTAAAACCTTTTTCATTTTATGAATCTGGTTTATTTGTATTTTAGAAAGACAGTGTTCAAACTTTTCATTCAGTTGATTAACACTTAAATGAAAGGGGGTGGATTGATAAGCTTCTAACGTCAACATTGCAAAGTACAGAGCATACACTTCATCCATCGTAAAAATAATGGGGGATAACAATCTATTTTTTAGGATACCATATCGTCCATGTCTGCCATGTTCCGAAAAAATAGGCATACCTAATTGTTCCAATGAACTAATATCACGTAGAGCTGTACTTTTTGAGATATGGTATTTATCCATTAGGTCATTTAAATTAAAAAACTCTCGACTGTTTAAGTATCTGATCATGTCATTTAATCTTTCCGATTTCTTCATCTAAATCTCCTTATAAAGGTGTCATGTTTTGATACCTTTTTATATGATAATAAGTTCAAGGGAATATATCAAATTCATAAGATATCTACACATATAAAAGGAGATTGATACCATGAGTACAACACTGGAAGTAGCTATTTTCTTATCCATGAACGGAAAGGCAAAAGAAGCTATACATTTTTACAAAAAACACTTCAACGCAAAGGAATTGTTTCTTGTTACCTATCAAGACATGGCCCAACGTGACAGCTCCATACAGCTTACTGATGAAAATAAAAATTATATTTCTCATTCTGTCTTAGCAATCGGAAAAACAAAAGTAATGATAGCAGAAGATACAATGAATCCCAGTGAAGAATATACAGTAGGGAATAATACTTCATTATGTATTCAAAGTGCTGACCTAGAAGAAATTAAACGTTTTTATGATAGCTTAATTACAGATGATCGAGTGAAAATTATTGTGCCTTTATCTAATAATGTGTTTAGCCAAGCCTACGGTATTATTGAAGACCCGTTCGGTATTCAAATACAATTAATGTTTGATAATCGATTATAATAAAAAAGCATATTGTATGTTCCATGTTTCATAATTGGATAATAAATGGGCAGAAGTAAAAACTAAAATGGGAAAACCTAAGATACCGCAGCAGAAAAGGAGCCACTATGACGGAGAAAAAAGAAATAGCAGATCAAATAGGGTGGAACTTCGACAACAGTTACTCTCGTTTGCCGGAATCATTGTTTACAAAGCTCAACCTAACTCCTGTCCGCTCACCAAAGCTGATCATTCTTAATCATCCGTTGGCAGCATCACTGGGGTTGAACGGCACGGCGCTGCAAGGGAATGATGGCGTAGCGGAGCTGGCCGGCAACCAGGTTCCTGAAGGGGCTATGCCTCTTGCTCAAGCTTACGCAGGGCATCAATTCGGGCATTTTAACATGTTAGGAGACGGACGTGCTCTGCTGCTTGGCGAACAGATCAATCCCTTGGGTGAACGGGTTGATATTCAGCTCAAGGGCTCAGGCAGAACGCCATACTCCCGTGGTGGTGACGGTCGTGCGGCACTTGGTCCGATGCTTCGCGAATACATCATCAGTGAGGCGATGCATGCGCTAGGTATTGCTACCACCCGCAGCTTGGCGGTCGTATCCACGGGTGAGTCGATCATCCGGGAAACCGAGCAGCCCGGAGCCATTCTGACCCGTGTGGCTGCCAGTCATCTTCGCGTCGGAACCTTTCAATACGTCTCAGCATGGGGCACGTCTCAAGATCTCCGTGCTCTGGCTGATTATACATTGGAAAGACACTACCCGGAAGTTGCCAATGACGAAAACCGTTACCTTTCACTGCTTCAGGAAGTGATTAAGCGTCAGACCGAGCTGATTGCCAAATGGCAGCTGGTTGGTTTTATTCATGGGGTGATGAACACCGACAATATGACCCTTAGCGGAGAAACCATTGATTATGGTCCTTGCGCCTTCATGGATACCTATAATCTTGAGACGGTGTTCAGTTCCATCGATAGGCAGGGCCGCTATGCTTATGCCAATCAGCCGCATATTGCTGCGTGGAATCTCGCGAGATTTGCTGAGACGCTCTTGCCACTGCTGCATGACAACAGGGAGCAGGCTGTCACACTGGCTGAGGATGCAATTTCAGATTTTGTAAAAATGTTTCACCATCATTGGCTTGCAGGAATGCGGGCGAAGCTAGGGATCTTTAACGAAGAGCAGGAGGATGAATCTCTTATTGAGGAGCTTCTGAGTATCATGCAGAAGCATCGTGCCGACTACACCAATACCTTCCGTGCCCTAACTTTGAACAAGCTGGAGGATACGGTTCTGTTCAGCACTGCGGAATTCACCCAGTGGCACGAGCAGTGGCAGGCGAGGCTGGGCAGACAGCAGGAATCACAAGCCTCCTCGTATCAGCTGATGCGCAGCAGCAATCCTGCAATCATTCCACGCAACCACCGGGTAGAAGAAGCACTGGAAGCTGCGGTGGAACGAGAAGACTACCGTGTGATGGAGAAGCTTCTTGAAGTTCTTTCGAACCCTTATGCCTACTCTACCGAACAGGAAATTTACTCTACATTGCCTGAGGAATCCACCTGTCCTTACCGAACCTTTTGCGGTACCTGATGTGGAGCGAACTATTTGAAGATAACCTATATTATGCGTTGGTGGAGAAGATAGCCAATCTCTCACCAACGCATTTTGTTTTTATAGTGGTAGGTTGCGACTGATTAATCCAGTTCCTGACCGTCATTTTCGATCTGTATGTGTCCGCAATAAAGACATTGATGCGTACAGTTCTGCGTAAGAGCAGGCTGGCCTTCGATGCGCATGTCGCTTTTTCCGTTCAGCCAAGGCATCGTAAGGACAGGAATACACGGTGCCTTTTTCACCCCATAAATATCGACCATCTCACTGGCTTGCACAGCCGGATTCAGCGGACTGGAGCAATTCCCAAAAGATTTTATGTTCACTCCGGGCACATAATCTCCAATATTCATCTGAGCTTTATTTTTGACATACACCCCATGGCTAAAAGGGCGCTTCAAACGCGTGGGCTGTGTACCGTAACTACAGCTTAAAATCGCACCTGCCACGACATAGCTTTTTTTCGCACCTGTTCCAGGCTGCACACTTGCTTCTTCCATACGGATTATTCCTCCTTTGTGGCCATCTCTACTTTTTGCACACGAACACCTGTAAATGGACGACGCAGCAGACTTTCCGCTACCGCGAGATTGATATAGATACGTGCTTCCAACAAGCCGGCAATCCGAAATATAGAGGATTCGATTTTCCCGTATTTAAGTACCAGCTGCTTCAAGGTATGGTCGGGATACCACTCGGTTTGTGAGGAAAGACAGTCCACCACAGGTGGACGCAGTACCCAGTACACATCCTGCCTGGCTTGCTGAAAATCGGTAAGTATAGCGGCCTTCCATTCCATCTCCGGCATATATTTTTCCAACAGGGCTTTCATGGAGTCTGAAACCAGTGGCAAAGGGAACTCCAGAAAATCCGGATATACGGTTCGTGGATCTGTATGTACAGCTAAAAACAGGGGAGTATCCTCCTCCTGAAGGGTATGACCCGAAAGGATATCTTCCACCTGCAAGGGAGACAGGGGCGCAGTCTCCACCCGATGCTTTACGCGCTCGTCCACCATGAGTCGGTAATACCTCATGACATCCACTCCCCTTTACTCATTGCATCTGTTATCTGTGTAGCCAGGGGCGTTTCCACAGCAGCAAGGCCAATGGCCTCGCTTAGTTGGTCATCTGTAAAGATTGCCCGGTGTAGTTTTGCTCCTGTAAAATTAGCGTTTACTAAACATGCACCTATAAAAGAAGCGTCAGTAACATCGGCTCCTACAAAGCAGGCACCTGTTAGATCCGCGCCGTTAAATAAAGCTCTTTGCAGCGCGGCATCTTGGAAAGTAGCTCCTTGAAGCTGTGCATGTTGAAAACTAGCTCCCTGTAAATTAGCTCTTGTAAAATTCACTCCATCCAATCCTAACGGTTCCCAATCCAGCCAAGCATCCGATCCATATTCGCTATTGCTTATTACTTCGTCCAGTACAGCCTCTTGCAGGGAACAGCCACTGAAATCGGCTCCATGAAGCAGGCTGTGCGAAAGGTCGGTTCCATCTAGCTGAGCTTCTTGCCATACCGTGCCTACGAGGATACAGTGATGCAATTGACTTTGTTGCATTCCGATCTGGCGAAAGACTGTATAGCGAAAATCCAAGGAACTGTAATTTCCATCCGACAGTTGAACTTGAGACAGTGCTTGGTAGCTGTAGGCCGATTCTTCTTTTTCCTCCAGCCAAGACTTTATTATGTTTGCATCCACGGGTCTTCGATCTTCCCGATACACGGAGACACTATGATCCATATACTCTCCGACGCGAATCTCAAAAGCTTCTTCACGATCCAACGCCTCAAACTCTGGTAGGTGGACTGCTTGCTTCATAGCCTGACGAACTAGACTAACGATCATCGTATGAAGATATCCCGCTGCTTCCAACATGATCTGTTCCAATTCAAGTTCGGAAAGGGAGACTTGTTGCTTCAAAGTTTCAGCCCCAAGTTGTTCACGTAATTGAGTCCAATAGAGAAAAATCCAACTTGCATCGTACTCCAACTGAACGGGCTCAGCATCAAGCATCCATAAGGCATCCGTAGCTTCAACAAGATAAACGGGCTTCTGTTCAAGCCATGTGGTGCGCAGCATAGAGTAGGTGATGTAACCGATATGACCTTTACGACCTGTGAGTTGTTTTTGCCGAACCAGCTCACAAAAGGCGCGAAAATGTTCTACTATATGCTGTAATCTTTGTGTTTGTGTTGATTTACATGTCAACGCCCATTCTTTGCGAATGAAAGACCAAGCCTGATGAAGAGCCGTTTGTTGTTGATCTAACACATCTGTTTGCTTTTCCATGTCTAATCATCCTTAATTCGACTTCACTTCGCTGCCTTTCATATCCGCCGATCCGCTTAATTCAATATGACTACCATTACAATCCATACGGAGCTGACTACCTGCGGACAGACTCATCGTCTTTCCCGCAGACAGGCTGAGATTGCCTCCCGCCGTAATATTCACCTGTTTGCTGCTCGCAATATGAATGCCTTCTTTATCGTCCAGTTTGATATAAATAGCGCCGTCCTTACCTGTAACGACCAGTTCATCCGGTCCCAGTCGAATTTCCTTGCCATGCGGGGTACGCCATATTTTCATTTGCGGATTGGAAAAATGGTTATGCGTACTCTTGCGATCTGCCCTTCTCACGGCACTACCTGCAACGCCGTCTTCTTCCCGACTACCGGGGAAATAGAGGGAAACTGAATCGCCTTTTTCTGGCATGACGTACCAGCCGGTATGGCCACCGCCACTGTACACAGTAGAATAGTTGAACCAGTGTGCTTGGTTTGTGTCCTGTTGTTCATCACAATCCAGATGAATGCGCACCTGATCCTGACGTACGTCCAGCACAATACCGCTTAATGAGGCTCCTGCCAGCTTATCCTGGTAGTAGCCTTTTTGCCGAAATCCTTGGTAAGAACCCAACACATACTGATGCCGCAGCAGTCCTTGACTCATGGCGGTGTAGGCTTCCATCACATACAGGTTATGCCCCTGAAAATTCAACTGAGCGCCCAAGTCGAGTACCTCATCCGTTTCTACCTCATAAAAAATAAAATCGTGTTCACTCAGTTGGGTTTGCTCATTCTCCTGAAAATAACGAAAAGGAAGCAATTGCTTACGTACGGTATAACGGGTATGATCCAGTATCGCCTGTGCAGGGCTGTCCTCAATACCAAAATAAAATTTGGGACTGTCAAAACGGGCTACAGGCATCAGACTCGTATGATAACGGGAGGCTATGCGTCTTAAAAACGCCCAGTCTGTCTCCTGATACTGAATGGCAAGCCGTCCGATGGCTTCTCCGCCGGTAGCCCCGTCGATCACATCCAGTCCTTCATAGTCCTTACCTATGTGCTCCAGCATTTGAGGAATCGTCATTTTCGTATACTGAAAAGAACGAGTACGCTGCTTCATGTCCATCCGGTAAGTATGGGAAATAGCTTCCACCTCCAGATAGTACACACCTCGCACGACTTTTACCTCGACTGAGAGGGCAATCCCACTAAATAGCGGTTTGCTTGCGCCAGATTCATCTTGTTGACTGACTTCAATGATGGTATTTTTTTCTGTCGTTTCCACATAGCTGTCTTGCAAGTCTTCGGGGATAATACCTGTAAAATAAAGCCGAGTATGCTCGTTAATTTTTTTCGTTAAGGTAAGCTCCTCCAGATCAATTTGTTCATAAGGGTGAATTTGAATTTGATCGTATCCCAGACTCATGGTGTAGTCATTCCTTTCTCATTTGTAGAATAGATGGAGGGTGGAAGGACAGAAAGGGATTGAACCCAGTATTCTGCTACAGGTAACCAGACTTCGAGATCTGCCTCCAGACAGCTAAAGGAACCTATGACAACTCGTCCATTATGGATGAAGAGCAGCATTTTGTTGTATAGATTACCGTCGATCCCCGCCGCCACAAAACGAATCTGCCCAACTGAAAGTCCGGAACAGTTGGTGACCATTTCGGTACCTAACCAGTTGCGAATCGGTTGTACAGACCGTAAAATATCCGCCATTTGCTCTACAAAATCAGGCAGTTCTTCCGCTTCCAGAGCGGTATCTGTAGGATTAAAAGTGATATTGATGGTCTCCTCAGATGAGGTATAAATGACCTTTGGTCGATGCTCTGAAGGATATTTGATTATAGCTTGCTCCATTGGCATAGGAGTAAAGGACTTGGGGATGTAGAAACCAATCTCTCCGTGTAGTATTGTAATGGGCTCCAACGTGAGATAATCATTTTCAATATGAAGTAGCTTTGTTTCTTCAAACATGGAACCGTCCAGTTCCGATTTCTGGGTTTGAGCTGAGATGGATTTCACATTACCGTTATTAGTTGTCTTTTGATCCATCATTTTAGCTTTGAGGCTAAGTATATGCTCGTCTAGATAGTTCATAGAAAGTCCCCTTTTAGGAAAAATGCGCGTTTGTACTTGAATATGTAAAGATGGGAGGAGATATTTAAGTACAGAACCAGCATATGTATTTATCGGTTAAAAGAGAGATTTAGTTTACAAAATGAACCATTTGTTGGAGGAGCATTGTTCGATATTAGATCCTATTTCATTCCATAACCCCTTTTTGTCGCAACAATTCGGTAGTAGTACTCCAAAGTAGGCGTTGCATCTTGCTATCCCCACCAGGATATGCCGGCACAATCAGCTTACCAGTACCAACATTAAAATACCCGCCTGTCACTTCTTGATATTGGGATTCTGTTGCTAAACGAATAATAATTTCTGCTCCTCTCCGTGGGTCTCCGATATGCAAAGCGTTCAATATTTTTGCAAGTACCGAAGAAAATCCTAACTCACGGCCAAGGCCGGTAACGTTAAAGCCTGGATTAAGTGCGTTAACTACGATTCCGGTTCCATCCAATTGACGTCCAAGTTCTTCTGTAAACATGATATTAAGAAGTTTAGTCTTTCCGTATATCTTAGATGAACCTCTTGCGGTAAATGCAGATGTATCTATTAAATCCTCCGGTAATTTTAATTCACCATGGTTGCGTGACGCTTCAGAAGCTACATTGACGATCCTAGCATTTGTGGATTCCATTAGTGAATTGAGTAGTGTATGCGTTAACAGCCACGGGGCAAGATAGTTTACTGCTATCATTTCTGCCAAACCCTCTGAGGTTATTCGCTGTTCAAATCCATGTAATCCAGCATTGTTCACTAATACATCAATCTTTGGATAATTAGCTTTAATTTCATCCCCAATACGTTTGACATCTTTCATAAGAGACAGGTCCCCGAAAAAAAAGTCTACCTTTGTACTTGGCGCCAAGTCTCTCAGAATATTTCTAGTCGTTTCAGCACGCATTTCATTTCTGGCTGTTAAGACTAGATGTGCTCCGCGTTGGGCTAATTCAATTGCTACCCATTGTCCAAGACCGTTAGTAGCACCAGTGATTACAATAATCGGGTATGTCGACATATACATCATCCTCCAAATTCTCGATCTAATTACATTCTTATTCATGTCCACGCTTTACGGTTGTGGATGCTTTATACTGTAGATCTTCTGCTTGACACTTACCAAAGTTGAAAATATGATTGATATATATCAAGTATATGTATTTTGATTGATATATGTCAAATATATTCATACTAATTTAAATAAGGTGGAGACATATGGATAATAAAACTCAACATCCAAATTCTACAAGAGAGAAATTAGAACTGAATCTTGGTGAACAACTTAATGCACTTATAAGCGCGTCACATGCACTCAATGTAAAAACTGCGGCACTTTTCGATCCATCATTACAACCTGCGGCTTTTCTGATCGTACGCTGTCTTCTTTCGTACGGTCCGGCAAGCGCTACATTTTTGGCAGAATCCACCGCTATGGATCGAAGCTCTGTCAGCCGTCTTGTTACTCAGCTTAAGCAATTGGAATATGTAAAAAGTGAAACTCATCCTGAGGATCGCCGGGGGGTGTTGATATCCCTGACAGCTAATGGTCGTGGAAAAGCCTTGGAAGCTTTAAAAGAAAAAGAAAATGAGTTTTATCAACGTATTTCAACATGGGAGGATTCCAAACTTGAAGCATTTATTGGGATGCTGAATTGTTTTAACGGTCAAGATTGCGAGGATTAATGAGTTTAGACATAAAGCATCGTATGATGAAAATAGGGGGTATTCAAAAGTGAAAGAAAAAAATGTTAGGGAAATTAGGGTATCTGATTATCATGACATTTATTTGTTGAACCAAGATTTTAACCCCAATCTATATCTATTTCCTGAAGAAAAAGTAAAAGAGAAGATTGAATTGATTACAAAGGAATCAAAAGATATGATCTTTGTTTATGAAGAAAATAACGAGGTGTTAGGATATATTCATGGAAGCCCATATGAATTACTTTTTTCTGAATCTTTGGTAAATGTACTAGGATTTGTTGTTAAAGAAAAGTATAGAAATCAAGGTGTAGGTAGCATGTTGATTGAGCGTCTTGAACAGTGGGGAAAGTCCCATGGATTTTCTGGGATCAAACTATTATCTCACCCAAGTCGGATACAGGCTCACAGGTTCTATGAACGACGTGGCTATATGTTTACCAAGGATCAGAAAAATTTTGTGAAAAATCTCAAATAAATACATATTCATTCATCATTGAATAAGTGGGTTCAAAAGCCTGATCTTTAGCTAGGCTTTGAACCCTTCAATTTTATAGATGAGATCCGCCACTTGCATCAATCCATTGACCAGTTATATCTTCATCTCGGATTTCAAATAGACTTAATATCGTGATATTTATCATTGAAGAAATATGTTTGTTTAGCACTCTAATGCATTACATTAAATTGACCATTGTTCAGAAAATATGAATAGCCTTCCTTTCCATTTCATGCATAAAAATGTCTGCTAATTAGCAGTTGTATTTAGGCGTTTTTTGTCATACAATGCATCTAATGCTACGGACTCGGTCTTAGAAACAGTAAGGTTTGGACGGTAAATAGGACGTGGTTTTCTGGTATATTTACGAATCGTGGAACTACTTTGTTGTCGTTCACTCACGACCACGTCAGTCTGAAAAGTTAATAATGTTTGGGGACAGTTTTCCGGATCATTAGCGTTTGATGATGAACATATACGAAGGGGAGCGTTCTTTTGGAATCGAAACAATTAACGAGAGGGCTAAAGCCACGGCACGTTGAGTTGATTGCGCTTGGAGGTACGATTGGCGTCGGTTTGTTTATGGGATCGGCAAGTACGATAAAATGGGCAGGTCCCTCAGTGCTGCTGGCTTATCTCTTAGCTGGGATTATTATGTTTTTTGTCATGCGGATCATGGGGGAAATGCTGATTCTTGAACCGGTGACAGGCTCATTCGCTACATTTGCTCATAAATATATCAGCCCTTTAGCCGGTTTCTTGACCGCCTGGAGCTATTGGTTTTTATGGGTTACCGTAGGGATGGCGGAAGTTACTGCGATTGGGGTATATGTGGGCTACTGGTTCCCAGATATCCCGCAATGGTTGCCGGCTTTGGCAGGTGTAATTATTATTGCATTGGCCAATTTGGCGGCTGTGAAATTTTATGGGGAATTTGAGTTTTGGTTTGCGATGATTAAAATTGTCGCCATTATCTTCATGTTAGTAGTTGGTACGGGGATGATCTTCTTTGGACTCGGTAACGGTGGACAACCGATAGGTCTATCCAATCTGTACAGCCATGGCGGCTTCTTTGCAGGTGGTTTGAAAGGGTTTCTGTTTGCACTCTGTATTGTAACAGCGGCTTACCAAGGGATAGAAATGGTGGGTATTACGGCAGGTGAAGCTGAAAATCCAAAAACGACACTGCGAAAAGCCATTAAAAACATCATCTGGCGTATTCTGATTTTCTACGTGGGTGCAATCTTTGTCATTGTTACGATTTATCCTTGGAACCAAATAGGCGAGATCGGTAGTCCATTTGTTCTGACTTTTGCCAAGGTAGGAATTGTGGCTGCTGCGGGTATCATTAACTTTGTTGTACTTACAGCTGCGATGTCTGGTTGTAACAGTGGTATTTACAGTGCGGGAAGAATGTTATACACGTTGGCTAAGAACGGACAAGCTCCCAAGTTTTTCGGGAAAGTTTCTCCAAGCGGCGTCCCTAGAAATAGTATAATAACGACCATTTCCTTGCTGCTGGTAGGGGTGTTATTTAACTATTTAATGCCTGATTCCAAACTGTTTCTGTATATTTACAGCGCCAGTGTTCTTCCAGGCATGGTACCGTGGTTTGCATTAGCCATCAGTCAATTTAAATTCAGGAAAAAGTGGAAAGACGAAATGAAGGATCACACCTTTAAATCTCGTTTTTTTCCGATCAGTAATTACATTACCATTATCTTTTTGTTGCTTGTGATCGTTGGAATGTGGTTTAATCCAGACACACGCTTGTCGTTGATTGTCGGGGCATCATTCATGGCGATCGTCATTGTTGGATATTTTGTCTTTGGCATAGGAAAGCGGCAGAGAATTGAAGAATTAGAGGAAAACTAAAAGATTGCTAAATACGTAACATTTGCCGAGCGCAATTCAGATGATCCTGAGTTCGCTCGGCTTTTCTTTTACATGACGAGGGAGGAGCTACGGAAGGGTTGTTACTGAGGTATAGAACCGTGTGGTTAGCCTGTTCGCACTACAAGTGTAAATATAGAGACAAAAAAAGTGAGAAGGGAAACTGAGAAGTTGATAATTGCAATACTCTTACGGTTAGCCTTAAACTCTGTAATTCCAGAAAATAAAAACATAAACCCTAGAAAAAATTGTGAGACTTTGTATAAGTCCTTGTAGGTATCTGGATATACGAGGGATAGTAAGGACGAGATCATAACAACTACAGCAAATATTAAAGTGAGGATTCGGTAAATATCCATTTTCTTAAACATAGATAAGTTCCCCCTTCCTATATATACCTATTGTATTCTAAGGGGGGAATCTTTGGATTACAAATAAATACAAAAAGAGGAAATGGACAATAAGATGGTAGACAGAATAAAGTGAAGGTGTCCCAAGTAATACTTTGGGGACACCTTCAAAATTAAAATTACTTGTACAACTTATGATTTACATAGCTTACATTGTGCTAATGTCAATCACGAATCTATACTTCACGTCAGAAGCCAACACTCGTTTGTAGGCTTCGTCAATCTGGTCGGCCGATATCACTTCAATTTTAGGAACAATATTGTGTTTTGCACAGAAATCCAACATTTCCTGTGTCTCACGGATGCCTCCTATCATTGAACCAGCAAATGAACGGCGATGTCCGATAAGGGACATCACATTTAGTGACAACGGCTCCCCAGGGGCACCGACATTCACCAAGGTTCCATCTAGATTGAGTAGTGCAAAATAAGCATCCATATCGATGGCAGCACTTACCGTGTTAATAATCAAATCAAAGTGCCCAGCAAGCTTTTCAAATGTTTCTGGTTCGCTTGTAGCATAATAGTGATCCGCACCAAATTGCAAGCCATCATCCTTTTTCTTTAATGTTTGTGATAGAACGGTTACCTCAGCACCCATAGCATGTGCAATCTTGATAGCCATATGGCCAAGGCCTCCCATTCCCACAACGGCCACTTTCTTATCTGGACCAGCACCCCAGCGGTTCAACGGCGAATAAGTCGTAATACCTGCACAAAGTAATGGAGCAGCTACGTCAAGCTCAATGTTATCTGGAATTTTTACTACAAAATCCTCAGTTACGACAATGTGGGTAGAATATCCACCTTGTGTAGGCTCGCCGTATTTGTCAACACCAGCATAGGTAGGGACATTTCCTTTAAGGCAGTATTGTTCCTCTCCTTTACGACAGTTCTCACATTCGCCACAGGAATCAACCATACAGCCAACCCCTACCCGGTCACCAACTCTGTACTTTGTAACCTTAGATCCTACCTCCGTGACAATCCCTGCAATTTCATGTCCAGGTACGAGAGGGTAGTTCACTGGTCCCCATTCACCGTGAGCAGTGTGGATGTCAGAATGGCATATTCCGGCATATTTAATTTCAATCAGAACATCGTATGAATCAAGATCCCGTCGTTTAATTTCAGCCGATCGAAACGGTTTGTCTGGGCCATCGACAGCTCGTGCTTTAGCAGTTATCATAAATAGCCTCCTATTATTTGTATTTTTCAAGAGAATGCAGTTATATCGGTATAAATTGAAAACTAGCTGAAGTCGGTTGAAGTTGCCCTTCATTCATTTCCATTTATACTTTTTCTCTTGCAAATCAATGTTAATCCTTATAGTTAACTCTAAGTCAAGCGCAGGTTTATAAGCCTCTATTCAGTAATGTTGTTTTCTTGCTAATTATATTTCGTTAGATAGCATCTGATTCTACTTTTCCTATAAGGGGACTTTGACATTCTACAAATAACTTGATAGAATCCCCCTTATATCATAGAGTTAACTCGAAGTCTATGTCATTAAGAATAGGAGATACATGATGAAGACATATTCTATCAGCGAAGTTGCAAAAGAATTGAATCTTACAGCATACGCTTTGCGGTACTACGACAAGGAGGGACTTATGCCTTTTGTAGAACGGACATCTAGCGGAACAAGATTATTTAAAGAATCCGATATCGACGCTTTAAAAATAATTGAATGTCTAAAATCCACCGGGATGCCGATCAAAGAAATTAAAAATTTCATTGATTGGTGTTCTGGTGGGGATTCCACACTACAACAAAGATATGACATGTTTATGGAACGAAAAGCTACTGTAGAAGCACAAATGGAAGAACTTAAAAAAACAATGGAAGTTATTGAACATAAATGCTCATATTACAAAACTGCATTGGAAGCCGGAACGGAAAATATTCATAAAAATAATAAAATAGGGAGTCTCATTACTAACTAATAGAAAAGCACCTGTAATTCATCTATTTCTATATGAATTACAGGTGCTTTCGTTTGTAATATTCGATTTACACAACCTACTGATTTAAAACAGCACGATCGGCTTTTGAAAACTAGGAACCAACTATAATGTAACTTGAACAGGCAGGAGTAGTACCGAGGATCAAGTATTCCGAAAGTCAACGGGCAATTTGCCCATTATATAGGTTGAGAGCCACGACTTTAGTTCAGAAAACAACGAATTACTATAGAATCATCGAAGATAATCAGGAGTATGGTCCAGTATTCCCTCATTTTTATTTTTGATAAGATTAATTCCATATTATTGAAGGCTACAATCAGACCGCAAAGGTATAAAGAATGATACATAAGGAAATGAGGAAGGTACTAATGAAGGCAAAAGCGTATATTATTTTGTTGACTGCTGTAATAAGTTTAGCTGCTTTGCTGACTGCATGCGGTGACTCCAAGAAGCAAATTGAAGGTGAATCTACGACTGGAGCAGCAACGGCAACGACTACGACTACACAGAATGCCAAGGTGGACAATGCGGAACAGGCTGGTGTGGATGGTGTTGTGAGCAATACTACAGACCAAGCTACAAAAGGTAATGGGAAGACGTATTCCGACGTGGCTAAAGAAGCAACGAAGCCCGATCGGCCAGCAGGACAAATAGGGTTAAATACGACGCAGGAGCAGCTTCTTACCTTTGCAGATCGTTATGGGCTGGTACGAGTACAGGATCATCCGATTCGGCGGGTTTCCGATCCAACCGGGAAACATGTAAACATTGCAAATTACAGTGATTCTGTCGTGAATTTATATACAGAAGAACCCATCCACCTGAATACAGATGAATTTATTCATGAAGCTTATAATTTTTTTACAGAGGGAGTTGCTCCAGGTGAGTCCTACAAGAAGTGGGAGGAAACCTCTAATACAGAAAGAGGACTCGTCAAAATGCTTTATTTGTCACGCGAGGGACTTCATATTTTAGAAGAAGCGATGAGGACGCATGATTATTCTAGTCCATCGGTCCAAAATACGCTGGGATTTTTTAAGATTGCCTCGAAATTTGAGTCTATGATGCCTGTTGCCCAGACACCTACAGACATCAGCTTGTACGATATGTACGATCAACGCGTTAAGCCCGAGTGGAAGAAACTGAGCGATCTTAAAAATCCTGCTGCAAATGAAAAAGTCTTCACTGCTGCCTATCGAAAAGCAAGAGATGAGACAAATAATCTCATGGGTCTGTTAAACATTATGGTGTCTACGGAAATGGAAAAACGTCTCAAAGCAGCAACCGATCAGCAGAATACAGGGGAAATAGCTTATTCAATGCATGTTTTAACTTGATACCAATACGTATAAATTTCCGAAAATCCTAGCTTGGAATAAAGCCGTTATAGACCCCAGTATTCTCTCTCCATAATGCCTTTATTATGTTCTGCTACCCATCCATCATAAAGTAAAGTGGACAGGGGCTGCCAGTTGTTCAAGGAAATTTTGTAGCTCATAGGTGACAAAAATCATCCACACTTTTTTCTAATATTTAACTGTTAATAGAACTATTGAAAAGCTATAATGCTATTAATGATTTGAGTGTACTTTGAGAAAGAGGTTGAGGGTATGGTGTTGAAAAAATGGCCATTATTATTGATGATAGGTATTCTCATGGTGGCATCTGTGAGCTGGAACAGTGGAGTATCTTATGCAGCTACAGAATATACTTGGGATAAGTACAAGGGCACTGAGGTCAAGACATATAGATTGACTGCGGTACCTGGAAGAGTCGAATATATGGATCAGGAAAGGTTTTTTGCAGCTTTAAGTCAAACCCCAAATGTGTATGGAGATTTCAGTGGCTATAAAACAGGGAAAACAACTGGAGTTGTAACCGAGAGTATAACGGATGATGTGTACAAATTTACAGTTACTGATTTTCTTCGCGATCAAGAGCCTGAGGTTGTAGAGTATATCAATCCCAGAGGCGGAATTCCTCATAGATGGAATGGAACTAGTGATATTCAAATTTTTATGAGAGGGTCAGAAGCGTCTTCTTTGTCTGAGCTGTTTTATGAGGGGACACCCAGTGAAGGACGCTTTCAATTTAATGCTAACGATATATATTTAGTTACATTCTGGTCCAGTACCGTAAGACTTATCAGTGGGATGTCTGCTGAGGCGCTAATAGAGGAAGGTCCTCACACGTTTAAGAATCGGGAGCTTGTAGGTCAAGTAACCAGCGAAGATCCTGCAGCTTATCCGCAAGATGGGATTTCAGAAGGTTATTATTATGTTTTTAAGGGTGCTGGCAACAAAGAATCAACAGCTGATGGAGATAGCCAATAAAAACAAAAGAAGAGATAACATTGTGTATGGTGCTTTATACATGATGTTATCTTTTTTATTGTGATGCTCGCATTAGAAAATTTAGTAATGAAAAAATGCTGGAAATTTAATTCCCAATGAAAACCATTTTAAAAGATCGGGATATATGCCTTTAAAATAATGACAATTTTACGGATGGAACCGTAATCTATAACTACTTTTTTTGCTGTCTTTATTCAATCCTAGGGATATTATTCCGATAATTCAAGTATATACAGTTTGGTGTTAATTGAAATGAAATCCGTTTGAAAACAAAAGAGATAATTTTCAGAGTTGAAACAGAAGTGCAGGTGGAAGTGACCTGATGCTATATCGTAAAGGAGGTGCAAGGATCCAAATAATATGAAATGTGAAAAAAAGTTAAAACAAATTAGGCAGTACATCGCTGCTTTACTGGCTGTTTGGTTGTTCTGTATACATACTGTGCCTGTTTTTGCAGATAGGGTCTTTAACGATATCGAACATTCCTACGCAGCTGATGCAATTGAAGCCATGGCTGCTCAAGGGTATGTTACGGGTTATCAGGATGGTAGTTTTCGACCTGTGCATTTTATTTCGAGGCAGGAATGGGCGAGCATTTTCGTTAAAACCTTAAAACGAACTTCGGTTAACAAAAGCGTTGCTTCTTTTAGTGATGTGTCACCGTGGGCTCTACCCTATGTGCAGACCTTGCAAGCAGAGAACATTACCAAGGGAATTAGTGATCAGTTATTCGGTGCAAAGCATAATATGACCCGTCAGGATATGGCGGTGTGGTATGCCAGGTATTTCGGCGTTTCTGAAGATACCCGCGCTTCCGATAGATCTAGTTTTGTGGATCAGGCTGATATATCAGACTATGCACAAACGAGCGTATGGCTGATGGAACGGTTGGAGCTGATCGAGGGGGATACGAATCATTATTTCCATCCCAAAGAGTCTGTGAGACGGCAGGATGCTACACTGGTAGCATATCGGATATGGCTAGGCGGTGACGGTCTGAGAGAACGTGCTAAGCGTCTGCTGGAATCATTAGGAAATGGAACTGCAATGACGAATCAGCCAGCCAGTCCAACGGAATCGAAGAAGATCGTGGTCGACCTGGCGCCGGAAATCAGTCACCAGCGTGCGAATCCGGAGATCGAAGAGCCTAAAAGCCATAGTCCAAGACCCGATCCACCGGTATCTCCGGTAACACCAACAGAGCCGAAGCCGGAACCGCCAATTATACGACCAGAACCTAGTCCCAAACCACCGGTGATACCACCAGTGACACCGCCAGTGATACCACCAATCATACCGCCAGTGACTCCGTCAGAACCACCGGATCATTCGTCGGATTTCGTGGTGGATGAGGTAGTAATCAAGGCGCCCGAGTTGGTCAATCAACCGGAAACGTATCCTTCGTATCAGCTGTCCTTTGATCTCTACAATAAAGGGCACTTGGTAAGCATTCCCGCTGTTAGCGTCACAAGTGTCACCTACACATTTAGTGATACATTAGGTGTATTTGATGAACATGGGAAAATTGCGCATTCCGAAAATATACCTGCTGCTGATGGTTATATTCCTGTAGAGATGGAAGTCACCATTGCTAAACCTTATCGGGTACTTAAAGCACAGACCAAGCTGATCGTGAGAGGGAAGACTCCTCCGGTAGAGGACCCGACTGTAATCAGGTCCGTATACTTGGCGACGTACACCATTTCACAGGCCACTACTCTAGACCCTACAGCCTGGAGCATGCCCTATGTTTTTCAAAATGCAAAGGGAGAGGTCATACCGTCCGGTCTATTGCCGTCAGACTTGAAGCTTCGTATAGAGGATTCCAGAGGGATATTTGACGAGGATGGACATATTGCCAACCTGCATCTGATTCCTGCTTTGAACTCTGTCATTCCATTCAAGATTGAGGTTGAATCACCCTCTCAGGGAATTCACTTCATATCCGATGCCGAGTTAACTGTAGTACCAGGAGCACGCAAAAAGCAATATTTTGCTATCTCCATGATGCTACAGGGAAAAGATGCGGGCAGTACGACCACGGTAGAGCAAATTGAGCAGTCGCGTCAATTGCTGATGGATCACTTTGGTACCAACTTAAAAGTGACGTGGGCCATGGAAAATAGATTTATTTTTGTGGAATCAAATCGTCCGCAGCTTAAAAAGGTTTTGGAATACGTGGATCAGTATGGCGATGAAGTCGGGATTTTGGATGGGTATCCGAATAATCTGTTTGATCTTCCTGAATGGGAAGCACAGATGAACGAGTGGTTGTATATGTATCGTTATAATGCCCTCAATGAGCTGCACCAATCTGGTTCGTTGGGATCACCTTCGGTGTTTGAAAGTATGGATACAGACCAATATCGGAAGTATCTGCCTAAATCATTGACCGGCTTTACGGTGAATCCTGAGCAGGCCCAATGGCTTAAGGATCATTTTAAGATTACCTCAGCGATGGGGTGGTCGGCTACACAGTATAATGTGAACAACATGTATGGTGAGGGTTCACCTTTGATGCCTTACTGGTCCCATAAGGATAATCCGATTGTTCCGGCACAGGGGCTTACAAATAATAGCGGTATCGTATTTATGAATTCGATTTCGATTGATCCCATCGGGTCGCGCTATACCAAAGATTCTTCACGCTGGACTCTCCATCCAGGTGATCCATATGTGACGGAAACGGATGCGGCACCACAACTGTATATAGCACAGCAATATTTAGATAACCCGTATCAACGTTTGAATACAGTAAACTACATGTCCATTATTTTGGATGTCAACTGGCTTGCCAAAAACCATAACATGTCTCAAATATGGGAAAACTTTGTGAAGCACTTCCCTGTTGACCGTGAGGTTGAGATTGTGGGCGTGGACGGGCTGAAACAGATTTATGAATCGATAGCTGGATTGAGTAATGATCATACGGAGTTTTCACTCATGTTTAGAGGCTCAGGTTTTAAGGCAGTTATGGACTCCAATAATTCACCAGCCAATCTGCGTTACTTGTGGACTGAAAACGCCTCACAGCGGATTATTTTATCCAAGGAGGATGGAGATGTGACATGGTCCATTATTGACTTTACTGACTATACCCGAAATCCGGTTCCGAAGATGGCCTACAATCTGGGTAAGAACACAGATGTAAGCTATGTCACTGGAAGGAACTTTAAGCTGCATCCTACGGCTCCGTTAACAGCAGATGAAATTCAGCGCGTAAAGGATCGTTTAAAGGAAATCTATTTCGCGGAAGAAGTAAATTATCAGTAAGGGTTTGGAATGACAGAATTTTTAAGACTTGAGGTTTTATGAAAAGGGGGTGTCCCAACAGCCATGGAAATGGTTGTGGGACGCCCCTTTGTTTTAGAGAAAAGGTTTTACACCCATTCAATAACCTGATCTACAGATCGCCGAGTTTTGCCACGCGGTTCGTTGAGACGGTATCCAAATGCCACCATACAAGAAATACCGAAATGCTCGGCATCCATAATGCCTTCCTCGGAGAGGATGCGTTCGATTTCCTGTTTATTAAAACCTTCGATAGGGCAGGAATCAATGCCGATTTGAGCTGCGGCAGTCATCATGTTGCCCAGTGCGATGTAGGTTTGTCGGCAGCCCCACTCGAACAAGGCTCTTTTATTTTCCTCCAGCCCAAAATCTGATTTTAGAAAGGCATCATACACTTTCTCTCTGCCTTGAATCACTTCAGCGGATAATTGCTGCACGTTCTCCATCATACTCTTGATATAATTTGATGAGGCTACCATATCTTCAGGAAGTCTAGAGAGGATGAGTACAAAATGGCTGGCTGTTGGCAGTTGTTTTTGGGCCCCCCAAGAGTAAGGCAGCAGCTTCTCACGCATAGCGTTACTCTGAACGACAACAAATTTCCAGGGTTCAAAGCCAAACGAACTCGGGGATAAACGGCCTGTTTCAAGAATAAAGTCGAAGTCAGAATCGCTAATTTTCTTATGGCTATCAAATTCCTTCGTTGCATGTCTGAACTCGTATGCAGATAAGATTTGATCTTTAGTAGTAGTTAAGGTTTCCATCGTTATTCCACTCCTTATGGATGTGATTAAAATTGACGCTTACCAAGTAACATGCTTAATATTAGAATATACATGATCGTTTTTGAAGTACGCACATTAATGTGCTGTAGTATATAAAATGATACCAAGGAGGAGAAAAGCCTATGCGCAATCGGAAAGGCGGCTTTGGGGAATGTACCGCTGGAAATGATCAGGCGTGTCCAGTTGAGTTCACGCTGGACGTGATTGGGGGCAAATGGAAAGGGATTATTTTATATCATCTTATGTATGGGACTAAGCGATTTAGTGATTTTCGGCGGATCTGTCCGGGAATTACTCAGCGTATGCTGACACTCCAATTGCGCGAGCTGGAAGAGGACGGAGTCGTTCACCGTGAAGTCTACCAACAGGTTCCTCCTAAGGTCGAATACTCTCTAACTGAATTTGGAAAAACGCTGATCCCGATTATTAACCTGATGAAGGATTGGGGAGAAGAATATAAAACAAAACAGCGATCACCAGAAAGCAGCCTCCAGCAACCTAGCCCCAATGTGTAGGTTTTGAGACGGCTCCACAAAGAAGACCTGGCCATCATTTTGGCAGGTCTTTTCATTTTTAAAGTGAAATGATGCAAAGTTCGTTTTTCAGTTGACAGTAAGGACGACGCTTGATATATTTCTTACGATATTGATAATCATTATCATGTGTATCGGGAAGATCATCTTCACAATATATAGGGGGCTAATCAGTTGAATAGAAAATCGTATTTTATGATAACAGCTATGTTACTTGTATTGTCTGTATTCATCAGCGCTTGCGGCGGAAATAATAATGGAAGTAATCCGGCTTCATCTTCAGGAGATAAGCAAGAGTCGGCTTCTACTGGAGAGACTAGAAGCTTTAAAACGGTTAAAGGGGATATTCAAATTCCTGCGAAGCCACAGCGCATTGTAACGGATTTTTACGGTGGAGAATTGCTGTCCGTGGGTGCTAACGTGGTGGGTGTGGAGCCGACTGCGTTTCAAAATCCTTTTCTGACCGATTTGCTGAAGGAAAAAGGAACCAAAGAGGTGGGTGATCCGACCAATTTGGAAAAGACGCTGGAACTCAAACCCGATCTGATCGTGGTTATGAAGGATACGAATTATGAGGCTTTGTCTAAAATCGCACCTACCCTATACATTCCGTACGGTACGACGACTAATATCTATGATACGGTCAAGCTGTTCGGAGATATCACCGGGGAAAAGGAGAAGGCTGAGCAATTTATTGCTGCATTTGATAAAAAGGCCGCTGAAGGTCGCGCACGTCTTAAAGGCGTGATTGACGAAAAGGCAACTTTCGGTCTGTATGAGCTGACGGACAAGCACGCACTTTGGATCTTTGGCGACAATGCGGGGCGGGGCGGACAAGCCGTGTACAATGCGCTTAAACTGAATATGCCAAAGAAAACAGCTAACTCCAAGGAACAAACGGTGCAGCTTTCGATGGAGGTATTGCCACAGTATGACGCAGATTATATGTTCCTGACTACGTATGACCCGGAGAAAAAGGGTGACGCGCTCAAGCAACTGAAATCGTCCGCTGTGTGGGGGAATCTTCCTGCGGTGAAGAACAATAGAGTGTTCTTTAACGATTTTGATACGTATTATCGCTATGATCCAATCGCTATTACTGGACAAATTGATATGATCGTAGATATGCTGGTCGAAAGAGAAAAAGAGAATAAAGCTAAACAATAGGTGTGAGATTCTGCGTTGTAATGAATTGTCCAAAACGACTAAGAGATCGCATAATACACGCAGTATCTAGCAATAAAAACCAGTCCAACATGAATCATGTTTGGACTGGTTTTTTATTTACTATTTCGTCGTAATTTCGATAGTATCTTCTTTTTGTATCCAATCAGTTATTTTTTTGAAGAAATGTTTTAGAACAGGTTAAACACGGTTATGAGCAGACTAATTCGCTATTCGACTGCGTACCATCAACAAGGTTTGTTCTTTGATTTGTCCGATTTCACGGATGAGTGCGGCTGTCTTGGTCTCATAGGAGTATTTGACATCCAAGTCTTTCAGCGAAGCAAGGTTAATGTCGATGGTAAGCAGGGCAGATTGAGCTGCTGCTTCGAACAGGATCGCGCCGATGCCAAGATCTGAAATCACATTTTTATTGGACATTTCCACAATGTTGTAGGCTTGCGACAATCCGTCCCGGCATACTTCCAGCAGGCGCATGGGTACCTCAATGGCAGCGATCACCGCTGTCTGTAGGGAATGGGTACGATAGCGCTTTTCTTCGTCTGTTTCCTTGGGCAAACGCAGCGCGGTCATGTACTGTTCAAAGGATTGGATGTCTGCGACCATTAGTTCCTCACAATGTGTAGACAATCTTCCCATGCTGCTAATGACGTCCGTGATTTTTTCATGGATGTGCGCATATTTTTCTCCTTGTGAAAGGTTGGCGGTCATGGAGGTCATAGCCGCGCCTAGTGCCGCAGCTAGTGCGGATACACTTCCTCCGCCGGGGGTAGGCGCTGCACTTGCAGTCTCTTTCAGAAAATGTCCGATGGAATTGTTCCAAGACAGTTCACTCATGAATAGACCACCTCTCTGGAGTAGTGTTGCAGATGTATCGCTTTGAGCAGATTTTTGTACAAAATCGCAGTCGTTAAGGTGCCAACACCGCCGGGAACCGGAGAAATGGCATGTACCTTTTCACCCACGTTTGAAGCAGCGTCACCCACGATTTTTCCTTCCAGTGTCTCGTTAATTCCTGCATCCACGAGAATCAGACCGGGATGGACCATATCCTGCGTAATCACATCAGGGCATCCGACTGCGACGAAGGCAATGTCTGCATGGCTCAGATGCTCTGCAATATCACGCGTACCTGCATGACAGGCGGTAACGGTGGCATTTTCTCTTTGCAACATGTGGAAAAGGGGAAGTCCCACTGTCTGCCCGATGCCCACGAGCGTGACATTTTTGCCTGCCAAGGTGTGACCGTAATGCTTGAGCAGCTCGATACAGGCTTGAGGTGTTGCGGGATATAGTCCGGCGTCACCTGTTACGGTAGCCAGCTTGTTATCAGGTGTTATTCCATCAATATCCTTGTAGGGGGCGATGGATTGTTTAATAACGGAGGCAGAAAGATGTTGGGGAAGCGGCAGTTCCAGCATAATGCCATGTACATGGGATGCATCGTTCAGACTGCCGATCAGGTGCAGTAGCTCGGCTTCGCTAACATGACGATCAAAAGTATGGAGATGAAATGAGATGCCCAGCTTCTCCGCTATTTTTTGCTTGGTCCGGGCATAGTATGCAGATGCCGGATCGCCTTCTACCAATAGGGTCGCCAGATGGGGACGGTGTCCTTGCTGCTTCATTTTTTCTACCTGTGAACGGATCGTTGCATATACTTGCTCTGCTGCTTCTTTGGATTTCATGATTATAGCCATAGTCCGAGCCTCCTCTGAATTTATCGCATGATTTATCAACAGGGTGTCATGGTCTTAAAACGAAAAAAAAGTATTTGCACAAGGTCGTCAAGACAGACGAATCCTCTGCAAATACTTCTCCCAGGCGAACGGTACGCTTTTTTTGTATGCTCCCTCGTGGTTCATTCCACTGACTTCGCCAGTCACATACAGCGTTATTATACCTTATATTTTAACAAATAATCCTCAGAAAAGAAACCCGCGAACATTTGGAAAACGGGTTGTGTTACTTGTCTATATGACAAATGTCATATACCCGAGCTGACGTTTATGACTACAGCGCCTAGAGGCTTTACCTTATACTGAGATTAGATCAACATGTACGCCTAACAGGATCAAGGTATAGGCGTCATTTTAAAGGAGGATCATAATGAGTATGACACAACTCCCATTAGCCCAATTGAAAAAAAATATGGCTCCCTACGAGAAAATAAACACAAAATCCAGCGTTCTGCAACTCATCAATACCTTGGGTCCACTGATCCTATTGTGGTATGCTGCTTATCTTAGTCTGTCGGTTTCGTACTGGCTGACACTTCCAATTGCCATTGTTGCATCGGGGTTTGTGGTACGGACGTTTATTATTTTTCATGATTGTGGTCATCAATCCTTCTTCAAAAGCCGCAAGCTGAACGACATTGTGGGAACGATTACAGGTGTTATTACGCTCTGTCCTTATCACCAATGGAAAAATAGTCACGCAATCCACCATGCAACCAGCAGTAATCTGGATAAAAGAGGCACAGGTGACATGTGGGTGCTTACGGTAGAAGAGTACACAGAGGCTTCCACATGGACACGGCTGGCCTATCGCATATATCGAAATCCTTGGGTTATGTTTGGACTAGGTCCGATCTATACTTTTTTGATTTCCTATCGCTTTAATATCAAGACAGCCAAACGCAAGGAAAAAATGAACACCTATGTGACGAATATATCCATCGTTGCCTTGTATGCACTGTTGTCATGGGCTATTGGATGGCAGGCCTTCCTTCTCGTACAGGCACCTATCTTTTTTGTATCTGGTATGTTGGGAATCTGGCTGTTCTATGTACAACACCAATTTGAGGATTCGTATTTTGAGCACGATGAAGAGTGGAGCTATATTAATGCGGCCGTAGAAGGCAGTTCTTACTACAAGCTTCCTAAAGTATTGCAATGGATTACGGGCAATATCGGATTTCATCACGTTCATCACTTGAGCCCAAAAGTGCCAAATTATAATTTGGAAAAAGCACATGAAGCGACACCGTTACTTCAAAAGGCGACCACGATCACAGTAAGTAGCAGTCTGCAATCTTTGAAGTTTCGACTTTGGGATGAAAATACGAAAACCTTTTTGACCTTTAAACAAGTGAGGCCGCTCCTCAGCAAACGTGTTGCAGTTACGAAACCCATCCCTACACCTGTTGTAAGCACAGAAAGAAAATAACTTTGTACAAAACTTTTCTGAAGAGATGTTGAAAAATTGCAGTTTACTTTGAGAAATCTAAAGGGATAACATCCTTTTAGATTTTTTTGTTTATATTGAAAATGCAGTACTTTCATTCTTTGTTTTAGCAAGCGCTATTGACAAATCGATTGTCAACCTTTACATTCTATATATCGAAACGATATATATCGATTATATATAAATTAGCTACATGTAAACAGAGATAAGTTCCCTTTGATTTCAGAAGGATAATTCACTATGCCAGGAAAGAAGGAATAGATTTTATGTTGATTTATGTAATACTTGGGTTCCTCTGCGAAAAGGATATGACAGGATATGAAATCAAGCAGAAGATGACGATAAGCACTTCCAACTTTATTGATGCCAGCTTCGGAAGCATATATCCTATGCTGAAAAAAATGGAAAAGGGGGAGCTTATCAAGTATGAAGAAGTGGTAGAGGAAGGCAGATTCAAAAAATCATATGGTATTACGGAAAAAGGGAAGAGTGAATTTATAGAATGGTTAAAAACACCATGTACTTTTTCCCCTTTTAATTATGAGTATTTGAGTAAGCTTTTCTTCTATAAATATCTTGACGACATTGAGGTTGTTCGTTTGATTGCCAGCTTTCAAACTACTGTCGCCTGTGAATATAACAAGCTTGCCTTAATAGAAGAGAAGCACGTTCATGAGATGGGTGTATATGAGCACGCGACGTTGATGTTTGGCAAAGAATATTTTCAAATGATTATGAATTGGCACGATGAACTCACAAGAAAAATTACAGGAAAGAAGGATAATGAAGATGAGAATGACAAAGAAATTTAAATTGCAGATTGCAGCTAAAAATGTGGATTTGTACAAATGGGTAACTGAGATGACTCCAGCTGAATATGAATCATTTTCAAAAGCTCACAAGGCAATGGGCAGTTATTTTGAAGATGGTGAATTCTATATGGTTAATGTGGAAAATATGGGGAATGAGATGATTGTTCAGCACTATCAATTAAAAGAGCACACAAAGGATCATTTGCGTTTCTACTCTGACAAGACAGAAGCATATATATGGCGATGGATACCCGCCATCGTTGGAGTTCCATGGGAAATGAAGGTCACGCCTATTGATAACAACTCTTGCGAATTTAGTTGTACGATTGGAGCGGACTTTCCATCTCGGCTACTGGCTTTTGCAGCATGGATAAATGGTTTTGGTGGATTCTTTATGAGAAAACATTTAGCCGATGAGGGCGGAAAATTTGCTAAAGATATAGAAAAGAAATTTAATAACGTTAGGTATGTATAATTCATGAACGAGCTGATCAGAAATATAGACCAGTCCCATTTCAAAGCACGATCTGGTGCAGTGGGTGGAGTGTACAGCGAATGGCTTAAGTTTGAGATCAGTTCCCGCAAAATGGACGGCTTCTAATCAAAGTGTTCATTTGCGGTTCACAGGAAAGGCTTTACCTTTGGTGCTTTCGAGCAGACGAAACAGTGGTATGATAAGATAAGGGATATAAGTCATGTGAAGTAGAAGAGGGTGGCAGAATGCAAAAGTGGTATCAGATTTTCCAAAGAAATACAGGGCTTAGTCCTTATGTGTGGGTCGTCTTTTATATCCTGCCCTTTTACTACTTTAGCTCTTCATCTACAAGTCATATTATTCTGGGTACTGCTATTATCTTGGTATTCTTTGCATGTTATGTACTGGCTTTTGTCTCAAAAGGCTGGCTCATATACTTTTGGACCAGTGTACAGATTGCCATATCGATTACCATGACACTGCTGTTTAGCTATATGTATTTTTCCATATTTATCGCCTATCTGATCGGTAATATTAAAAGTAAGGCTGCATTTACGACGCTGTATATCATTTTAATGGTTATTACGATTGGATTGATCAATTACGGTTTTGTATCTCAGAATCCCGTTTTTATTAAACAGATTCCTTTTATCCTGCTCAATCTGATCGGTGTGATTCTCCTTCCGATTACGAATTTTAATCGCAACAAAAGCGATCGGCTCCAAGTCCAATTAGAGGATGCCAATAAGAAAATATCGGAATTGATTAAGCTGGAGGAACGGCAAAGAATTGCGCGTGACCTGCACGATACCTTAGGTCAGAAGCTGTCACTCATCGGGCTGAAGAGCGATTTGGCGGGCAAACTGATGGATCAGTACCCGGAGCGTGCTCATGCTGAAATTAACGATGTTCGTCTCACGGCGAGAAGCGCGTTAAAAGAGGTGCGGGAAATGGTTACTCAAATGCGAGGTATGCGACTAGAGGATGAGCTGTTACGTATTCGGCAGATCTTAAAGGCTGCTCACATTGAATTGACCTTGGAGGGCGACCCGAAGCTGGAGCATACATCATTAATGAATGAAAATGTACTTAGTATGTGTATGAAGGAAGCAGTGACAAATGTGGTTAAGCACAGTGGAGCCACCGCTTGCTCCATCACTATTGAGCCGTCTCGTAAGGAACTAACTCTTCGGATTCAGGATAATGGAGTCGGTGCTACGAGAGAAAATGGAACCCTTCGTGGAAATGGCCTGCAAGGTATGAAGGAAAGGCTCGAATTCGTGAACGGATGTATGGAGCTGCGCTCAGATCAGGGAACGACCTTGGTCATTAAAGTGCCCAATATCCCTGAAAAGCCGAATGAGGAGGTGGGGCCATGATTCGAATTGTTATTGCAGAAGACCAGCGTATGCTGCTGGGTGCTCTAGCCTCCCTGCTAGACTTGGAAGAGGACATGAAAGTAGTCGGAAAAGCAAGCAACGGGGAAGAAGCTATAGAACTGGTGAAGCTGCACCAGCCGGATATATGCATTATGGACATCGAAATGCCGATTAAGAGCGGATTGGATGCGGCTGAGGAACTCAAAGCCTTGAACTGCAAGGTACTGATTTTAACTACGTTTGCTCGCCCCGGGTATTTTGAACGAGCGATCAAGGCGGGGACACACGGTTATCTGCTCAAGGACAGTCCCAGTGAAGAGCTGGCTTCCTCCATTCGAAGTATTATGGCAGGTCGACGTATTTACGCTCCAGAACTGGTCGATGATGCTTATGCCGAAGTCAACCCGCTAACAGAGCGTGAAAAGACCGTTTTGGCGCTTATTGCTGACGGAAAGAATACAAAAGAGATTGCTGGTGAACTGTATTTAACGACAGGGACGGTGCGCAATTATATTTCAGTCATTCTCGATAAGCTGGGTGTCAGTAACCGGATCGAGGCGATTACACGTTTTAATGAAAAAGGTTGGTTTAAGTGAGAAACAGGGACGCTATGAAGCAAAATGTAGCGCTCTGTTTTTTTTGTTTTATCCATAGATTTGGTATGCCTTTAGCGTACTACCTTGTGATACAATAGGATAGTTGTCCACAGGATGGACTGGAGTACAAGGAGGAGCAGAACTGCATGAAACAAGCCCCATTTATAGCCGTTGAAGGGCCAATCGGAGCAGGTAAAACGACGTTGGCTTCGATGCTTTCAACCGAGCTACATTTGCCGATAATCAAAGAGATTGTCGAGGAGAACCCATTTCTCGATAAATTTTATCAAAATATAGATGAGTGGAGTTTTCAGCTGGAAATGTTCTTTCTCTGCAATCGGTATAAGCAGCTGGAGGATACTGGTCTGCAATATATCGAGAAAGCTCAGCCCGTTATTTCTGATTATCATATCTACAAGAATTTGATTTTTGCTGAACGTACGCTTAAGGGTGTGAAGCTCGAAAAATATCGTCAAATCTATCATCTGCTCACGGATGATATGCCTAAGCCAGACATTATCATTTATATTAAAGCAGATTTGGATACCTTGCTGGGGAGAATTCGCAAGCGTGCACGCTCTTTTGAACAGGAGATGGACCCCGCCTATCTGGAGCAATTAATAATAGATTATGATAAAGGCATTCAGTTTCTCGCTGAACAGTCCCCTTCCCCTCGTATATTGACCGTGAACGGGAATGAAATTGATTTTGTAGAAAACCAGGCACAATTTAAACAAATTGTTTCCGATGTAAAGGAGCTTATATAGTGAATAATTACAACATTCCTGCGAATGCCCTGATTACGGTAGCGGGTACAGTGGGTGTAGGTAAATCCACGCTGACTGGTGCTTTGGCCGGACGCCTTGGTTTTAAAACCTCTTTGGAGCAGGTCGATCATAATCCCTATCTGGAGAAATTTTATCACGATTTCGAAAGATGGAGCTTTCATTTGCAAATTTATTTTCTCGCGGAACGCTTCAAGGAACAAAAGAATATTTTCTTGTCTGGTGGAGGTTTTGTGCAGGATCGTTCTATTTATGAGGACACAGGCATTTTTGCGAAAATGCATGCCGATCAGGGAACGATGAACCCTACCGATTATGAAACGTATACTAGCCTGTTTGAGGCGATGGTGATGACACCGTTTTTCCCGCACCCTGATGTGTTGATCTATTTGGAAGGCAGCTTGCCCTCCATACTGAGTCGGATTGAGGAGCGCGGTCGCGAGATGGAGATCCAGACCGAGCGTTCTTATTGGGAGCAAATGCATCGCAGATATTCCAATTGGATCAACGAATTTGATGCCTGTCCTGTACTGCGTCTGAACATTGATGAATATGATGTACACGACCCAGCTTCCATGGATGCCATTTTGGAAGAAGTAGGAAAAGTAATATCAAAAAAATAGAGATATAACCCCAAATAAATAACAGGGACTGTGGTACAATCAGTATAAATTATGCTGATAGACTACAGTCTTTTTTTGTCGAATGAACATGTTAAAGCATGAGATATGACTAACGGTATAGTGGACAAGTTTAGGCTGGAATGCGAGAATAGGTACATATGAATTGTAATGACTCACGGGAAGGATGGGATACTGTGATGCGTTTTGGTATTGTTGGAACCAACTGGATAACAGAGAGGTTTATTCAAGCTGCGATGGAGACGGACGAATTTTCCCTGACGGCGGTGTACTCACGCACAGAGGATAAGGGCAAAGCTTTTGCTGACAAATATAACAGCCAGCCGGAGGTTTTTACAGACCTGGCGCAAATGGCCGCAAGTGATCAGGTCGATGCCGTATATATTGCCAGCCCCAATTCCTTACATGCGGAGCAGGCGATCTTATGTATGAATCACGGAAAGCACGTGTTGTGTGAGAAACCTTTTGCGTCTAATACAGCAGAGGTGAAGAGCATGATCGAAGCCGCGCGCAACAACGATGTTCTGCTGATGGAGGCCGTTAAATCCACACTTATGCCTAACTTTAAAATAATAAAGGATCATATGTATAAAATAGGCCGGGTTCGGCGTTATTTTGCAAGCTACTGTCAATACTCCTCACGCTTTGATGCTTTTAAGCAAGGTAAGGTATTGAATGCGTTTAATCCGGCCTTTTCCAATGGTTCCTTGATGGACCTTGGAGTGTATTGTTTGTATCCTATGGTGACTTTGTTCGGCAAACCTGAGGAGGTTCGGGCGGTTGGTGTACTTTTATCCTCTGGTGTCGATGGCGAGGGCAGTATCGTGATGAAGTATCCTGATATGGATGCTACGGTCATGTATTCCAAAATTACAGATTCCTATCTGCCTGCTGAAATTCAGGGTGAGAATGGAACGATGGTGATCGACAAAATCAGTCAGCCCTATGAGGTGAAAATTCATTATCGGGACGGCACGATTGAAGATCTGACCAAAGCTCAGACGCGTGAGCCAATGTATTATGAAATTCAGGAATTTATTGATTTGATCAAGAGTGGTGAACGCAACAGTTCCATTAACTCCTTGGAGTGTTCACTTACAGTCGCTGAAGTGATGGAGGAGGCAAGACAACAATTCGGCCTTCGTTATGAAGCAGATTTGAAAAATACTTCTACACATTAGTCAGTGGAATGATCAAGATTGCAATTCACAAAGGGCTGCCGATTTTGCAAACTTTGCAAATATACGGTTAGCCTTATTTGGCTTTGTAGCCCTAAAAGTGTAAGCAATTGTAATGACAGGAGTCAGAAGGCTATATTCATTTTTTATTGACAGATTCTCCTTCTTGTCTTAAGGTGTTAACAATGCAATATACAGTTAAATAATCCCACCTTCGTTCAAACGAAGATTAGGGAATTTTTTTAGGGTATAAATCCGATTAAATCCACCGGATTACTAAAATAGGATGGAGGAATACATACATTGTAGACGTAAGGAGGAAGCAGTTTGATAAAGTTTGAACAAGTTAGCAAAATATTTACCTTACCCAATCGTAAGGTAAATGCACTCGAAAAGGTTTCGTTATCGGTTAAAAAAGGAGAAATTTTCGGCGTGATTGGCTTTAGCGGTGCAGGTAAAAGTACGCTGCTGCGGCTTGTCAATCTACTGGAACGCCCCTCAGAGGGACGAATTGTCGTTAATGATCAGGATGTTACTCAGATACGTCCTAAGGAACTAAGAAATTTAAGAAGACGGATCGGGATGGTATTCCAAACCTTTAATTTGTTTAACTCTCGTACTGTATATGGGAATCTGGCTTATCCTCTAAAACTGGCTAAACTGCCCAAGGCACAGATAGATGCTCGTGTTAAGGAACTGCTGCAATTTGTTGGATTGGAGGATAAAGCGGATTCCTATCCGGAGCAGTTATCTGGCGGTCAAAAGCAACGGGTCGGCATTGCCAGAGCACTGGCGAATTCGCCCGATATTCTCATCTGTGATGAAGCGACCTCGGCCCTCGACCCGGAAACGACAGAAGATATATTGAGGCTGCTGAAAAAAGTAAATGAAGAGTACCAGATTACGATCTTGCTCATTACCCATGAAATGAATGTGATTCGCAGTATTTGTGATCGTGTGGCGGTGATGGAGAATGGTAGGGTGATTGAGCAGGGCAGTGTGTTCGATGTATTTGCCAATCCACAGACGAAGACGACGAAAAATTTTATTCGCTCTGTACTGAATGATCAGCTTTCACCCAAACTGCTGAGCAAGATTCGGGAGCATCACGCTGGCCGATTGTACAGACTTGTTTTTCGGGGTGGGGCGACCAGTGAACCGGTGCTTTCTAGAGCGACACGGAAGCATAATCTGGATTACAACATTGTATATGGAAGTATTAATGAGCTACAGGGAGCGCTGTTCGGAAGCTTAATTGTCGAGTTAATCGGTGCAGACGATGAAGTTAACAAGGTCGTGGAGGAACTACGAACGACGGTGGAAGTCAGGGAGGTCGTCGATCATGAGAGTTAATTGGGATACATTTTGGCTCAAGGTAGTGGAGGCTACAGGGGAAACGCTTTTGATGGTTGTTGTTACGCTGATTTTTGCCAGTATTCTGGGGCTTATGATTGGTTTAGTACTGTATGTGACACGTAAAGGGAGCTTGTTTGAAAACAAATTTGTGTTTATGTTTCTGAATTTGCTGATTAATATCATTCGCCCGATTCCGTTTATCATTTTTTTAGTGGCGATTAGCCCGTTTACGCGTTTAATCATGGGAACCACGATTGGAACCTCGGCGGCTATTTTCCCAATGACTATTGTAGCGGCCTTTGCTGTAGCGAGAATTGTGGAAAATAATCTGGTCTCCATAGATCCGGGCATGATAGAAGCTGCCAAGGCACTGGGAGCGACTCCATTTCAGATCATCACGGGTGTGTTGATTCGGGAAGCGCTGGGACCTTTGATTCTAGGGTTGACGTTTATTACCGTGGCCTTGATTGATTTCTCTGCCATGGCTGGTACGGTGGGCGGAGGAGGCCTTGGGAACCTGGCAATGACCTATGGTTATCAACGATTCGATACTTCGGTCATGATTGTCACGATTGTTTTGCTGATCCTTTTTGTACAGGTCGCCCAATATGCGGGGAATTACTTGTCTCGTAAATTTCTACGGCGCTAATGGGAACAGAGTATTATACATAACGATTAAAGGGGAAATGAAAATGAAAAAAATATTTCGCTTGGGTTTATTGGCTATTCTTAGTGTAGCGGTTCTATCTGCTTGCTCAGCTAACGGTTCGGGCTCAAATGCAAATGAAAAAGTACATGTTAAAATCGGGGTTTCAGGATCTGAGGACACGTATTGGGATGTGCTCAAGAAGAAAGCAGAGGCCAAAAATATTGAAATTGAGCTGATCAGTTTCTCGGATTATACATTACCCAATAAGGCGCTCGCCAATAAAGAGGTAGATTTGAATTCCTTTCAACATTTGGCCTTTCTCAGTCAGTTTAATGTAGAAAATGATGTGAATATCGTCCCTATTGGTGCAACGATTATCGCTCCAATGGCACTGTACTCTGAAAAATTCAAAAACGTATCGGATATTCCTGACGGCTCCAAAATTGCTATACCGGATGATCCGTCCAATCAGGGACGGGCTTTAAAACTTCTCCAGTCTGCAGGGCTGATTAAATTGAAGCAGGATGCGGGCCTGTATCCGACCACGGATGAAATCGAAGGGAATCCTAAAAAGCTGGAGATTGTCCCAGTTGTCGCCCAGCAGACGCCGCGCGTCTTGTCTGATGTAGCCGCCTCAGCTGTGAACAGCGGTGTTGCTACAGATGCCGGGCTCAAGCTGGATGGAGCCATCTACAAGGATGATGCAAGCAGCGAAGAAGCGAAGCCATATGTGAACGTGTTTGCTGCCCGGGCGGAGGATAAGGATAATGCGACTTACAAAACGATCGTGGATTTGTACCATGATGCTGATGTAGCCGAGGCGGTAAAACAGGATTCTAAAGGAGCTAACGTCGTGGTAGACCAGTCTGCCGAAGAGCTACAGGCCACATTGGATAAGCTGGTAGCAGATGTTAAAGCGCAAAAGAAATAAGAATGTTGAACAGAAGTAGGGTTGGAAGCATACTAATCTATTTTCGAAACGAGGAGAGATTGCGATGAGTACAACGAATACGGTCGATACACATAGACAGCGGATTATTAAGGAAATTGAGGAGTCTCGTCAGCTTTACACGGAAACGAGCCGGTTTATTCATGCTAATCCCGAAATCGGCAATCAAGAATTTCAGGCTTCCCAGGCACTGACGGGCATTTTGGAGCAAGCGGGGTTTGAGGTAACTCGTAATGTAGCGGGACACGAAACCGGATTTGTTGCGCGTAAGGCTTCTGCTAGACCAGGTCCGAAAATCGGATACTTGGCTGAATATGATGCATTGCCCGGTCTGGGCCATGCTTGTGGCCACAATATTATCGGAACCGCAAGCACGGCAGCAGCCATCGCCTTGGCGCAGGTGATCGACGAAACGGGAGGTGAGGTGTATGTGTTCGGTACACCAGCGGAAGAAGGCGGTCCTAATGGCAGTGCAAAAGGCAGCTTCGTGAAGCACGGGCTGTTCGAAGGGATTGATGCTGCACTGATGGTTCATCCATCCGGTGTGACCCGGCTGACCTCACCAAGTCTGGCAGTTGATCCGCTAGATTTTCATTTTTACGGCAAAGCGGCTCACGCCGCAGGATCACCAGAGCAGGGAATCAATGCGCTCGATGCGGTGCTGCAGTTGTTCAGCGGTATCAATGCTTTGCGTCAGCAACTGCCGACCGATGTGCGTATTCATGGCATCATTACGCATGGAGGAGACGCGCCCAATATCATTCCGGACTATGCGTCGGCACGCTTTTTCATTCGGGCAAGTACTTGGCAGCGCACAGAGGAGGTTTCCACGAAAGTTCGCCATATCGCAGATGCTGCTGCTTTGGCAACAGGAGCCACTGTGAAAATCGAACGTTTTCAAAATGAAGTGCGTGATTTCATTCTGAACGATACCCTGGATGAGGTAGTAGGTCGTGAACTGGAAGCGCTGGGAGAACAGTTGGATCGTGGCCCTCGTGCCGGACTGGGTTCGACGGATGCGGGAAATGTAAGCCATGTTATCCCGACTGCACATGCTTACATTAAGATCGGTCCGGATGATCTCATCGCTCATACGGTGGAATTCAGGGAAGCGGCTGGCTCTGAGAAGGGTGAGGAAGCCTTAGTGATTGGAGCCAAGGCGTTAGCCTTGTCAGGCTTGGAGCTACTGGTGAATGAAACACTACTGGTTGCGGTGAAGGAAGATTTTAAGCGTACGCATTCAGCGGCACAGTAAGCCAAGTCCACACATGGCATAGCAGAGCCGTCTAATATGAGTGTTATAGTTGAAGAGGATATCCTACAGTCTGTTTGGCTGCATGGATATCCTTTTTCATTTTCTTATAAGCTGCTATCATTGCTCCTCAATCGCTAGGTTACTCATAACCTCATTTTTACAAAGTACTATATTTCCAAAAACAACGTATTAACATTTGATTGTTATGATTATAGTTATAACTTTTACATATTAACTGCAAAGAGGAGTGTACACATGTTTAAGAAGTTTCAAAAGTGGTCAGCAACATCTATGTCTGTTGCTCTTGCACTAGGTTTGATTACTGGCATGTCAGCCTTACCTGTCCATGCTGAGTCACCAGGGAACACAGATCAAGGGATTAGTAAAGTTACAGCTACATTTTATGGAGACACAAAAGTCTCCAAAGGATTTACTTGGTATACTTCAAAACTTTTCACGAAGAGCACTGTTCAAGTAATCAAGAAAACGGCTTCTGAAGCTGATTTTACGAGTGCTCTTACATTTGAAGGCACTTCCTCTCCATCGACCAATTCTGCAGAAGAGCTTGTCCATAAAGCTGTAGCTACAGGTCTTCAAGCGGACACAGCTTATTATTATCGTGTGGGTGATGCAGCGCGCGGGATATGGAGCGAAACAGGTACGTTTCAAACGGCTCCTAAGAGCGGTGAATTTACCTTCATTGATCTAGCTGATACACAAGCAAAAAGCGAAGATGAAGCCATATTGTCTTCACAGACGCTCGAAAAAGCACTTCAAACTGTAGGTAATGCTCAGTTTGTAGTCCACAACGGAGATATCGTAGATACGGGTACCAAAGAAGAGCAGTGGAACTGGCTGCTGGGGCATTCACAAAAAAGCCTTTTGAATACAACCATTGTTCCTTCAGCAGGTAATCACGAGGATGAGAACTACGCTTTTTATGATCACTTTAATATTAACGAACCTTCTGGTTCCGCTACTAAAACAGGAGCGTACTACTCTTATGATTACAGCAATACTCACTTTATCGTACTGAACTCCAATGAGGACTCAGAGAAATATGCCAATTTTTCTGAAGCTCAAGTCGAATGGTTAAAGAAAGATGCAGCAGCAGCCAAAAGGGCAGGTGCAAAGTGGATCATTGTTAACATTCATAAAGGTCCTTACACTACCTCTAATCATGCAACAGATTCTGACATCATGGATAAGAATGGAGTTCGTAACCAAATCGCTCCACTAATGGCCGAACTTGATATCGACTTTGTCGTGCAAGGGCACGATCATATTTACGCTCGTACGAAACCAATCAACCAAGAGGGTAAAGCAACAACGCCAACAAAATTAAAAGATACATTAAATGATAAGACGATTGAATATAGTGTGAATCCAGATGGAAGTATCTATGTCATCCCAGCAACCGCTGGCCCCAAAGTCTACTACAAAAACCCAAGTGAAAAACTTGGAGATAAGTACTATAATCTCTTTGAATTAGCTGAAGAGAATCATGCGGCAGTATATGGCCCAGATCCGAGTGACAATCGTAGACCAACACGTGGACAGGTACAGAATTTTGTTGGCATTACTGTAGACGGAAATAAACTTACAGCCGTAACGTATGAAATTGATCAAAACAAAAATGATGCCAAGCCTTTTATTGTGGATCAATTCGGAATCATCAAAAAAGATTAGTATAATTGATTTAATAGTTTCTAAATGATCATAAAAGGATATCCTACAGTCTGGTTGGCTGCATGGGTATCCTTTTTCATTTTCTTAGGGGATATCTACTATTGTACTTGTAATACTTACGCCCTGTTCGGAAGCTGGTAAAACGTACATAATGCAATTAACGACTTTACAAGTTTAAACATGGAGTGACTTACAGGAGGATGAAACGACGATGGCTTATCAAGAAATCAATGGAGTACGAGTATGGGGATCACCTGATCCAGGGGCATTATCTCAAGCTCGTACATGTGCCGAAAACGGTAATGTAATTCAAGCGCTGCTGATGGCAGATCATCATAAAGGCTACAGTCAGCCGATTGGCGGTGTGATGGTGTATGACGGACAAATTTCGCCTTCAGGTGTCGGGTATGATATCGGTTGCGGAAATAAGGCGGTAAGAACCAAGCTGTTTGCAGCAGATATTATGCCGCGTATTTCAGCCGTGATGGATGAGGTTGCATGTCATATTTCGTTTGGCGTAGGTCGTGTGAATGCAATTCAGATAGACCATGAGCTGTTCGATGACCCGGATTGGGCAGTATATGCGGCGATTGGGAAACAAGAACATGACAAACTGAAGTCCTTGGCGAGAGAACAGCTGGGTACAGTAGGGAGTGGTAATCATTTTGTTGATGTATTCGTCGAGGAAGCGACAGGACAGGTCTGGATTGCCAATCATTTCGGCAGCCGGGGCTTTGGACACAAAACAGCAAGTGGGTTTCTAAATTTGGCCGCTGGACGAGAGTTTCTCGGAAAGGCGCCGGGAGAGCATATGGATCAGCCGCCTGTGCTGCTGGATATGAACAGTGAGTTGGGGGATATGTACTACCGTGCGATGCGCCTTGCCGGACGCTATGCGTATGCGGGACGTGACTATGTGATAGAACAAGTGCTTGGTATTATGGGGACCGAAGCGGACTTTACTGTGCATAACCACCATAATTACGCATGGAAAGAACAGCATGATGGGCGTGACACCATTGTGGTCCGTAAAGGCGCTACTCCCTCGGCACCTGGCCAGATGGGCTTTATTGGAGGAAGCATGGGCGATATTTCGGTGATTGTACGCGGAAAAGATTCGGTAGAAAATCGGGATTCCTACTATAGTACAGTTCATGGGGCAGGTCGTATTATGAGTCGTACCCAGGCAGCTGGTAAAATGAATTGGAAAACCCGCACACGGAGTGGTGGACAAATCACGGACGTACAGATGAAGGAGGCCGTTCTGAACTATAGTGTCGAGCTGCGCGGAGCCGGTACAGATGAAAGCCCGTTCGTCTACCGTAAACTGCGCGAGGTACTGGACGCTCATTCCGAGACCGTGGAAGTTATGCATGAACTGAAGCCCATTGGGGTATGCATGGCTGGGGCTAATGAATTTGACCCTTATAAGGATTAATAAAAAGACTATGCCAGGCAGAAGTGTTCATTCGCCGAGCATAGTCTTTTGAGTACATAAATGAGTATATAATAGAAGGAATTCATTGCTTGATGCGTTTGTTAGTAGCTCTATGTTTACAGCTTGTCAGCAAAAAGCTGTTCTTTAATATAAGCGACTGGCATTTCTTGGCCTGTCCACAGTTCGAAGGCAAGTGCGCCCTGCCACAGCATCATGCCCAGACCGTTAATGGCAGTTGCACCTACGGATTCGGCTTGTTCCATCAACTTGGATTTAGCTGGGCTGTACACTACATCGGTTACGATCAGGTCGGAACGAAGCATGGACACATCTTCAATCACACTTTTGCCTTCTAACGGTTTCATACCAACCCCTGTACCGTTAGCGAGAATATGACTTGTGCGGATCTCTTCACGTAGCTGTTCTTGATTTTCCAATGGATAGATATTCGCCTTAACTTGGGTGTGTTTCATATCTTCATTAATAATACGGACATTCTCTTCTGCACGAGCAAAGAACTGATCGTTACGGGCAAAGATTGAAATTTCAGCCAGACCTGCTTGAGCCGCTTCAATAGCAATCGGTGTAGCTGCGCCGCCAGAGCCGACAAGTGTCATTTTCTTACCTTTCAGGTCAATGGCGTGTTCACGCAAGTTACGAACATAACCAGATCCATCTGTACTGTAGCCTTTCAGTTTACCATCTGTGTTCACGACGGTGTTGACGGCACCTGTAAATTTAGCGCTGTCGTCCAGCTCGTCAAGATACTGTAGAATAGCTGTTTTATTAGGCATAGACACGTTATAACCGCGTATGTTCAGAGCGCGCATCCCCCGTACCACTTCTTCAAGTTGTTCATTTCCTACTTCAAAGGCCATATACACGTTATTTAGACCCAGCTTTTCAAACGCAAGATTATGCATAGCCGGGGACAAAGAGTGTCCGATTGGTGTAGCAAGCAGTCCGATTAGTTGTGTTCTTCCGTCAATACGTCCAGCATTTTTCATGATATAAGCCTCCACGTAATCTGTGTAGTTTAATGAAATACTTTTTTATATCGATAAGCAACAAACACGGCCAGCAAAATACTGACTACAGCAATCGCAATATCCAGAATGAATACCGAGGTAATTCCCAAACTTTTGGACATGCCCCCGGTAGCCAAAGGCATCAGGATGAACGAAAGACTGGCTGCTATGTTCACGAGAGAAGTCGTAGTGCCTTTGTTCTTGCGGAAAAATTCCGTCATAACCGTGAGGGCAATTTGGAATATGCCTGCGGTAGACAAGCCGATCAAGAATGAACTGATCAAAGTAGCGACAGGATTGTGCCATGTAATTAAAGCCAACAAAGAAAGTAGGGCAATAAGCGGATATACAATCATGACAGTAATCGGTTTAATGAATTTACCAAGTACCACTGCTAACAAAATAACGGAAACCAATGAACCTATACTATAGTAGCTCAGCAGTTTAATGGCACTGGCTTTGTCCATGCCCAGGGCCTCTTGTCCAAAGGTAGGAAGCCATAGCTGCACGATCATGAACAATACAGTAGAAGTAAAACCGATAATAATCAGAGATAAACCTTCTTGCCAAAACTTAGGCTCGCTGCGGAAAGTATCTGTGGATTGAGCAGCCTCGGTTGGAGCCTTTTGTTCCTCAGCTTTGTGGTTGGGGAAAGCTGTCATCGATAAGAAGATACCGTTCAGCAGATAAATCCCTGCTGGAATAAAGAAGGAATATCCATAGAACATATCGTGATTAATAAAGAATGCAATCATGAACGGAATCACAATAGCACCGATAGAGATGGATGCTTTGACCAGTACAGTTGCAGATCCAGCTTTTTTTCCAAAGCCTTCAATTAATGCAGGATACGTTCCTGAATCCATCATAGAGTTGCAAAGCCCTGCGATAATGGCAAACACGAATGCCAGCGAATAGTTAGGTGCAAGCGGAATGCCAATCAGAAAGATTAAATAAGCAAATGATGCAATAACAATGAGTGGTTTTCTTCCGTATTTGTCTGACATTTTTCCGGCTACCCCGAGAGCGAGCAGCTTACCGATCCCAATCGCGGACACCAGATAGCCGATGGCTGCTTTATCCGTGTTCAATTGGACGGTCAGGAAGCTCATATTCGACGAGAGAATAACATTGATCATACCCAGAAGAAAATAGTTGATGTAAAGCCCTGCTGCCATTCTGATATAAGGATTTTTCATAAGTGTAACTCCCAACTTAAATTTTAGATCAATGGCCTAGGTAGGCATCGTCCAGCGGTATTGCATTACGCCTACAGATAAGTGAAATTATTCACATTCTTTCTATGTCATTATTATATAAGGAGTGTTATTATAAATCCAATGCATATTTCTATCGTTTTTCATAGTTTGGGTCTATAATTTAAAATATGAATTAAAGAAGGAGATTACATAATTATGAACCTGAAGCACTTACAATATTTTCGTGTACTTGCTGAGATGGAGCATTTTACCCAGGCAGCTATGCGACTATGTATTACTCAGCCCAGTTTAAGTCATGCGATTTCAGAATTAGAAAAAGATTTGGGAGTTCATCTGTTCGAGAAGCAGGGGAGAAATATTCGGTTAAACAAATACGGACGATTTTTCCTGAAGTATGTGGAGCACGCGATGGATGAATTAGAAAAGGGAGAACACAATTTACGGGAGCTAGTGAGTCCAAGCCATGGAAATATAGATTTGGCGTTCATTTACACGTTAGGCTCACACTTCATTCCAGCGATCATTCAAGCCTTTTCAGCTCTGGATGCCCGTAAAGATATCTCCTTTTCGTTTCACCAAGGGAATACGAACGATATTATCAAGGGGCTGAAGCAGGAACATTATGATGTGGCGTTCTGCTCTCACATGGAAAATGAACCGGATGTGGAGTTTATTCCGTTGGCTCAGCAGGAACTGGTTGTCATTGTTTCGCCTGATCATCCACTGGCCACTCTAGACCAAATTGATCTCAAGGATACAGCGGATTATCCAGTGATCTTCTTTAACAAAAAGAGTGGGATTCGGCCTATTATTGAAAACCTGTTCTCCAAAGCGGGCGTCACGCCACAGATTATTTGCGAGATTGAAGAGGATACAGCAATGGCAGGGCTGGTGTCTGTCAATTACGGAATTGGGGTTATGCCTCGAATTTCATCGTTAGATTATTTTAACGTCAAAACATTGCCTATTGTAAATCCAGAATACGAGCGTTTTATCTACCTGGCCAGCATCAAAAATAGATATTTATCCCCGGCAGTAGTGGACTTTCGGAACTTTGCACTAAGCTACGGCAAGGAGTTTTATCTGAAAACGCATCAGCGCGTCTAGGTTGGGGTCCCGCAATATTTAAACTTGATAAATCTTAAAATGTGTTCTATACTTCATCATCGACACAGGTAATGTGAAATGATTCACATTTTTAATACTACAAGACTTACTTACAAAAGCAGGTGAATTCATGATGAAACGTTCTTCTTTTCCAGTGGCGACAGGCCTTTATGTAAACTATCTTTTGTTCGGCATGTTTAATATTATGCTGGCGTCCCACATGTCCTTTTTAACAGAGCATTTGCATACAGATCAGACGGGCATCAGTCTCTTGGTTTCTGCGATGGGATTTGGCAGGCTGTTTACGCTGTACATATCCGGGGTGCTCTCCGATCGTTATGGTCGTAAGCCGTTTATTGTGGTAGCAGGGCTACTAATGGCTGTATTCTTGGTCGGTATACCGCTAAGTCCCAGCTTTGAGATGGCGATCGTACTGGCTGTGCTGGCAGGCGTAGCGAATTCTTTTCTTGATTCAGGTACTTATCCAGCGCTGATCGAAGCTTTTCCCCAATCCTCTGGTTCGGCTACAGTGTTGGTAAGAGGTTTTATATCCATCGGGGCGGCATTTTTACCGTTAATGATTATCTTTTTTATGAATCACGACATTTTCTACGGATTCTCTTTCTTTTTACCAGCCCTCATATTTACTTTGAATGCAATCTACTTGTTCAGAATGAAGTTTCCAGACATGCGGGTTCAGTCACCCAAGGAGCCAGTTGGTGATACTTCTGTATCGAGCGTTGAGCAAGCGGGAAAATTGGAGGCAAATGATCGGAGTAAGCCGCGGTTTTGGCAGGAAGGGGTATGCCTTATCTTGCTCGGATTTACCGGACCGACTTTGCTTTATATTGTGCAGTTATGGCTGCCTACTTTTGGACAACAGTTTATCGGTATGACCCAATCAGAGTCTCTCAGATTATTAGTTTATTACAATGTCGGTTCACTGATTTCCGTGTTTGTATTGGTAATTGTGTTAAGAAAATGGGTTAAACCTGTTCACATTATTCTTATTTATCCATGTATTTCCCTGTTGGCTTTTGGAGCGCTTCTCCTATTCAAGTCAGGGGCGGCGGCCATTATTTGTGCGAGTGTCATTGGGTTTTCAATATCAGGTGTACTTCAGCTGACATTAACCGTAATGAGTGAATTTTTTAGTCAACGAAAAGGACAGATTACCGGGTTTGTGTATACAGCAACCTCGCTGTCATACACGGTCATTCCCGTGTTTACAGGCTTTCTTTTGAAACATTCTCAGATATCGAGTGTTTTTATGCTAGCTATTATTGTGAATGTGCTAGGGATCGTACTGGCGGTGTTTGTTAATTTTCGGTACAGTTTAGTTTTTCCAGCAAGTCGCAAATTGTCCCCTAAAATCGTACTTGATACCAAATAAATGACGACTGGACCTAATCATCTGCATGCTTATTCAGAATGCGTTATACTATGAATTATTGTACATGTTCGACTTGAAACTGTAATTTGGGAGTGAGATAGAGATGGCTAAAATCGTAAAGGTGAAAGATGTTCTGATCGGTGAAGGAGCGCCAAAAATTTGTGTGCCCATGGTGGGAGAAACGTTGGAGCAGTTGAAGGAAGAGGCCACTTATTTACGTACGCTCGACCTGGATATCGTGGAGTGGAGAGTCGATTTTTTCGAGCATGTGGAGGATCTGGAAAAGGTTAAAGCTGCCTTACATGAAATTCGGTCTATTTTAGCAAATGTTCCGCTCGTATTTACGTTCCGTAGCGCTCGGGAAGGCGGAGAAAAGGAAATCAGTGCAGCGAGTTATGTGGAATTGAACCGTACAGTAGCCGAAACGGGGCAAGTCGAACTTATTGATGTAGAGCTTTTTAATGAGGAAGCTGATGTGAAGACGCTGGTAGAAGCAGCACATAAGCATAACGTATATGTGATTATATCTAATCATGATTTTCATAAGACGCCGTCGAAGGAGGAGATTGTGTCCCGGTTACGTAAGGCGCAGGAATTGGGAGGCGATCTGCCTAAGATAGCAGTGATGCCAACCAATACAGCCGATGTGCTCACTTTGCTGGATGCCACGCGTACCATGGCAGAAGAGCATGCAGATCGGCCGATTATTACGATGTCGATGGCGGGGAAAGGTGTCGTGAGCCGCCTGACCGGAGAACTGTTTGGTTCGGCTCTGACCTTTGGTGCTGCTAAGAAAGCTTCCGCACCGGGGCAGATTCCTGTCACTGAACTGAGAGAGATATTGACGGTGCTGCATAGCCATTCTTAAAAGATGGATAGGCATTACTCGCTAGTCAGTAATATATCCGCAGTGAACCAAAAAGGAAGGCCCCCATGCGGTAAGCATGCGAGCCCTCCTTTTTGTGTAACTCTTAATTCAATCCCCGAGTAGGTTCATACAACTCCCAACCTAGATTCAGCGTTTGAATAATATAGTCTGCGACTTCTTCCGCATCCAACTGATCCGTATCGATCTTGGAGTGATTCACCGCGTAAATGTCCTGTCTGGAACGGAAGAGATCCTCAATTTCCCCTAAAGTCTTGTTTTGTAGATTGGGACGGGTGTCAATCAGCATCTTGAGCCGATCTTTCCAGGAATCCCAATTTAAATCCAAGAAGAAAACAATCGATGAAGCCAAACAAGCTTGCTTCACCTCTTCCTGTAAAAATGCACCACCGCCAACGGAAATGATTTTGAGGCGTGTGTTGCTGCATAGCTTCAAAATATGCTCTTTTTCAATCTCACGGAAACGCTTCTCTCCATAAGTTTTGAAAATCTCTGTTGTTGGCATGTTGTATTCTCGTTCAATCTCCTGGTCAATATCCACGAAATCGCGATACAGCTTGCGCGCTAGATGGGAACCGATCGTTGTTTTGCCTACACCCATAAAGCCGATGAGCACAATATTTTGTTCTTTTAATGGAATCTCACTATTGTTTTGCACGATAACCACTCTTTTCTCACCAGTAATGTTGAGATGTGACGCTTCAAAGCACTAAATACATTATACGTTCATCAAACGTGTCATTCAATAGTATAGACTACATCAAAAATGAGGTATAGAACGAAATAAGGTTCTGATTACCATTGTAGTGACATAGAGCACGCATTAGAGACTAGATACTCAGTAATTTGATGCGTAAATTGTCAAAAAATAAACTTGTACAAGTATAAAAGAGGCAATATTGTGTACTTAATTGAAAAAAAGGACATATTTTGGCGGAAAATATATTGAAATTACTGGAAGTATGATTATAATAGAGTTATGCAAATTGTAAATGTAATCGCTCTATTTACAATTTGTGCTTTATATTAATTAGGAGACAAAATTGCTTTGAACCAAAAACCAAGTATACATATGCAAATAGTTAAATAACGACTTTTAGACGTGTATCGGTCAATGGGTTCATTGTACGAAGGTGGTGATACGGTCTACGCGCTCTAGTCAACGAAGAATTGACAAGAATAAAAAAATATCTACGAGAGGGATGAATTGAAATGAAAACAAACACAGCTAAAGTATTGAAAAAGGGAATCAGTATCGCTTTATCAGGAATGTTGGTCGCTTTATTTGTCGGCAATTATTCTGCACATGCAGCTCCAGAAGTCGTTCATAAGACCATACTTGTTAAAGCTGGAGAAGTATACGATGGTAAAGGCAAGACTGTAGTGGCTGATCCCGATACCTTGGGAGACGGAAGCCAGAAAGAGGCTCAAAAGCCTATTTTCAAGCTTGAAAATAATGCAACTTTGAAAAATGTGATCATCGCTGCCCCTGCTGCGGATGGTGTACATGTGTATGGCAACGGAACTATTTCCAACGTAACGTGGGAGGATGTAGGTGAAGATGCCTTGACGCTTAAAGAGCCAGGCACGGTAAACATTACGGGCGGTGGAGCGTTCCATGCGTACGATAAAGTATTCCAAATTAATGCCGAAGGCACGATTAACATAAAAAACTTTAGAGCCGATGATATCGGAAAGTTGGTTCGCCAACTTGGGGGCTCTACATTCAGAGTGAATATGACTTTGGATAACTCGGATATTTCCAACGTTAAGGATTCAATTCTGAGATCGGACGGTCCTAACAGCAAAGCTAAAATTACGAACACTCGTTATCACAATGTGAAACAATTGTTCAAAGGCTTTAAATCCAGTAATACGAGCGAGTCCGGCAATACTCAATATTAATCGGAGTAAGATAGGAGTAGAGATATGATAAGGGGCTGTCCAACAGGTCTTGTGATCTGATTGGACAAGCCCCTTTTTTGGTACGGCGAGTTTCCCCAAGATGATCTGGACTTCGTTCGGAACGAGGACTGTGATATGATCGTGCTATTACATTTTATACAAAAAAGTTGGGTAGCTATGAATCCTTTTCATCAATATGTGAATGTTGACGGCACCTTGAATGATACGCTGGTGCAAAAAAACGAAATTTTATATACAGGTACGAATGGTCGGCATGTGGAACGTTTTTACGTGTCTTCCTCTGAAAGTTATATATTCAAACCGCTAACCAACGATGATCAGGAGGGGCGGGAGAGATGGGTGTATGAGCATGTGCTTCCTGCGTTATCACCGATCTATCCCCGATTGCTAGCCTGGTCTGATACAGGTGCGGATGGCGGAGGAGAATGGATGGTTTTTGAGGACCTTGGTCCGTTACATCATCTACACGCAGACGAAACTCTATTGCGAGCTGTTGGACTTGTTGCATGGTGGCATGCTTTGCCGACGGATCGTTTTGCTGGGATGCCGCTGCGGGGACCGAAGCCACTCATTCAGGAGATGGTTTCCGAGCTATACACGCGCAAGCCGGATGTGTTAAAGCTTTGCAGCTCACTGGGATTATCTAAGCAACAGATGCAGCGTATGTATGTACAGCTGGAGCATTTATCTTTTTCACAGCAGCTAGTACTGTCTCATGGTGATCTTCATCCGGGGAACTATGCGCTGAGCGGGGAACGGCTTATGGTACTGGATTGGGAGCATGCTCATCTGAACACACCGCTGTGGGATGTATATCACCTGATCGACATGTCCCATCCGTTGTTTCCCCGACGGATGACGTCCGAATTGCGTATTCGTATACTGGACACATACGTGGAGCAGCTGGAGCTGTTGGGGATAAGAGTGGATCGAACGGCATTTATGCTGGAATATGGCATGTTTGCGGTGGTATTTTCGCTCTGGATGCTGTTGTTAATCACAAGTGATTTGCAAAGGATTGGAACGAACCTGCATAGAAACGGCGATAAATGGTCAAAAGAGCAATTAGAGTCCCAGTTGGATGAAACGTTAGCCTGTTTGAACCAATGTGCAGCGATGATGGATTGGGGACAAGCCCAACAATGTAGATAGTAGCTTAAGACATAGACTGTATTTAGTTAGTAAAAGAAGGTGGGAAATAAATCCATGAAAAAAGTCGGTTTGGTCATGAGAAAAATACAATTTGCAGAAGCACAGGGTCCTCGTATTTTTGCAGAACGTCTGAAGCAGATCGGGTTGGAATTGGGGGTGGACATCGTATTTGTATCACCAGAGCGCCATGTGAGCAGCCATGACTGGCTTCCTGGCTATGAGCACGAAAAGGGCGACTTGGTCAACTATGACGTCGTTCTGGACCAACTCCATGAGCAGCAGATTGAGCACGTTATTTATACGGTATCTGGCTTTACCTATTTGAACATGTTTTTTAAAAACAGCGTGCTTTTTCCGCATAGTTTTCCTGATCCGGCACTTACAGGCTACGAGATGATGAAGCCTTTTTATCAGATCGTGGACAAGGCTATCGTACAGACTGCCTTTCTCAAGCAGGAGATGGCTTCGAAGTTTGGCGTAACCGACGTGACAGTCATCCCGATCGGATTTAATGAGCGGCTGGTGGAAAAGCATTTTGATCCCTCGCAAGTGGTAGAGAACCGGGTGATGTGGATTGGTAGAGATGAGGAGAACCGACGTCCGGATTTGGTGCTGGAGTATGCGAGGCATAATCCTGACAAGGATGTCTATATGGTATTTGGCGGTGAACGCTACAAGGAAAGTATGAAGAAGTACGATATCCCGGACAATGTTAAACTTCAATTTGCGTTGACGCAAGATGAGGTGTTTGCACTGATGAACACGGCAAAGGTGTATTGGAGCTGCTCCAAATTCGATACGTTCGCGATGCCACTGACCGAAGCGCTGGCTATGGGTAAAATCGTCGTAAAACCAGAGCATCCTTGCTATGGACATATCAGCTCTACGCATTCTTTTTCAGGGAATGAGAAAAACTGGTTCGAGCTGGTCAATATGGCTGCCGCCTCACCGCGCCGGGTTTCTACAGAAAATCAGGCATACGCTATGGAAAAGTTTTCAAGTCAGGTGATGAAGCAGGGCTATCGGGACTTTTTTGATCATTGGTTAAGCTGAACGGCGAGGCAAAATACTGTGGCTGCAACAAGCGTCTGAATGTCCAGAGTGAAATAAAAATAACCCGCAAGGTGGTCACTTTTTTTCAAATATCCATCATGCGGGTTACGGTTCTTTGACTTATCGTTTGGACTTTACTGGAACCGGGGTTCCTTTTTTAAAGCGAGCCGGTCTTCTCGGAATTCTGCGAATGCCGGAGTCCTCCGATTTAGAAGGTAATGCTTTATGAGTTGTCTTTGTTGACAGTTGGCTGGTTCTGCCGAACTCGACAGTGTAACTGTCTACAGATGAGTCAATGGAAAGTCTACGCATCCCCACTCGTCTGGATGATCCGCTACTATAGTTCCAACACCAATGAAAATCACTGCTAGTGCTTCTCGGAAGCCGTGTGCGGTACGTACCACGCCACGAATTGGAGTGATCTTCAGCATAATAATAGAATGTGGTTCCCCCGACAGAACCGCTCCATACTTCTCTCGTATCACCAGGTTCTATCCGATACCAGCCCATTTTAGAATAATTGGTGGGATGACAGTCGGAACTAGGATAAGCATAGGCGGCATAGATGGTATTACTCGTGTTGTTTGTAAAAAAAAGGCTCATCATACACACTTCTTTCCTCATAAATTTGTATTACAATGTCATACTATGAGGAATTTAGAAGAAGAGAGTGGACAATATCTCTCAATCTATGAAAAATGAACCATTCGTTTACTTCCAACCTGCTGTTTTTAGAGATTTGCCGCCATTCATTGCTCTCCGGTTAATAGCTGACACTGTCCAACAAACTGAACGATTCTATGACTGTATCTCAGCTATCGCTTCAGTATGAGCCGTCTTGCGATCCTCAATGTAGCTAACTATCATGAGTAGCAGACCGCCGACAGTGATTAGCGATGCAACCCATGGAATAGCGGCTAGCCCCATTTGATTAATAACAACTCCCCCGATAAAAGCACCGCCTGCGTTGCCCAGATTTAATGCGGAATGGCTGGAGGTAGAGGCAAGTAAAGGAGCCTCATAGGCCAGATTCATGATGCGAACCTGAATACCCGGCATGATGCCGAACGCAGCAATGCCCCAGATAAAGACCGTGATGACGGCCAATACCTTGCTTTGAAGCGTAAATGTCAGAATGGCCAAAATAATAGCCAGCACAGCATAGTTTGCGATCAGGGATGGAAGTAGTTTCCAATCTGCGAGCTTGCCGCCAACGATGTTGCCGATCGTTACCCCTAGGCCAAACAGGACGAGAATCCAGGTAATGCTATGCTCGGCAAAGCCACTAATATCCGTAAGCAAAGGCGTAATGTACGTAAAGACAGTGAACAGGCTACCACAACCGACTGCACCTGTGAGCAGCATCAGTAGCACTTTTGGATTAAACAGGCTTTTGACTTCTTGTTTGAGACTGGAAGGCTTGTCCTGATGAATCACCGGAATGTAGCGAATGATACCAAAGAGAGAAATCAAGCCGATGACCACAATGGCTCCAAAGGAAGCACGCCAGCCGAGCTGTTGTCCGATAAAGGTACCAAAGGGCACGCCAATAATGTTCGCCACGGTCAAACCGGTCAGCACCATAGAAATGGCACCCGCGCGCTTGTCAGGACGAACCAGTCTGGCAGCGATCAGGGAACCGGCTCCCAAAAAGGTTCCGTGCGATAATGCAGTAGCCATACGAGCGGCAATCAGAAGTTCGTAATTGGGAGCAATGACGGAAAAAAGATTGCCTAAAATGAATATAGTCATTAGTAGGCATAGCAGCTTTTTCTGCGGAACCTTATGGGTTAATACAGTAAGTACAGGTGCGCCAATGGCCACACCAAGCGCGTAACTGGTGATTAACTGCCCGGCTTGCGGAATCGTAACATGAAGATCATGGGCTACATTGGGCAGAAGTCCCATAATGACGAATTCGGTCATGCCGATGGCGAAGGCACCAAGGGTTAACCATAGCAAGGAGGGGGGGAAGCGATTTGCTGTCATATTTTCTTGATTACTCATAAGTGTCTTGTATCCTCCTGAAAAAATAGTAATGCGAGTATATCATTACAGGCGATATCTGGCGACCCATTTTGCAAGAATTTTACATACTAAGTTGATAAGTTTTATGTAATTTACAAAAGCGACAGGTAGGAAGGAGGCAAGTATGTTATTTTGGTAGTATGATATTAAGATCGTAAAATGACGCTGTAAGGAACGATCCAAGGAGGATATAACGATGGCACCTAAAGTGGTACATAGTATTACAGATTTAATAGGAGATACACCTTGTGTAAGACTCCAACGGCTCACACGGCCGCAGGATGCGGAAGTGTATGTGAAGCTGGAGTATTTTAATCCAAGCGGCAGTGTTAAAGATCGGGCGGCGGGCAATCTGATTGCCGAGGCGGAAAAGGCAGGACATCTAAAGCCGGGAGGCACCATTATTGAGCCGACGAGTGGCAACACGGGAATTGGTCTTGCGATGAATGCGGCAGCCCGAGGTTACCGTGCAATTTTGGTGATGCCTTCGAATATGACGAAGGAACGGATCAATATTTTGAAAGCCTACGGGGCTGAGGTCGTACTGACACCAGCGGAAGAACGGATGCCAGGAGCGATTCGCAAGGCACTCGAACTGGGGGCTGAAATTGAAGGGAGTTTTATCCCGCATCAATTTGAAAATGAGGCAAATCCGGATATCCACCGTACGACGACGGCACTTGAGATTTTGGAACAGACAGAAGGGAAGCTGGATGTGTTCGTCGCTTCTTCGGGAACGGGCGGTACCATTACGGGAACAGGTGAAGTGCTGCGTCAGCATTTGCCGGATCTGCGGATTGTTGTAGTTGAGCCTAAGGGCTCGCCAGTGCTATCTGGAGGAAAACCCGGTCCACATAAGCTGGTTGGCACCAGTCCAGGCTTTGTTCCCACCGTGCTGAATACGGAAGTGTATGACGAAATCGTGCAGGTTTCCGATGAGGATGCGATTGCAATGACACGGGCGATTGCTGCCCAGGAAGGGATTCTGGTTGGCCCCTCTAGCGGAGCTACGATATGGACGGCGATTCAGGAAGCTCGGCGTTTGGGAGCAGGCAAACGGGTACTTTGCATTGCCCCGGATACCGGAGAGCGTTATCTGAGCATGGGGATATTCGGATAAAAAGATGTGGATTGGGGCCAAAGTAATACACGACCGTAAGTAAGTGGTAAAATAGGTGTGTGATAGCGGTTCCACGAACTATTCATATGTGGATGAAGCAGGGAATATTTTGAGGGTTGAAGGAGGAGAAACATGAAGATTATGCCTTTACAGAAACGTGGAATCTCCGATAGTCGGCTGGCGCTCGGTTGTATGCCTTTTGGTGGAGAATGGAGCCATGCACCGTTTACGCAGGCGCATGTCGTTGAAGCGGAAAGAGCTGTAGAAGCTGCACAATCCATTGGGATTACGATGTTCGATCATGCGGATATCTATCGTATGGGGAAAGCGGAAGAAATTTTCGGTCGGGTTTTAAAGGGACAGCCGGGCTTGCGTGAACAAATCGTAATTCAGTCCAAATGCGGCATTTTTCTGCCGGATGGTACGCTCCCGGGCCGTTTTGATTTCTCATATGCACATATTATGGAGTCCGTGGATGGCATTCTGAAGCGTCTGGGTACGGAATATTTGGACATCCTGCTGCTGCATCGCCCCGATCCGCTGGTAGAGCCGGAAGAAGTAGCGAAGGCGTTCAGCGAGCTTAAGACGTCTGGCAAAGTACGGCATTTTGGCGTTTCCAATATGAATGTAAGCCAAATTCGGTTTCTGGAGCGGAGCCTAACGGAGCCGCTGATCGCTAATCAGCTGGAAATGAGCCTGGCGCATCTGCATTTTGTAGATCAGACAGTACATGTGAACCAGCAGGCGGGGACGAATGTACATTTTGGCGAAGGTTTGCTGGAATATTGCCAAACCGAGGATATTCAGCTCCAAGCCTGGGGACCGCTGGCGCAGGGACGTTTTAGCGGAGGTTCTTTGAAAGGGGAGCCTGAGCATGTCGTTAAGACGGCAGAGCTGGTGCAGAAGCTGGCTTCTGAAAAGGAAACGACACGTGAAGCGATCGTCCTTGGCTGGCTTATGAAACATCCGGCACGGATTCAGCCTGTCATTGGCAGCGCCAATCCTGAACGAATCAAGGCATGTCAGGATGCGGAACGCCAGAGTGAGCTGATGACCCGTGAGGAATGGTACGAATTGTACGTCAGTGCGCGCGGACAAGCCTTGCCATAAACTCGTACTGCGGACCCGTTTGTTACAGCAGGCGTATGTGGATGTAAGTGTATGACTTCGTTTATACGAACCGTAGTTTAATAGCCCTCCCTTCGTCTCATTAACAGACGGAGGGAGGGCTATTTACATGGCTGCATCTCATATTGTCTCAGCAGCTATTCCTCTTCGTAGCGTGCAAGGGCCTTGGCCGTTGTTTCCTTCATTCGTGAAATCAGCCGGGAGCCTTGGACGACCTTGACACGTTTGCCAAGGAAACGGATTTTGGATAGTACATATTCACATTCGTCTGCCTGGAAAGTGAGCGTAATACGATAGGTATCTGCTTCCTGAACATATTCGACTTCTTTTTCAAAGCAGGAAAAAGCATATAAAATACGGGACATTTCTCCGTTGTATACAGGAATAATTTCGATGATGCCCTGTTCTTTGCGCGACTCCAGTATACCGAGAATACGTTGGATGAATTTTTCGGCCTCTTCGGGTAGAAGCTCATCTTCCGTAACGTTCACGATATTAGACAGCTTGGTAGACATGAGCGCGCGGTGTCTGCGGTTATACCACAGCAGGCTCCATTCTTTTTTGACCATGGAGAACTCCAGCTTATATGGAAAACCGGACATTCGCTCATGCATGCGTCCGTTGCGCAGTTTGTAGGTCATACAGATGCCAGAACGGGATCGCAGAATGGGACGCAATTCACGCAAGAGTGGATGATATACCGAGGCAGCAGGGATACCTGCTTTTTCCCGCAAACTTCCATCGGCCTCCAGAGGCTCGTCGTCTGCGAGCATCTGCCGAAGCTTATCAAGCGTAGACGGGGTGAAAGCCTCTATTGCTGCCGAGTCTGTCAGCATAGATTGGAGCCAGACTCTTTCCTGCGATGTGGTGGCAAAAGCGCCCGATTCATCCAGCCGAGAGACGATCTGATAGTTAAATATTTTCTCGAACAGGCTCATAATAGGCTTGCAGCTCCTTCCATTCCTGTCTGAATTCCTTACGCAGCCGCTGAGGCTCCAATACTTCACAGCTTGATCCGAAGCTGCGAATCCACGGTTTAATCTCGGTGATTCCATTCACTGTGATTTCATAGATAAAGGATTCACTTTCTTCCTCCGCGATCGTACCCCATTGTCCCTGTGACAGTACACGTTCCCGAATAAAGTTGCGCTTCGCGCCCTCAGGATTAAAAAAACGTACCCGTACCTTCACAGGACGACCGGTATCAACAAGCCAGCTGTACCGCATTTTTTCTTCCAACACCGCTAGCAGGTCGGCATGAAACTGCTCTGGTACAGGCTTGCCCTCCACCAATTGAGTCATGCCCTCCATACGAAACTTCATGATTCCTTTACCGCCTACATGACCAAGAACATACCAACGTCCATATTGATGATCATAGATGACTTGCAGGGGCAGAATGGTATGTTCACGGCCCTCCGTCTCTTTTTCAAACAGCGGGTTTGTGTTCTGTGACCCGTACATGCTTCGTTTGGACGTCGAAAAATATAAAAAAGTTACACAGCGACGTTGCCGAATCGCGTGTAGAAGCGGATGAATATGGGCTTCGTCCAGAATGCGTGAATAATAGTGGTATTTATATAAAAAAGGTTCGGCCAACTCCCGATCTCCGGCCTGACGGCGCATGGCTTTTTTTAGATGATCTCGCAACAGATATCCCTGAACAGAGGGAAGCTGTGTGTTGGCCATAATGTCTACAAAATCATATAAGTCCAGTAATTCCTCGTCCGTCAGTCCTGTCACCAGATCGTTGCGGACAGCATAGCGATAAGGTCTGCCGCCGGGTTCCTTGCAAACCACGCCGACTTCGACCAGATATTTCAGATCGGAACGAATCGTTTTCTCATCCGGCAGCGAACTGTCGGAAGGTAGCCCGTTGCAGCAAGCATCCAGCAATTCCATAGTGGTCAGAGGCTGTGACTGTAGCGCTGTCAGCAGAAGAGATAAGCGGACGCTTTCTGATTCCTTGAGCGATTTGGCCCGAAACAAGAATAGTAGTAATGGATCAGCGGATTCATAATAATTAAAGCGCAGCATCTCATTAAAATCATGTCCCTGGTCCTCAGGCAACTGCTGTTGTACGGATTGGACGATTTCCTTGAGACGCCGGATTGTTTTATCAAAGGTATGCACTGAAATGCCCAGTCTGTCTGCAAATTGCTGCCGATTATAAGCGCCGCTGGTCAGTGTGAGCATGCGCAGGAATTGAATTTCTTTATCAAAACTCTCTCTCGCCATGATGCATTCCCCGTTTCTGTTGCCGTTCTCCGAAAGCAAGTATCCCTTTATTCTAACAGGGAAGGGATGCTGGAAAAAGGGAAATTATTCTTCTTTGTAATACTTTCACCATGTTCACGACTTCCAATATAAAGCATCATAGAAATATAAGATAGCACGATGAAACTAAGAAGCAATACATAACAGAAGGGTGATGCAACATGTTTGGACGACGCAAAAATGAAGTGTTATATCCATGGGTAGGCAAGCTTTCGATTTATGAAACGATTATGCAGGGAATGGATACTCAGGGCAGGCTTACTGATGATCAATTACCGGATGATGAAGAATATTGGGCAGGTCACACGATGCGTTGGGTGGCAGGAGGATTAGATGGAGCATTTGGGCATCATGGTGCTGGCGAGCATGTAGCCGATAAAATCAAGGATCTGGTGCAGCTGTTGTCCAGACAATGTCGTAAGCCAGGAATGAAGACGAGACGTGAGACGTATGTACGCCTGATGGAGGAAAATGCGCTCAGTCTGATTGATCCGTTGCTGGATGCGGTGCGCCAGCATCCAGCAATTCAGCCAGACCGATTGTATGAGGAAGCGCGTTGGCTGGTTGAACATGGAGCACACCGTAATGTGGTGAAGATCGGCATTGCGTTGCTTGGATTACTGGAGACAGAGCAGCATCACGAGCTTATTTTAACGCTGGCAAAGCATGATGAATTCACGCTATATGCGGCTGTAGCTATCTGTAATATTTCGGAGCAAGCCAACGAACAGTTGTATACGTTAGCCCGCCAGGTACATGGCTGGGGACGTATTCACGTAGTGGAACGGCTGGAACCTACGCGTCAGGAAATACGTGATTGGCTACTGCGGGAAGGATTCCGCAATAATGTCATGTATGAATATCTTGCTTATGAGTGCGCTCATAAAGGCGAGCTGCATACAGCCATCGCCGTTCCGCAGATTGATCAGGAGTTGTTTGACGGAGCAGGCGAGATTCTGTCGGCTTTGCTGGCAGCAGGCGGACCTGCGGAAAGTATAGACGATTATGAGCATGCCGCTATGGTTATAGGTAACTACCTTCGTCATGCCAAGGCCATGTGCACGACGGTGCAGCATTTTACGATCATCATGGATATTGCAGACTTTCTGGATGAAGAGGACGATTCATGGGAGACACGTTATGAGCATGAATGGACACCGGAATTGCGTAGACGTTACGCGTCGCTGTGCCAGCAGATGATGGACGATCCGCAGTGGGTGCAGCTGGTGGAGCAGGAGCTGCAGCATGCAGATTCACCGCATCTCCACTGTGCCATTCGCGCAGCTCAAATGCTAACACTAGATGTATGGCCCGTGCTATTTGATCAATTAAGCAGATACCCAGTCAAGCCTAATCTGTACTTTGAACTCATCAAGACAGTGGATGAACAGCGGGTGCGCAAGTTGGTGGCTTTTGCAGAACAGCACTTGCCCTTGGGAGAGATTGCTTCCGGCCCTGCTAATTTACCTGGGTATGGACTGGAGTATGAAGCGCATCAATGTCTGGGTATGCTGTTGCAACTATTGTCTTCTCACGAAGGAATGGGACAAGAGCTAGTTGCTGCCGGGCTTTGGAGTCCGGTGACCTCCAATCGCTGTGCAGCGCTTCATGTACTCAAGGTATGGTCTTCTGAGATGTGGGGAGAGAAAACGACAGAGCGCCTTCGCCACTTATCGGTAGCTGAAACGGAGGAGTCGATTAGAGAACAGATTCGGGAAATACTTTAATGATAAGGGAGGGAACAACATGACAGATGTGAAGCATGGGCAGGGTTTCATTCAACCGGAAATGTGCGAGACGATTTTGCGTGAGCTGCGCGCATTGGAGCAGGCGGAGCAGGTGCGCATTGTGTACGCCTGTGAATCAGGCAGTCGGGCATGGGGGTTTCCTTCACAGGACAGTGACTATGATGTACGATTTATCTATGTAAGACCCGTAGAATGGTATTTATCTATCTTTGATAAGCGGGATGTGATTGAGCGACCCATCAGCAATTTGCTGGATATGAACGGCTGGGATTTGAAAAAGGCACTCCATTTGTTTCGCAAGTCCAATCCGCCTTTGCTGGAATGGCTGCAATCTCCGATTCCCTATCTGGAGCAGTATTCAGTGGCTGACCAGATTCGTGCAATATCGCCGTTAACCTTCTCTCCGAAGTCCTGTGTGTACCATTACCTGAATATGGCGCGGGGGAACTATCGGGATTATTTGCAAGGAGAACAGGTGAAGATTAAAAAGTATTTTTATGTACTGCGCCCACTGCTGGCCTGTGGCTGGATTGAACGTTACAACATCATGCCTCCGATGGAATTCGTAGACTTGCTAGAGGAATTAATTCCGGCCGATACAGAACTTTATCAGGTGATCGGGCATTTGCTACAACGTAAAAAAGCGGGCGAGGAACTGGATATGGAGCCACGGCTTTCGGTGGTGAATGATTTTATCCAGCAGCAAATTGCTTATTTTGAACAAAAGGCGCCCTTGCTTCAGCATATGGAGAGTGGCCGGGATCAGCAGTTGGATGATTTGTTCCGCGCTGCGGTGAATGAAGTATGGGAAGCATAAGCTGGGAAGGAGAAGTGGAGTATGCACATTACGCTAAAAGCAACCGGAACGAATGCAGGGATGATTTCGCATTTGCTTGCTAAGAATCCTTACAATACGTATGATCGCACAGAAAAAGGCGCACGTGTACGCATGGTGTACACTGTTTTTACCGAGGAAGAGGCTGAGATCGTCATTCAGGCTTCGCCAGATTCGATTGATTTGGTCAAAAACAGTCCGGACAGCTATGACATTACACAATATATTAATGACCGGGAGTTTGTAACCAGCAGCTTATTTTGCACCTATATTCGTGGCTCGCTTGGCACAGCCCTGAACGGCAAACCCAAGGAAGACTATGCAGGATGGGTGACGCACCCTTTTGCGCTGGAGTTATCGTTTGGGCCCGTTGCTTCGGATTTACCGGATTCTGTGGTGGAGGGGCTATTCGCTCCGCTGGGCTATCAAGTGGCCATAGAACGAGGGGAAGCAGATTATTCTTTTCAGCTGAAAAATCGAAGCACCGTCAGATATGTCACGTTAAGTGGCCACCAGACGGTGCAGTATGCGCTGCGTCAGTTATTGCTGTTGATTCCGGTGCTGGATAATTATAAGCATTACTATATTAGTGAAGAAGAGTTTGACAAGCTGAGACGTTACGGTGAAGGCTGGCTGCCAGAGCATCCGCTACGCGAGCTCATCATTCGACGCACGCTTCGTTTTACCAATCTGATTGAGCAATTTGAGCAATCAGATTCTGCTGAAATAGGTACTCAAAAACATATTGAAAAACATACTCAAAAACATACTGTCCAAGCTCAAAAGGATAAGCACAAACAGATTCAACAGCCAGAACAGCCACAGGAGGAAGGGAAGCAACAGCCTACTGTACGGCTGAATGAGCTGCGGTATCAAGCTATTATGGACGTGATTCGCAAGCTGCCTCGAAGACAGAAAATCGTAGATTTTGGTTCAGGAGAAGGGAAGCTTTCGGCTCGGATGGCCCGAATGACGGGCATTGAAGAAATTTGGGCGGTGGAGCCGTCTGCGTATGCACAGGTGAGAGCCATGGAGCGTTTTGCCAAGCTGGAAAGGCATACCGACGCGATCATTCCTACACCCATGATGGGCTCTCTCTTTTATTATGATGAACAATTGCGGGGCAAAGATGTGATGATCCTATGTGAGGTCATTGAGCACGTGGACGAGCATCGTCTGAACCGGGTGATGAAGACGATTGTGACGGAGTATCAGCCGGGTGTGCTGATCGTGACGACTCCCAATCGTGAATATAATGAAGTATATCGCATGAACCAGCAAGAGCTGCGGCATGGCGATCACCGTTTTGAATGGAATAGACGCGAGTTTCAGGAACGATGTGAGCAGTGGATTGAGGAAGCTCCTTATTTGATAGCGCTGAAGGGGATCGGAGAAGAGGTCGAAGGCTTTGGACAACCGACCCAAATGGCTATATTTACGCGCAGAAAGGAGCAGAAGGAAGCATGAGCAATTCATCCAAACGTACGATTCATTTACCGCATGCTGGACTGGTTGTGTTGGTGGGGGCCTCCAACAGTGGCAAAACCACATTATTGGACAGGCTGGTGAGCGAAGGGATTCTACTGGAGACAGAAGTGGTATCCTCGGATCATTTTCGCAAGCTGGTCGGAGATACGGAATTTATAGACTGGAGTGGACTTCCAAGGCTGGAATCGGACGTACTGTTCTATGAGTATCAGCAAATGTCAGCCAAGGCGTTTGAGGCGATGGATACGATTCTGGCTATGCGTTGTCGCTTGAATAAGCTAACGGTTGTGGATGCCACCCATTTGTACGCTGAGGATCGCCAGAAATATGTACAGCTGGCAGCCAAGGCGCACGTTCCTGTTATGGCCTGGGTACTGGATGTACCCGAATCTGTGCTGCTGGAACGTGATTTAGGCAGGGAGCATCCGCGTGGCCGCCAACGGGTCAAGCAGCAGGCACAGCTGTTAAAGCGGAATCTGCGTGGTATCCGTGAGGAAGGCTTTAACGCTTGCTATGTTCTTAAGGATGTAGAAGAAATGAACTTTGTTCGCCGTGTGCAGCCACTGTTTCATGAGATTGGCTCAGGTATTGACATCATTGGTGATATCCATGGGTGCTACCGTGAGATGCTGGAAGTGATAGAGCGGCTAGGATATACGGAAGATACGAAAGGACTATACCATCATCCAGATGGTAGAAGACTAGTATCTGTCGGGGATGTGATGAGCCGTGGCCCGGAATCGTTACAAGCGGTGCAGTTCTGGAAAAAGCACGTGGATGCCGGACTAGCGTATATGATTGACAGCAATCATGGCTGGAAAATCGGCCGTTACCTCGATGGAAGAAAGGTGACTCTCAGTCATGGCGATGAACGATTTGCAGAGGAACTGGTCCAATATGAACAAAAAGCGGGCAAGGCAGCGGCAGAACAGCTTAGAAGCGAGTTGAGGGATTTTCTGCTACATGTACCCTCTCATCTTATTTTTGGCAGAAATGGATTGCGACATGTGGTTGTGACTCATGCCGGGATTAAGGATCATTTTATTGGCAAACAATCGGCACGTATTTCTGATTATTGCCGCTATGGAGATACGGAGGGGCAGGATGCGAACGGAACACCGATCCGCAAGGATTGGTTCGTAGACCATGAATCGGGAGAAATAGTAGTATGGGGACATGATCCGAGACCGCAGCCTACCCTTGTGAACCAGACGGTGAATATTGATCAGGGTGTGGTATTTGGCGGTATGCTGACCGCTTATCGTTATCCGGAAAAGGAATTTGTCAGCGTTCCGGCACATGAGAATTATGCGAATGATCCCGATAGCCCACTTGTCCGGTGGCAGAGAAAACGGTTTTCCCCGCCGAATTTACGCAAGCTAATCGCTGGTTACAGTGTGCTGACGGAATCGTATGGCGAAGTGCGCGTACAAGGAGAATGGATCAAATCCGCTATAGATACTGTGTCACATGTGACTGTACCCATGGAGGAGCTGGTGTATATTCCACCGACGATGAGCCCTGCTCCAGCGGTGTCTGCAGAGGAAGGATATCTGGAGCATCCACGTGAGGCGCTGGCTTATTATCGCGGGCAAGGAGTACAAACGATGGTGGCCGAGAAAAAACATATGGGTAGCCGGGCTATTTTGCTATTATTCAAAAACGAACAGGCCGCTGTTCAATATGTAGGCTACCCGACATTGGGCACGATCTATAGTCGGAGTGGGAGAGCTTTCTTTGAACAAAGCCTTGGGAAGCAAGTGATGGAGAAGCTTAATGTGGATCTACGGACTGCTGGATATTTTGAACGGAACCAGACGGATTTTGTATTGCTGGATGCGGAAATTGTACCGTGGAATCTCAAGGCTCGGGAACTGATTGCTGCACAGTATGCGCATGTGGGGGAGGCAGCTCTGTTGGATCGCAGTAAGCTGGTAGACAAGCTGAAGCAGGCGAAGGTTGCAGGTCGAGAGGTTGGAGACTGGCTGGAGGAAATGGAACAGAAGTACGCGAATGCCGTAACGTTTCAAGAGGCTTTTCAAAAATATTGCTGGGATGTGGACGGTCTGGATGAAATTCGTATTGCACCGTTCCATACACTGGCACACAGCGGAAAGACTTTTTTCGACCATTCTCATATTTGGCATATGGAGCAAAACCGGGAGCTGGCTGGGCTGTCTTCCCTGTTTATGGAGACAGAGTACCGCGTTATCACGGACGAAGCAAGCGAGGAAGAGGTCATTCGCTGGTGGAACGAGATGACAGAGGATGGTCATGAAGGGATTGTGATCAAGCCGGAACGCTTTTTGATGAAAAATCGGGACAAGATGATTCAGCCTGCAATCAAGGTGAGAGGCCGGAAGTATTTGCACATCATTTACGGTATGGATTATCTTGCCCCTGAGAATTTAAAGCGTCTGAAGCAGCGTCGAACGAACAAAAAGGAGCGTCATGCCCTGATGGAAGGAGCGCTTGGTATGGAAGGCGTGGAACGTTTTGTCCGCAAGGATACGGTAGATCGTATTCATGAATGCGTCCTTGCCGCGCTATCTCTGGAATCGGAGCCGATTGATCCGAGATTGTAGTTTGCGAAGGAGGGATTGAGATGGAAAGGGGTACACCGTTAATTGATATTGGCGTGAACTTGATGCACCGTTCGTTTCATGCGGATCGGGAACAGGTGGTAGAGAGAGCAGCAGCTGTAGGGATTTCACCCCTGATTATTACCGGGACCAGTGTCCGCAGCAGTCGGGAGGCTTCTCAGTATGCAGCACGTTATCCGGGCAAGCTGTATGCGACAGCTGGCGTGCATCCCCATGATGCCAAAGACTGCAGCGCAGATACGATTCAGCAGCTCCGCCAGCTGGCGAGTCAGCCGCAGGTCGTATCCATAGGGGAATGCGGATTGGACTATAACCGTGATTTTTCGCCGCGTGATGTGCAGCGCCGATGGTTTGGCGAGCAAATCCAACTGGCGGGTGAGCTGAATATGCCGTTATTTTTGCATGAACGAGATGCACATGAGGATTTTGCCGCTATGCTGCGGGAGTATCAAGGGCTTGTCGATAAAGCAGTGGTGCATTGTTTTACAGGCACGGAACAAGAATTGCATACGTATGTAGAGATGGGACTGTATATCGGGATCACCGGCTGGATTTGCGACGAACGGCGTGGCAAACATCTGCGTGAACTGGTCAGAGATATTCCCTTGGACCGTCTGATGATTGAAACGGATGCTCCATTTTTGACCCCGCGTAATTTGCCCGTGAAGCCCAAAGAAGGGCGTAATGAGTCGATGTATCTCGCTCACATTGCTGCTACGATAGCCGAATGTACAGGCCGAAGCATGATGGAGATCGAAATCGCCACGACGGAGACAGCCAAACGTTTCTTCGGATTATAGGATTGTCAAAGCCATAGATGTGGTATATATTATAGTGAATTAAAAAAGCATTGTCGGGAGCTTGAGAAAGTCAGGCTGAGAGGGTGGCCCTTGCCACTGACCGTGAAATCTGATCTGGGTAATGCCAGCGTAGAGAAACCAAGAACACTATACAGGAATGCCGCTTGTTTCGCGGTTGTCGATAGATACAATGTATGTCCTAGCATTTTACCTTGACCCTGACTTTGGCTTGGTATCAGTGTAGTAGCTTAGACTACTGGTTATATAAGGCATATCGACGAATGATGTTTTGTATGGTGCTTCACCTTTTACTGCGCATAAAGCTTGCCTGGAGATTCAGCTCCAGACAAGCTTTTTTTTATGGCCAAGAGGCCAATTATAAGGATAAGGGGAGCACGCAATAATGAATACTGCTGTAAGAGCGTCCAAAGGGTTGAAGCTGACTGATATTTTGGTCACGATTGTGATCGCTGTTGTGTTCGGGTTAGTCTACAAAATATGGGGACCTGCCTATGATTTGATGAAACCATTCGGTCTACACGCCGAGCAACTGATGTATGGCATGTGGTTTATGGCAGGCACGTTTGCTTATCTCATCATTCGCAAGCCGGGTGTTGCAATTTTGGCAGAGGTGGCAGCGGCAACGGTCAGTGCTTTTTTGGGAAGCGAATGGGGGATGTCCACTTTGTACTATGGCCTGCTGCAAGGCTTGGGAGCGGAGCTATTTTTTGCGGCTTTTCTGTATCGGAACGCAAACCTGTGGGTTGCTTCGCTAGCTGCGGCCGGGGCGGCTGTCGCTTCTCTGATTTTAGACTTCAGCTACGGGTATATTGATCAGCTTTCGACCTGGAACTATGTTTTGTATATCGGTTTTCGCATGATTGGCAGCATTGTGATTGCCGGGGTATTCGCGTTCTATCTGGCTAGGGCATTGGAGGTAACCGGAGTCACGCGAAGTTTGAGACCCGCAACGGAACAAGATTATAAGGGGCTGGATTGATGAGCCAGGCAACCGAAGATGTGGTGGCTTCGATCACCCGTCTTCGGTTGAAATTCCCCGGTGAGCAGGAGCTGCTTTTTCACAATATGTCTTTGTCTGTCCGCAAGGGGGAAAAGCTGCTGTTGCTGGGACCGAGTGGATGCGGTAAATCAACGCTGCTCCAAGTGTTAAGCGGTCTGATTCCACGCACGATAGAAGTGCCTATGAAATGCGATGCTGCTGTAATCCCAAGTGTCTCAGGTATTGTATTTCAAGATCCTGATACGCAGTTTTGTATGTCATATGCAGACGAGGAACTGGCTTTTGTGTTGGAAAATAATCAGGTTCCTCGTGAGCAGATGCGATCCCGTATTCGCGAGCTGCTGATACAGGTTGGTCTATCAACGGATGATATACACATGCCCATTGGCAGCATGTCACAGGGAATGAAACAGCGGCTGGCGATTGCGTCTGTGCTGGCTATGGAGCCAGAAGTGCTTTTTCTGGATGAGCCCACGGCTTTGTTGGACGAGGAAGGTACTACACAGGTGTGGGATACCATTCGAAACATTTCGGTAGACCAGACACTGGTGATCGTGGAGCATAAAATTAATGAAATTGTCCATGATGTGGACCGGATTGTGGTGCTTTCTGCTCAAGGGGAGATCATTGCGGATGGAAGGGCGGAAGAAGTATTTCATGGGCAGCGGCAGGCATTGTCCGAGTATGGCGTGTGGTACCCGGGAGTATGGAGTGAATCGTCTTCGCCGCGTTGGAGTGAATCAGTGACACAGCAGAATGGTACGGGGAATGGTACAGGGATTGATTTGCTGGAGCTGGAACATTTTAGTGGCCTCCGCGGTTTAAGTTCAGTGATTTATGTGGAGCATGCGCAGGTGAAGCCTGGCGACTGGATTGGCGTGGTCGGTGAAAACGGGGCTGGCAAAAGCTCACTGCTGCTCTCCATGATGCGCTTACTTCGCACACAGGGACGTTATAGCGTGCGCGGAATTGAGGCAGGCAGTACGGAACAACTGGCAGAGCGTATCGGGTTCGCGTTTCAAAATCCCGAGCTGCAATTCGTAGCACACACCGTACGAAAGGAACTAGAGTATTCGTTACCCAAGAGCTTGTTCACCATTGAACAGTGCCGGGAACGGGTCGATCGGATGCTCGTACAGTTCGGACTGGAGCGGCTGGACGAGCGTCATCCGTATCAGCTTTCATTGGGCCAAAAAAGGCGGTTGAGTATTGCTACGGCTATGATCCGTGAGCCGGAAGTGCTGCTGCTGGATGAACCGACTTTTGGGCAGGATGCGCGTAATACCTTTGTCATGCTGGATATGTTGGAGCAGCTGAGAGCGGCAGGCACGGCCATTGTGATGGTCACGCATGACCCAGAAATTGTCCATCGATATTGTACCGATATATGGCGGATTCAGAAAGGGGAACTACAGTATGAACCTGTCCTTTCCCCATCATAAAACATGGCTGCATCGTGTGAATCCGGGCCTAAAGCTCGTTATGTTTTCCATACTGTTTGTGGTCGTTATAGTCATTCATGATCCGAATGTCATGTTTAATGTTGCGTGTGCTATGCTGCTGCTGCTTGTCTGGTCAGGCCATCCATGGAAGCGGCTGCTGCTGTATGGATCTCCCTTTATATTGGTGTTTATTTCAACCTCAACGGGCATGATGATGTTCGGCAAAGGGGTGACGACCTGGTGGACATGGGGCCTGATCCATATTACGCAGGAAAGCTTTTATCGGGGTATACATCTGGGCTTTCGTGCGCTGAGTATGGCGGCGGTAGGGTTGCTGTTTGGTTTAACGACTCGTCCAGTGGACCTTTTTTATTCACTGATGCAGCAATGGAGGCTCTCTCCGAAGTATGCGTATAGCTTTTTGGCAGCCATGCGGTTGATGCCCATGATGGTGGAGGAATTCCAGGCATTGAGACAAGCCCATCGTATTCGAGGTTTACATCAGCATGTGTCCAAATGGAATATGTATGCCACGCTTCGCAGGTATGCAATTCCGCTGCTCGCTCAAAGTATCCGGCGTGCACAGCGAATTGCTATTGCCATGGAAGCCAAGGGTTTTACTAATGAAACCAAACGCACGTATTATTATGCGATTGGCTATTCGGCTGTAGATATTGTGTTCATATTCTATTTTGTCATCATGCTTACGCTGGCTTGGGGACTCGGTATCTGCTTTCCTTACGTGGGGGTGTGGGATGTACGTTAATTGTTGTCAAAAGGCTTTGCCCGTTTTCTGCTCTGTGGTATATTAATGCAATGGGAATTGACGGCTCGTACAGACCCGCCTGGGCTGGCGGGCTTATTACATTTTCCCTGAGAAATGGATCATCAGGAGGCCAGGTTTCATGATTACGCTGCATCAGGTAAGCAAGCATTATACCACCTCAAGCGGCCAATTTCATGCGGTTCAATCCGTGTCCCTTCAAGTGGAGGAGGGGGAAATTCACGGTATCATAGGTGCCAGCGGTGCCGGTAAGTCTACGTTGCTCCGGTTGATGAATGTATTGGAAAGGCCGGATGAGGGAAACGTGGTTGTGAACGGGGAAGATTTGACTCGCATGCCGGAAAAACGTCTCCGTGAAGCGCGGCGATCGATAGGGATGATTTTTCAGCATTATCATCTTGTTCACAATCGGACGGTCAGTGGAAATGTGGCAATGTCGTTGGAGCTGGCAGGTGTCGCGAAAAAAGAGAGAGCGGAACGTGTGCGCGAATGCCTGCAATTCGTCGGTTTAGCTGATAAAGCAGAACAGTATCCGGCACAACTGAGCGGAGGCCAAAAGCAACGTGTGGCGATAGCCAGAGCGCTGGCGAATCGACCTGCGGTGCTGCTGTGTGATGAGCCGACCTCGGCGCTTGATCCGCAGACGACCGCGGATATTCTGGGCGTGTTACGGGAGATCAACCGGGAACTGGGAGTTACCATTGTAATCGTAACGCACGATATGGACGTGGTACGCAATATTTGTACCCGTGTATCAGAAATGCGGGATGGGCAGCTGCTTTCAACGCAACGTGTAGTTGACGCTGCGGTAGGTTCAACAGCGGAAGCAGGTGAAGCTGATGAATGAAATGCTGAGCATCATTGTGCAATACCAGTCAGAGATATGGAAAGCCATCGGGGAGACGTTTATCATGGTGGGGATTTCTATCGCAGCAGCTGTACTGTTAGGGCTTCCGGCAGGAACGATTTTGTATTTGTGCGGCAAAGGGCAAAAATATGAAAATCGACTGCTGTTCACCTTATTGAACAGTGTGGTCAATGTCATCCGCTCGTTCCCGTTTTTGTTGCTCGTCGTGTTTATGATTCCATTTACACGTCTGGTCGTAGGGACGGCGCTGGGCACGATGGCTGCAACGGTTCCCTTGTCAGTGGTGGCCATCGCCTATTATTCGAGGCTGGTGGAGCAATCATTGCTTGAGGTGCCCAAGGGTGTAATTGAAGCCGCTACTTCTATGGGGGCATCCACCCTCCAGCTTATTTTTAAATTTCTGTACGTGGAAGCTCGTTCCGGGCTTGTACTGGGTTTGACCACGTCAACCATTAGCTTCATCTCCTACTCCACGGTGATGGGCATTGTGGGCGGCGGCGGGGTAGGCGATTTTGCCATCCGCTACGGTTACCAGCGTTTTGAAACAGGCTTGATGGCGTTCACCATCGTCATCATGATTATTTTTGTACAAACGATCCAGTTCACCGGAAGCACCATATCCCGCCGGATCGACAAGCGATAGGGCAAAAATGTAACTTTTCGCTACACTTGCACCACCCACTATGGGAAATAAAAATGACTTTACAGTACCTCAAAAGCGGAGCGGACAGAATTGTTCTGGAGAAGCGTCAGCGTTCGCCTTTGAAATGGGATTCTAACCTATAAATTGTGTTATAAATCAGAGAGAATCCCATTTCAACAGCGATCGGAAGAACAATCTGCACGCGAAGCGGCTGCGGCTGTACTGTAACTCATTTTTATCTTCCCAATCACAATTTACTTGGAGGTTCCTCATCAAATGAGTCGGAAAAACAACATGAAAACGAACTTGAAACTACTTACAATATTTGCTGTCGTTATGCTACTGGTTGCCGGATGCGGTGGTCAAAAGCAGGCTGCTCCAGAAACACAGTCTAAAGAAGCAACTTCCCAAAAAGAAGTGACCTTGAAAGTAGCAACGCTAATCCCACCGATGACAGATGTGCTGGATATCGTGAAGCCGCTGCTTAAACAGGACGGAGTCAATCTGGAAATCGTCGTGCTTTCAGACAATATCCAACCGAATAACGCATTGGCAAGCCATGAAGTGGATGCTAACTTCTTTCAGCATGCTCCTTTTATGCAACAATATAATGAAAGCAACAAGTCCGATTTGGTAGCGGTAAAACCAATTTACAATGCCATTTATGGCGCGTACTCCAAAAAATACAAGAACATTAAAGACCTGCCCGAAGGTGCGACCATTGCTATTGCCAATGACCCGGCCAATACCGGACGCTCTTTAGTAATGATGGAGCAAAATGGTTTAATCAAGCTTAAAGAAGGCGTAGGCTATAATGCTACACAGGCTGATATTATTGAGAATAAGAAAAAATTCGTGTTTAAAGAAGTGGATTTGTTGATGCTGGCGCGGTCACTGGATGATGTGGACATGGCTGCCATGTATCCCGCATATGCCAAGCCGCTCGGTCTGACACCGAAGAAGGACGCGCTGATTACCGAAAAAGACGATACGCACTTTGCCATTAATCTGGTAGCGCGTAAGGATAATGCAGATTCCGATGCTATTCAAAAGCTTGCAAAGCGAATGACTGGACCGGAAGTACGTAAATTTTTTGAGGATAATTACAAGGACAGCGTTGTTCCAGCATTTTAAATAAATAAGGATTTTGCAAAAATCCAATAAGCGACTTCCAATGAATAAGATATAGATCGAAATGGTTTAGTTCGTCTATATCTTGCACGTTGGAGCGACTGGAATCGAATTTTGCAAAATCCTGAAATAAGTATGTTGAAACATCGTTTTATGATGAAATACGACCTGTATAATGGAAGGAAGTCTGTGAAGAGCAGATGGTCTCCCTTGTGCAGGTCTTTTTTTCATCCTTAATATGGAAAGGAATGATCGAAAACAGGGTATAAAGTCTTATTTTTTAAGATTTTAGGGTGTTACACCGCTGCGAATTTTGGTCATAAAGGGCGATGGAGTAATGATAAGGAACATATTAAAATAAATATACGAACAAACATTCGTTTTCGATTTCGTTAACGGTGTTTTTATATGGGTCAAAAAATTCAGCTGACAACGGGCCAAAAGCGTGAATAAAAAGGAAGGGGAACGACATGAAGCTGTTTGTAACTGTAAAAAGTCTGGGAAAGCGCAAGCCCGCACTCGCACGACAGGAATTAGAACTGAGTCCTGCTCCAGAAACATTGCGAGATTTGATTACTGCAACCGTTGCTCTGAATGTTCAAAAGCTACGGGAAAAGCAGGAGAGTGTCGCGCTGATTCCGTTCCTCACGGGAGAGGAAGTTCAGGCACAAGGCGAGATAGGCAAAGTAGGATTCGGTTCCATATATAATGAGGGTGTCCCGGATATTAAGGATGCTGTGAACACGGCGATGCAGGCTTTTGAAGATGGTTTATACAGAGTTTTTGTATGTGACGAGGAAATTATTGAACTGGATGCTCCTTTGTCACTTAAGGATGGGAATGAGATTGTATTTATACGCTTCACAATGCTGGCTGGAGGCCTATGGTAGAGGGGGAAACGAAATATGCATCAAGAGAACAATGAGCAAGAATATTTCACCACACTGAAGGAGCGCGCGGCGCAACTGGATGGACAACAACAGGAGTTAGCCCAGTATGTTGTGGAACTGGGGAAGCTTCATTACATACAGGAGAACGAGGAGCCATTTAACGAATGTCAGCGAATATTAAAAGAACGGGCGACAGAAAGCGGAGAACCGCTGTTTAAGCCACTGACAGAGGTATTACGTGCTCTAATTGGACAAACAGCGGGCGATGTATTCGCCCATCTAACAGAGCATGTGACTGAATATCCATACAGCACAGGGTATGCGCGAAAACCGTTTCGCACTTCGGATATTACGGCCCATACTTCCCGGATTTATAAAAGAATGGTGCAGTTGATTCGAATGGACTGTATCGGGTTCTCTGTAATGGATTATTTAACAAAAAAGGATTATGAACCAGGCAGGGATTACCGGATTCAGGAAACGATTGGTGACTGGATTGCTTATGAGCTGGATAACGATAATTTACAGGTGCTTGAGGCGTTAAAAGCTATTATTTATGGAGATAATCAGGCTGCGTTACTTACGCGCAATATGATTAAAGGCATGCTCCTGAGTCATCAGGAGGAGAATTATCGCATGATCGGCGAGCTCTTGGCAGCCGCCAAGCTCCAGGAGGGATTGCGCCAAAGTATCGTGGAACAAATGGATGAAGGAACCCCGGAGGCTCTAATATATCTGTTAAAGGTGATCATCGACCAAGGCTTCATTCGTTACAGCTCGGTAGTGCGGGCGCTTGCAGTATGGACGGGCATGGGGCTGGAGTCCGCCAACCAGCGGGTCGTTCGTCAACTGATCGAGCAGGCATATGAAGCATTGACTCGTAGTGAACTGCGCCAAGAATGGCTGACCAGCTCAAATGCTAATGAAGTATATATGAGTTTGTGGGCTACTGCAGTACATGAGGAACGTGATCTGTATGGACAGGTTCAGAAACTCATGGAGCAGGGAGCACCCTACCAGAAGATCGTAGCGCTTTATGTACTGTCTAACAGTGACAACAAGGATGTGCGCCTCGGAATCGCGAGAGAATATCTGGATGAAACGGACCCGGAGCTTCAATATTGGATATTGACGAACTATACAAGCAATTATTTTTATGAATGGATAGAAGGCGGGACGGTCGCGGATCGGATTGTTAAAGTGGTGCGCACTCCTTTGCTGGAGAGCAAAGAGGAGCGGCGTAAGGATTTTGAACGACTTCATAACCTGTTTGTACATATGAAAAAGGGTGAGTCCACCGAGCCCTCCAAGGTGCTGGATTTTGTAAATCTGTATCACCGCTCAGATGCACCTATTCAAAAAATGCTGTATCTCGCTGGTTATGATATGGACGCTTCCTGGATTGGGGAAATCATAGCCTTAAAGGAACAGATTAGCCCTAATCTGCGTGGCGAACTGTTGAACCATTTTGTGCAAAACCCTGAGGATACGGTACAGCGTGATTTTATTTTTTCCAGTTTGTCTGACAAAAGTATGAGTATCCGTGAGTTCGCTGTGGCCAAGGCGCGTAAGCTGACGCTGTCGGAACCAGAAATGCAACAAATGGAAGCCTTATTAAAGCTCAAGACGGGATCGTTGCGACAAAGTGTCATTGGTGTGTTGCTCTCACAATCGGAAGGGCCGCTGGCTGGCTCATTGGAACGCTTGCTTCGTGCTAAGGCGGAGCTGCAACGATTGGGTGGACTGGAAGTATTGACGAAGATATATGCAGACCCGGATCGTGCCGAACAGTATGAAAGCCTGCGGGCTTTGGCGGATATCATTCAGCAACCCACAGCCAAAGAGGAGCAACTGCTGTCCAAGCTGGGACAGGAGGATGCTTATACAGGGGCTAACGGTTTTGGCCTGTACGATCCGAATGTCAAGGAAGCTTGGTTGGAAGAGAAAGTTGATCTGGGTGATTTTCGATTGTCCGATGTTTTTGTTAGTCCATTGGAGAAGCTCAAGCAGTTCTTGAGCGGACTGGATGAGCTTGTTCATCATCATCGTGATGTGGAATATACTGCGGAGTATTATTCGGGCTACAAAGATACATTGCTTATTGGGACGAACCTTCGTCCTCTACGGCTGGTTCAGGTCGATGAAGAAGTAGATTCTAGACTGTCTTTATATCCTCTCTATGAGGAGTGGGACCGTTATTTGCAGGAAAGCGGCATGGAAGCGCGTGAACTGCTGGAGCTTGTTTTTTATGACCGATTGGAGCCTATGGACCGAACGCTGGATCGCTACTATCGATACTTTTCTTTTAACATGAACTATTCAGAACAAAGCAAGCACAAGCTGCTGGAAGGATGGCGTAAAGACTTCGCTGAGCAAATGTATCCTTTGGATCGGATTAACGAGGTTCAGAAGTGGATGGCAGAGCTGACCTATTCCGATCAGGTAAGCACATTAGTTAATGCTTATTTTATGGACACATCCGGTGACCAAACATTTGACGTAATTGACCTTGCTTTAAATTCACTAATGCAGGGCGTGCCTAAGGACAGACCTGTAGAGGATATGGGAATGCTCCATCTATTGTCCGGCCCGTGGGTGGCGCTGGAGAAGGGGCAGGTTCATGATGGTGAGTCCTTTAAGCGCTTTTTCCATACCTTTGTGAACTACGCAGAACTGCCAGGAGCGGAAAATCGTTTTTATTCTCCGCTGGATCTGGAGGATTATTTCAAAGCATATGAAAAAGGGTTGATCGGTGTAGGGGAAGTCTATCGGGAACTGCTGGCCGGTAGTGAAAGCAGAAGACATATGAGTTCCTTAACCAATGCCCGCAATACATGGATTTCTAGCAAACATGAATTTTTGGAAATACGTCGCACGGTTATTGATCGACTGTTAGAGGTTGAATTGGTTCGAGGAGATTTGCCTACCGAGGCTACGCCAAAGGTTATGGGATTGAGCCAATTTGAAGGTATGGATTATTTCATCCGTATTCTGGAGGGTCTCGACAAGGAAACGTTTGTGCGTGGTTATGTGTACGGCTACGGTGATCGTATTACCAAAAAAGAATCGTTCAGCCACTTGCTCAAAGCATGTTATCCGAGTGATGGCGAGGATGCCACATTGCTCAAGGAAAAGCTGAAAAACACTAAAATTACGGATAAACGTCTGCTGGAGGCTGCTATGTATGCTCCACAGTGGATTGAGATTGTAGCAGACTATCTCGGTTGGGAAGGGCTTCGCAGTGCGGCATGGTATTTCCATGCACATATCAATGAAGGTTTTTCGGCCGAGAAGGAAACGATTGTAGCCCATTATTCGCCGATTGCTCCGCAAGATTTTAATGATGGTGCCTTCGATATTCACTGGTTTCATGAGGCCTATGAGACGTTGGGCGAGGAACGATTTGATCTGCTGTACGATTGTGCCAAGTATATTTCAGCTGGAGCCAATCATCGTCGATCCCAGTTGTTTGCGGATGCGACGCTGGGTAAACTCAAACGGAGTGAAATGGAAAAATCAGTGGAGGACAAGCGAAACAAAGACCATTTGCTGACCTACAGTCTGATTCCACTTGCTCAGCCGCCTGAACCAGATGTACGCGAACGTTATGATTTTATCCAGAGGTTTCTGGAACAAAGCAAAAAATTTGGGGCACAGCGTAAGGCCAGTGAGGCACTGGTTTCACGGATTGCACTCGGGAATTTGGCACGTAACGCAGGTTATGATGATGTAACCCGTCTCGTATGGGACATGGAAGCTCGTAAGCTGGATGATCTCCGGTCTTATTTTGAGCCACATGCTTTGGACGAGGCTACAACGGTGCAGCTCGTCATTGATGCTGAAGGAGCGGCAGATATTGAAATTGTCAGCAAAGGCAAGACGCTGAAATCCATTCCGGCTCGTTTCAAGAAGGATGAGTATGTTACGTCGCTGAAGGAGCTTAAAGGAGATCTAGTGGATCAGTACCGCAGAGCTCGCAAAGAATTGGAACGCTCTATGGAGTCTGGTACGACCTTTATGGTGAAGGAATTGAGAGGACTGCTGGGTAATCCTGTGCTTGCTCCGTTGGTGCGAACACTGGTTTTCAAGGCTGATGATCACCTCGGATATTTTAATGAGGAAACGTTGGTATTGACGGCTCCTTTTGCTGAACAGCATACTATAGGAGAAGAGGACAAGCTGATTATTGCTCATCCCCTTCATTTGTTCGAAAGTGGTCGTTGGAGCGACTTCCAGAAGGACTTATTCGACCGCCAGATACGCCAGCCATTTAAGCAGGTGTTCCGTGAGCTGTACTTGCTGAATGCTGATGAACGTGCAAATGCGACAGTTTCCCGTCGATATTCAGGACACCAGGTACAGCCGAATAAAACGGTATCCCTATTGAAAGGTCGCCAATGGACAGTCAGCTATGAGGACGGACTCCAGAAGGTGTACTATGCCGAGAATCTGATTGCGAACCTGTATGCCATGGCAGACTGGTTCTCACCAGCGGATACCGAGGCTCCTACGCTGGAGACAGTACAGTTCTTTGATAGGACAACGTATAAGAGCGTACCGTTGGACGAAGTTCCTCCTGTTCTGTTCTCCGAAGTTATGCGGGACGTGGATCTGGTCGTCAGTGTTGCCCATGTAGGCGGCGTTGATCCAGAGGCCAGTCTGACGACCATTGAAATGCGTAGGGTGATTGTGCAGGAATCACTTCGCCTGCTGAAAATTAGCAATGTACGCTTGGATGGGAATTATGCACGTGTAGATGGGACTCTTGGCGAATATGCTGTGCATCTGGGAAGCGGGGGTGTCTATAAGCAAGCGAAGGGAGCACTGCATATTATTCCGGTGCATTCGCAGCATCGTGGACGTATCTTCCTGCCGTTTCTGGACGAAGACCCAAGAACAGCGGAGATTCTATCCAAAATTGTGTTGTTGGCCGAGGATCAGAAGATCAAGGACCCGCAAATTCTTACACAGCTTCAAGCGTAGAATAGAATTCTGATATATAGAGATTCATAATTAACTCAACGTTCGCACCTAGACAATGGTTTCAAATCCTCTACTGTGTAGGTGGAAACTTAGTCTAGTTGCGGAGGTTGAATTATTTAATATTGAGCGTGTATCGAGCGCGAATAAGGAGATATGGGTAATATTTTAGGCTCTGTGGTTTGATGAGAATCTAACAGTATAACAATTGACGATAATAGGAGAACACAACGATGATTAATAGTATCTTTCTAAAAGAGTACTCAACCGAGTATCAATCACAAGTTGTCGATTTAATTTTACATATTCAAAAAGATGAATATAATATCGCCATAACCAAAGAAGATCAGCCAGATTTGCTTGATATTGAAAACTTTTATCAGCGTGGTAACGGCAACTTCTGGGTAGCTCTTAGTGAAGAAACCGTAGTAGGGACTATAGCTTTGTTAGATATTGGGAACCGTAAGACAGCACTCAGAAAAATGTTTGTAAAACAAAACTATAGAGGTAAAACATTCAATGTTTCGAATCAATTATTGCATCATGCCATAGGATGGGCCAGGGTAAGGTCTATTGAAGAAATCTATCTTGGAACAACACCACAATTCGTAGCAGCTCATCGTTTCTATGAGAAGAACGGCTTTGTTAGTATAGCTCCAGGAGAATTGCCGATTGGTTTTCCAGTCATGAAAGTGGATAAAAAGTTTTACAGATACGTCATTCAATAATGGGTATAAATGAAGATGCTGCTGGGTCACAAAAGAAACCGTCGTCTAGCAAATGTTTCTTTTGTTTAGGACAGGCGTTTGCTAGAATAAAAGGGTATGTTGCAAGTAACGTTAACCAAATTGCTGGGAGGGACACAAGTATGAGCAAAAAGATCAAATGGGGAATTGTCGGCACAGGCTGGATCTCAGATCAATTTGTGGCGGATTTGGCGCATGTTTCGAATGGAGAAGGGTATGCTGTTGGATCACGCACTATTGAAAGCGCTACCGAATTTGCAGCTAAGCATCAAATATCAAGGGCTTACGGGAGCTATGAGGAATTAGCACAAGATCCCGAGGTAGATGCTATTTACGTAGGGACTCCCCATCCTTTTCATAAAGAAAATGTTCTGACGGCTCTTCGGGCGGGCAAAGCAGTCTTGTGTGAGAAACCCTTCACCGTCAACAGCAAAGAATTGGAGGAAATGATCGGCTTTGCACGTGAGCGTAAGCTATTCCTGATGGAAGCAATGTGGACACGTTTTTTGCCTCCGATTCGCCAAGTGCGGGAGTGGATACATGCGGGACACATTGGCGAGGTAAAGCTGGTTAAGGCGGAATTTGGTTTTCGAATAGATTGGAACCCGGAGGGGCGGCTTTTGAACCCTGAGCTGGGCGGAGGTGCTCTATTAGATGCAGGAATTTATCCGGTTTCTTTTGCTTCAATGGTCTTCGGCCCTGAACCTGAGCATGTATGGAGCACTGCTCATATCGGGGAGACAGGCGTTGACGAGACATTTTCGATCTTGCTGGATTATGGAAAAGGACGCACGGCTATGCTTAACGGGGCAGTCCGTCTCGGATTGACGAATGAGGCATACATCCATGGAACAAAGGGCTATATCCACATTCCGTCATTCCTGAACAGCACATCTGCTACTTTAGTTGTGGACGGTGAAGAGGCACAAAACTTTCAGGATGACCGATCCTCTACAGGCTATGCCTTTGAAGCAGAAGAAGTCGGGCGTTGCTTGAACGAAGGTTTGCTCGAAAGTTCTACTATTTCTTTAGATGAATCGTTAGGAATTATGAAACTGATGGATCAGATTCGTTCACAATGGGGGCTTCGGTATCCGTTTGAATAATCACATTAATTCCAGGGACCTTTCAGGTTCTCTGGAATTTTTTTGTTTATGAGCGTTGTTTTTTATACCAGGATTTTGCAAAATTCGATTCCAGTCACTCCGAAGTGCAAGATATAGACGAATTAACATTGCGATCTATATCTTGTTCATTGGAAGTCGATTATGGGATTTTTGAAAAAAAATTCTTATACATAAGTATTTCCAATTCCCAAATAGCGACTTTGGTCGCACGCTAGGTAACGCCATATGAGTAAGTCAAGAGTGGGACATATGAATCATTTTTATGGATTGAAATTAGTTAAAAAACCGTCATTAAATAGTTACAAAAGTGTAATTTTATTATCGGTTAACTGAATTGTTAACGCTCTCTTTTCATGAAAAAGAATGAAGGTCCTAATGTTGTACTTCCAAAAACTTTCAATGAAATTTTCGAAAATGTACGGTAGGGTGGTAAACGTGTCACTTGAGCCATTGCGGCTTTTGCTGACTTGCTTGCTTATCCCGTGGCTCTGGATTCTTGTCGGAGCTCGCAGGATCGAGAGCCTTTGCAAGCCTGTGAGAGTTGAATAGGCATTCACCTCATGACCTAACATCAAGGAGGAATTACAAACGTGAAAGTGAAATCAACATGGTTGTTCCGTATGGTGATGATGACAGTTATCGCGGCTGTTGTGATCGGACCTATGAATATTGCAGGAGCGGCAGGAAGCCAGACAGATCGGCCTTGGATGAACACGGCCCTGTCGGCTGAGAAACGGACAGCGTTGCTGCTGCAGGAAATGACGCTGGAAGAAAAAATAGATTTGGTGACTGGCAAGGTCAACAATTACTATGGATTCTATAATAATTCGATGGAGCGGTTGGGCATTCCGGCGCTGACGATGGCAGATGGACCAGCGGGTGTGCGTATCGCTAATCCAGATGTGCAGGACAAGCAATCTACTGCGTTGCCTGCTCCAATTGCGTTGGCTGCAACGTGGGATACCCAAGCTGCCAAACAGTATGGTGATTTGATTGGAGACGAGGCTTTTAATACAACTCATAATGTTGCGCTTGGACCGGGGATGGATATTGCCCGTATTCCATGGGGATCGCGAAACTTTGAATCTATGGGTGAGGACCCGCTACTGCAATCGCAAATGGCGACCGCTTATGTCAAAGGTATACAAAGCCACCCTGTTTTGGCGACTGCGAAACATTATCTTATGAATAATCAGGAAACAGAGCGCTTCACGACGAATGTCAAAGTCAGTGACCGTGCGTTGCATGAGATTTACATACGCCCGTTCCAAGAAGTCATCGCCAAGGCAGATTTGGGAGGGGCAATGTGCTCCTTTAACAAGGTCAACGGCGAGTCTGCTTGTGAGAACAAAACTCTTTTGACCGACCTCTTGAAGAAGGAACTGCAATTCAAGGGCTTCGTGATGAGTGATTACGGTGCGAACCTGAGTACAGTCGAATCGGCAAATAGCGGATTGGACCTGGAAACACCGGGGACCCCTTATGGTAAATGGGGAGATCAGCTGCTGGCGGCTGTTAAGAATGGCAAGGTAAGTGAAAAAACGATTGATGATAAGGCTGGGCGCATTTTGGTGCAAATGTTCAGCAAAGGTTTATTCGATCACCCGGCTCAAAATAATCAAATTGATGCCCGTGACCATGGCAAGACAGCCCGTCAATTGGCTGAGGAAAGTATGGTACTGCTTCAAAATAAAAATAATGCATTACCGTTGTCTAAAGATAAACTCAAGTCCATTGCTGTGATTGGCCCCGATGCAGATAACGGCACTGTGGCAGGCGGAGGCAGTTCGTTGGTGAACCCGACGTATACCGTGAGTCCGTTAGAGGGCATCCGCAATCGTGTCGGCAAAGGTGTTACCGTCCAATATGCACCGGGTACAGACCCGATCTCTGCAGGAGACATTATGCCTGGCCCATCGGCTGTTCCGTCTTCACTGTTGACTACATCTGAACAGAAAGAGGATATCAGTGTTGGATATGCGACTTATGGAGATGGCGAACAGGGGCTTCGAGGCGAATACTGGAAGAATAACAAGATGGAAGGCAATCCGATTCTTGTACGCAATGATGACCAAGTCAATATGAACCTTGGATTTTATAATTATCAGGGCTTCAATGCGAAGTCCCCTAAAGTTCCAAATACACCAACGACACTGAACGGCTTGATATCTGCACGCTGGACAGGGGCAATTGCAGCTCCCAAGGATGGTGACTATGCATTGTCATTAACCAGTTTGGGATCAAGCAAGCTGTATCTCGACGATAAGCTTTTCGTGGACAATCAAGGTGAAAAGCTGGGCACTACGAAGAAGAACATCTCCCTTAAAGCGGGTGAAAAGCACAAGATACGTATTGAATACCGCGCTGATTATCCGACCAATGGTCGTGATTCCGGTGGTATGGTTCGTCTGGGCTGGGAACCTCCGGCGGATACGTCAGATAAGTTGATTGACAACGCTGTGAAATTGGCGAAAAAATCGGATGTTGCGATTGTTGTTACGCGTACGTATGAGAGCGAAGGATATGTTGAGCGTTTCGATATGGAACTGCCGAACAATCAGGATCGGCTAATCCGTGCGGTTGCGGCTGCAAATCCGAAAACTATTGTCGTACAAATGAGCGGCAGAGCCGTACAAATGGATACCTGGCAGGACAAAGTCCCTTCCATCGTACAAGCATGGTTTGCTGGACAAGAGCAAGGGAATGCGATAGCACGCGTCTTATTCGGGGATGTGAATCCTTCGGGTAAGTTGCCGGTAACCTTCCCGGTTAACGAGCAGTCTACACCCGTGTCCTCACCAGAGAAGTTTCCGGGTGTGAACGGTATAGGTGACTATTCAGATGGTATTTTTGTAGGCTATCGTGGGTATGAGAAATCGGGTATTCAACCGGCGTTCTCCTTTGGACACGGTTTATCCTATACGACATTCGGATATAGCGATCTGAAAACAAAACAGCATGCGAGTGGAAAAAAATCCGATCGTACGAGTTCCGTCGAAGTTTCGCTAAAATTGAAGAACACGGGTAAAACAGCCGGAGCTGAGGTTGTACAGGTGTACAACGGTAAGCTTCCGACAAACGTAGAGACTCCATCCCGTCAACTGGCAGGCTGGTCCAAGGTAGAGTTAAAGCCGGGTCAAGAGAAGAAGGTTCGCATTGAGCTCGACCCGAAAGCTTTCTCATATTGGGATGAAAAGTCCAAAGCATGGGTTATGCCAGCGGGTGAAGTGCCCATTTATGTGGGCAGTTCCTCTCAGGATTTACGACTGACAGGAAGTGTTACGATTCCGGCAACCTCTACAGAAAAGGCAAAAAAGTAATCCCGTTACATTTGTTTTAAAATGGTTATATTCAAGAGAGCGCGGGCACAAGCACCGGCTCTCTTTTTGCTATCGGTATGTAAACGTCCAACAGGTATGCAAAGGGAAACCCAAGTGAAAGCTGAAATAGTAGGGAGGATGGGGACAGGATAATGATGGGGAGAGGAGGATATAGATGAAAAAAATCCAAAAGCAACGACGTACTGACATCTGGCTGCTTATAGCTGCAGTAGCCATTTTGATCTGTGCGGTCCTGGTCAGTATGGCTATACGGAATGTTCCGGGGCCGAAAGCAGAAAATAACGTCAACATGTGGCTAACAACACCCGATCCGGCGAATCGCCTAACCCAACAAACCCCGATCCGTTGGAATAAGGATAACAGTAAAGAAAATGCAGCGAATGCGGATACACTGACGATTGAGATTAAGCCAGATATTCATTATCAGACGATGGAGGGATTTGGCGCTGCGGTGTCCGGTTCGTCCGCATACCTGATGAATTATGGCATGTCTGCCAATCAGCGTGATCAGCTGCTAAATGATTTGTTTACAGCCAGTGGCATTCAACTGAGTTATATTCGCCATACCATTGGAGCCTCAGATTATTCCGTAGATGAGCAGGGACAGCCTGGCAGCTATACCTATGACGATGTGGCAACAGGCAAGGACTATGAGCTGAATCATTTCTCCATCGCCAAGGATCGGGATGTGATCGATGTGTTGAAGCAAATCCTGAGAAGAAACCAGGATTTAAAGATTATGGGAACCCCATGGACAGCTCCGCCCTGGATGAAATATGGGGAGCAGATTTATAACGGCTGGTATTTGGACTATACCGATTCGCGCGTCTACCAGGCGTATGCTGACTATTTTGTTCGTTATCTACAGGCGTATGCGAACGAGGGAATTCCGATTCAGGCGATTTCCATTCAAAATGAGCCAGAATTCACTACGCCCAAGTATCCCAGCATGAGTATGGGAGCAGCAGAACAGGCGAATTTTATTAAACAATATCTGGGCCCGACCCTAAATCGAAACCATTTATCTACTCACATTATTGCCTTTGACCATAACTGGGATACAGGAAGCGATTATGCCAAGACCGTGTTAGGAGATGAACAGGCTCGAAGCTATACGCACGGAACGGCCTTTCATTGCTACAAAGGAGAGCCCACGGCGATGACAGATGTGCATAATGCTTTTCCTGATAAGCCTGTATATATGACAGAATGTAGTGGGGGGGCGTGGAGTCCGGGCTTTGGAGATGATTTGAGCTGGGATATGTCCAAGCTGATCATTGGTGCACCCCGAAACTGGTCGCAAAATGTCCTCTTTTGGAACATCGCACTTGACCCGTCCGGGGGTCCGACCCATGGGGGTTGCGCCAACTGTAGAGGTGTAGTGACCATCGACCCGTTAAGCGGTGCAGTTACGAAAAATGTGGAGTACTATGCGATTGGGCACGCCAGCAAATTTGTCCGTCCAGGTGCGGTACGTATTGATTCTACACATTATAGTGGAAGTATCGAAACGGTCGCCTACCGCAACCCCGACGGTACGCTTGTCCTGATTGCCGCCAATACGGGAGAGAACACAAAGACATTTAAGGTTCGGCAGGGAAATAAGGTTTTCAAATCTACCCTTCCATCCAAGTCCGCAGCTACCTTTCAATGGAATCCTACGGTTTCCTGACAAGGCATGTACATCAACGTTTTATAGAATTTTTAGAGCGCTTAGCCCATCTGGCTGAGCGCTCTTTTTTCATTTGCTACAAAGTCCAGACTGTGAAAAAGATAAAATTTTAATATTGTTCAGAATTGGTTCAGAGGCGGATGATAAGATCTTTTCACTAATAACAAGAATGAACCGTTCACGGGGGAGAGTCTGATGAATCAAGAAACAAATAAAGAATGGCAAAAAGTGCTGATGGTGACGTTGCTGGCAGGTATGGCATGGGGGCCCCAGCTTGTTCATGGGGAAACGAAAGGGGAGACGTCAGCGATTGTGACTAAAGCCAGTACAGTATCTTTTACAGATCAGTCCACTATGTCATCCCAGGCATTACAGGCGGTACAGGAGGCTGTGAAGCAAGGACTGATCACGGGTTATCCAGATGGTTCTTTCCGTCCAGATCAACCGTTAACGCGTAAGGAAATGGCAGCTTTGCTGGCTAATGCACTTAAGCTTGACGCAACGGAGAAAGCAGTAACTTTTAAGGATACGCAGGGGAGTTGGGCAGCTTCTTATATAGAAGCTGTACGTGCGGCAGGTCTAATGACCGGAGATGAATCAGGTGCTTTCCGTCCGGATGCTGCAGTGAGTCGTGAGGAATTGGCAGCCATTCTGGTGAGAGCGATTGGAGGAACCCATGCTCAAGGCGGAGATGTTCAGGACATTTCTGATGGGGATCAGGTGAGCGCATGGGCCAAAAGCAACGTAGAGGCAGCTCTCAAGCTGGGATTAATGGATACGCCGGATAATCGGTTTGACTCTAAAGTACAGGTAAAACGTCAGGATATCGCAGCCTTTTTGGTGAATGTATTCCAATCGGGTGAACAGACGGGAATCCTATCTCGTATCGACGGGGATATCGCCTATATGGATGGAAAGCCCTATTTGATCGGCCAGCAATTGAAGCAACTGTTCGGAGCAGACAATGTGCCGGCGCTTCAAGGGGCTACCCTGACCTATCAGGCATCGAACCGAAACGTAGCTGATCTGTCAGCACTTCAAATTGTGCAAAGTGGTACAGCCCAACAACCGGTGACTTTGTATAGCAAAGGGACAGAGTTTAAAGGCAAGTTAGCTATTGCAGCGGATTATGTGCGTATTCAAGGTGATACGTTACCTCAGGTAACCCTGATGCGGGGTGCCAAAAATGTAGAGATTCATGCAGACGTAAACGAAATGATCGTGGATACGCATGAGCCTATTCAGATTCAGGGAAGTGGTGTATGGCAGCAGCTTAAACTGAATTTTGCCGATACACAGGTACGTCTCGCCAATGGGATACAGACTGTACAGACCCGTCTTGCGGAGCGGGGAACAGAGACTCAAATTATACGTGATACCACGTTGGGTGCATCTTCGGATACATCCTCAACAAGCACTAAAAAAAGTTCATCTGGTGGTGGCGGTGGCAGTTCTACAACGAATCCAACGCCAACACCTAATCATGTACCTGTCTCAGCTATCGTTCCTGCCGATCAATATGCCATTTTGGGTTCTGGAGATACGCTAGTGGATTTGAAAAATGTGTTTTACGATGCCGATCAGGATGAGCTGTCGTATCATGCGGTCACTTCGGATGTATACGTAGCAGAAGCAGAAGTGGCAAATCAACAGCTTACACTAAAACCTAAATCAGTAGGAAGCACACAGGTATTTGTTACGGCAGAGGATGGAAAAGGCGGTAAAGCGAGCGTGTTTTTCAGCTATACAGTGACCAGCTCTACTTATGAGGAGGACATTAATCACAGTCCTGTCGCGAGCAACAGCCTAAATGACATTCCTTTGCTCTTAAATGAAGGTGGGAAGCAGATTAGCCTGTCTGACTTGTTTAACGATGAGGATGGCGATGCACTGACCTACACGGTGGAATCGGCTTCGCCAGAAGTGGCCACAGGAGAAGTAACAGGCGATCAGCTTATGCTTACGCCGCTTCAAGCCGGCATTAGTCTAATGACGATAACAGCCCATGACGGCAAGGGAGGTACAGCCTCACTTCAGTTTGCTGCTATGGTGAATGCGCCTTTACCTGATCCGCAGCCTGAGAATCACATACCTGTGGCTTTACCTCATTTACCTATCGTAGTTGCTAATGTGTTGCAGGACAAGCTGATGCTGTATCCGGGCTCGTTATTTATGGATCAGGATGGCGACACCTTGACGTATACCATAACTTCCTCCAACCCCCTAGTAGGCAGTGTGGCGGAGAATGGAGAAGATTCATTTGTAACACTGCATAATGCTGGTATTACGATGATTGGAATTACGGCGAATGATGGACGTGGGGGCGTTTCTTTCACTTCATTTATGCTCCAAGTTGAAGCTCCTCAACCCGTAAATCATCGTCCGGTAGTGACCCGTGTGCCTGAACCTCAATATTTGGACCCGGGAGATGGTCAGCAAATATTGCAGCTGAATGATATGTTCTCTGATGAGGATGGAGACACGCTGACCTATACTGTGGTGTCTTCTGATCCATTGGTGGCAGGGGGGCAGGTAGAAGGGAATGCACTTTTCATACAACCTTTGCGTAATGGTCTGACGTTCCTTACGATTACAGCAAATGATAATCGGGGTGAAACGACATCTTTTACGATTCCAGTGATTGTTGAGAAAAGAGACTTGTTCATTTCCGAAGTCGTGTGGCAAGGCGAACCGGATTATCTGGACCAGGCGATTGAATTGTATAACCCTACAAACAGACCGTTGGAGAAAAATAGAATATGGATTGAGCGATCCGACCAACCAGACCCGATTATTATAAATGCCAATGACGGAGATGTAATTATGCCTGGGCAAACATTTGTTATTGCGGATGATCTGAGTTCATTCGTATCGGAGGAGTGGTATTTTACCTTCCTGCAGTTACAAAATAACAATTCGGAACCTGTTACGCTTAAGCTGTATTACAACAACACGCTTATAGATATCGCAGTTATTGGTCAAGGGCAGGCTTTGGGACGGAATAGCGGTACGGTCATTGGTAATCCAGACCATTATCAATCTGGTGAATGGAATGTGGAAGGGACGAACTACCCTGTTAATTTAGGAGACTTTATCGGTCGTCCTCGGCCGTAAAACATACGTATCCTAAGATTTTGAATACATGATTACATTTATCGGTGGGGAGAGAATTGCACCATGAAAAATAAGAAGTTAACCGCTCAGCTGGCAGCTGCTTTGCTGCTGCTGACCCCCTCGTTTCCTGCCGGAGCAGAGCAGGCTACCGTGATAGATACGGCTTCCGTATCCAAGGGGTCCACAGGGAACAATACTGCCGCCTGGACGGATGTACAGAAGCTTACAGCACAGCAATTGGAACAACTGCAAAAAGCCCGTGAACTCGGGATTATCCAAGGCGATCCCGCCGGAACGCTCAGACCTGAGCAGAAGCTCACACGTCAGGAGCTAGCCGTGCTGCTGGTCAAAGTGTTGCAGCTTCCGACGGGCAACTTGGACGGCGCTGCCTCCTTCACGGACGTGCCCGCCGATAGCTGGGGGCGCCCGGCTATAGAGGCAGCCCGTAAGGCCGGGCTGATGCAAGGCGACGCCAACGGACACTTCCGTCCGAATGACCTGATCAGCGCCCAAGAACTGGTCGCGCTGTTGGTCAGGTCCGCTGGGACGGGTACGTCTGCGGGCACGCCCGCCAGCACAACCGACTCGCCGTCGGCACAGGCGCTGCCGACGGCGTGGAAGGACGCCAGCCCGTGGGCGACCCCGATGATTTGGGCGGCGCTGAATGACGGGCTGATGAGTGAATTTGGCGGAAATCTACACGCCAAACACTCGGTAAGCCGCGTAGATGCGGCCAGCCTGCTCGTATCTGCTTTGTTTCCACAGGAGCGTGCTTTGCAGCTCCAGGAAATGGACGGCAAGCAGATACGGATCAATGGCATCGCTTATGACGTGGCAGAGCCGCTGCGCGGCATTTTTCACGCGGATAATCAGGCCGCGCTGCGCAACGCAGGCATCCGTTTCCATGCCATAGGCCGGACGGTGGACAAGGTTACTTGGCTGGAGCTTCGCAGCAGTGGGAGTTCGGCTCGTGACGGCGAAGCGGAGTTCAGCGGCAACGTTGTGCTGGATGGACACGGCTCCACGTTGAACGGAGATTTGGTGATCGCCGGGGATTTTACATCCGTACTGCATTTGAAAGTGGAACAGCAGTTAACGGTGGATGCCCGAGTACAGCAGGATTTTTATGCACAGGATGTACAGGTGCAGGGACAGACGCATATCAACGGCGGAGATAACAATACAGTCGTATTTGATAGCTCAACGTTGACGCAAATGGATGTCACAAAACCGGACGTTCACGTTGTACTCAGTGGTACCGCAAGCGCGACAGTCATGAACGTGCAATCCAGCGCAAGCATTGAGGTTAGCGCGGATGCTTCCTTGCCGCAGCTGAATGTTAATGAAGGGGCGGAAAATGTCAATCTTCAGGGAACGGTTCAGACCGTTCAGGTAACTGGCAGCCAATCCGTCGAGATGACAGGTAATAGCACAATCCAGCAGCTGACCGTCACCGGGACGGGTGCTTTGGAATTGAAAACTACAGGTAGTATTGAAAATATTCAAGTCAGCAACCCGGCAGCTAGAGTAAATGTGAGTGGAAATGTACAGGTATCTGCGGTCACACTGGGTACCGGAGTAGCTTCCAACGCTGTTACGGGCCTAGCTGTGGCAAGTGTAACAGGCACGTCCTCATCTTCTGGAAGCTCATCTGGTTCATCCAGCAGTGCTAACCGTTCACCGGAAGTCGTGAATGCTTCTGTAGAGCGTGTAATTACAGAAGGCGCTGGTGAACAATTGTACGATTTACGCCAATTCTTTACCGATCCTGATGGGGATATCTTGACCTTCTCGGCAGCTTCTCTTCAATCCGGCATCGTACGGGCGTCTGTATCGGGCAATACATTAAAGCTTACGCCAGTCAGTGTCGGAAAAGCATCCATCAGTGTATCGGCTAATGATGGACGGGGAAAAAGGGTGTCGTCTACCTTCAAAATTATCGTGAACGGCCAGCCAGTATCTGCGGGTATACCAGATCAGGCGCTTACTGTGGGACAGTCCGACTTGGTACTGCATTTGAACGACTATGTTCAGGACCCGGAAAATGCTAGCTTAACGTATCAGGTTACTGTTGATAATCCTGCTGTAGCGTCGGTGGTGCTTACAGGAGATGAATTGCGTTTGAGTCCGCTTCGCGCGGGCAGTACGATCGTTCATGTCACTGCCAATGACGGACAGCAAGGAGAAGATGGCAGCACAGGCCAAAAGCAGATTGAATTCAAGCTAACGGTTCAGGGCACTCCTAACCATGCTCCGCATGGACAAGACCCTCAACCGCTAACCGTCACATTGGGTCAGCCGAATACGACGCTGGATCTTTCCACGATATTTACGGATGTAGATGGTGACCCGCTGGTGTTCACAGCGACCAGTTCGGATGCTTCTATCGTGCAGACTGCCATAACGAGAGATCAGCTTTCTTTGCAGTCGCTGCAAGCGGGGAGCGCAAGTATTACCCTGACGGCAGACGACAGCAAGGGTGGAACAGATACAGTTACCTTGATTGTAACAATTTTGCCTATACCGAACAGTAGCCCGGTAGTAACCCGTGCACCAGACGCGGTACATCTGATTTTAGGCAAGGCTGACGGAACCGTGGATCTGTCCACCATCTTTGCTGACCCGGATCATGACCCGATTCGTTATGAGATCAGTTCGTCTGATCCAGCCGTGGCAGATGCTACAGTTCAAAATGAACAGCTTGTCATTCATGGACTGACTAGCGGCAATACCGTGATTACCATCACGGCTAAAGACGATAGAGGCGGAGAGATTAGCACAGACCTACAGGTTCATCTATTAGAAAATGCGGTTATTACAGCGATCCCTGAGCAGTTGCTTCAATTGGGAGATGCCGCCTCAGAACTGGATCTCTCACCGTTCCTATTGAACTGGGATCTAGCATCCCTGTCAGTGACAGCAGACACGTATGATCCAGGAATTGCTACGGCCCATATGAATGGTCAGAAACTACAGCTAAACCCAGTGAGTGTAGGAACCACAAGTGTAACACTCAGTGTGTATGACCAGTACGGACGTGCAGAGGGAGCGACGTTCCCGGTTACCGTCAGCATGCCTCAGCTTAATCAAGCTCCTCAAGTCATAGCGGCTATAAACGAGCAGGTATTGACTCCCGGAGTTACACAGCAAAGGGATTATGATCTGCAACAACTGTTCTACGACGAGGATGGGGATGAGCTGCGATTTACAGTCAGCTCCAGTGATCCGACGTTGGTGAGTGCATCGCTTAATGGCAGCATTTTAACACTGGCTTCGGGTACAGGCAGCGGCCTTGCTGAAATTACTATTACGGCTGCGGATGATCGGGGTGGCTCAGTTCAATACACGTTGAATACACGCAACGCGGAGCTGGTTTCCGGCGGTATCACTCCGATTGGGGTTAAATATGGCTTGCCGCACAGAACCGTGGATCTGTCCAGTTATTTCCCAGGACAATCTAAATTCCTGGTATATAGAGGAACGCCATCATCGACATTCCTCGGTCCTGTAGAACTCATGGGCACCTCTATCCCCCTTTCCCCCGAACCTTTACTGGTATGGGTAGTAGGAGCAGATGGAAGGGCTGCTGTATTTCAGGTCCAACAGGAACCACAGCAAGCGCCTGCTGTATATTTCTCGCAATATGTGGATGGCGGGGATGGAAGAATTGTTTTGCAATTGCATTATAACGGGAATGGAGACCCTTCCCATCGGGCAGACGGTTACTCACTTGAGTTTCATCAATGGATGAAGAAAACAAACCAAATGAAAGTTACCACTTTACCGATTAATCCGCTTTATCCTGCCATGCCATATATAATCATCGACAGTATCTTTTATGATTTCATGGATATTACGAATGCTTGGTATTTCAATGATGAGGGCGATTTCTACAACCCGAGCGAATTTAATACCGTTGCATATGTTTTAAAATACCAAGGACAAGTGGTAGATGTATTAGGAAATCCAAATTCGCATGAGCAGTTTGCACCGCAAGGAGGAACGTTCGTCCGCAAGCCAGGAATATCCTACGGATCGTCTGCCTATAATCAGCCAGATGAGTGGAATGCGTTTCCGAAAGGGACCTATCAATATGTCGGCGCTCATACACCATAAACGGTATGCTTTGTAGCACCAAGGAGACTCCTGTCCCCTCGAGAATGATTATTTGACTTTTTTAAGAGTCCAGCTTAAGTAGGTCGTAGGAGTTGCTGGCAGAGCGACTATATTTTAGGTTCATCAGGAACCACAGGAGGCATTTCTTTTGTTTTTTTCACAATATGTCGATGGTGGAGACGGTCGCATCGTGCTGCAATTGTTTTACAACCGAGAATGTGACTTCTCTCATAAAATAGAAGGATATGAGCTGGAGGTTCACCAATTCATGAAAAACAAGAACCGTATGAACGTATCCAGCATAGCGCTATATCCGGTTAATCCAGTAATTCCGTATCTGATCATAAACAGCATCTTTTACGATTTCATGGATGTCACGAATGTTGCCTATTTTAATCAAGAGGGTCATTTCTACAACCCAAGTGAATTTAATACGGTCGCATATGTACTGAAATATCATGAAACTGTGGTAGATGTGATTGGAGAGCCTCATTCGCAGAATCAATTGTTTCCTCAAGGTGGGACATTTGTTCGTAGACAAGGTATATCAGGTGGCTCACCCGTTTTTAATCAGCAGGATGAGTGGATTGTATACCCGAAAGGTACTTATCAATATGTAGGCAGACATACACCTTAATCGGTATGTTTGTCTGCGATCGCTGTCTGTTGAAGACAGGTCATAAATTCTTATAAAGGTGTAACCCAACAACTATGGAGGGTTACACCTTTTTGTATACTGAGCATTTTGTATTCATCCAAGCCTTTACTGTACAAGGAGATTTTCAACATGAAACTAGAGGCATGGGGAGTTCTTCCACAGCAGTATCAATATGCTTGAACAATGTACTCAACTGAATTACAATACAATTGATAATGATTTTTAATATCAATTAGGATGAGAAGGGGGAGTTGGACTACATGTTTGGATTGACCAAAAAGCTACATATTTATATAGCACTTATTCTGATGATATCGGTGCTGGCTGGTTGTGCCTCGGGTGGAACTACAGGGACAACTGACCCTTCAAGCAAGTCTGCAAGTGGTAATAAGAGCAATTCAGTAGAAAGTGGTGCGGACGAGCAGACCAGAGTTATCAAACATGCCATGGGTGAAACGACAATTAAGGGAACTCCGAAGAGGATTGTAACCTTGTTTCAGGGTGCCAATGATGTTGTTGTTGCACTTGGTGTGAAGCCAACAGGTGTTGTGGAATCCTGGGTTCAGCAACCCGTATATAAATATTTGAAAGCGGATCTGGATGGCGTGACGCAGGTAGGTCAGGAATCACAGCCGAATCTGGAAGAGATCAACAAGTTGAAGCCGGATCTAATCATTGCCACCAAAACAAGACATGAGGATATCTATGATCAACTGTCCCAGATTGCTCCAACGGTAGTTACCGAGACGTTGTTTGACTGGAAAGAGACGGTAAAGACGGCTGGTGAAGCGATGAATATGAAGGAACAGTCGGACAAGTTGCTTGCCGATTGGGATGCAAGGGTAGCGGATTTCAAAGACAAAATGGGTGACCGTCTACCCATTGAAGCGACTATTACGAATTTCAGAGCCGATCAGGTTCGCATTTTCTATATGGGATACGCCGGGAAAATTTTGAAAGAGCTTGGATTTACCAGACCGCCTGGACATGATGAAGACACCTGGGGTGTGGAGTTGACTTCGAAAGAGAACATCCCGGATATGAACGCAGATATGATCTTCAACTTCAATTCAGGTACGGAAACAGAAGCTATTGAGAAGAATTATAAGGATTGGACCAGCAGTCCGCTCTGGAAAAATCTCGATGCGGTAAAGAATAACCAGCTGGTACAGGTTGATGAAGTGGCCTGGAACATGGGAGGCGGATACACATCGGCCAACATGATGCTGGACGACCTATACAAGCAGTTCAATCTGAATTAATGGGAGCAAGACCTGCCATGCACCAGGACATCGTATACGAAGTGTATGGGCAGGCAGGTCTTTTTGCATTTCACGAATGAAAGAGTGAGAATATGTTTCCCCTTTTTACGAAGGCAAGTACGAAGATGTATGGACTATCCGGCTTATTCATTTTACTATTACTCGCCTGTGTAGCCAGCATGATACTGGGACGCACACACATAACATTTCAAATAGCAGTGGATGCACTACAACACTATGACGAAAGCTCAGTGGAGCATGTCGTACTTCTGACAGAACGTTTACCACGCACAATTATTGCCGCTGTTGTTGGTGCAAGTTTGGCGGTGGCGGGAGGACTCATGCAAGCGCTAACTCGTAATCCGCTCGCTTCACCAAGTGTGTTTGGGATCAATGCGGGCGCCATCTTTTTTATCGTTATTGCCATCGTGGTGCTGTCGGTGTCCTCGCTCAGTACGATGATGTGGTTTGGTTTTGCCGGGGCAACCATTGCAACAGTGATTGTGTACGCGCTTGGGTCCATCGGTCGTGATGGTCTGACTCCCATCAAGATTGTGCTGGCGGGTACCGCCATCTCTGCACTTTTTGCTTCGTTCACGCAGGCAATCCTGGTGCTGGATGGAACGGGATTACAGGACGTGTTGTTCTGGCTTGCAGGTTCAGTGAGCGGTCGGACACTCGACATGCTGTATCCTGTACTGCCATATATGACGGTTGCCATTGTGGTATCCCTGTTTATGGGCCGGGCGATCAATCTGCTCCTGACCGGTGATGATATCGCCAAAGGCATGGGACAGAACGTGCTACTGGTTAAGCTGCTTATGGGAGTCGTTACGGTATTGCTAGCCGGTGGTTCTGTTGCGGTGGCCGGTTCGATTGGTCTGGTAGGATTAGTTGTACCGCATATCATGCGGGCGTTTGTTGGCAACGACTACCGCTGGCTTGTTCCCTACTGCATTCTGGGCGGCGCCATTTTGTTATTGGCGGCGGATGTTGTTGCACGGCTGATCATCATGCCGCAGGAGGTTCCGCTTGGCGTTATGACAGCGCTCATTGGTGGTCCCTTCTTCGTCTATATTGCCCGCAAGGGGGGGACGAAGATATGAGGAAGATGATTACTTTTCGCAATAAGAAAGATACGTTATCCTTGCAAATGGAGCGCAAATCGCTGTTCATCATCGGAATCTGTATGGTTTTGGTATTGATTGCATCCATTCTAGGAACTAGTGTGGGTAATGATTTCATATCTCCCCTGAATGTGCTGCAGACGATTTTCGGTCTGGGCGCAGGCGATCATGACTTTGTCGTGTTGACGCTAAGGCTGCCGCGTGTGCTGTTATCGTTGCTTGTTGGTGCAGCACTAGGCATGTCCGGTGCCCTATTGCAGGGGATTATTCGTAATCCGCTCGCTTCACCGGATGTGATCGGGATAACGGGAGGAGCTGCCGTTGCCGCTGTAGGTTTTGTCACCCTGCTGGGTGGAACCATCAGTATCAAGCTGTTGCCGCTGTTTGCCATTATGGGCGCGATGATTACCACAATCATCATATATCTTCTTGCCTGGAAAAAAGGAGTAAGCCCGATTCGACTGGTGTTGATCGGAATCGGAGTGTCAGCCATTACGGGGGCCGGGACGACCTTCATGCTGATCCTTAGTCCATTCTATACGGCTGGTCAGGCGTATATCTGGCTGACGGGGAGTGTGTATGGAGCATCGTGGACCGATGTCAGAACGATCATCCCGGTGATTGTAATCGTGCTTCCGTTGGCGATCTGGTTTGCCCGTAGTCTGAACGCACAGGAATTCGGGGATGATCTAGCCACCGGGCTGGGGGTCACTGTACAGCGTCATCGTTCAGCACTGCTACTGTGCAGTGTACTGCTGGCCGGGGGTGCTGTAGCTGTCGCGGGGACGATTGGTTTTGTCGGTCTGATTGCGCCGCATATTGCCCGGAAGCTGGTAGGGCGTATGTTTGGCAGCATGCTCATCGTTTCGGGACTGGTCGGTGCCCTGCTTGTATTTGCTGCTGATCTGATTGCCCGTACGGTATTTCTGCCGCTCGATGTTCCGGCAGGGGTATTTACCGCCGGGGTAGGAGCACCGTTTTTCCTGTATCTGTTGTTCAAGAATCGAAATCAGTTTTGAGGAGGAGAATGCTGTGAGTATTCTGGAAGCCAAGGACCTTACGATCGCCTATGGCGCAGAGCCTATTATTGAGAATCTGAACCTGACTATTCCCAAGGGGAAAACTACTGTCCTGATTGGCAGCAACGGTTGCGGGAAGTCCACCTTGCTGCGAACGATGGCGCGGCTGCTGAAGTCCAGTTCAGGCTCGGTGCTGCTGGATGGCGAGGAGATTGCGAAGTTGCCTACCAAGGAAATTTCAAGACGTATATCCATTCTGCCGCAAGGCCCTTCTGCTCCAGAGGGACTGACAGTGAACCAACTAGTTCGGCAAGGACGGTACCCACACCAGACCTGGCTGAAACAGTGGTCCGGTGAGGACGAACGCATGGTCAGGCTCGCGCTGGAATCCACACATCTGACTGCTCTGGCTGATCGGCCCATGGACGCATTATCCGGCGGACAACGCCAGCGTGCCTGGATTGCGATGACACTCGCACAGGGAACAGAGACCTTGCTGCTGGATGAACCAACGACTTATCTGGATATGACCCATCAGATTGATATTCTGGATCTGCTGTTCGATTTGAATGAACGGGAGGGGCGCACCATAGTGATGGTTCTTCATGATCTGAATCTTGCGTGTCGCTATGCTCACCATATCGTGGCTGTCCACAACAAGTCCATCTACGCGGAAGGAAAACCGGAAGACATTGTTACGCAGGACATGGTCCGCGCGGTCTTCCAGATGGAGTGCGACATTGCGGTTGATCCGCTGTTTGGCACACCAATGTGCATTCCGCACGGGAAGGGAAGGAAGTTAAATGAAACCACACGTTACAGCCACTTGGCTTGATGATCAAGAGATGCAGGCCTTGGCTGCCGAATACCGTTTGACCTGGGAGCCTTCGACAGATCGTACATTTTCGATGCCATTTACGGACTTGCTGGACCCGTCCAAAAGCCTGAACTATTTGCAAGGGGTGAGTAGCATCTTTGAGACGGATTCTGAAACGGCTACTGTATCTCTCTTTGCTAAACGGTATGCTTACTTGATTTTGGCTTCGGGTCTCTATGCCATGTCACGCTTCAACAAAGGCCTAAATTATGAGATTGCCAACGGCACGATCGAATCCAGTTATCAGGGGGAGGCATGGCTCCCCAGGGCTCGTCTGACTAATTGGCAGACGACCTCACCGGAGGCGGATCAGCGTGGCGTATGGAGAGATCAGGTGATTGAACAGATGTTCGCCGGTAATCTGGCCAAGGTGTGGCAATCGCTGTCCAAGGCAACGCGGGTTTCACGTTCAGTCCTGTGGGAGAACACGGCCATTTACGTATACTGGCTCTATGAGAACAAGTTTGCTGAAGGAGCCACGCCTGAAGAAAAGCAGCGTGTCGAAGAGGACTTCCATTATCTAATTCGTGATGCACCTGCACATCTCTTTGGTGAATCCCGTAATCCGCTCAAGCAGTTTAACACGCCCAAGCGGGCAACAGCTGTCTCAGATACACCCATTCGTGTGCGCAAAACCTGTTGTTTCTATTATCTCGCTGCAGATGATCCAGAAGATTACTGCCCAACCTGCCCCAAATTAAAGCATTAATGCCGATGATCATCATCCACATCCCCAGCCTATACTTCATTGCATCTCAATACAGCGAATAGCACAGGCAAGCTTATGACATAACGAAATTCAGAGCTTGCCTTATTTGTTGTGCCCATTGTTCCATGAACACTCCTTCATTTGGGGATTCTCTCCCTGCAAAAACCATCTTATTTTTCCTAAAAAGCTTATTATTGACAAGGTGACTGAAATTGCCATAAAATAGATTTTGTTTGAAACTGATAATCATTATCAATATTATTTCCATCAAATCAATCCGATGAAAGCACAACCAGGAGCGAACGCCTTCATTCGGTCGGGGAGGATTTTCATTGTTTCCGAAAGGAATTCATAATCTGCAAAACCGACTCATCATAAGCAAAGCAAGAGAAATGGGAATGACCTGCGAGCCACTTCTCGCAGAATGTGAAGATTTTTTGGAATTATCCTATGGGGATAAGCGCAGAGTCATTAATAAAACCAGATCGCATCGTCTACCCTTGATCGCTGGACTGCTCGCCAAGAACAAGCAGGTTTGTAATATGCTACTGCATGAGCGGGGAATGCCTGTGCCGCCGTTTATCGTTATCGAGGCAATGGGTGACAAGGCAACGCAGTTTCTGAAACTGCATCGTTCCGTTGTAGTGAAGCCGCTGGACGCAAGCGGCAGTGCAGGTGTGACACTGGACGTTCGAACAAACGAGGAACTGGAAGCGGCTATTGCCCGGGCGGGTACCCATAGTAACAGCATCATGCTGCAGCAATTCGTAACGGGTGTGGATTACAGGGTACTGGTCATTAACGGGGAAGTGGCGGCAGTAAATGAGTATCGACCTGTCTATGTAGAAGGAGACGGCACCTCAACCATCCGGGCGTTGATTCGAATGTTGAATCAGCAGCGAATCCAGCATACCAGTATAGGGAAGTTCGAGGCCTTTCCCAAGATTAATGAAGACGCAGAGCCTTTGCGAAAGGTTCTGCTTGGACAGGGAATCACACTGGAGGAGGTACCTGCGGCAGGAAGGGAGATCGAGCTATATGATCTTCGCAATTCGGCCGCCGGGAACATCAGTGAATTTTATATGGACTGTACGGAAGCGATTCTTCCTGACAATGCACAAATGGCAATTGAGGCCGCAGGAGCCCTCCGGATTGATGTGGCTGGCATTGATATCCGTTGTGAGAATATCCGCCAGCCGCTGACAGGAGATCAGGGAGGCATTTTGGAAGTCAACGCATTGCCGGACCTGACCCACCATGTCTTCCCCTTTGGGGGGACCACACGTGATGTCGTCCGGTTGTACCTGGAGTATCTTTTTCAGATGGAACATCATTTCGAAAAGTCGATTGCAGAATAAGGGCAAATCATTGCTTGTTCTGGCTGAAAGGCTCGCTTGCGTTTTGCGTTGTTCTTGCTCCTATGGTGTGATCGGTATATTCGAATGTACGTGCCTGCCCGCCGCAAGCGGTGGCATCCATCCAGCATTCCGCTGCTGGTCAGCAGTGTAGGTACTCTAGATGGATTGGTCTGCTAATGGTTCAACGGGTCAGAACACCAGCAGATACGGCCAGATGGGCGGCACTGAAAGAGATTAGTATGGGTCTCGGCTGTGCCATCCTGTGACCTTGTCCCTTGTTTTATTTATAACCCGAAAGAAGGTTGGCAACATTGTTCGAGATGGAAAACAGGCTCAGGTCTGAAGCAGAGCAGCAGGCGAATATACACTCTTGCAAGCTGCTGCTCAATTGTTATATCCGAGAGCTTTCGGTGGAGAAGGAGGGCGACATTCAGATTGATCCGAATGCGATGACGTACGCAGTTGCTTTTCAGGCCAGCGGGGTGACGATAACCGGACAATTAGCGTATTACTCGGCTATGGGAGAGCATGAGTACCGAAGCGTACAACAGCGCGGGCAAGCAGTGCATTATCAGGACCTGGTTCGCTGGATCACACGGGAGCTGAGTGAAGACACAGCGTATGGAAACAGCCAGCATGAGCAAGGCAGGTTGACCCATGCGGCTGATGTGCGTGATTTTGCGGAAAAGGTAGATAACAGCGTGAATAATCTTGCACTGTATATCGAGCAGGCTGCTGGACTTGGCATATATGATTACTGTACTTCCGAACAGTCTCTGGTATATGGTCATCCCTTTCACCCGTTTCCGAAAAACTCCAAAGGCTTCACCGAACACGACGTACGGATGTACAGCCCAGAACTGCGTACCTCGTTCCAACTCTGTTACGTTGCTGTGAGGAAGGATGTGTACATGCAGGAATGGGTGGATGATTACACTAGGATCAATCTGCATGCCAGCCTGCACGGGCATGTGGAACAAGCTTGGGAAGCAGAGTGGGGTGAACATGGGGATGAGTATGAACTACTGCCTATCCATCCCTGGCAGTATGCGTACGTGTTGGGCTTGTCCGAGGTCCAGCAGTATATTCTGGATAAGAAACTCATTCCGATGGGCAGCGGCGGGCCGAAGGCCTACCCGACCTCCTCGGTACGCACCGTTTATATTCCAGAGCTGAATTGCAATATCAAGCTGTCGCTGAACATGCAGATTACCAACATGATTCGCACCAATAGTGCGGAGCAGATGCGAAGGACGCTGGACGCCTCCAGGTACATCAAGCAGCAGAATTGCTTCGGTGCAGATCAGCATACGCAGATTGCCTATGAGACAGGTGTAGCTACTTGTGACTTTCAGGAGGGAGAATTAACGAGTCTGTTTACCGTCGCATACAGACCGATTGAGTTTGACCCGGAATGTACATATGTCCTGTCGAGTCTGGTAGAAGCCCCCTTGCCGGGAATGCAATCACGACTTATGACGATGCTGGGTGGCGTACGTGCTGAAGCCGAGCGCTGGTTTGCACGTTATCTGACCTTGTCTTTGCTGCCCATTGTACGAGCGGCCGGAGAGCGAGGCATTCACTTTGAAGCTCATTTGCAAAATACTCTCGTGACGCTAAGAGACGGAATGCCTGAGGCATTTATCGTGCGTGACTTGGAAGGAGTCAGTGTCGATGAGGAGCTGATCCATGAGGTGGATACCGCTCCCTCTAGATTGTTGTTTTATCCACGGGACAAGGCTTGGGCGAGGACATCCTATTACTTTATTATCAATCATCTGGGTTCCCTCATTCATGCGATGGCAAGGGATGTGAACGTATCGGAGGAGCATTTCTGGGCAAAGGTCCGCGAAGTGCTTGTGAAGGAACTGGATCGAACTGGAAACGTGTATGTGCAGCATTTGCTGACCGCGGACAGTTTTCTGGCGAAACAAAATCTGGTGAGCTGTCTCAGGGGGATCAGTCAGACCCCGGCGTATGTGCCGGTGAGCAATATAATGAACCGAATAGGGAGTGAAGTGGCGTGGGGTTCATAGGGTACAGGGCTGAGAAAGGTCACAAGACGGCAGTATACACGGATGTACAGGAACGGATCATGCGGCAGGCGCTGGAAGCCATGTGGTTCGAGGGTATCCTTGACTGTAAGGTGGGGGAAAACGAATGGTGTACTGTGGGGCGGAGTACGTCAGGGCAGGCTGTGACATACAGCTGTGAGGCGGAGCGAAAATTTTCATTTGGCCGAGTGAAGGTGGCGAAGGGCTCGATTCGAAGAGAGGGCGTTCCCTGCACCGATCTGGATCTGTTTCTGGAGGAAATGGTACTGAACCTTCTGGAGGGTGCGAATGTGACGGCCTTCATTCAGGAATTGCTGGAGACGATGGCGAAGGACAGTCAGTGCCGGGCTTTGCTGCCTGAGAAGATTCCGGATGAAGACCTGCACTATGATGCCCTCGAAAGCCATATGAGCGATGGTCATCTCTACCATCCAAGCTACAAGTCGAGGCTTGGCTTCACCCTAAAAGACAATCTTGCTTACGGTCCAGAGTTTAACTCGGATGTGACCGTATACTGGATTGCCGTGAAAGAAGGACTTGTGCAAACGTCTCTTTCCACAGGCTACACGTCAGAACAGTTGGTGAGACAACATCTCACAGAGGAGGATATCAGCCGATTTAATCGGATACTTCAGTCGGAAGACACGGAGGGTAACCGCTATATATTCATTCCTGTTCATCCGTGGCAGTGGGAACACCAGCTGGAATCGGTGTTTGCCCGGCAACGAATGGACAGAGATATCGTTTTTCTCGGCCCTTCGGACTCAACCTATCGCGCCCAGCAGTCCATTCGTTCCCTGTCGAACCGGATGAATTCGAAGGCACCGTATCTCAAGCTGTCGCTGAGTATTACCAATACATCGAGCATACGCATTTTGGCACAGCACACGACCCAGAATGCACCGCTAATCAGCGACTGGCTGGAAGCACTCATTCGAGAGGATGAGTTGTTGCAACGGGAAGAGTTTTCCATTCTGAAAGAGATCATGGGACTCTCGCTCCGGTACGAGAATTTGCCTGCAATCCAGTATGGACGGGCGTATGGCACAATAGGGGCGATCTGGCGTGAAAATGTATCTGTTCATCTGCAAGAAGGCGAGACTGCCTGGCCCTTAAATGCACTTATGCTGGTACAGTCGAACGGGGTACCGTTTATCCAGGGTGCAGTTGAGCATCATGGCATTCAGAAGTGGAGTGAAGCGCTCGTTAGAACGGTATCGCTGCCTATTATTCATCTGCTCTATGCACACGGCATCGCGCTGGAATCGCATGCCCAGAATATCATTTTGGTGCTGGAAAATGATCTGCCGAAACGGATCATCATCAAGGACCTTCATGATGGTGTCCGCTATGTACCCGAGAAGCTGCTGAATCCAGAACGAGCCCCGAAGCTGCACCCCGAACCGGAGACCCACCGCAAGTTCAATCGGTATTCCTTTATCTACGCGGGTGACGTGTCGGAAGTCCGGGACTATACGTATGATGCGTTCTTTTTTATTTGCATGACGGATATTGCGCTGACGCTGGAGAATTTCGGTCTGACGGAAGAAGCGTTCTGGCAGCTGTGCGCGGCCACGATTGTGGACTATCAGCGAGAGCACCCGGAGTACGAGGAACGGTTCGAGTGGTTTGATCTTTTTGCCGAGGATGCGCTGATTGAAGAGATGACCAAGCGCCGCCTGTATGGGGATGGGGAACTGTATTTCCGTAAGGCCAGCAATCCGCTGAAGTTGGCGAAGGACGTTCTCGGATGAGAACCAACACGCTGAAGGAGAAAATTGAACGTAAACAGCCGGTGTTCGGTCTTTTTGTCTCTATCCCACATCCGGTCATCATTGAGATGATTGGACATGCGGAGTATGATTTTGTAATTATCGACCTGGAACATGCCGCAACGAATATGGAATCGGTGGAAGAGCTGGTTCGTGCTGCGGAGCTGGCAGGGATGACCCCGCTGGTACGCATCTCGAAGGTAGAGCGAGTAGAGATTCTAAAGGTATTGGATTGCGGCGCACAAGGCATCGTCATACCTCATGTGGAACAGCGGGAGCAGGTGGAGGAAGCGGTTCGTCATGCGTATTATCATCCGCTTGGCATGCGGAGTCTGAACAGTGGGCGACCGGGGGTATTCGGCAAGTATCCACTCACCGGGTATATTCAGGAAGCGAATGAACAGGTGATGGTTGTACCGATGATCGAAAGTGTGGAGGGCGTCCGGCAAAGTGCGAGCATTCTGTCTCATCCCCAGGTGAGCTGGGTACTAGAGGGGGCGGCAGACCTGTCGCAATCACTTGGTGTACCGTGGCAGACGGAACATCCAGACGTGCAGCGTGCGCTAGGCGCATTATACGAAGCCGCGAAGCAGTGCCAGGTACCGTATGCAACAGTGGCCAGAAGCAAGGAAGGCATGGCGCTGTGGGCCGAACGAGGGGTATACATATACGTGTTGGGCGATGACCGGAATACGGCTTTTCGGGCGTACGAACAGAAACGGAATGACTATGGAAATGCGGGTGGACTGACATGAAATCAAGCGTATGGAATATGATTCATGAACTGCAAAGGGATAGTGAAGACCCGGTATGTGCTTATGTCTACGATCTGGCTGGTATTCAGGAGCAGGTCCGTCACATGCTGCACACGCTGCCCAGAGGCACACGGCTGTTCTATGCCATAAAGGCCAATCCGGATTCCCGAATTATTGAGGCTTTGCTGCCCTGGGTTCACGGGTTCGAGGTAGCTTCCATTGGCGAGTTGCTCAAGGTGAGGAGCGTAAGTAGCGAGGTTCCAATCCTGTTTGGCGGTCCAGGGAAAAAGGAGAATGAGTTGAAGCAGGCTATCGAGCATCAGGTGAGTTTCATTCATGTGGAGAGCCTGCTGGAACTGCGGCGTGTCATCGCCATTGCTACAAGGAGAGGAGAGGAAGTCCGCATTCTGCTGCGGATCAATCTGAGAAGCAGCACATTGCCACGGACCCGGATTGTAATGGGCGGTGGTCCGAGTCCATTCGGCATGGATGAGGAGAGCGTGGAGGAAGCAGTCCGGGTCATTCGTGAGGAAGGCGCGGGTTTGGTGCGTTTATGCGGATTTCATTTTCACTCGTTATCGAACAATGTAGACGCAAGACTGCATGCCGAGATGATCGAGATGTATTTGCAAAAGGTGGAGATGTGGCAGCAGGCATATGACCTGCATCTTGAAGTAATTAACGCCGGAGGCGGGTTTGGTGTCACATATGATGGTAGCCCCGGGTTCGACTGGTCCCTGTTCACATCCCTGATTGAGCGAAGTGAGGCCAGAGGGCGCCTTGCTTCACGCGGCATACAGTTGTATTTTGAGCCGGGTCGCATGCTTGTCGCTGACCACGGTTATTATGCGGCAGAGGTTACGGATATCAAAACATCGCATGGTCAGCATTTTGCCGTGTTAAGAGGAGGTACACATCATAATCGTTTGCCCGCATCATGGGGACACAACCATCCGTTTCACATTATGTCTACGGACCGTTGGGGGCATTCGTTTGCAAGACCAGAGGTACGGGACAACAAAGTTCACGTGGTCGGAGAACTGTGTACACCCAAGGATCGTATGCATTCAGATGCGGAAGTAGAGCGGCTGCGGGTAGGCGATATTGTTGTATTCGAGAAGTCGGGAGCCTATTGCTGGACCATCTCGCATCATGATTTTCTGGGTCATCCGCACCCGGCATTCCATTATTTGACGGAGGACAATAACCATGTCAACAGTGATGAAGCGTGCCAGTCTGCAAGACGCTGAGCGCCGGATTATGGAGGATCTGATCAATGCATTTCTGGCCGAGCAATTGCTTCCGCTGGAAGGGCATCCGTTCATTGAACTCTCTACTTCACCAGAACCGTTCCGCCGAATGTTTCTGGGGGATGGTAATGGAGGTCCTTCGCAGAGCAGATGGGGAACGGGGAACGGAACCGACGGCAATGTCGCAGGTAAGGATAAGCAGGATGAGAATGGGGCAGGTAGACATAGTGGACAGCTTATGCTGCATCAGAAAGGGATTTTGTTTCTGGTGAAAGCAGGCAAAAGGCAGGGATATCAATGGGTACAAGGTTCACCCGTCTATGGAGAGACACCGGATGGAGGCTGGAAGCTTCTTGAATCTCCGGCAGTCGTAGGACAGGCTGTGCTTCGGATGACGCTTTCGGATGAAGCATACGCGCATCCCGGGGTTGCGGAATTCTTGGCAGGCGTGAAAATAGCCACCGAGCAATTGGCACTGGGACTCCAGCAGGTACAACGTCTGAGAGAACAAGTTCCGTTCAATGCCTACGATTGGTTTATCAAGGGAGAGCAGGTGGCAGCGCTGCGAGATCGTCCATTTCACCCCACCTCCAAGGCCAAGGTGGGGTTCACAGAAGCGGATGTGACCCGGTATGCAGCGGAATTCAGGAAGGAGATCCCGCTGCGATGGGTGGCGGTGCGTTGGGATGCCGTACAACAGGGATGTGAGGAAGGGTTGTCCACACTGGATGTACTGGATGAAGAACAGCGGAGCAGGCTGGAAGCAGAATTGGCCCGGAAGGGCCTGAATCTGCAAGAATACATGCCCATGCCAGTACATCCATGGCAGATGGAACATATCATCTTGCCACGTTTCAACGGAGAGATCGCGGACGGTACCATCGTTGTACTGGATATTGAATTGGGAGAGGTTCAGGCGACATCGTCCCTGCGCTCGATGGCCCCGATGGAAGAATCCACACAGATGCTCAAGCTTCCGGTCAGTGTGTTATCTCTCGGGGCCGCCCGCTATCTCCCGGTGGTGAAGCTGCTGAATGGTCTGGCTGGGGAGAAGATGTTACGACAGGCGGTGGCCTGCGATGAATCGCTTACAGGTAAAGTGTGGCTCTGCGAGGAACGGAACTGGTGGGGATACATGCCGGAATCCATGGGATTGTTCGATGATCATCCTCGCCATCTGGCCGCCCAGATTCGCATCTATCCGCCAAAGTTGCTGGAAGAAGGTATGCAGGTCATTCCCATGGCTGCGCTTGGGGTGACGCTGGAAGGTCGCCATATGTTATCTGACCTGCTGGGCAGAGAGTTAACCAGTGAAGATGTTATAGGATTCTACACCGATCTGACGGCGTTATTCTATGATGTGGTGATGCGGCTGTTCAAGGTAGGCGTTGTACCCGAAATTCACGGTCAGAACTGCTGTGTGGTCCTGCGGGACGGACGGGTGAACGGTCTGTTATTCCGTGACCACGACTCCGTACGTTTGCATCAGCCGTATCTGGACAAACACGGCATTGCAGACCCAGGTTATCATATCCGGCCGGGATACTCGAACAGCTTGTATAATGAGACGATCCGCAAGCTGATCTTCTACGTGCAGTCGCTGGGCACGCAGGTGAACCTAGCTGCGATTATGGAAGCGCTAAGCGAGGTGTATCCTATCCCGGAAGCGAAATTATGGGATATCACCGAGCAGGCGTGGAAGGAAGCGCTACGGGTGGTGCCGCTTCCTGAAGCTGACCGGGCCGAGCTGTTCCAAGCGGTATTCGAGAGCAGGGAATGGCCGGTGAAGCTCATTGTCCGTCCGCTGCTTGAAGCGGACGGGGTGCCTGGGGCGATGCCATCGGGCAAAGGCACAGGTCATAATCCTTTTTACAAAGGATAGAAGTTGTGACTAGAATGTTGGTTTAGATAAGATGAGAGATGACGGAGGTGACCCGGTGTAATCGGGTTGCCTTTTTATGTAAGAGTTCATTGATAGCAGTGAGTGCAGTCACATAGACACATTCGAAAACATGACTATAATGAACACATAGTTAAAATTTAGTCTTTATGGAGCTGACGGTTCCAAACATCTCATTTACAAAGGAGAGAATTCATCTCATGAGCATACATTTAGAATTGGATTCCTTGTCCGTTGAAAGACTAGAATTGGCTCTTTCAGGACGACCGGGAATGTTCAAGTTGTTTTATGACACCGAGGATTGTGGATGCAATGGCGTACTCGTCATCTTGGTTGTCACTACACCGAATACAACTGATAAAGTAGTTCAGTCTGAGCCTTATTCTTTTTGGGTAGATCAGCAGCAGGAGCAGCAGTTCGATAGCAGAATGCGGCTTGAGGCAGACCCTAGTTACCCGTCATTCAAGCTAAGTAGTGATGCCGGTTTATTTAGTAGCAACATTAGAATTAAAGATGTCCGCATAAAATCGTCTGAGGAGTGATAGGGAATGGAAAAAAATAATCTTACCCAATTTCAATAATATCAGGAGAACAAATTCAACAAACGTATTATTCGTAAGGAAGCGGCGGTAGTCAAAGGGGATATCATTCATATCACTGGGGACGAGCATTTTGCTTATCGCAACGGCGCAGATACTACGTCCAGCCTGTATGTCGTTTTAATGAAAATACCAAGTGAGGATTATGCTCAGAATAGATAATAAGAATTCATTAGGCACCCAAAAAGCATGAATGAATACCAAACTCCAAAAGACGAACCTGATCCAGCCCAATTGGAAGAGGTTCGTCTTTTGCGTTATATTCAATTCGTTCCTCCAAAAAACGAAGTGTTTAGTGGTCTGCTCTGAAGTGGTACAATAACCTTTATGATAATCGGAGAAGGACGTTGAGAAGATGAAAAACTTGCTTGTTTCGGGCTATCGTGCCCATGAGCTGAATATTTTCAGTCAGAAGCACGAAGGCATTCCATATATTAAAAAGGCGATTGCAGGCAGGCTTATTCCCCTGGTCGAAGAAGGGTTGGAATGGGTGATTACCCCCGGCCAATACGGGGTGGACTTGTGGGCCTGTGAGGTCGTTACTGCACTAAAACAGCAATATCCCCACCTCAAATGCTCTATTATGATGGCTTATCAAAATATGGAAGAAAAATGGAAAGAGGACAAAAAGGAATATTTTGAGCAGATTTGTGCCGAAGTTGACTATGTGGGAGTAGTCAGCCGCCAGCCTTATCAGGGAATATGGCAACTTAAGGCACGGGATGAACTCCTTTTCCGCAAAACAGACGGTTTATTGCTTGTTTACGATGAGGATGCGGGAGAGGGCAGCCCACGTTTTATGAAGGAACTTGCATTGAAAAAACAACAGGCAGAGGGCTATCAGTATATCAGCATCAGTTCGGAGGATATCCAGAGCATTGCGGATGAAGAACGATTATTCATGGACCTCTGATTTTTAAAGCATTAGCCCGGATTTTTGAACAAAAAGGACGTATTCGTCCCTTTACATTTATGTAAGCGCTATCATAAAATTTAAATAACAATAACTTATCAGTCACATAAAATAAATCTATTGAAAATACAAACCATGAAAGGAGCTAATGATTCAGATGAACAAAAGGTTTCGGTATACTGCGTTGCTCTGTCTCGGTGTAATGTTGAGTGGAGTGGTCACCCCGATGGATAGCCAGGTCTCTGCTGCTTCTACGAGGCAAATGGAAAAGCTAAGCCGGGGAGCTGTCGCTGTTAAGGTGCCTGAGGGTGTACTGGTGAGCTGGCGCTTGCTGGGCACGGAAGCGGATTCGGTCGGCTTTAATTTGTACAGAGGGACAAGCAAGGTGAACGATGCGCCGATTACATCGAGAACCAACTTTTTGGACAAGGCAGGTACGACCTCATCTTCGTATACCGTTCGTGCCGTGGTCAATGGAGCAGAGCAGGCTGCTTCTCCTGCGGTGAAGGTATGGAACAACAACTACCTGGATGTTCCGATCCAGCAGCCCGCGGGAGGCACAACTCCGGATAATGTGAACTACACATACCATGCCAATGATGCCAGCGTAGGGGATCTGGATGGGGATGGCGAGTATGAGATTGTGTTAAAATGGGACCCTTCCAATGCCAAGGATAATTCGCAATCCGGTTATACGGGAAATGTATTTTTGGATGGCTACGAGCTGGATGGAACACGCAAATGGCGGATCGACCTGGGACGGAACATACGGGCTGGAGCTCACTACACGCAATTTCTCGTCTACGATTTTGATGGAGATGGTAAAGCAGAGATCGTATGTAAAACAGCAGACGGCACAGTGGATGGTGCAGGTGTAAAGATTGGGGACGCTTCGGCTGATTATCGAAACACGAGCGGATATATTTTGAAAGGTCCTGAGTTTCTAACTGTGTTCTCAGGTGATATAGGCAAGGCTCTTAGTACGATTGACTACGTGCCACCGCGCGGAACGGTATCGAGCTGGGGAGATAATTATGGTAACCGTGTGGATCGTTTTCTCGCCGGGGTTGCTTATCTGGATGGTGTGAGACCCAACATTGTGATGGCACGTGGTTATTACACCCGCACCGTTCTGGTCGCATATGATTGGCGGAACGGTAACCTGAGCCGACGCTGGACCTTTGACAGCAACAGCTCCACCAATGCCGGGACGGCTGGACAGGGGAACCACAGTTTGAGCGTGGCGGATGTGGATGGAGATGATAAGGATGAGATCGTGTATGGCTCGCTGGTTGTAGACGATAACGGAGCGAAGCTGGCTAACACGGGGATGGGACATGGAGATGCACTTCATGTTGGCGATCTGGACCCCGACCGTTCAGGTTATGAAGTGTTCAAGGTGAACGAGGACAAAAATGCCACCTACGGAGCTGCCATGTACGACCCGCGTAATGGAAATATTTTATGGGGCGTAAATACAGGCAAGGATACCGGAAGAGGCATGTCGGCAGACATTGACCCGCGGACCAAAGGGAACGAGCAGTGGGCACCGGGTATTGGTTTGCGTTCAGCCAAGGGGCAGCTCATCACCAACACGCTACCGTCTTCCATTAATTTTGGCATCTGGTGGGATGGGGATCTCCTCCGTGAACTGCTGGATCATACCTCATCAAGCGCTGGAAAGATAGACAAGTGGAACTATACGAACTCGACTACTTCCAACTTGCTTACGGCAACAGGAACGAGTTCCAATAACGGAACCAAAGGAACACCGTCCTTGCAGGCCGATCTCTTCGGTGACTGGCGTGAGGAAGTCATTTGGCGCAAAAGTGATAATTCGGCGCTGCGGATCTACACAACACCATACGAGTCAGAACATCGATTCTATACGCTTATGCATGATCCAGTGTATCGCCTGAGTGTTGCCTGGCAGAACGTAGCTTATAATCAGCCGCCGCACACCGGGTTTTATCTCGGAGAAGGGATGTCCAAGCCCCAGCAGCCGAATATATATACTCCTTGATATGTCGTTCGAAAGTGGTCTGAAAGCAGGTAGAATGAACAAAAACAGAGAGGGCTCCTAGCTAATTGGAGCTCTTTTTGTCATGAGAGCCCAAAAGATAACGTATGATTTCCATAAAAATGGGAACATTAGTTCTTATTGATGGAACATATGTATGAAAAAGGAGGCGGAATCTGTGAGTTCTTTAACGACAGAAGGCATGATCGAGCTCGTAACTAATGTCGGATTCCCTGCTGCATTGAGTCTGATTCTGTTAAAATACATCCTCGTCACTTTGAGTCGCAGATTGGAGGAGCTGGACCGATCTGTTAAGCAACTGTCACTATCCTTGGAAGAGATGGAGGCAAAGCAGTTGAAACAATCAGAACAGCCGTCCCCGGCAAATACGGACAAACTTCGTGCAGAATGAACAAAAAAAGGCAAATAGAAACAATTTAGCAACCCAATCGAGAAGCGAAATTCTTATAATAGAAACGTGTGCAGTTTATGCAGACATATGATTATGGAGGTGTATATGAGTATGAAAATAAATACGAAGCTATCCGCGCTGTGCATTGCGGCCACACTTATGAGCGTGGCACAGGCCGCCGCTGCCGCGCCGGCCGTGACCGCTCCAGCGGAAGCGACGCAACCGAGCGTGGCCAATCCGGCTGCATCCGTCCCGGCCCAGGTGCCAGCACCAGCAGCGTCTGCATCGGCTACGATGCCAGCCCCGGCGCAAGCGCCGTCGGTTCCAGCAGCCTCGACCCCGGCTGCAGCCGCAGGTTCTGCTAAAGCTGCTACACCAGTAGCTCCGTCTGCACCAGCACAGCGTCCATCTACATCGGTAGCACCAGCGGCTGCTCCGTCCGTACCGTCGACTGTGAAGCCGTCTAAGCCGCAACAGCCGTCCACTTCGGCGCCAGCAGCCGCGGCTACCAGCGTGAAACCGACGCAGCTGGACAAGCTGAACCACGAGAGTGCGGTTCCGCTAGTGCTGGAGGCGCAGTCTCGTTATCAGTATGCGATTAGTGGTGGCAGCCCGGTAGGTGAGTCGTTCCAGTTGAACGGTAAAAGCTACCGCTATCTGTCCGAGGACATCGGCACGAAGACTAAATTGATCAGCTATCTGACGCAGGCTTACACAAAGCAGGCCAGTGAGCAATTTGTCGGTAAATTTTTCGTTGAAGTTAACGGCAGATTAGCTCAGTTGAACGCAGATGGTGGCAATTTGCTAGAGTTCAGCCGGGCTACGGCGAAAATGGTAACCATGACTCCGGTGAAGCGCAGCTACCTGCTGACCGTGCCTTATCCGGCAGAAACCAAGCAGCCGAATGCGAAAATCACCGTGAATTTTGAAAAGGTCGGCAGCTACTGGAAAATCAGCTCCGCGCCGCATGTCATTTTCTAAATTAAGATTTTGCAACAGGCTTCATATGGGGTAAAGTGATGTTAAGGCTTGTTTCGTAAGCCCCAATTCAATACAGGGGAGTGCTGTGCAATGATGACACCCATCAAGGTAAAAGACGTGAAGGATATTGAAAAAATCAATCAAATCGTTTCGAATTATACCTATGACATCTGGATTCATGGCAAAAGCGGCATGGCAGATGCCAAATCCATTTTAGGCATGTATGTGCTGAAGCTGGATGAGCCGCTAACTCTGGTTGTACCTGACAATGTTAATCCCAAGAAGCTGTTCAAGGAGTTGGAGGAGTTTATCCATTTTCCTGCTCAAGAAGGATAAAAGGCAAGAAAGCACCTGCTCTATTACTAAAATAACGCAGAGAAGCCGTGGAACCAAAGTCCCACGGCTTCTTTTTTTTAGTGTTCTTCCTCGTCCAAAAACGGGAGATTCACCGAATAGTACATAACCCCCATAAGCAACACGCCACCAACCAGATTTCCGAGCGTAACCGGAACGAGATTATGGATCACGCCAGCGACAGAAACCGTACCCGGATGATCCAGCACGAGCGCAATGGCGAAAGTACACATATTAGCCACGCTATGCTCATATCCCGAAATGAAAAAGCAGAATACAAACAGCATCATGGCAAACATCTTTGCACCATTTTCCTTCATAAACATTGGAACAAAAAAGGCAAGACAGACCAGCCAATTACACAAAATAGCTCGGAAGAATAGCTGCATTGCAGGCGCTTCCATTTTATGCTCAACCACGTTCAGTAGAAAGCTGTTCACGCTGGAGGAGTCAAACAGCCCGGTCAAGTAAATAAGGAGTGCAAATACCCCCGCACCCAGCAAATTACCTCCATAGCTGGCAGCCCATAATCGAAGCACCTGCCCCCAGCGCAGCTTTTTACGGAGAGCAGCATACGTGTAATAGAAGGTGTTACCTGTAAACAAATCCCCGCCGCCGTAAGCGATCAGAATGATGGCCGCTCCGAACGTGAGTGCCGCCATGGGATAAGTGAATGGAGAATGCTCCATGTAAAAAAAGTTGCCCGTCTTGAAGGCTACAATAACGCCGAACCCGATGAACATACTCGCCAGCATGGAACGTGCCAAATACCGGAGTAGGCTCTGCTTGTAAATTTTGTACTTCTTCATGGCTAGCTGTTCGACATTGCGTAAGCCTTCCGTCTCCATATTTAAGGACAACCTCCTATTTTCTCATATGTAAGTCTTTAAACAGACTTTATTTTTCCCGAAACATGCCCAGTCTATCAGCAATCCTATTAGCTTAACAAGCCAAGCTTTTGCAGTCCGTACAAAATACCGTCTTCATCTGCGCGTTTTGTGACCATTTTAGCTGCGGCTTTGGCTTCATCACAGCCGTTGCCCATCGCGACGCTGTTATGTATAGCTGTCAGCATCTCCACATCATTTAAGCCATCGCCAAAGGCGTATTGATTTTCATCGGCAATGCCCAGTCTGGATGTAATTTCGCGAATGCCCTTCGCTTTGGAGCCAGCATGAGGAACAACGTCCACAGAACTCGGATGCCAGCGCACAAAGTCAAACGCCTTGAATACCGCTTCATAGAAAGGCTCTTCTTCTGCTGTACACATCAACAGCGTCTGATAAATATCTCTTCCCTGGAAATAGAGCGGGTCGTATCCAACTGAAATCTTGGCCTTAAGCGTTTGGACTGATCTCTCCACAAGCTCATCGTTAGGAATATTGGCCTTCATGTCCATATGATCCATATATACGAGAGCATGATTATGTGTGAGGGCCAGATCGGTCATTGCTTGCAAGGCTTCTCTGTTCAACGGATTGGTAGCGACCACTTCCCCGCGAAGCACGACATATTGCCCATTAAAGCTGACGTAGGAGTCAATTTCCAACTGCTCGCGGATATCTTTGAACATAAAAGGCGCACGGCCTGTTGCGATGGCCACCTCATGTCCCAGCTCTTTCAAAGCAAAGACGGCCTTTTCTGCCGTTAACGGCATTTTCTTGTCATCGTCCAGTAATGTACCGTCGATATCGAAAAAGATAATTTTTTTGTCTGACATGTCCCTACACCTGACTTTCAATAATGTATTGTCGAAATAAACTCATATGGATTCATTATATCAAAGGAACTGCTTCTGAATACACAAATACGTATAAATCCTCATGAATGTCCGACCTCTATAGCTTACAATATGAAATAAGGATTACTGTAAAATATAATTTCTATCTCCTATTTTCATAGATGGGATGTGATCACCATGACAAAAATCCAAGTCACACCGGAGCAGCTGGACAGCGTGGCCTCCCAATTTGCCAATGCCCACGGCACACTGTATAACCAGTTAAACGGCCTGGATAGCACAATGAACCGCCTTCACAGCCAGTGGGATGGTATGGAGAGGAATCGTTTTTATAATGACTATCGTACGGCTAAATATACACTTTCTTCTGTATTAAATAAGGTTCAATCCATTGAAATTGAGCTGAAAAGCATCGCTTCGAAGTTTAGAAATGCGGATGGTGAAAGCACACGTGGCTTCTGGACAGCCCTAGCAGCGGCAATGAACGCTAGCGCAGCGCTGGCAGGCAGTGGAGAGGCTGGAGATCATGATGGTGAAATTGCCAAACAGCCCAAAAACATAGACAAATGGGATCAGGCAGACGCGGATAAATATCATCAATACGAGGAACTGCTGAAAAACGCCGAGGCCATCGGCGACAAGCAGGTTATGCAGAAAATTCATGACCAGATGAATGTCCTGCGGCTGCAATATGAGGACTCAGTTCCCCGTACAGATTACAATACAGGAGAGACCTCCAAGATCACATCCGATTCCCTTGTCGCCGTCACCGAACTGACAGGTAAAGACGGAAGCAAAACGGATATATCTATCGATAAAAAAGGGAATGTTGTGAGTTATGAGCAAAATACGGATAAATACGATTACTGGGTCCAAAAGCATACCCAATCAGCCGGAGAGCACGCTCTAGGTAAAACGGCCCAGACCGTCACCGGATATGGAATAGGTCTTATTTTGTCGCGCGGGGCTGGAGTTAGTGGGGCAGGTTCGGGCATCGGTTCTGGCGCAGCCTCCGGGTGGGGGGAACACGTCGTCGGCATTGGTGGCGGCATGCTCAGTGACAAAGTACTCTTCTCTGTACCCGATGAGGGCGAAACTCGTACCATGATCTACCGAACGAATAAAGAAACCGGACATATTGAAAATATGATCATCGTCACCAAAGGTGAGAATGAAATGGAGTATCGCTATTGGGAGGATTATAACTAGGTCTTGAGCTGTGAACGATAATAGCGTGAATAGGAGTATCTATAAAATCTACAGTCTTTTTTTCTGGAACATGTGAGCGGCAGGTGGAAACTGCAAACTCGCTAGCTGGAGAAGTCTGTAGATTTTTTGGTTACCAATTTTTTTCGGAAAACCGATATATTAAATAGATAGAATACATATCCAAAGAGAAGTGAAAATTAAGTAGAACTAAATTTATAGATGGATAAACCGTGGATTATGGTCAAAGGCACAGTGCTTCTGTTGAAATTGGAAGGCTGTGCCTTTCTATCAACTCTACCATTTCACAGACTTGCAATTGGGGTACCAAATGATGGATGATGGAAGAGAGGGTTTTATGTAGAAATAGGGCTAAAGATAGAGAGGATACCAATAATAAATAGATCGGATTTACCGTATTTTTGTATATTATTGTAGAAAAAGATCGTAATTCAGGTTATAGTAAAGGAAGAAATTAACTAGGATACCTTTACCCAAATACGTAATTGTGGAGGGAAACATGAGTACATTTAAAAATTGGTTGAATACAACTAAAAAAGGACTTGGAGACCAAGTTAAGAAGTTTAAGAATAAAGATTTTATGGAAGCTGTTGTTGCAGGCTGTGCGTTAGTAGCATTTGCTGACGGTACGATTAGTCCGGAAGAGAAAACAAAAATGGCCGGATACATAAATATCAGTGAAGAATTGAAAGTGTTTGATATGGGTGAGGTCATCAACCGTTTCAATCACTATGTAGCGAACTTTGAATTTTCACCTCAAATCGGTAAACAGGAAGCACTGAAGGCGATTGGTAAATTGAATGGCAAGCCTGAAGTAGGCCGACTCGTCGTTGGCGTATGTAGCGCTATTGGCGCAGCTGATGGTGACTTTGATACCAATGAGCAGCGAATTGTGGCTGAGATTTGCGGCGCGCTTGGTTTGAATCCGTCTGAATTTAGTCTGTAAATTTTACGGAAGGGAGGTGTGTTAATCAGTGGCTGTAATTAATCTGGTCAAGGGCCAGAAAATTGATTTGACCAAGGGAAACACAGGACTAACCAAGGTTATAGCAGGATTGGGATGGGACCCTGTACAGTCCAAAGGATTTTTTGGCTTCAAGAAGCAACCCAATATTGATTGTGACGCTTCTGCCATTTTGCTGGACGCCAACGGAAAACTGACTCAGTCAGATAACGTAGTGTGTTTCCACAATAAAAAAAGTCCATGTGGCTCTGTCGTGCATTCCGGTGATAATTTGACCGGACAAGGCGACGGTGATGATGAACAAATTGCGATTGACCTGGCACGTATTCCTGCCAATGTCGACAAAGTGCTTGTTGTTGTGAATATATATGATTGCGTAAACCGGAAACAGGACTTCGGCATGATCGAGAAAGCGTATATCCGTATTCTGGATGGTGCTAATTCCAAGGAACTGGTGACGTTTAATTTATCTGATAATTATGAAGGGCTGACCGCACTGGTCTGTGGAGAACTCTATCGTCATAACAACGAATGGAAGTTTGCTGCAATCGGTGAAGGAACCCATGCCGTACATATTGATGTGCTGGCTCAGCGTTATATGTAATTTTAGGTTGCTCATACAAAACTTAATGTGAAAAGGGGTTCTTACTCATGGCAATTAACTTATCCAAAGGTCAAAAAATCGATTTGACGAAAACAAATCCAGGTTTGTCTAAAATCACAGTTGGTCTCGGTTGGGACACAAACAAATACGATGGCGGTAAAGATTTTGACTTGGACGTATCCGTGTTTTTGGCTAATGCGGAAGGTAAAGTAGAATCCGATAAGAACTTTGTCTTTTTTAATAACCCACAAAATGAGAACGGCTCTGTCATTCATACAGGGGATAACCGCACAGGTGATGGCGACGGAGATGACGAGCAAATTAAAATTGATCTGGGTAGCGTGCCAGCTAACGTTGAAAAGATCGCTTTTACGATTACAATCTATGAAGCACAAGAACGCAGCCAAAACTTTGGACAAGTGTCCCGTGCTTACGCTCGTATCGTAAATGAAGCAAACAATGAAGAATTGGTCCGCTTTGATCTGGGAGAAGATTTCTCGATCGAAACAGGCGTTGTTGTAGGCGAACTGTATCGCCATAGCGGTGAGTGGAAGTTCAATGCCATTGGTAGCGGCTACCAAGATGGTCTTGCAGGATTGACGCGCGATTACGGTTTGGCGTAAAAAATCTATACAAAGAAAGCAGGTATGCGGAATGACCATTAGCCTTTCCAAAGGACAGCGTATTGATCTGACCAAAACGAATCCCGGCTTGACTCGTGTCGTTGTAGGTCTTGGATGGGATACGAATAAATACAGTGGTGGCGCGGACTTTGACCTGGATGCTTCGGCTTTCCTACTTTATGAAGACGGTAAAGCCAAAGCTGCGGATGATTTTGTATTTTACAACAACCCGACAGGCGGAGCAGGATCGGTTACTCATACGGGCGATAACCGCACAGGTGAGGGCGATGGGGATGACGAGCAAATCATCGTTGATTTCTCGAAGATTCCTGCGAACATCCACCGTATCGGGATTACGGTTACCATTTATGATTACGAGGCACGCGCGCAAAACTTTGGTCAAGTGTCCAATGCTTTTGTACGTGTGGTAGATGCGGCAACAGATCGTGAAGTGCTGCGCTACGATTTGGGAGAAGATTTCTCCACCGAAACGGCCGTCGTATTCTGTGAATTTTACCGTCAGAATGCGGACTGGAAATTCCAGGCTATCGGTAGTGGCTTTGCTGGTGGATTGGGTGCGCTTGCTAAAAACTATGGCTTGGACGCTCAATAATATCCACTTGGGGTGGTGTCCATAGGGCGCTACCCTTTCTTTTTAAGCTATTAAATTAGCGTACGCTGACACATGACAAACGGACAGAAAGGTGACACAATCATGGCTGTTATCGTAGTAAAGGGACAGAAGGCGGATTTGACGAAAACAAATCCGGGCCTGACCCATGTCAACGTAGGGATTGGCTGGGAGTCCCCAGCGTCTCTGGAGCTGGATACTTCGGCATTTTTGCTGGGTCCTGGAGGAAAAGTATCGGGCGATGAGGACTTAATTTTTTATAACAATCCGACCACGCCCTTTATCACCTATTCAGACGGACAACAGTCCGGTGACAAAAAGCAATTTGCCCTTGATCTGACGCGAATTCCTGCAAACATCGAGAAGATTGCGTTTACGCTAACGATTTATGATGCGGATCAGAAACGGCAAAATTTTGGACAGGTTCAAGGTGGGTTCATTCGTTTTGCTCATCCGGTTAGCGGAGAGGTTTTGCGGTTTAATTTGGACAGTGGATTTACAGTGGAAACGGCGATTGTCATTGGGGAACTGTATCGTCATAACGGGGAATGGAAATTCAACGCGATTGGCGCAGGTTTTTCCGGTGGATTGGATGCGTTGTGCGTTAATTTTGGGATTGAAGTGGAAAACAATCCGGCTCCTCCCACGCCAGTGCCTACACCTCCGTCTCCAGCGCCTCGACCAGCACCAACGCCGCCACCAGTACCACCTGCTCCGAAGCCAGAGCCATCTGCAACACCGGTGAATCTGAATCTACGGAAAATTGAGCTGAAGAAGAAGGGCGACACCATCAACCTGAAAAAAGGCTCAGGCGGATTGGGTGAAATCCTGATCAATCTGAACTGGAATCAGGTGCAGCAAAGCAAGGGCTTTTTCAATCGGGGCTCCAAGGGTGTCGATCTGGATCTGGGCTGCTTGTATGAGATGAAGAACGGAGATAAAGGCGTTGTGCAGGCGCTCGGGGAAGTTTTCGGTTCTCTAAATCGCTTCCCGTACATTGCTCTGGATGGCGACGACCGTACAGGCTCTGTGAAAACAGGGGAAAATCTTCGCATTAATGGTGCTAAAATTTCTGAAATTAAGCGAATTTTGGTGTTCACCTTCATCTATGAAGGAGTCACGAACTGGTCACAAGCGGACGGGGTAGTCACGCTGTACCAGAAGGATGGGCCGGACATTATCGTTCACATGAATGAACATGACAATCGCAAAGGGATGTGTGCGATTGCCATGATTCAAAATGTAAACGATGAAACGTTCAGCATTGAAAGACTCGTGCAGTTCTATGGCGGTCATCGTGAGTTGGATCGGGCCTATAACTGGGGCATGCGCTGGTCGCAGGGTAGCAAATAAATTGAATTATCGGAGGCACTCTTTTCATGTTGAATGATTTGTTTAAAAATATCAGCGAAAACTATGGCCATTTCTTTTCATGGAGTGATGTTGTAGCTACGCTTACTGATCCAGTGAGTTGGGGGATTATAGGAACTCTCATTTTGCTGGAAGGACTTTTATCGGCGGATAACGCCTTGGTTCTCGCAGTTATGGTTAAACACTTACCCAAGGAACAACAGAAGAGAGCCTTATTTTACGGGATTTTGGGTGCGTATATATTCAGGTTCCTGGCTATCGGCTTGGGTACATTCCTGATTAAGTTCACACTGATTAAGGTACTGGGTGCGGCTTATCTGCTCTATATCGCTTATAAGGGCTTATTCAAGTCCGAAGGTGATGGAGAAGTGAAAAACAAACCTACTTCTTTTTGGAAAACCGTATTAATGGTCGAACTAATGGATATTGCCTTCAGTATTGACAGCGTCATTGCCGCTTTCGGTGTGAGCGAGAAAGTATGGGTTCTGTTCCTGGGTGGTATTCTCGGCGTTCTGATGATGCGTGGTGTTGCTCAAGTGTTCCTCAAGCTCATTGATAAATTTCCGGAACTGGAACAGACAGCCTTTATTATGATCGCCATTATCGGGGGTAAAATGCTGGCTGCTGCTTTTGGCTTTCATATGTCGCAGGTTTTATTCTTCGGCATTTTGATTGCTGTCTTTGTAGGCACAATGGTTATCAGCTCGGCGAAAAGAAAGAAAAAGGCCGACAAAGAGGCTTAATGTACAAAGTATAGCGAAATCCCTCCTGAAACTAAGGGGGGATTTCTTTTATACCCGAAGCACAGGGCTTCAGTCAGGCAAGAAAGAGCAAGAGGAGGGGAAGGGCCCTGAAATATTTTAATGATTTAACCTCTGAGGAAGTAGAAGCGATCTTTTATACTCCACCGTTGGAGTTTCATAACCGTTCTCCCAAAAGTATATTGGCTTATGCAATAGGAGCAGCTTTGTACATGCCTGCTACCCGCTCGGAGGTAGCGGAAGAGATCAAAAATGGAAAACATGAAGGACTAACTACGGTCATTTTAGATTTGGAGGATGCTATAGGGGATCACCAGGTCGGACAGGCAGAACAATCACTGGCACAGCAGTTGCTTCAACTACTATCCTATGTACGGACGGGGATGATGAGTGAACAGCAACTACCTTTGTTATTTGTACGTGTGCGCTCTGTGGAGCAGTTGGAACGACTGCTGAACGGTTTGGGTGAATCTTTGTCGCTGCTCACGGGCTTTGTCTTACCTAAGTTCTCTTCTGATAATGGACGGGCGTATTTTTCACTCATTGCTGAATTTAATCGAAATATGCATACAGGGGCAGGAAACGCAAGCGACATGCCTGTGCTGTACGGATTACCGATTCTTGAAAGCTCCAAAATCATATATCGGGAAACTCGCTGGAAAGAGCTGCTGTCGATTAAAGAAATTTTAGACGAGTACCAGGAATATGTGCTGAATGTACGAATTGGGGCAACCGATTTCTCCAGTCTATATGGCTTGAGACGCAGCCCGGATATTACGATTTATGAAATTGCCGTCATTCGGGATTGCATCGCAGATATTATTAACTTGTTTGGACGCGTGGGCTCAAATTATGTCATTTCCGGTCCTGTATGGGAATATTTCTCTCACCGAGAACGTGTCTTTAAACCTCAATTAAGAGTGTCTCCTTTCGAAGATGCACTTGGAAAGCCGGGAAGACACTTGCGGATGGACTTCATCTCAGATGCCGTAGACGGACTGATTCGAGAAGTCATGATGGACAAAGAGAATGGGATTATCGGCAAAACAATTATTCATCCCTCCCATATTAAACCGGTACAGGCCATGTATGCGGTGACACATGAAGAGTATATGGATGCACTTGAAATCGTTGAGCGTAACGACGGTAGTCTGGGTGTATTCAAAAGTACCTATGCCAACAAAATGAATGAAATTAAGCCGCATTTGAATTGGGCTCATCGTATTATCAATAGATCAAAAGTATACGGGGTGTTACATGAACAACAACATTTTGTCAGTCTCTTACCCAACCACGAAAACACATCTGCTGCCAATCCTGGAGCAGTTCAGCGTTAAAATTACGGAGACGCATAATCCATTCCGCCTTCCTGTGGACAAGCTGTTTGCGATGGCGGCACGGGTCAATAAAAAGCGTTCGTTTTTGTTTGTCAGCAAGGTGCTGGGTAAGCATATTCCGGTAAACCCATACACTTCTCTGCTCAGTGGTGCGGCGCTGGCGATTCTACTATATAAGGAGCTTGTCCCGCAGGCAGGACAACAAATGGATGAACTGATTGGAGAGGCCGTGAGAGGACTTCTTGACCCGGACTATGCGAAAGAGGCCTACCGAAAGCTGATGGATGAACGTTTAGCTTTTGCTTTTACGGAGCCGATCAAGTTTGTTGGTTTTGCCGAGACGGCTACAGCATTGGGACACAGCATGTATCGGTTGTTTGACGACGGAGCCTCGTATATTCATACGACGCGCGAGGATATTCCGGGCCTTCGGCCTATTATTCGGTTTGAAGAAGAGCATTCGCACGCTGTTGATCATCGTTGCTATGCACTGGATGAAGATGCTTTTGCGGGAGATGGCCCGATTGTGCTGGTAGATGATGAAATTACGACGGGAAAAACAACCCTTAATATCATACGGGATATTCAGGAGCATTTTCCGCGTAAACAGTATGTGATTGCTTCGTTACTGGATTGGCGGACAGACAGCGATGAGCAGGCTTTCACTGATCTGGAGGCAGAGCTAGGCATTACGATTACGCCTTTAAGCTTGCTCAAAGGAAAGATTGAGGTACAGGGAGTACCCATATTGGATCACGCAGAATATGCTGGACAGGCTGGGCACCCAGAACATGCAGCCACTAGCATGGCAGAGGTTAATAAAGACGCTTCTGGGATAATTGACCACCGTTTTGAAAAGGATACTTCCGGTTTTGAGCGGGTAGTACACAGTTCCATGTCAACGGACGGATACGCCAATACAGCTCCTTATCTAAAATATACAGGCCGTTTTGGTCTACAATCCGCTGACAATTCAGCGTTGGATGCAGAAATCACGCGTACAGCTGAACGACTGAACGAACTTCGTTCTGGGCAACGCACGCTGGTTATGGGCACGGGGGAATTCATGTACATTCCAATGCGGATTGCAGCAGAGTTAGGTCCGGATGTGTATTTTCAATCGACGACACGCAGCCCGGTGTATCCCCACCGCGAAGAAGGGTATGGAGTCGCTTGTGGTGTGACATATCCATCACCTGAGGACAGTACGATACGCAATTTTATTTATAATGTAGACCCCGGTCAGTATGACGAAATATTCGTTTTGATGGAAAGGGAGTCGGACCCAGAGCGGATGAACCCCATGCTGGAGGCTTTGACCCGTCTGGGCTGCGATAAAGTGCATGTCGTTTATTTTAACGGTTTAACTAGTCAGGAGAGTAAAGGAGCGCGGATATGAAGCAAGCACTCATGGAGCAAATACAGCAGAAGAACATTCATCCGCCCGAACCGCTGGGCAGTTATCCTGCCTCGGATGTCACTTTTTTATTGAAGGATTTGAGCCGGGTTACGTTGGAAAAAGGGACGGAGGATCGTGAAGAGGCGATTCAGTCGGGAGTCCATTATTCAGAAATGCTGCCAGTGGAATACGAGCCCACAGCAGAGTATATTGCACTGTTTCACGAAACGCTTGCCCAATCTGCCAAAAAGGTTGCATTAGCGGCAGCTTCTGTGGCTGAGATGATTGTGAGAAAAAGAGGCCTGAACACGGCGATTGTTTCTCTTGCCAGAGCAGGGACGCCCATTGGTATCCTGATCAAGCGTTATATTGACTGGAAGTATGGCGTATCCTTGCCGCATTACAGCATTTCTATTATTCGTGGCAAAGGCATTGACCGGAATGCGATTTTATACATTTTACAGCAGCATGGACTGGAGATTGAACTTCAGTTTGTCGATGGCTGGACGGGGAAAGGGGCGATTCGCCAGGTATTGATTGAGGCCTGTCGTGAGATGAACGCGGATTACGGGTTGCGTCTAAATGATGATCTGGCGGTGCTGGCCGATCCGGGCAGATGTTCAGAAACCTTTGGTACACGAGAAGATTATTTGATTCCAAGTGCTTGTCTGAATTCGACTGTATCAGGTTTGATGAGTCGGACGGTATTACGCGACGATCTCATAGGCCCTGACGATTTCCATGGGGCCAAATTTTATGAATCCTGGCGGTCAGTGGATCAGTCCAATACGTTTGTGGATACGGTATCCGGGTACTTTCAAGACGTGGCTGAAACGGCCGTTGCATATGCTGAACAAATGACATTGAATCCGCCTGCGGTGACATGGCAGGGCTTACGGGATATTGAGGCGATTCAGCAGGCATTTGGTATTCGGGATATCAATTTGGTCAAGCCCGGAGTGGGGGAGACGACTCGTGTACTGCTGCGCAGAGTGCCGTGGAAAATTCTGATTGACCGCGAAGATAATCCGAATCTTCAGCATATTATGCTGCTGGCAAAGGATCGTGGAGTGCCTGTAGAGGTATTTGAAGGATTGACTTATTCCTGCTGCGGAATTATCAAGCCGCTCAAGGGGGGACAAGAATGATCTACGCAAGTGATCTGGATCAGACACTGATTTACTCCAAACGTTCGCTTGGCGTACCGCTGGAATCCCCTGGTCTGTTGCCTGCGGAACAGATAGACGGGGCGACGTCGGCTTTTATTTCTGAACAAGCCCTGCAATTGCTAAAGACACTGCCTGAAGATGTGATGTTTATGCCCGTGACGACTCGGACGATAGAACAGTATAGACGAATCACTGTGTTTCAGACGGAGTTGGTTCCCGCATATGCCGTGACGAGTAATGGTGGAAACATCATCGTCGGAGGCGAGGTGGATCGAGAGTGGAATCGGCGTATTCATGAACAAGTACGCCGTGATGGTGCTCATGCGGAAGAAGCACGTCAGGTGTTCGGACAGGTGCTGGATGAAGACTGGGTCGTAAACGAACGCTTTTGCGACGAGTTATTTTATGCTTTCATGATTGAACGGGATCGTATGCCGCTGGAACAGGTGCTGGAGAAGGCGCGAATCATGCGTGAAATGGGCTGGGAGGTATCCATTCAAGGTCGTAAGATATATCTGGTGCCTGCGGCGGTGAATAAACAGGCAGCCGTGGAGCATATCCGTAATCTCACGAATGGAGGGGCTGTGGTTGCGTCCGGTGACTCTTTGCTGGACCGATGTCTGCTGGACTATGCTGATTATGCGATTGCTCCCCGTCATGGTGAATTGTATCGGGAACAGCTGCGGGATAAGCTGGAGGTCAATTACCGTTTTACAGAAGTGTCGGGGGTGTATGCAGCGGACGAAATCATGGCGTATGTTCATGCAATACACCGGAGTGTGTTCGCAGCTCAAACTTCATTTTCAGAATAGATAGGGGACGTGGCTCTGTGAAGAAGGTTAAGGTGTATTTTAATCGCTGGTTTTCAGTGGCGTATCATTATATGAATGCTATTCGTAACAATGAGGACGGTATTCCGTTCGAGATCTATGCGACACACTCAGATCCGCAGCACATGGCGCTACAGGCCAGTGATGTGGCTGAAGTAGAGCCTCGCACCAGTGGTGTGGAGTACGCACAATTTTGCGCTGATTTTTGCAAGCGGCACGGAATTGATGTCTTTATCCCACGGTGGAATATGCTCGATATTAGCAAGCATCTTTATTTGTTCGATGATATTGGGACAAAAGTGATGGTATGCCAAGATACCGAACTGCTGGAGCAACTGATGGAAAAGGATTTGTTTTATGAATCCATTCGTCAAAAGGAAATTGTCACGATTCCCGATTATGCCATTGCCAGCAATGCCGAGCAGTTTAAACAGGCATATGAGTCGTTAATAGCACGTGGGCATAAGGTATGCTTCAAGCCATGTAATGCAGAAGGCGGAATGGGCTTTCGTATCATCGACAATGAACGTAATCCGCTGGAGGAACTGTTCGGCCATGCGCTGAATCATATTTCGTTCGAGGAAGCACACCGCGTATTGTCATCCACAGAATCATTTCCCAATCTGATGGTGATGGAGCTGCTGGAGGGATACGAATACAGTATTGACTGCCTGGCTGACCGGAACGGAAAGCTGCTAGCGGCAGTTCCGCGTAGGAAGGCAGGAGGACGATTACGGCTGCTGGAGCAGCATCCCCAGCTGTTGGAGGTGGCACAGAAGGTCGCTGAGGCGTATCACATTCCGTACAATTATAACATTCAGGTAAAATATAACGGCGAGCATGCCAAGCTGCTAGAGATCAATCCGCGGATGTCCGGAGGACTTCATGTATCATGTTTGTCTGGTATCAATTTTCCTTATCTAGCGGTGAAATCGGCTTTGGGTCATGAGATCGGTTCACTTCATCCGCAATACGACATTTTAGCCAGTCATATCGAGCAGCCAATCACCATACGTAAATCCGTACATTGACACACACAAATATTGTTTTCTACAATATGGTAAGGGTTTACGTCAGGAGGTACAAGCTATGACGTCAAAAATGTGGGGTGCCACGATTGCTGTGGTTAGCTACCTGATTGCGCTTTTACTAAGTTTTTGGTTGCCACTGTTTGTGTGTTTGGCGATTCCGATCATTGGTTTGGGAGGATACAGCGCCATCATGGCTATTCGCCATCCTCGCCCCAATCTGACCGGTTCCGTGATTCCGGTGGTGCAGGAGCAGGTCGCTGAGACACATCAGCATGAAAAGGAAGCTGCCGTTCGACCGGAGTCTATGACAGGACAAGTACGTCAATCAGTTCAGGTGAGCAGTGAATTTGCTCAGGTGATGGAGTATTTGGAGGTACTGGAGGATATGGTGATCTCCGAGGGACAGAAGGATGCGCTTGATAACGAGATTGTCGAGAAGGCGCTGGCTCTATTTGCACGTTTGCAGCGGGTCATTCCACTTTTGCATGAACTGAACAACAGCGAAGTGAATCATACGGTTCGGAGATTGATTTTGAAGGATTTGAACGGACTGATTAATCCGTTTCTTCGGCTCAGCGGCGATGCGAAGCGGACTAACCGGAGGACGTTATTAAACGGATTACGGGATGTGGACAGCAAAATATCGGTAATTGTATCTACGGTGGAGCATAAGGATCTGTTGGAATTACAGAGCAAAGCGGAGCTTATTCACCAGCGATATAGCAGTTCCGAATTGTAGGCGATTTTTTGGGAAAATAAAAAAAGTAGCAGTATAGCTGCTCTGAATAACAACGATTAGACTTGGGTAACAGTTGTTTTCAGAATAGGAGGTAGCGTATGGCGACCCCATGGGCTGAATTGAAAAAAGAAGATGAACAAAAGGTGACTGAGGAGGCTTCACAGCTGATTCAGAAGGTATCACAAAGCGATGTCATGAGCCTGGATACCTTAATGGATGATATCGGTAAGCTGGGGGTTAAAACGCAGGAACGTGCGGGGCAAACCCTTAAAATGCTGGATCGTCCGGTAAACGACCTCATGTCCGGTGATCGGGCTGAGGTATCCAATATGATCTTAAAGCTGCGTGATGAATGCGAAACGCTCCAGCAGAGCAAAAATGTGAGCTTTTTTGGCAAGCTTCTGCGTAAAAGCCCGTTAAAGAACTACATTTACAAGTATCAGTCGGTGAAGACGAACATCGAGAAAATCATTACTGCCTTGAGAGATGGTAAGGATAATCTGGAAGAAAACATCGTCAGCATGAGACAGTTGAAGAAGGCTTCCATTGAAGAAATCTACAATTTACAGACGAAGATTGCCTTTGGTAATCGCTTGAAAGAACTGTTTGAGACCGAGATTGCCAAGCCGGAAAACGAAAACCGTAAGCCACATCTGGAGCGGGGATTGCGCAAGGTGGTTACTCGTACACAGTCGATGACAGAAATGATTTTGTTATACAATCAGGCGATTGCAGCAACAGATATTATTAATGATAACAATGATAAACTGATTGATTCTGTAAATAATGCGATTGATAAAACATCGAATCTGATCACTGTATCGGCTATGATCGCGATGGCGCTGGCGGATCAGGATAAAATCATTTCAGCCGTCGATGCGACCAACCGTACGATTGAAGATCAATTCAAGGAAAATGCAAAGCTTCTCAAAACGACGACCGAGAGAACGACAGATCTGCTTAGCAAGCCTTCTATGTCACTGGAGGCTGTGAATCAGGCGATTGGTGATTTGGTATCTGCTTTGGATCTGTCTGAAAAATCGAATCGCCAAATTATTGAAAGCTGCCATGATTACACAAGTAAAATGACAGCAATCAATGCCAACCTTAGCCAACGCTTGGGGATCGAAGGGAAAGAACCATCCAAAACACTGAAGGATAGCAATTCTTCTGAGGGTTTAAGCTCGTTTTTGAACTGATGACAATGTAGAATAATAGACCCAATCTATTAAAAGACGCCGGATGACTCCGAAAGGCGTCTTTTTTGGTTTGGCAGCAGCTAATAAAGGACATGATGAACATACATAGCATTCTCGTGCATAAACTTTTAAAAAGCGAATGACAAAAAGGAGAGAGCGAGCGTATGATGTCCTTTATTTTAGGGTGTGTGATTGTCTATTTACTCGTGGCTGTCAGCAGCGAAAAAGCAGATTCAATTGTGGAGTTAAATGATTCTGTGAAATAAAATTTTTTATTGAAAATCATGCATTTTCTGATAGGATAGAGTTAAATATTGGAATCCCAAAGGAGAATGCATGCTGGAATTTTCATTTGAAATCATCGATGAATCGAAAATCAACATTGTATATCAGTATGGAAGCAGCAACTTTAATTTTAATTTATTTTTTAACTACGGTGTGTGGACGCTGCATCCTTTTGACGGGATTCTGCTGCAAAACAAGGAAATGTGCCGTCTGATCGTTACGGATCTGTTTAAGAACAAAGATTTTCATGTCATGCTGGCGCGCGAAAATATTTTATTGTCAACCCTGCGTACCTCTATTGATCTCAATCCCGAAACTCGGGGAGAGCGATATCAGGAACAGGAGTTTGATGAGCTGTCTGATTTTGCTGAGACACACAGCTTTGAAGAGGTACTGCAAATCGAGCAGGATTCCGTCCGCGAACGTATGGATTTCTTCCAAAACATCATTCAAAAAATGTATATGGAAGGATTCGGTCCGGAAGACAATGATTTTAACAAGGTACAAGCTATTCTTCGCATTTATAAGGCTGCACATGACCAACTCGGAGAATTGAGCGACTTTCCCCTGAGAGGCGACGAACGACGCAGATGGTAGATTTATTGAAACATAAAAGAGAGAGTCCCACGAACTAGCTCCGCGGAACTCTCTCTTTTATGTGTACCTGAGCTACAAAATAAGGTAGGCTAAGTGATTTAAACTTGGCCTACCTTTCTCTTACCATTCACACCTCTAAAACGTATGGAAGCTCTACGGCGGTTGCCAGCGGAGCGGGCAGAATTGTTCTGAAGAAGCGTAGCGTTCGCGATCGGAAGAACAATCTGCACGCGCAGCGCCCACCAACACCGAGAAAGCTTTCATACGCCTAACTAGCTTATCCCCATTAATATCATCGAGCAAAGGATAAGCCCTGTCCCGCACCCCGAAGTGTATACCTTGAGATGGCGGAACATGGATGTTTTCCAGGCTGACAGAGATTCATCGGAACGCAAACGCTCATTTTCCTCTCGTAATGCCTTGGATTGACGAATGAACAACTGTCTGATGTCGGCAAATCCCCGCAGGAAGAGGGTTAGAAAACCGCTTTGCAGAACGTGGAAGATTGCACCGATCACCAAGCCCAGCAACCCCAACAGGAATAGCAGATTTGCAGTAGCCATGTTTTCACGACCATACAAGAGATGGGGTGTGGCGTACAGAATTCCTAAAGTACCGACAATCAGGGCAGAGAGCCCGAAACGTAAAATCATTATTTTTCGACCCGTTTCGCAAAGCGCAGGTCTGGGTTCGAACGAGCATCAAATACGATACCTTGAATCTTAGGACTGATTAATGCCGTGTCCGCAGAGAACTGGATCGGAATAATCGGCAGATCTTCCATCAATACGTCTTCTGCCTGATGGAGCTGTTCAAAGCGTTTTGCCGGATCAAGCTCAAAGGTTGAGGATTCGATCAGTTTGTCATACTCCGGGTTGCTCCAGTTGGTAAAGTTGTTCGAATTTTTGGAAGTATAATGCCCCAATACGCCGAGTGGATCCAGGAAGTTTCCTTCCCAGCCCATACGGGCGATCTGGAAGTTCTTTTGTTTAAAGGTATCAATGTACGTTTTCCATTCCTGATTCTCCAGTGTCACTTCAACACCCAGGTTTGTTTTCAGCATTTCCTGAATCGCTTCAGCTACTTTTTTATGCTTGTCCGAAGTGTTGTATTTGAAGGTGATCGGTGGCAGCTTGGTCAAACCTTCTTCTTTCAGACCTTCGGCCAGCAATTGTTTCGCTTTTGCAGCGTCAAACTCATAGTATTTTTTCGGTGCCTCATCACGGAAGTCTTTGCCGGATGGCGTTGTTGTTCCGTATGGAACATAACCGTAAGCCGGAGTTTCGCCACCTTTGGTTACGCTGGTAGCCAGTGCTTCGCGGTCAATCGCGTAGGCGATGGCCTGTCTGATTTTTTTATTGTCAAACGGCTTTTGTTTTACGTTAAAAGAATAGGTGTACACACTGAAAGATGGATGCGACAGGAATTCCTTGTTGCTCTTTTCCTGATCCAGTGTATCCACGGGAAGGCTCAAAATCAGATCCAGATCGCCCGTTTTATACATTTGATAATAAGTTGTGGAGTCTTGAACCATTTTAAAATTAATCGTTGCCATCGTAATGGCATCTTTGTTCCAGAATTGATCGTTTTTAGCCAGCGTAATTTGCTCGTTATGTTTCCATTCCTTGGCTACATACGCACCGTTGCCGACAATTGTGCCCGCTTCTGCTGCCCATTTGTCATTTTTCTCAACAACCGATTGGTTTACTGGCAGATAGGCATGACCCACTGCGATCGTTGGGAAGAAGCTCAGCGGCGATTTCAGCTCAACTACAAGAGTTTTATCATCTTTGGCTGTAACTCCCACGTCTTCAATTTTACCTTTGCCTGTGTTGTACGCTTCGGCACCTTTGATGTAGTAGAGGGCAGAAGGATCGTAGGCAGCTGTTTTCGGATTCAGTACCCGTTTCCAGGAGTATTCAAAATCCTTAGCTGTCAGTGGGTCACCATTCGACCATTTTGCATCATCACGGATAGTAAAGGTGTAGGTTTTGCCGTCAGGAGATACATCTACTTTGCTGGCAGCGCCTTCTACGATTTTACCGGCCTTATCGTATGTATACAGCCCTTCATACAAGTTATCAATCACAAAGTAGGACGTTGTATCTGATGCGAAAGCAGGGTCTAGCGTATAAGGCTCCCCACCTGCCAGATTGGCAGTAATTTCTTGCGGGATATCTGCTTGAGGCGTAGCGGACGGGTCGTTGCTTGCTGTTTTGTCCGAAGTACCCGAGCATCCAGCCAAAGCCGTTACGGCCAAAAGTAAGATGATCGTCATCCAATGCATTTTTTTCATCGTGGTTTTCCTCCATTACTGTGATTAGTTATGCCAAAAATAAGGTATACGTACCGGGATTTATTCATCCTCCTTTCCCGCAGGTATGCCGCGTGTGCGCACTTCGATAAAGGAACTGCCGTTTTTCCTGCGGTTAGGCGAGAAGCTGCGGATCATGGTGACACCCCTCCTTGTCCAATTTGGATCTCTCTGTTGTTAATGTTGTGAGCGCGGGTCAAGTGCATCCTGAAGTCCATCTCCAAGTGTATTGAACGCCAGCATGGTGAGCGATATCATCAGCCCGGGGAAAAATAGGCGCCACCATTGACCGCTTAAAATAACGCCAAGTGAATCGTTAGCCATCGTCCCCCAGCTGGCCGAAGGAGACTGAATCCCCAGACCGAGAAAGCTCAGGAACGATTCGGCAAAAATAGCCGACGGAATAGTGAACGTCAAATTTACAATAATGATTGCCGCTGCGTTCGGTAGCAAATGTCTGAAGATAATACGTGAATGAGATGTCCCCAAGCTGCGGGCTGCTAACACATATTCTTGCTGCTTCAGCTGTAAGATTTGCCCACGCACTACACGGGCCATACCGACCCAGCCAGTAATAGATAATGCAATAATCATCGTGAGTAGGCCTGGCTTCATAATGACGAGCAGCAGAATGATGACCAGCAGATAAGGAATACTATACAAAATTTCAATAATACGCATGAGAATGCTGTCGATCCGGTCGCCCGTTTTACCGTGCCCAGCACAATAGCCAGCAACACAGCCGACGAGAATGCCAAGCACCAAATCAATGGCGGCAGCGGCAAAGCCGATCATGAGTGAAATTCTAGCCCCGGCCCATGTCCGTGCCCATACGTCCCTCCCCAGATCATCCGTGCCAAACCAGTGCTCTCCCGAAGGAGAAAGATTCGTCTTCAAAAGGGATTGATCACTGGGTGCATAAGGAACCATGGAAGGTCCAATAATCGCCAGCACAATAATAATGATAAGTAGGGAAAGCCCCAACAGAGCAAGCTTGTTGTTAAAAAGTCTGCGTAGCCGATCCCGCCAGGGTGATTCTTTGGGTCTGGTCAACGTGGGGGTGGGGATCTGGCTGCGGTCTACAAGACTAAACAGGCTGTCCTTTTCGACAGTAGGTGCTGCTTTCATGTTAATCTCCTTTGCTGTCTAATTTGATTCGCGGATCGACAAGGCGATAGGATATATCAATTAAAAATAAAGTAACGACCAGAATGGCACTATAGAAAATGGTCGTCCCCATAATCACTGGATAATCCCGGTTAAAGATACTGTCTACGAAGTATTTACCGATGCCGGGAATGGCGAATATTTTTTCAACGACAAAGGTACCTGTAATAACGGAAGCGAATAACGGTCCGATAAAGGACAGCACCGGAATCAACGCGTTGCGTAATCCGTGACGAATGACTACCGCCCAAGAGGACAACCCTTTTGCTTTGGCAGTGCGTATGTACTCCTCATGCATAACTTCCAGCATACTCGTCCGCATAAAGCGGGCGATAACGGCAAGCGGTGAAACAGCGAGAGCCAGCGACGGAAGCACCGTATGCTGCCAGGTTCCCCATGAGGCGACCGGAAGAAGGTGCCATTGGACGGCAACATACTTGATTAACAGCGGTGCCAATATGAAGCTGGGTACGGAAATACCAACAATGGCGATAAACATCGAGATATAATCCAGTGGTCGATTATGGTGTAAGGCAGCCAGTGTTCCGAGCGAAATACCGGCAATAATCGCGACCACGATGGATTGAATACCCAGCAATGCAGAAGGTGGAAAACCTCGGGCGATAAGCATATTGACGTCCGTCGTTTTCGATTGAATAGACGGGCCCATATCCAGCACTAGCAGATTTTTTAGATACAGCACATACTGCACAGCGAGCGGCTTGTCCAGATTGTACCTGGCACGCATGTTTTGCAATACCGCTTCCGGAATGGTTTTGGAATCGTTCGAGAATGGATCACCCGGAATGATGTGCATGATGATAAACGTTAAAGTGACGATAATCCACAACGTTATGAACATCGTAAAAAGACGCTTTAAAATGTACATGGGGCTTTATTTCTCCTGTCTATCAAGCTGATTTACATACTATTGCTGCTGAAATTTTAAAATGAATAAAAGTATATAAGAATACTAGGAAATAATAAGACGGTTTAGGTGACATGTCAAGGTAAGGTTTTACATTATAGAACATTGGTCAAATTTTCGTCACAGGTTTCCATTTATATAAGGCTAAGATTCCGCTCATTCCTCTCGACGAGTATCCTGCGGTGTGTTATGATGATACTCTGATAACGTGTTAACGAACTAAAGCGTTTGCCACCTGTTCTTGGATACGGGGGTCACCATTGTTGGAGGGGAATAAGATGAGAAAAGCAGCCATGTTTACGATGTTAATTGGATTGATGATGATCGTGTTGGCCGGATGTTCCGGCGGTAAGGATGACAGTAAATTGATTATTGGAATTGATGATAAATTCGCCCCGATGGGCTTTAGAGATGAAAATAACGAGCTGACCGGCTTTGATATTGATTATGCAAAAGCGGCCGGGGAACAAATGGGTAAACAGGTGGAATTTCAGCCGATTGACTGGTCTGCCAAAGAATCCGAGCTGAACAGCGGACGTATTGATCTCATTTGGAATGGATACACCATTACGGATGAGCGTAAGGAAAAAGTGCTGTTCACGAAGCCATATCTGAAAAACAGTCAGGTGATTGTCATTCCGGCTACTTCCAGTCTTTCCAAGCTGGCTGATCTGACGGGCAAAACGGTCGGACTCCAGACGCTGTCTTCAGCAGCCGATGCATTGGATGCAAATCCGATCAAAAGTAAATTGAAGCAAGTGTCCGAGTTCCCGGATAATGTTCTCGCTTTGACAGACTTGAAAACCGGACGTCTGGATGCGGTTGTCATTGATGAAGTTGTTGCCAAGTATTATATGTCGAAGGAACAAGGGACGTATAAGCTGCTTGATGAATCTTTGGCCCCTGAGGAATACGGCATCGGCGTGAAAAAAGGAAATGAAGAGCTGTTGACGCAGCTGCAATCCGCTTTGGATGAGCTGCACAAGAACGGAAAAGCTGCTGAAATTTCGAAAAAGTGGTTTGGTGAAGATAAAGTATTAAATTAATACGTAGTGTATTGAACTAAGGGTTTAGGAGTCGAAGGTCATGAGTATGGAATACATTTTACGAATTATGAAGCCTATGCTTGAAGGGGCACAGATGACGGTTATTTTATTTTTCATCACGCTCATCTTGTCTATTCCATTGGGTTTTATCGTTACGTTGCTGGCCAAAAGCCGGATTAAGCCAATCGCCTGGCTGATGCATACGTACATTTATGTTATACGCGGTACGCCGCTATTGCTGCAATTATTGTTCTTTTGTTTTGGTCTTCCGATGTTGCCTGTCATTGGGGAGTATCTAGTATTAGACCGGACAACGGCTGCGGTACTGGCATTTGTACTGAATTATGCAGCTTATTTTGCAGAAATTTTTAGAGGCGGGATGTTGTCGATTGATAAAGGGCAATACGAGGCTTCACAAGTGCTGGGCTTGAGCAAGTCGCAGACGCTGATTAGAGTCATTGTGCCGCAAATGGTACGGATTGCTTTGCCTGCGGTAACCAATGAGGCGACAACACTGGTAAAAGATACGGCACTACTGTATGCAGTAGCGGTACCGGAACTGCTGCATTTTGCCAATACGGCTGTAAACCGTGATTTCTCGATTGTACCTTATGTTGTAGCGGCGGTTATTTATTTGTTGTTAGCTTTGGTGCTGACGCTATTCTTTAGGGCGATGGAAAAACGTTTTAAATTCGAGTAAAAGGAATGTCGAGATATGAATACTAATGCAATAGAAGTTACCGATTTGAAAAAATCGTTCGGCAAGCTCGACGTTCTGAAAAGAGTGAGCTTTAACGTTAAAGCGGGCGAGGTTGTAGCCGTCATCGGTCCTTCAGGTTCAGGAAAAAGTACCATGCTCCGTAGTTTGGTGCACCTGGAAGATGTGACGGGCGGGACGATCCGCATTCATGATAAAGCACTGGTGGAAAACGGTCAGTACGCTCCGGCAGGTGATATTAAGGGCATTACTACCGGTATGGGCATGGTGTTTCAGCATTTTAATCTGTTCCCTCACTTGACGGTGCAGGATAATCTGGAGCTGGCTCCGAAGCTGGTGAAAAAGGTGAGCAAGGCTGAACTGCGTCGCCAAAGCGCTGAGTTGCTGGCTAAAGTCGGATTGGCAGATAAAGCAGATGCGTATCCATCCCGACTGTCGGGAGGACAGAAGCAGCGTGTGGCGATTGCCCGGGCAATGATGATGAACCCTGATATTTTACTGTTCGACGAGCCGACCTCGGCCCTTGATCCCGAGCTGACGGGTGAGGTGCTGCGGGTTATCAAAAAGCTGGCTGAGGAACATATGACGATGGTCATCGTGACCCACGAGATGAACTTTGCGAGAGATGTGGCGGATCGTGTCATTTTTATGGATAATGGAGAAATTGCAGAATCCGGTACACCAGAGCAGATTTTCAACAATCCGCAGTTGGAACGGACGAAGGTGTTTTTGAATCGGGTGGGGGATTAAAAATATAGTTGTTCTTAGGAGAGGCGTTGCGCGTGTAGATTGTTCTTCCGCTAACTGACCACCTGTGTGTAACTATTTTTAAGCAAGTAATTTGGGGTAAGGATAAAAGCAAGGGAGATGGCAAGCGCCATCTCCTTTTTTTGTAGTCGTAGGGTTGCGAACTATGTAACAACAACATGAAGGCGATTGTCTATGCTTCTTTACATACCTACCGAAGGTATGTTACGTCGCTTTACTGCCTGATACGAACACGCAAAGCAGATGCATTTTCAGGCTTCATTTTTCTTGGATTGATTCTCGGCGTCATCGCTGTGCTTCTGGGTTCACTGCTCTTTAGACGGCCGTTAATTTATTATTTTGCCGAGCGGTTTACAGGGCGTGATCCTCAAATGAACGATAAGTGGGAGCGATTGCCGAGTTATCGTTTTAACTTCCGCCTCATCACGGGGTGTGGGGATTCAGCCTGTTGCTGGAAGCTAGTTTAAGTTTAGTAAGAAAATGATGACGGTAGTTCTTGCAGCTTCCATGAGCTTTGGGTTGTTTGCAACAACCTCAAGCTGTTCGACGAACAGGCACGGTTGGGACTGTCTCACGGGATAAACGAGTTTTGAAAGCTGTCTGATAGGATGTACACGAATTGATCCATGTAGGAAACACCGATCTCTAAGGATTAGACAGGCCGATGGCCGTCCCTCTCCAGTTCTATTCGTCAGTCCGGGTGCGTTGCAAGGCCGCTTCCTGTCAGACGAACGGCCTTCGTCGCTACCCATACTTTCTTAACTGCAAAATCGAACGTGTAAAGCTTTTAATTGAAGAAAATAGAGATATATATTCAGCAGTAGCTGCATGAGGTTTAACGAATTTTAAAGTTTTAAATTAATCGGTAGTTTACTGTAATCCCCCAGAATTAGCTGACTCTGAGGGGCTTTTTATCTTTTTTTGAATGTTTTTTTGGAGAAGACTTTTTATTGAATGCCAATAATAATATCAGTCCGATGATACATAATACACCAATCCATTGGAAAACCCCAAAAGGCTCTTTTAACCAAAATACAGTTGTTAAAACAGCAGCTAGGGGTTCTAAACTACCTAGAAAGCTTGTTTCTTTTGGTGAAAGACTTTGTAAGCTTTCTATATAGAACCAAAATGCTATCATTGTGCCGAATATGATAACGAATGCTAGATATAAATAGGTTTCTAGTGTCAAGCTTTTAAAGTCCATCTGCCAAGGTGGATGGATCAAGCTTAGTCCAAAACCGCCGATGACCATCGCCCAACCGACTATAACAAGGGAATCGTACTGCTTTAAAAGAGGAATTGCGTATAAGGTATAAAAAGCCAGGGCTATCGCTGATAAAAGACCCCAAACGATTGCGATCTTCGGAACGGATAGTTGAGATATGGAGCTGTTTGTTAATAAGAAAAAACAACCCACTAAAGCAAGGGAAATAGCTGATAAATCCTTTCGTGTGAAGACAATGTGCTTTCGCAGAATTAAATAGATAATAATCATTATAGGTGCTAAATACTGTAATAGTGTCGCAACAGCAGCATTACCACTTTTGATCGATGCCATATACGTATATTGAACGGAAAGCATACCAACCAAACCGTAGATAATGAGTTGGTAACCTGTCCTTCTATTTTTCCATACACCCCATATTTGTGTACGGTCTTTTAATAAAAATTGAAGGGTCAAGAGTAAAACACCAGCTATGAGCAAGCGTGTGGTTACAAGCCAATTTACATCGATTTGTTGAAAGAGTTTTTTTGCAACGGTACCACTGATCCCCCAAAATATAGCTCCTGTGATAACAAGCAATAATCCTGTTGTTCTAGCTGATTTATCCATGAATATTCTCCACCTTGAAATATAATAATAGTGTTATAATAGGTGAAAAATATTTAAAATTATACTTGAATTTGATGATAAAATATAAATATATTGAGGTCGTGATGATTTGCAAATAAAAAATTTCATGATTGACCAAAACTTAAAAGAACTAACCGAACATCGGACGATCGTACTACCGGTTGCGTGTTATGAAACAACGATTAACCAAAATATACATGGATATATACCACTTCATTGGCATGATGAAATTCAATTTGTTCTGGTTGTAAAAGGGGAAGCGATCTTTCAAATAAATGAGGATAAACGAATCGTACGACAAGGTGATGGGTTATTTATAAATAGTGGCTGCCTACATATGGCGGAAGATCAGAATGAATCGGGTTGCGTCTATGTCTGTTTAAATGTTTCTCCTCATTTCGTTTTATCACAAGAGCTTTACACACCCTATGTAGCCCCATATATTCAAGCGACTAATTTACCTTATGTATACATAGATTCTGACGAGCTTTGGGGGAAAAACATTTTAGATGCCATTTTGAAAATGAATCAATGTATTCAACAAAAATCACTATACTTTGAGATGGATATTACCATGCACTTAACAATGATTTGGAAAAACCTAGTCATTAATGGCTTTCAATTAGAATACGACCAGATGGAAATGGTAAAGAGTCAACGGATCAAACAAATGTTAAACTGGATCTATTTGCATTATGCTGAAAAAGTCACATTAGATGATATTGCAAAAGCGGGTCAATTGAGCCGTTCTGAATGCTGCCGGTATTTCAAGCGTTTTTTAAAGATAACCCCGTTGAATTATGTGATGGATTATCGAATTCAAAAAAGTTTAGTCTTATTGCAACAAGTAGAATCTAACGTTACAGAAGTTGCATATAGGGTTGGATTTAACAGTACGAGCTATTTTATAGAAAGATTCAGAAAAGCGATGAACATGACACCATTAGCCTACAAAAAATTAAACATGGATGGTTGCTAATTATAAACCTCTCTAAATACTTCAATCATTGTCATAGTCCCTGTTCGATATCCATGGATGAACGCTGCTGCGGAGTGTAGGGAAGTTGACTCACTTAATAAATCAAACAAGACTTCAATTTGCTCAAAATCGTCTTCTGGTAGTTTATTCTTCAGCATTTCCATATACTCACTGATTTTTTGATTCACTTTTTCAGACTCAGGGTCGGTTGACTTTATTTGTTCACTGGGACGCCAATTCCCATAATACATATCCTCCAATATCATTTTCATCATGCCTCCTTATGAATACTGAGCTAAAGATGTACATACGGCGCCACTACGCGGTCGGATGGTGCTTCCCATCGCTGTTGTGCCCGGCTTTCTTAATCAAAGCTAAGAAGGTTGAAATCCGGCCACAAAGGCGAACGCTATCGCTTGTACAGCACCATTCCGCCCACTTCGTTCTTATTCCACTTGTTGTACTCTTTAAATAAATCTTATGCGAAAAACGCATAAAAATCAATATGCAGTTTTCGCATGGAGTAAACTTTGCTTGGGTGATGAGTAATGTATAAGAGAATTCGCAATTTACGTGAGGACAAAGACTTAACACAACAGACCATGGCTGAATTATTACATATCTCACAAACGACCTACTCTCGATATGAAAATGGGACCTTTGACGTTCCAAGTGTTGTCTTAATCAAATTGGCAGATTTCCACCAGGTAAGTATCGACTTTATTCTTGGTCAGACAGATAATCCTGAACGTTGTACAGGTAAAAAGAATAGCATGCAAAATAAAGCTCTATGATGACCGCAGGAGCTTTATTTCAATATTCTGTTATACGCTTCGTTGGGGAATATTCACTTTAATAAAACGAATTTAGGAGAATCCGTATGTCTCTATTAGAGCTTTTGCATATAAATGAGCGACTCAAGATTTTAAGGTATAGTCGAAGATAAATAAACTTTATGCGAAAAACGCATAAAAATCAATATATTGTTTTTGCATGTCGTAAACTTTGCTTGGGTGATGAGCAGTGTATAAGAGAATTCGCAATTTACGTGAGGACAAAGACTTAACACAACAGAGCATGGCCGACTTCTTAGGTATCTCACAAACAACCTATTCCCGATATGAAAATGGGAATCTGGACGTTCCAAGTGTTGTCTTGATCAAATTGGCGGATTTCCACAAGGTGAGTATCGACTTTATTCTTGATCAGACAGATAATCCTAAACGTTACAGGTAAAAAGGCATAACATGCACAGCAAAAAAGCTCCCGTGATGATTCACAGGAGCTTTTTTGCTGGAATTATTCATTAAGTCGTCCCATCATAACTGTGTTGTGGTACTTACAGTCGGATAGAATTTTGTCCTTTTTTAATATGCCTTCGATCTCAAACCCCAGTTTTTTTATACTGAATTGCACCCCTTAAAATAGACATTGGAAAAATCCTACATAAAAAATAGATTTGCATATTGCTCGAATTAATTAAAAGCAGCCAAGACCTTCTTCTAACGTTACCTAATCCTATATTCCCTCGGCGGCTTCATTAAAATTCAAAGAAAGCTAAACATAATAGAGTTAAAGCTTTAATTTATAGGTTTTTATGTAAACGCTATCATTTTATAATTTACTCAGAAAGGAGGTAAAAGTTAAAAGACGCGATATGGCACGGATAAGAGATGCTGCAAAGAGGATCAACCAACAAGCAGGTGCATGGGGCAAATACAAAAATAATTTTAGGAGGGAAAGTATGTTTAAGTTTAGTAAGAAAATGATGACGGTAGTTCTTGCAGCTTCCATGAGTTTTGGGTTGTTTGCAACAACCTCAAGTGCAGCGACAGACTATTGGCAAAATTGGACTGATGGCGGTGGGACGGTCAATGCTGTTAATGGATCAGGCGGTAATTACAGCGTAACATGGAAGGATACCGGGAATTTTGTTGTCGGCAAAGGCTGGACTACTGGATCGCCAAACAGAACGATTAACTACAATGCCGGTGTCTGGGCGCCGTCCGGTAATGGATATTTGGCTCTCTACGGGTGGACGAGAAACTCACTCATCGAATATTACGTCGTTGATAGCTGGGGGACTTATCGACCGACCGGAACGTATAAAGGTACGGTGACCAGTGATGGGGGCACATATGACATCTACACAACAATGCGATACGACGCACCTTCCATTGAAGGCCAAAAAACGACGTTTATTCAGTACTGGAGTGTTCGACAGTCGAAGAGACCGACCGGGGGCAACTCCACGATCACTTTCAGCAACCACGTGAAAGCATGGGCGAGCAAAGGAATGAATCTGGGGAATAGCTGGTCTTACCAGGTGTTAGCAACAGAGGGGTATCAGAGTAGTGGGAGCTCTGACGTAACGGTGTGGTAACCACTCAACTGCAAGCTGTTCAACGAACAGGCGCGGTTGGGACTGTCTCACGGGATAAACGGGTTTTGAAAGCTGTCTGATAGGATGTACACGAATTGATCCATGGAGGAAACACCGATCTCTAAGCATTGTAGACAGGCCGATGACCGCTCTCCTCCAGTCTATCCGTCAGTGCGGATGCGTTGCAGGCCGTTACCTGCTAGGCGAACGGCCTTCGACGCTGCTGGAGGCGAATTGCGGGCCGTCAAGGGCTGTCTTTTTCTCAAAAAAAGAATAAAGTCACTATTTACCTAGAGTTCACTCTAAAAAAGACAGGATTGAGGAGTGTCCTTATCCTGCCTTTTTGCGTGTTATATGGTTTCTACTGTACTAAATTATCTAAATCCGGCTGCAACTTGGTTCGCAGAACATACAGCATAATGGCACCAACAAGGAACGCGACGGCATCCGAAATGACGAGCGACCAGACTACCCCGTGAAAGCCGTTCATTTGATTGGAAATATATAACACAGGAATCAGAGTGGCTCCTTGAATAACTGACATAATAAACGCGGCAGTTCCCTGCGCGGTTGCTTGAAAGATCCCCGTAAACAGCGAGGTCATTCCTGTAATGAACAAGGATAAGAACGTCACATGTAGAATGTAGCTACCCATTTCAATTAATTGCGGGTCACTCGTAAATAAACCAATTAAGTGGTCGGAAATCAGATAGACAATAACACCGAACACGACTGCTAACGCCCCAATAGCTTTAATCGTGAATCCAATGGTTTGCTTCATGCGTAATTTATTCGCTGTAAAAGAGAAGGCAATCAACGGCACGACTCCCTCGCATAGGCCCATCACAATAAACTCAGGAAATTGCAATAAACGTGATGAAATTCCATAACCCGCTACAGCCTGATCCCCATATTCGGTAAGAAAAAGATTAAGGATGAGCGACATTGCACCCAAGAAGACACTCATAACAAAGACGGGAACTCCGATTTTGAATACATTGCTCAGAATTTCCTTGGTAGCCTTAAACCATTTTATCGAGACGGTTAAGAATTGGCTCTTATATCCTATATGGAAGGCGTAAAATGCACTCGCAACCAAGTTAGAGATGACCGTAGCCGACGCAACGCCGATCACGTCCCAATGGAAGACAAAGATGACTAGCACATCGAGAATAATATTTACTACAACACTGACAATCATACCCAACATCGACGTGATTGCTTCACCTTCCGAGCGCACGATATTCTCCAGCGTGAAGAATAATATGACGAATGGTGAACCAATAAGCATAATCGTCACATAGTCCTTTGTAAATCCGAAGGATTCAGACGTTGCCCCCAGACCCTGAACGATTGGATCGATCAACGGGAGGCCAACAGCCATCACGATAAGACCGAGAACTAAACTGCTGTAAAAGGCGAATGAAGACACATGCTTTAGATCATCATATTTCTTCTCTCCAAGCAAACGGGAGATGAATGTACCGCTACCTATGCCGATCAAGTTCCCTAGCGCCATAATCACCGCGAATAACGGCAAAGTTAGTGCGAGTGCGGTTAACATGGCAGTATTGCCCAGTGTGCCAATAAGAAAGGCATTCAAGATGGAATAAATGACACTCATTGACGTGCCTAGCATCATGGGTATAGCGAAGTGAGCTACGGCTTTGGCAACCGGTGCTTTTTCAAAGTAATGGAGATTTTCTGCATCCATGCGGGTCACTACTTTCTTTATTTATTTTGTCCTTCAGTCTAACACTGTTAGTTTGTGCCTTACAGTGTTAGATGTTATCATGAACCTATGAACCTGTAAAGCATAAACTTACACTGTTAGATAAAAGGGCGGAGACCGATGAAAAAAAAGCAGCCTCAAATTTCGGAGGATAAGATTTTGGAAATCTCGTGGGAGCTTCTTGGTGAGGAGGGTATCGAGAAATTCAGTATGAGACGATTGGCCGATCGGCTGGGGATTCAAGCTCCCTCTTTGTACTGGTACTTCAAGAGCAAGCAGAATCTCTATCAGCGTCTGACCAACCAGGTATCGAAAACGATTCTGGAGGAGTTTCATTCCGAGGGGGACTGGAAGGAGCAACTGACGGGGCTTGCCGTAACGATGCGGAGTGTGCTCTATCGGTACCCCTGCTCCACGCAGCTCATGATGATGACGCTGCCCCACGAACCGGACATCATCCGATTCACCAACCGTATGCTGCTCTGCGTGGAGTCGGCGCCGCTTGAGCAAGAGCAGAAATTACAAGTGGTTACTACACTTGTGAACTATGTCTCCTACTTTGTCCTAGACGATTATCAGCATGAGCGTAATATCTCCGCTATCCTTAAGGATAAGGACAACAAGGGAGCACTTCCGGGTGAAGAGATAATTCACCTTCTGGACTCCATGAGCGAGACAGAAGTAGGACTATTCCGGAGGATGTTCACGAACGGGCTGTTCGAGCTGATGGGGACCGACGGAGCGTTTGAGTTCGGGTTGAGGCTGATTCTGTTGGGGGTGGAGCAGGTGATAAAGGAGCAGGAAAGTAGTATGTAAAAACCGCCCATCCGGTTATTGGATGGGCGGTTTCAATTAGGTTATGTTTACCCTAAATTGTTAGTGAATTTATAATCTTCTGCCTGTAGGTTTGCCGAAATCAAAGGAGCTGATCATATGCTTGTCCTTACTCATGCGGAAGAACTAGCAACCAGCATCCGACAGTTTTGTCACAGGTGAGAACCATCCGTGAATAGATTGGGTATCTCTTGAATCAAAGTATTATAATGAGGTGATAAGAAGTTTTGAACCTTAAGAGCAACCCGGAAGAAACATCTTGGTGCTTGGAAGCGGCGGGTGAGTGAAAAGCGTTTGTTTACAGATAACATCAACATGATGTCTCTTAAGCATGTCTATACCAAGACCTTACATTCGGAGCAGTTGAATTGACGTACCGCCCATCAAAAGAAGATTAACGCTTTTCACCAAAAATCAGGAAGTGTTTATTGAATTAAAGGGACACGTTAGTTCAATAAAACAGCGGCAGGCTCAGACTGATAAAAACAAAGTCCGAGCCTGCCGCTGTTTTATATTGGAGCCAGTCATATAATTATAATCCGGAGCCTGACGGTAAACTATTACCAGCTACCTTGTATCCCACAGACGGTTCTTGCGAGCTGTTACTCTGAAAATAAAGCATCCGTTGTAACCGGATGAAGGATAGGCAGTGGCTGAAGGGAGATGGTCCGGTCGAGATGAACAAACGCATCATAACGATCCGTCATGCTGGAAGGCACATAATTGCCGAAGCTTTATTGGCTTACTAACACAATCGGGTCGTTAACGCGGATATATTATGAAAATTCACATTCTCTGCCGCCATTAGGCTATATAAAAGTACCAACTGGGGTTGCACTATTCCGTGTTTCCTTTTAAAAGATATCCGTCGACAATGAAACCCGAACCAGGGAAATTATCTTTAGGAAAGGTCACGATCGCGCATGTTTGATCTTCATCATAATTTTGCGTTACTCTCGCCCAGAAGGTTGACGATCCTGTACGTAAGAGAATGGAGGCATCCTTCTGTTTTCACATATAAGCAGATAACATACGAATGGTTGGCATTGTACTTATAACGTCTGGCCGGCCACCGTGAGATTCAACCATTTCTACTTCAATGATTTCTCCGGTTTGTACAAGAGATTTGATGACGTTTCCGCAAGTCGCCACGCTTAAACCGGTAATGTTAGAGACCGATGAAGTTGTTCCATGCTGCATCGACTTTAACTTTTTTTACCAATTATACATTAAATTGTTAACTCGAATCGAGTTGTGTGGTAGATTTGGCAACTTGATCCTTATTTTTATATAAGTTATTATAAGTCATATAATATTAGATAATAAAAAGAATGTTAGGTATAAAGTCAGACGAAAGGGAGTGCTTGAGTGACTTTAAAAGAGCAATTGAGAAGCGGAGAATTGTACAACGATTATTCGGAGGCATGTAGTGCTGCAAGACACAAAGCGTCTAAATTAACCAAGCTGTACAATAACAGCGATGATAAGCAGGAAAGAAAAGAAATCTTAGACAAGCTGCTAGAGAAATGCGGAGAAGACGTCCATTTTGCGAATGATTTTCGCTGTGAATTTGGGTTCAACATTACGATTGGCAATCACTTTTTCGCAAATTATGATTGCGTGATTTTGGATTGCGCGGAAGTTATGATTGGTAATGATGTTTTGTTCGGGCCTCGAGTTGGAATCTATTGCGCGAATCATGCAACAGATGCCGTTGAACGCAGAAATGGTGGTTGTTATGCGAAACCAGTAACCATAGGAGACGATGTATGGATCGGCGCCGGTGTTCATATTAATCCTGGAGTCTCAATCGGTAGCAATTCGATCATTGGTTCCGGGAGTGTCGTAACTAAAAACATCCCGGCTAATGTTATAGCTGCCGGTAATCCCTGCCGAGTGATTCGAGCTATTACCGAAGCCGATAAAACCGGATTTATGGATGCATGACAAAACCGATAGGTGGGATCATAAAAGAAGACTGCTGAAGTAAGCTTCAGGCAGTCTTCTTTGTGTTTTCTTTTCGAGGCGGCCCAAGGATATTTAAAAATAAGGAGAGGAATGCGAGTTTTTTCTACTTAAAATGATGCCCGCTAAAATTTCGCATAACGTCGTTATGCCTTCACGAAGCAATTCCTGACTGACGAACGAAAAACTTAATCGGATATGATGATTCTCATGTTCAACAGAGAAGCAGGAGGATCCCGGCAAAAAGGAAATTCCCTTTTTATTGGCTTCTGCTAGAACAAGATGCGATTGTACCCATTCCGGAAAGCTAAGCCACAGATTAAGTCCTCCTTGTGGCACCATCCAAGACACTTCTTTCGGGCAGCGCTCTGACAGAATTTCAAGCGCTAAATCGCGTCTTATTTTCAGTGTCGTTCTTAAGTTTTGCATATGACTTTCTACAATCGAAGGCTCGAGAAAAGGAAGCAGTATTTTTTGAGTCACCAATGGAGTACCTAAATCCGCGTTAGCTTTTGCAGCTAACACTCGCTTGAAAATAGAACCTGAAGCCGATAAAACGCCGATCCTACAGCCGGGTGCCAATATTTTACTCAATCCTTTTAAATAAATAACATGTCCATATTCATCCATGCTTTTAATTGGAGCAGGGGGGTGCTGATCATAATAGATTTCGCCCCAAGGATCGTCTTCGATAATAAGTGTTTGTGTATTTTGCGCCATTTCCAGAAGTTTCCTTCTTCGCTTATGGCTCATTAAGACACCGGTCGGATTATGAAAATTCGGAATCGTATAAATAAGTTTAGGATGATGTTTATCAAATAATTGCTGCAAAATATCCAAACGCATTCCTTCTTGGTCGAGAGGAACGGTTAGAATCGTAACGCCTCGATTTCGGAAAATATCGATAGCTCCGGGATATGTCGGAGCTTCAAGAATCACAACGTCCCCAGGACCTACGAATGTTCGAGCAATTAAGTCAATTCCTTGCTGCGAACCGTTCGTGACCAACAAATTTTCAATTTGCGTGTAAACGCCTAGACCGCTTAAATATTGCTGCATAGCGAGCCTAAGTTGTTGATCGCCCTGAGTATGACCGTATCGCGATAAAAAGGTTCCATCTTCTTGAATCAAGTGTTCAAACGCCGTTTTCAAATGTTGGTTAGGAAGCAATTCGGGATCGACCATGGAAGAAGCCAAGTGAATTTTTTGCGGCACATGATGAAATTGAGCGAGTTGGGAGCGCGGTAAATAATCCGGAACCGACAATTGCCAGTCCTGAGTTAATGGTTCTTCGATGCAGGCAGTCTCAATATCATTGTTTTTTTTACGGACAAATGTCCCGCTGCCTTGTACGGAATAAAGAAAATTTTGCTGCTCTAATTCGCGATATGCTTTGACTACTGTTAATAAACTGACATTAAGCTGCTTGGAGAGTACTCGAACAGAAGGCAATTTTTCACCTTCCTGCAGGAAACCGGATAAAATTTGATCAATCACGGCCAGCACAATTTGCCGAGTAATTGAAATCCCATTGTTTCGCTGAATATAGATGTGCATACGAAACCACCTCAAGTGTTATATCATCTAGTTGATTGTTATACATATAAGTCCTTTATAATGTCTACATTGTTTCATCATAACATAACACTTTAAGTGTTATTAGCGAAAAAAGGAGGAGAAGGATGAGATACTATGTAGTAGATGCTTTTGCGGAAAAGGTATTCGAAGGGAACCCTGCGGGCGTATGTATTTTGGAAGAATGGCTTCCGGAAGCAACGATGCAAAGCATCGCAACCGAAAATAATCTTTCTGAAACGGCATTCGCTGTTAAAGAAGGTGAAGATTATCGGTTAAGATGGTTCACACCGGCAGCAGAGATTGAGCTATGTGGACATGGGACTTTGTCTACTGCTTTTATTCTCGCCCAGTTTTATGAGCCAAACAGCAACAGGTTTGTTTTTCATACGTTAAGCGGGATCCTGACTGTTTTGAAAAAACAAAATCTGTTTGAATTGGATTTCCCGAATCGGCTTCCGGAATCTTTTGCTTTGACTCAGGATATGGTCGATGCGCTCGGAGTCACTCCTATAGAAACCTATTTAGGTCGTGATCTGATGTTTCTATTAGAAAACGAGGATCAAGTTCGTCAGTTAACCCCGGATTTTTCGAAGCTTAAACAGCTGCCGGATGGGCTAGGGGTCAATGTGACATCTCAAGGCAGTCAGTTCGACTTTGTCTCGCGAAGCTTTTTCCCAAAACTTAATGTCAACGAAGATCCGGTATGCGGTTCGGCTCATTGTAATTTGATTCCATTCTGGGCAGGACGATTAGGGAAGAACGAATTGGTGGCTCGGCAGGCGTCCCCTAGAGGAGGCACTTTGTATTGTCGTCTGGAAGGCGACAGAGTCGTGATGGGCGGTACAGCAGTTCTCTATGCTACATCTGAACTGCATCTCGATCACCTATAAAAAAACCTGAACGGACTAAAATAGCAGTTCAGACCTTTTTTTATTCGTATGTATTGAGTAGAGGAGTATCCTGAAATGAAATTGCATTATGGATGGATTGTACTATTTGCCACGTTCTTTGCGCTGTTTGCTGTCCAAGGCGTGCGATTGGCTTTTGGCGCATTTATTATTCCATGGGAGAACGAATTTTCCCTGGACCGAAGTATGACTTCTTTGATTTCGACCGTCAGTTTTATCGTGTATGGCCTTTCTCAACCTGTTGTGGGACGACTAATCGATCGATACGGCGCGAGAATGATTGTGATAGGGAGCACGGCTTTAGTTGGAGTAAGCGTCATATTGACTGCTATGACTCAGCAATCATGGCAGTTATTTTTATTGTATGGTTTCTTTGTTTCCTTAGGCGTAGGGGGAGCTTCCAATGTAGCAGCTGCAGCAATCGTGACGAAATGGTTTACAGCTAAGCGCGGTTTTGCTTTGGGGATCGTGGAAGCGGGTTTCGGAGTCGGGCAAATGATCATGGTTCCGGGCTCTCTTTTGCTCATTCAAGTTATGGGCTGGCGAGGGACGGTTGTCGTACTGGGATTGTTTTTATTGCTTTTAGTCGTGCCGGTGGTTGTTTTTTTATTACGAAATCAACCTGCTGATAAAAATCTTTCGCCGTATGGCGGCGTCAATGAACAAGGCGATACCGTAGCTGAAAACAAAAATTCTTCCCTATGGAGTGTTTTTGCCGATTATAAGTTTTGGTTCATTATTATGCCATTCGTCATCTGCGGTTTTACAACTACGGGATTAATGGATACCCACTTGATTCCTTTCGCACATGACCATGGGTTCTCAACTCAAGTCACCGGGAGTGCGGTCAGTATCTCAGCCGCTTTTAACATTGCCGGCATCATACTGTCAGGATATTTGGCCGATCGCTGGAGCAGTCGTCGAATGCTGATTTTCTTTTATAGTGTTCGCAGTCTGTCTTTAATTCTTTTACTGGTCAGTCACGAACCGGTATTGCTGCTTATATTCGCGGCAGTATTTGGATTAGTCGATTTTGCAACAGTAGCGCCTACTCAACTGCTGGTTACCAAGCATTTCAACAAACATCGGGTAGGATTTATTATTGGATGGTTATTTTTGGGGCATCAGGTAGGTTCAGCTTTAGGGTCGTATATTCCAGGGTTACTATATTCTCATCATAACAGCTATTCCAGCGCATTTTACGCGGCTATTTTTCTTCTGGTTTTGGCCGTTATAATGACTTATCTATTACCCAAGAAAGAACTTGCTTCCTAACTTCAATACTTCATTTTCAGGAGAATATTCATGAAGCAAACCGTGGATTTTATAAACATGAAGCAGCGCGAAGAAAAAATCGTTGTGCTGACTGCCTATGATTATCCTTCTGCTAAGCACGCAGAACAGGGTAGCGTAGATATCATTTTGGTTGGCGATTCTCTCGGGATGGTGGTACTGGGTTACGATTCCACCGTCCCGGTTACGCTTGAAGATATGATTCATCATACTAAAGCAGTTAAGCGAGGGGCAAAGAACACATTTATTATGGCGGACATGCCCTTTCTAAGTTATCACCTTACGGTGAAGGACACCTTAATCCATGCCGGCCAATTGGTCCAAGAAGCCGGTGCCCATGCTGTAAAACTTGAAGGAGCCGGTGAGGTTATCGAACATATTGCTGCATTGACGAGAGCCGGAATTCCTGTCTGTGCCCATTTGGGCCTGACGCCGCAGTCTGTCGGTGTCTTAGGTGGCTATAAAGTGCAGGGGAAAGATGCCCGATCTGCTCAACGTCTTCTGGAAGATGCGAGAAAGTGCGAAGCTGCCGGTGCCTTTGCTTTATTGTTGGAATGCGTGCCGAAGCAGCTGGCTGAAAAGGTTGCCAAGTCCTTGACTATACCTGTAATCGGGATCGGAGCTGGCTTGAATGTGGATGCTCAAGTTCTCGTTTACCATGATATTTTAGGCTACGGTGTTGAACGTGTGGCCAAGTTTGTGAAGTCTTATCAAAAACTAGATGCTTCTATATCAGAATCCATTCAGGCCTATGCAGCAGATGTGCGAACCAAACAATTTCCTGAAGAAATCCATTCGTTCAACATGAAGGAAGAGGAATTAAAAAGAGTTTATGGAGGCAAGGAATAAAACAAGCAGTGATTTGTGAAGGGTAACCGGTTTTGAAATTGAAAAATGAGAAGTTAAGGAACAGCAGTGCCAAACAGGCACTGCTGTTGTTAGTTTCACCTGTTCTAAAAAGTATACTTTTAGGAACGGTTCTAAATTAGTTTATTTCACGTTCCAAAATGTTTGTAAATTATTATTGGAACGTTTCAATATTAATCCCCCCTTTTGGAACTGAAAGGGGGAGGCATCATATAGTAGAAATGAAGAATAGCAAATTCGAAAGTATGAGCAGTAAAGTAATAGAACTGATTTTGATAACTTGGTTATTAATTGGTGTAATTTTCATGTAGTAATCAGCAAATCTAAATGATATATTATTTATCCGGCCGTAAGATAGGCTGTGATGTAATATTTAGATGGACTTCAAAAATTCAAAGGATCACCTGTGAGGTATTATTTACCAGTAGTATGAATCGCCAAAGTATGATATATTAATATTCCGGGTGTTGATATGTCCGGAAATGATTGATCTTTGAAAACTGAACAACGAGTGAGTACG
>NZ_JBBOTK010000012.1:0-146855 GCF_038005565.1 Paenibacillus sp. FSL R10-2748
AGATTAAAGAGCACAGCCTTAATGGGCTGTGCTCTTTTTGTATACCATAAGGCTTTCGCGTTTTGGAAAATATACAAGAAACCCATACATATACTCCATTCCACTAAATTAATATGATTGGGGGATAACTACAATAAAGCTTACAACACTCTGCATATCGACCGATAGTGAAGTCAAACATAATGAAATTTATAAAGCAGCAAGTCTCCAACAACAGGGAGCCTTGCTGTTTGCCGTTACTGTTTTTTGAGGGGGAAGATTAAAAGTAAGGCTATAAATTTCTAGAGAACAGGTACTTTTGAAGCGAGATAGAAACGTTTCTATTAGAGTTTGAAAAGAAAATTCATAGCTTTGGGAGAGAAAAACTCAATCCGAACTGAATTTTTTAGACGAAGAGTCAGAAAAAAATATGCAAAATATGATCCTTTAGGACTATGAAATAACAATATTTATTACAAAATTAAAGAGTTATTAATTTTGGCTTATGTGAGCTTGATACAAATTCGATCCTTTATTTAGGAGGTTAAAGAGAGTTGCGGAAAAAGGCGGAATTTGTCGGATGATATCAGGTTGAATTTGTTACATTTATGTTAATGGCATGTAAAGATAAAATTGTTGTAGGATAAGGGGTTGGAGCTTCAATGTAAATCATAATGAGTTTAGTTTTACAAAATTCGTGAAAACCAAAAATTTCGTTTTAAACTAAATTAACAGATCATGATTGACAGATAACTAATACAAAAAGTGAAATTGTTGCTTTTGAAGTTTGGAAACAAATAACATAATATGGATTTTGTTTTATTTTTATGAGCTCCATCAATTTAGCCCTTTTGTCCCATGCCAAGCGGTTTTAAAGTTTGTATATTTAAAAACAGTTAGAAAGTGTTGGAAGAAAAAAAGAGATATAAGGATTTACTGTAAAATTATGAACTGCATAGAGGATGGAGGAATTCATTTGACAACTCGATCACAATCTTGGTTCGCAAAAACAGAGGTCCAACCGACTGCGAAGCTCCAACTATTTTGCTTCCCCTACGCTGGTGGTGGCGCTTACATATTTAACTCTTGGAAGTCTAGGTTCGCGCCTGATATTAACGTGTTGCCTATACAACTTCCAGGACGTGAAAGCCGCTCAACAGAAGCTCCAATGGATACTCTTCAGGACATCGTTCAATCGTTGATTCCCGCTATGGCCCCATACATGCATAAGCCGTTCGCTTTTTTTGGGCACAGTATGGGTGCACTGATTGCATTTGAAACAGCACGACAGTTGTACAGCAAAACTGGAAAGCTACCTGTGCATATCATCATATCTGGTAAATCCGCACCACATCTTCCATACTCCAAAAAACGACTCCATGATTTAGCAGACGATTCTTTCACCGAAGAGCTTCGTTTGATGCAGGGAACACCTGAAGAGGTGCTGCAAAATGCAGAATTGATGCAAATTATTATGCCTCGTCTGCGTGCAGATTTTAAGGTATGTGAAACTTATGTTTATCAGCCGGGAAATCCACTGGTATGTCCGATGACCGTTTTAGGCGGAATGATGGATTTTGAGGTTAGCACAGATTCACTCCATGCCTGGCAACAGCATACGACATCACCTATGGATGTTCAGATGTTCGAAGGTAATCACTTTTTCATCCATGAACAAGAACAAGAAGTTATGAGCGCAGTCGAGAACATTCTTTCTACATCCTCGCCGATGGCCCACGCGGCGGCAGCTCATACAGCTTACAACACAAGCACCCTACAACCACGATTCAGACAGAGTTGAATGTCCCACACATCACGATACACTTCGTTATTACCATCTCAGCAACAATCGACAACCAACCCACAAACAAGATGCAAATTCCAGCATAGTTCAAAATCGCATTTTATTCTGTACGGATACTCATGCATCCAAACCCAGAGTTTATCTCAACGACGTCCACAGCCAATATAAAAAGTTCCCACTGAAAAAGTGTGGGCAACGAAAAGAGGGATGCCCTTGTTTCGATCAAATTCTGCTTTTCGGAGAGTCGCACGTTATGTAAGGCCGTATAATCTATGGGTTTTCATAACGGTGATCGCCTCCTTGTGTTTGGCAGCTATTGACATTATTTTGGGTAAGGCTATTGAGCAAATGGCACAGGGGACATTCTCCTCTACCCAGAACATGATCTATCTGGTTGTTGGTATGACGCTAATTGGAATGCCCTGTAAGTTTGTGATGAGGTACGCTTCAGCGCGTTTTAGTGTTAGTGCTCTGCGCGACTTGAGAGGCGATCTCGTACATAAGTTTTGCGATTTACCGGTTTCCAGCGTGGAAAGGAAATTTACCGGAGATTTGGTATCCCGTCTAACCAATAATACGGCAGTATTACAGAACTTTTTTATCCAGCAGTTTTCCAATCTGTTTTATTTACCGCTTGTGTTTACGGCATCACTCATATTGCTTTTACTGACAAGCTGGAAACTGATATTGGCAAGTCTTGCGCTCATGCCAATAGGAATGATCATAACATCACTAATGAGCAAGCCGATTGAAAAATATTCCGCAGATCTTCAGGAGAAAATTGCTCATTTGAACGCTGTGGGGCAAGATGCAATCGGAGGAATCCCTATCGTCAAGGCATTCAATATGCAAGCTGTGCTGTTGAAGAAGTATATGGTGATTATGGAGGAGGTCGTCAAGCGCGGCTTAAGGCTAGAAAAGCGCTATGCAGCCATTACTCCAGTAGGTGTGATGATGCTGGCAACACCAATTATTTTGGTCATTGTATACGGAGGATACCTGATACAACAAGGAGAGCTGAATGCTGGAGGCATTGTACTTTTTTTATACCTGATTTCGTTCATATTACAGCCGATTGCCATGCTGCCGACAATCATTTCGCAAATGAAGGAAGCGGGTGGAGCCGCAAAGCATTTGTTTGAGGTGCTGGATTGGCAGAATGAACGTCAGGACGGCGAAATGACCTTGGTAGATCAGAGGCGAGAGAATAGGGCGCCTCATTTGGAAGACGATGCAGATGGGGAAGCCAACCGAATGAGTGAAGGCGGAGCAGAAAGCGATGATGGCGTTGATGGTGTTGCTATAGTCAGCTTTGAGCATTTGACCTTTGGCTACGATGAAGGGAACACAGTGCTGAAGGATATCAGCTTCCAGGCAGGGCAAGGGGATATGGTGGCGATTGTCGGTGCCAGCGGTGGCGGTAAAAGCACGATTTTCAAGCTGCTTTGCGGATTTAATGAACCTGGAGAGCATGCCGGAACCATTCAACTATTTGGAAAGAGTTTGACAGATTGGAATTTAACAAGCCTGCGCAGTCATATTTCGATGGTATCTCAGGAGTCGTCGCTTTTTCCGGCCACCATTGCAGAAAATATCGGATATGGACGTCTGGAGGCGACTCGGGAAGAAATTGTCGAGGCGGCGAAAGCGGCACATGCGCATGATTTTATTGTTCAACTTCCCGAGGGCTATGAAACCCTGTTAAGCGAGCGGGGAGGCGGATTGTCTGGCGGTCAAAAACAGCGTATTTCTATAGCAAGAGCATTACTGAAAAATGCTCCGCTGCTTCTATTGGACGAGCCGACTTCAGCACTCGATAGTCAGTCGGAGGCTCAGGTGCAGAATGCGATGAATGCGGTAATGCAAAACCGGACGGTACTGGTCATTGCTCATCGACTGTCAACCGTACGTCAGGCGAACCGTATTATTGTACTCGATCAGGGGAGCATTGTGGAATCGGGTTCTCATGAGGAATTACTAGGTCGTGATGGTGTGTATCGAAAGCTGTATTTGAAAAATTTTGAAGAAGAACAGCATACGGCGGAAAACGGTAATTCGTTGCCTGAGGAAAGGAGTGAGCGTCGTGACCTTCAAGCAGGGGTTTTATGAATTTAAGCAGTTGATGTCCCTGATGAAGCCGCATCGAAAATGGTATTTTACCGGGCTGGTTGGCAATAGTCTGACCAATGCCAGCATCACGATTTTACTTTCTTTCGTGGTGCATTATTTGCTGAATTTTGCGGTTAATGGCGATGTACAGGAGCTATACCGAGCGGTCTATTTGGTCAGTGGTACATTTTTGGCATTAAGTCTTATTTCCCCCCTGTGCAGCTATATGTATAAACGGTGTGTAAAGCTGGCGATTGCCGATGTACGAATGAAACTATTTGGCCACATTGTCAAGCTATCGTACGAAAAAGCCGAAAAACACCATTCGGGTGATCTTGTATCCCGTATGACGAACGATGTACAGGCGCTGGAGCAGGCTTACACCGTTCATATCCGCTCGATTATACTAGAAATTTCGCTTTTCTTGGGCTCGTTGGTCATTTTGATGGTTCTGGATTGGCGATTTGGGATTATGGCGGTTTTACTTGGGCTGGCTTCAGCCTGGATAAACGCTCATTTCGCGAAGAAAATGCGAAAGACGAGTGAAGAGTTACAGGGACGGATGAGCAGGTTCACGGAACGATTGAGTGATTTGCTTTCCGGTTTGCAGACGGTGAAGTTGTTTGGGTTGAGGACAAAGGTAGGTGGACTTTGTAACGATGCAAGCGAGGACATAAACCGCATCAGCATTCGGCAGGGACGTCATATGGGCTTGCAGGATATGTGCAATTTTGTCATAGAGTTCATCACGCTGGGCGGTGTGCTTGTCGCCGGATTGATTCTGGTATCGCAGAAGCAAATGGAACTGGGGGTATTGGGACAGATTGTGCAGCTGCAAACCGGTATTTCAACGGTGTTTTTGGAGCTAGGGGCGGCTGTAACACTGTTACAAAACTCCTTGGCAGGCTTGGCGCGTATTCGTGAAATTCTGGATGAGTCGAAGGAAGAGGAGCAGTTCCCCGCGGCTAAAAAGAAGGGACCGCTGACTAGGCTTATCGATCCCGAGACGGCAGCTTTATCAGCCCGTGAATCTGGGGGATTCTATGGCGATGTTGAGAGCTTGCGTTCAGACCACGCCATTGAACAGACTCCGGCTGCGCTGGAGCTGCACGACATCACCTTTGGCTATCAGCCTGACCATCCAACGCTGCAAAGGTTAAACTTGGTCGTGCCAGAAGGGCAGGTAACCGCGCTTGTCGGCCCGAGTGGTGGTGGCAAAAGCACAGTCATGAAGCTGTTGCTGGGATTTTACCCACCGGACGAAGGTGTGCTGCGGGTTCGTGGTCGCTTGGCAGAAGAATTTCCGTTGGATGAGGTCAGGGATTTAATGGCCTATGTACCACAGGAGGCTACGCTGTTCCACGGTACAGTAGCGGATAATATCCGTTTTGGCTCACCGGCTGCCACGGATGAAGAAGTAGAGGCTGCGGCCAAAACAGCCTATGCCAGCGGCTTCATAGGCGAGCTGCCAGAGGGGTACGACACGATTGTCGGTGAACGCGGAGCCAATTTGTCCGGCGGTCAAAGACAGCGGATCGCAATTGCCCGTGCTTTGCTCAAAAATGCACCGATTTTGCTGTTGGATGAAGCGACCTCGGCTTTGGATGCAGAATCGGAATATGAAGTCCAGCAGGGCTTAAATGAGCTGATGAAGGATCGTACGACATTAGTTATTGCCCATCGATTGTCTACGATTGAACGGGCGGATACGATCTGTGTCCTTGCCGATGGCGAACTGAAAGAGCAGGGTACCCATGATCAGCTCCTTGCCGAGGGAGGTCATTATGCAGAGCTGTATGAGCTTCAATTTCGAAAGCATCCCGAGGAACAAACCGCATAAATATGCGAATTTCCTTTTTACCAATATCTATTTTGCGAGGAGAGAAACGGATGACACAGCAAGATGTTCAATTGTTTTCGCTAAGCCAGCCACAGCAACGGATTTGGTATACGGAGCTTCTGTATCCTAATCGGAATACATCAACAATTATTGCAACAGTAAAAATCAGGGGAACTGTTCGTATAGATGCCTTGCAGCAAGCAATGAACCGGGTGATTGCCCAAAATGATTCTTTCCGTATCAAGATCACTGCTCAGGATGGGATTCCATATCAATATGTAGAGCCGTTTACGGCGGAAAGTATAGAAACGCTCCAAGTTACCTCGGAAGAAGCAAAGGAATGGTTAAAGCGCCATAATCCACAGCCATTCTCATTGTTGGATTCGCAGCTGTACCGATTTGTTATCTTGCAGCTCGCAGCAGAAGAAACATGGTTTAATTTTAAAATGCATCATATTATTTCAGACGGTGTGTCCATGAATCAGGCCATTAATGAAATCACCGGACATTATATGGATATTGTGCATGGTACAGGTCAAGATGCACCGACCAAAGGCAATCCATATCTGGATTTTATCCAGGTAGAGCAAAGCTATGAGCAATCAGACCGTTATCAAAAGGACAAAACGTACTGGACAGAAAAGTTTGCCGATTTGCCAGAGACTACAGGTTTGAAATCATATAACCCGCTGACACTGAGCACAGCTGCACGCCGGGAGAGCTTTATACTGGAACATGAGTTGTATCGTGGTGTTACGGCTTTTTGCGAGGAACATAAAATTAGTATTTTCACGTTCTTCCTGGCGGCTCTGTATATTTATTTGCATAAAGTGACGGGAGAGCAGGACCTAACCGTGGGGACACTCTATGCCAACCGTACGTCTAAGAAGGAAAAGGATACCATCGGTATGTTCGTCAGCACCGTGGCTACGCGTCTGTTGGTCGAACCAGAATCCGAACTGCTGACCTTCTTGCAAGGTGTAGGGAAGGAGCAGGCGTCCATTTTGCGGCATCAGCGTTACCCATACAACAAAATTATTCAGGATTTGCGTGAACAGCAAAGCAGTCTGGACATTCAGCGTCTGTTTGGTGCTTCCATCCAGTATCGTACATTGAGTTTCTCCCGGTTTGATGAAGCCATTCAGCAGGTAGATAACGATTTCTGCGGAGATACGGTGAACGACTTCGATATTCACATGGTTGAAATGCTGGATGACGATAGACTCGTGCTGTACCTAGATTATCGTACCGAGCTGTTTAGTGAACAGGAAATTGCTCGAATTATTCGACAATTTTTGAGTGTGGCGGAGCATATGGTGCAGGGCCCACACAAGCGGATACAGGAATTGTCGCTGATCAGTGAGGAAGAACGGGCACAAATCGTCGACGTATTCAATGCTACTGCGGTGGAATATCCACACGAAGCAGGCATTCATGAGTTGTTTGAGGAACAGGCTGAACGTACACCGAATCAGACAGCAGTCGTGTTCGGAAATGCCCGTTTAACTTATGGCGAACTGAATGTAAAAGCAAATCGACTGGCTCACACGTTGCGCGGACACGGTGTTACCGCCGAGCAAACTGTAGGTATCGTTGCTGAGCGTTCCACGGATATGATTGTCGGCATGTTGGCGATTCTCAAAGCGGGCGGCGCATATGTGCCGATTGACCCTGATTATCCGGCTGAACGTGTCCGTTACCTGCTGGAAGATTCGGGGGCGAAGTTGCTGCTGGTGCAGCATGCAGAACAGCAACTGGAGGAATACACCGGAATCGTACTGGATCTGAGCGATGCTAAGGTGTACGGGGCAGAGAATGACCAAGGCTTGAATACCGTACATTGGGAGCAAAACGAGGCTTATCATGCGGATTATACCGATTATACTAATCTGAAAAATGAGATTTTAAATGAATCATCCTCGTCTGTCGTAGACAGCACTGCTGGAGAACAAGAACGTAAATTTGGAAACCGACTAGCTTATTTGATGTACACTTCGGGCACGACCGGACAGCCCAAAGGGGTTATGGTAGAACATCGCAATGTCGTGCGTTTGGTGAAAAGTACAAACTATGCGCAATTAGATGCTGATACACGCATTTTGCAAACTGGCGCCGTTGTCTTTGACGCGTCCACCTTCGAAATTTGGGGTGCGCTATTGAATGGTGGACAGCTCGTGCTGGTAAGTCAGGATGTCATTTTGGACGCTCCAAAGCTCAAGGCAGCCGTGCGCAACCATGGTATCACGACAATGTGGCTGACTGCGCCGCTCTTTAACCAGCTATCTCAGCAGGACTTGGAGCTGTTCGAGGGGGTACAAGAACTGCTGGTCGGTGGTGATGTGCTGTCCGTACCGCACATTAACCGGGTGCTGGAGGCTCATCCGTCCCTGCGGATCATTAACGGCTATGGGCCGACAGAAAATACAACTTTTTCTACAACTCATGCGATTGCCAGCGTGCAATTGGAAGCGGTGCCGATTGGGCGTCCGATTCACAACTCCACAGCGTATGTCGTAGACCGTTCCATGCAGCTTCAGCCTGTCGGGGCATGGGGGGAGTTGATCGTCGGCGGCGACGGGGTGGCACGTGGCTACCGGAACCGTCCGGATTTAACGGCTGAAAAGTTTGTAGACAGCCCGTTCCGCAGCGGAGAGCGCTGCTACCGCACAGGCGATTTGGTGCGCTGGAATGAGGACGGGACGTTGGAATACAAAGGACGGATTGACGCACAGGTGAAAATCCGGGGCTACCGGATTGAGTTGGGCGAGGTGGAAGCACAGCTGCTGAAGCTGGAGGCGGTGCAAGAAGCCGTCGTCATTGCACGTGAGGATGAGCAGGGGCAAAAGCAGCTCTGTGCATATGTAGTCACCCTTGCGAATATCGCGGCTAGCGAGCTGCGAAGCGCCTTGAGCCAAGAATTGCCGGGTTACATGGTACCGTCATATTTTGTGCAGTTGGAGCAATTGCCGTTGACACCAAATGGCAAAGTGGATCGTCGGGCATTGCCGCAACCAGAAGGAAGCGTGGATTCCGGTGAGGATTACGTAGCGGCACGTAATGAGGTAGAACGTACGCTAGTGTCTGTGTGGCAATCTGTACTTGGTATTGAGCATATTGGTGTGCTGGATAACTTTTTCCATCTGGGGGGCGACTCGATTAAGGCCATCCAGGTGTCTTCAAGACTGCTGCAAAATGGTTACAAGCTGGAAATGAGGGAGTTATTCCAGTATCCGACGATTGCTGAGCTGAATGGACGAGTGCAGCGGGTGAGCCGTGTTTCCGATCAAGGAGAAGTCAGTGGAAACGTGGCATTGACACCGATTCAACACTGGTTCATTGAACAGCAGCCATCCAATCCTGAACACTATAACCAGGCTCTGATGCTGCATCGTGAGGATCGATTGGACGAAACGGCGCTTCGTCAGGCACTGCAACGCATTGTCGAGCACCATGATGCTTTGCGCATCGTATTCCGCCAAAATGCGGACGGTGGGTATGAAGCATGGAACCGTGGCGTGCAAGAAGGAGAATTGTACAGCCTCGAAGTGGTTGATTTTACAAATGAGTCTGACTTTGCTCATTTGCTGGAGAACAAAGCCAGCGAAATTCAAAGCAGTATCCGTCTAGATAAAGGCCCTTTGGTGAAGCTGGGTCTGTTCCGTTGCACCGATGGAGACCATTTGTTGGTAGCGATCCACCATTTTGTGGTCGACGGCGTGTCTTGGCGTATTTTACTAGAGGATTTGGCATCCGGTTATGAGCAGGCTTTACAGGGCGAGTCTGTCCGTTTACCCAACAAAACGGATTCCTTCCGTCTGTGGGCAGATCAGCTATCCGCTTATGCGAACAGTGGAGCGTTGGAGAATGAGCGTGCGTATTGGGAGCAGATTGAGCAAGCAGGGAAGAGTCAGACATCCTTGCCTAAAGATTACACTCGTAAATCTCAGGCTAAGCCACAGCTTCGCGATGATCGGACACTGACAGTAGCGTGGACGGTAGAAGAAACGGAACAATTCTTGAAACAAGCTCATCGTGCCTACAATACGGAAGCAAACGACCTGTTGCTGACAGCTTTGGGCACTGCAATTCAGGAGTGGGCAGGCATCCGTCAGGTGCTTGTAAATCTGGAGGGTCACGGACGGGAAGCCATTTTGCCGGATGTGGATATTACGCGGACGATCGGTTGGTTTACCAGCCAATTCCCGGTTGTACTCGATATGGGCGAGGATCGGAATGTGGGACGGCGTGTCAAGAACGTCAAAGAAGGACTGCGCCGTTTGCCGCATAAAGGGATTGGATACGGGATTTTGAGATATCTTGCTGACAGGGAAGGGGAAGCCCCTTTTATCAGCGAGCCGGAAATCAGCTTTAACTATCTCGGACAATTCGATCAGGATTTAAAGAATAATGCCTTTCGCATGTCTCCTTATTCCATCGGAGCTTCCATTAGTGACACGTTAACCAAGCGGTATGCTCTGGATATCAACGGCATGATCACGGACGGTGCACTGGAGCTGACGATCAGCTACAGCAACAAAACGTTCATGAAAAAGTCAATCAAAAAGCTGGCTGATCTGCTTCAGGAGAGCTTGCGTGAGGTATTGGCTCACTGTGTGGAAAAAGAGTTGCCAGAGCTGACGCCAAGCGACTTGTCCTTCCAAGGACTGACGGCTGGAGAGCTGGATCATATTGTAGAGCAGACGGCTGCTGCGGGAGAACTGGAAAACATTTATTCGTTAACACCCATGCAAAAAGGCATCCTGTTCCACGGCTTAATGGAGCCGAAATCCGGGGCGTACTTTGAGCAGGCGACATTTGATCTGCAAGGCAGCTTTCAAGTGGAGGCTTTTGCCGAAAGCTTAAATCAACTGGTGGATCGCCATCAAATATTCAGAACGAATTTTTATAGCGGATGGAATGAGCAGCCTTTACAGGTAGTGTACCGCCATAAAGCGGCTGGGTTCCATTTTGAAGATGTACGTTCACTGGGGCAAGGAGAACAGGACGCATACATTGCTGATTTTGCTGAGCGTGACAAAGTCGAAGGCTTTAATTTCAGCTCAGGCGAGCTGATGCGGGTGTCTGTTTTGCGTACAGGCGAGGAGTCGTACCGTTTTGTATGGAGCTTCCACCATATTTTGATGGACGGCTGGTGCTTGTTCCTGGTTGTGGGGGAAGCATTTAATACGTACTTTGCCATCCTCGAAGACCGCAAGCCGGAGCTTGTCCCGATAACGCCATACAGCGAATATATTGAATGGCTGGAGCGACAGGACAACGCGGAGGCTGAACGGTTCTGGAGTGATTACTTTGCTGGTTTCGAGCAGCAGACGGTATTGCCGCAGGCAAAACAGCTGGACGGTCACGCTAAAGAATATGAAGCGGACAAGCTTTCGTTTACACTGGGCCGCGAAGTGACGGAACGGATGAACAAGCTGGTTAAGCAAAAGCAAGTGACGGTCAACACCCTTCTGCAAGCAGCATGGGGCGTTGTGCTGCAACGGTATAACAACAGTCGGGATGTTGTATTTGGCAGTGTCGTATCCGGCAGATCAGCGGATATTCCGGGCATAGACAAAATGATTGGTTTGTTCATTAATACAGTTCCTGTACGGATTCACAGTGAGAAAGATATTACGTTTGCTGCGTTAATGAAGCAGATACAGGAGCAGGCACTGGCTTCCCGTGCTTATGAAACCTATCCGTTGTATGAAATTCAGGCCCTGACAGAGCAAAAACAGGACCTAGTGAACCATATTATGGTGTTTGAAAACTACCCAGTGGAACAGCGTATGGAGCAAATGGGTAGCCGTGGTGAGAATGGTTTTACGATTACAAATGCTTCCGTATCGGAGCAAACGAACTATGATTTCAACATTACGGTTGTGCCGGGTGATGAAATTCATGTCCATTTAGAGTACAACACGCGAGTATTGGAACGTACAGCTATAGAGCAAATCCGCGGGCATTTGCTGCATATTATTGAAGAAGCGATTAACAGACCAGATGCGCTGGTAGATGAGCTTGAGTTGGTGACAGCTTCGGAAAAAGCGAAAATCATCGACGGTTTTGGATCAGTGGGCGTATCTGCATGGAGTGATGAAAAGCAATCAGAAGGGTTGTTCCACGCCTATGTGGAAGAACAAGCGCAGCTTGTGCCGAATCACGTGGCAGTTGTATACGAGGAGCGGCAGCTTACATACCGTGAGCTGAACGAGCGTGGGAACCAACTTGCTCGTAGATTGCGCAATGAAGGCATTGGGCGTGAATCCATTGTTGGTATTTTGAGCGAGCGCTCGGTGGACATGCTGGTTGGCGTATTGGCGGTATGGAAAGCCGGAGGTGCATATGTACCTTTAGATGCGGATTATCCGTCTGACCGTATCCGCTTTATGCTGGAGGACAGCGGCGCTAGGGTGCTACTGACTCAAACAGGTTTGCAGGAGCGTGCCCAAGCATGGCTGAATGAAAGCCGATGGGCTTTGGCCGAAGGAAAGGCTGAGGGTGAGCTGGAAACGGCGGTTAGCATTGAAACGATGGAAAGAGACAGCCTTAATGAGGGATTAAGCTTGAAATCAGATTCGGAGTCTGATAGCGAAGCAGCATCCGAATCCGCAGCGAACTTGCGTCTGCACACCGTACTGGCGCTGGACGATGAGTCGTTGTACACCGGGGATGCCACGGATGTGGAACATATCAATGAGCCGCAGGATCTGGCGTATGTGATCTACACGTCCGGTACAACGGGGCGTCCAAAAGGGGTCATGATTGAGCATCGCAGCTTGGTGAATACAGCTGCGGCGTATCGCCGGGATTACCGTCTGAACCAGTTCCCGGTACGGCTGCTGCAATTGGCAAGCTTCTCCTTCGACGTATTCGTCGGGGATATCGCGCGGACGCTTTATAACGGTGGAACGATGGTCATCTGTCCGAAAGATGATCGCATTGACCCAAGCCGTCTATACGGCTGGATTCGCGACTATCAGATTACGGTGTTCGAATCGACCCCTGCCTTGATTGTACCGTTTATGCAGCATGTGCATGAACAGGGACTGGACATGAGCAGTCTGGAATTGCTGATCACCAGCTCGGATAGCTGCAGCGTGACGGATTACCGGGTGCTGCAAGAACGATTTGGTGCGGATATTCGCATTATGAACAGTTATGGCGTCACGGAAGCGGCAATCGACTCCAGCTTCTACGACGAAGAACTGTCGAAGCTGCCGGACAGCGGCAGTGTGCCGATTGGTCAGGCGTGGCTGAACGCACGATTTTACATCGTGGACAGCCAGTTGAATCCGGTGCCGATCGGCGTACTGGGCGAGCTGTGCATTGGCGGTGCCGGGGTGGCACGGGGATACCTGAACCGTGCCGACCTGACGGCCGAGAAGTTCGTAGCGAATCCGTATGTACCGGGTGAACGATTGTATCGCACAGGTGACCTCGCGCGGTGGATGCCGGACGGCAATGTGGACTTTATCGGCCGGATGGATTATCAGGTCAAAATCCGGGGATATCGGATCGAGCTGGGCGAGATTGAAACGGCAATCCAGCGGGTGCCGGGTGTGCGTCAAGCGGTAGTCATCGACCGGACGGACGAACGCGGACACAAGTATTTGTGCGGATACATCACGGGAGAAGCGGAGCTTCGGATCGAGGAGGTACAGGCGGAGCTGGAAGCCGGACTGCCAGCACATATGGTGCCGGCACGCTTGATGCGACTGGAGATGATCCCGCTGACGAGCAACGGCAAAATCGACCGCAAGGCCTTGCCGGAACCGGAAGGAAGCATCCATACCGGCGCAGCCTATGTGGCTCCACGTACTACGGTAGAACAGGTTTTAGCTTCAGTGTGGGCCGGGGTGCTGGGTGCCGAAACGGTAGGCACGCAGGATAACTTCTTTGAACTGGGCGGCGATTCGATCAAAGCATTGCAAGTATCATCCCGATTGCTGCAAGCAGGGTATCGACTGGACATGAAGGATTTGTTCAGCAATCCGACGGTAGCGTCACTCAGTCCTTTGCTTCGTACAGATGGCAAGATTGCCAGCCAGGAAGAGGCAGTAGGCCAGGTAGATCTGACACCTATTCAACGGTGGTTCTTCGAGCAGCAGCCGGTTGATCTGCACCACAGCAACCAGGCGATGATGCTGTATCGAGCCGGGCGCTTTGACGTCGACGCGCTGCGCCGTACGATGGAACGTATTGTCCAGCATCATGACGCATTGCGCACTGTATTCCGTGAGACGGAGCAAGGCTATGCCGCTTGGAACCGCAGTGTGGTGGAAGGCGAGCTATACACGCTGGACATCGTAGATTTTAGCGGAGTTGAAGATGAATCCACCGCAGTAGAAGCCAAGGCGAGTGAAATTCAAGCGAGCATTCACTTGAGCGAGGGTCCACTTGTGAAGCTCGGTCTGTTCCATTGCGCTGGAGGCGACCATTTGCTAATCGTGATTCATCATTTGGTTGTGGACGGTGTATCATGGCGCATTTTGCTGGAGGACTTGGCAGCCGGATATGAGCAGGCCGTTGCAGGTAAAACAGGCACAGCCATCCGATTGCCGCATAAAACAGATTCCTACCAGGTATGGGCCAAACAGCTGTCAGCCTACGCAAATAGTGTGACGATGGAGCGGGAGTTTGCATACTGGCAGCATATCGAACAGGCGGAAGCCAGCCTCGCGAAGCCTCTGCCGAAGGATTTTGCGAATGACAATGCTCTGCTTGGAGACAGCGAGGTAGTGACAGTCAGCTGGACGAAGCAGGAAACCGAGCAGCTGCTCAAACAAGCTCATCGCGCGTATAACACGGAAATGAATGACCTGCTGCTGGCCGCACTCGGCAAAGCCGTGTATGAATGGTCTGGTTCCGAACGGGTGCTGGTTAACTTGGAAGGCCACGGACGGGAAGCCGTTGTACCCGACGTGGATATTACGCGCACAGTCGGCTGGTTTACGAGCCAATTTCCGGTTGTACTGGATGGAAGTCTGGGACAAGGTGGAAATACCGCTCGGCTGATTAAACGGGTCAAGGAAGGGCTGCGTCATATTCCGCAAAAAGGCATCGGTTATGGTATTTTGCGATACCTGTCAGATATGAATGTTCTGGAGAAAGCAGGCGTGCAGTTAAAGACTCAGCCTGAGATCAGTTTTAACTATCTGGGCCAATTCGATCAGGATTATAAAGGTAACGATCTGAAGCCTTCCTCCTATTCCATTGGTGTGCCTGTTAGCACGAACGCGGCTATGGATTTTGCACTAGATATCAATGGATTAATCGAGGATGGCGAGCTGATGTTCACTATTCGCTACGGTACCACACAATTCCGGCACGAAACGATTGCACGGCTTGGAGAACTACTGGCATCTGGCTTGCGTGAGGTGATTAGCCATTGCATTGCGCAGGAAAGAACGGTGTTGACCCCAAGTGATGTCTTGTTAAAACATGTAACGCTGGACGAGCTGGAGCAATTGGTGAAAGATACACAAGATATGGGTGAACTAGAAAATGTGTATGCTTTGACGCCGATGCAAAAGGGCATGCTCTTCTTCAGTCTAATGGATGAGAGTTCGGCAGCTTATTTTGAGCAGGCAACCTTTGAATTAAATGGACGTTTTGATGTGGTTGCTTTCAGCAAAAGCTTTGATTTGCTCGTACAGCGTCATGAGGCGTTACGGACGAACTTTATCAGTTCATGGAAGGATGAACCTGTGCAGGTCGTCTTCCGTAATCGTAGCGGGCAATTATATTATGAAGACTTGCGCGAACTAGAAAAAGAGGAACGAGAAGCTTGTGTTGAAGCTTTTGTCATCGAGGATAAAGCGAAAGGATTCAATCTTGCAGAAGATGCACTCATTCGTGTCTCCATTTTGCAAACCGGGGATGAAACGTACCACTTTGTTTGGAGCTTCCATCACATTTTGATGGATGGCTGGTGCTTGTCCTTTATGACACAGGAGGTATTCGGTAGCTATCTGGCACTGCGTGCGGGTCATGAGCCAACGCTGGAGCCTGTCACGCCGTTTAGTCGATTTATTGAATGGTTGGAGCGTCAGGACCGTGAGGCAGCCTTGCAATACTGGCGTGGGTATCTGGCGGACTACGAGCAGCAAATTACGCTTCCTCAGCAAAAAACACAACCTAAATCGATGCAAGATGGGGAATATGTTGCTGAAGATCTGGAATGTGACTTCCAGCCGGAGCTGGTTGCTCAGATCGAACGGGTGGCGAAGCAAAATCAGGTGACGGTCAATACGCTGATTCAGACCGTATGGGGCGTTTTGTTGCAAAAATATAATAACAGTTCGGATGTCGTGTTCGGCAGCGTTGTGTCCGGTCGTCCAGGGGATATTCCAGGTGTGGAGCACATGATCGGGCTATTCATTAATACGATTCCAGTGCGCGTGCAGTCAGAAGAGGGCGAAGCCTTTAACGAGCTGATGAAACGAACACAGCAGCAAGCACTGGCTTCCAATGCCTATGATGCCTTCCCGCTGTATGAAATTCAAGCACTCACCGAGCAGAAGCAGGATTTAATCAATCATATTATGATATTTGAAAATTATCCGGTGGAGCAACAGGTAGAGCAGCTGGGAGGTAAAGGACAGGAACCATTCACGATTTCGAATGTGGTGGCTACAGAGCAAACCAACTACGATCTGAACGTAGCTGTTATGCCGGGAGAAGGTATTAAGATTCGGTTTATGTATAATACGCTCTGCTTTGATCAAGCAGGCATTGAGCGTCTGTATGGACATTTTACCCGTCTCTTGGAGCAAATTTCGCTCAACCCAAATGTTCGGGTTGAAGAGTTGGAATTGGTCACAGTAGCGGAAAAGCAACAGATTACAGCAGCATTTAATGACACTGCTTGTGCATTTCCGTCCAAACAGACGATCCATCAGCTGTTCGAGGATCAGGTGGAGTGTACGCCAGACCAAGTGGCATTGGTGTTTGGAAATCAGAGTCTGACTTATCGGGAGCTGAATAAACGGGCAAATTCATTGGCCCGAATGCTTCAAGCCCAGGGAGTAGGACCTGACAAACGGGTCGGTCTGATGGTGCAGCGCTCAGTGGAAATGATCGTAGGTCTGCTGGCCGTTCTCAAAGCAGGTGGTGCTTATGTGCCAATCGATCCCGAATTTCCGTCCTCTCGTATTGAATACATGCTGGAAGACAGCGAGGCCGCAGTGCTTCTGACCAGTCGTGAGCTGGCAGAAGAGCACCATTGCCATGCCCATACCATGTTTCTTGAGGATGCCGCATTGTATCAGGGAGAAAGTAGCAACATGGAGACGATTGCCCGCCCAGAGCATTTGGCTTACGTCATCTATACCTCGGGTTCGACTGGAAATCCGAAAGGAGTTATGCTCCAGCATCGCTCGGTACTCAACTTTATTACCGGGATGCGCGAAGCCATTGACTTTGAAACGAGCCAAACCATTTTGTCACTCACGACCATTTCATTCGATATTTTCGTCTTGGAAACCATCCTGCCCCTGCTGGGTGGAATGTCTGTTGTGCTTGGCGACCGCCAGCATCAGGTGAACCCGCAGGCGCTTGGTGAGTTGATTACTCAACATTCTATTGAGATGTTGCAAATGACCCCATCCCGGTTGCAAATGCTGCTGGGTCATGAAGCAGGTTCCCGCGCGCTGCGAAACGTGAAGGTCATTATGGTCGGGGGTGAAGCCCTTCCGTCCAAGCTGCTCGCAGCACTGCAAGAAATAAACGGTCCCCGCATTTATAACATGTACGGACCTACAGAAACGACGGTGTGGTCGGCCGTACAGGAACTGACCCATGCTCAAGACATTAATATCGGACGTCCCATCGCGAATACCCAAATCTATATCATGAATGCGAGTGGAGAGTTGCAGCCCGTCGGTGTGCCGGGCGAGTTATGTATTGCAGGGGAAGGATTAGCCCGTGGGTATTGGAAACGTGAAGAACTGACGGCTGAGAAATTTGTAAATAATCCATTTGCTGGTGGCAAGGCAGGCCATGAGCGGATGTACCATACAGGCGATTTGGCAAGATGGACGCCGGACGGCAACATTGAATATTTGGGGCGGATGGACCATCAGGTAAAAATCCGGGGCTACCGGATCGAACTGGGCGAGATCGAATCGCAGCTGTTGCAGGTGGAGTCGGTACAAGAAGCGGTCGTCATGGCCCGTGGGGACGAAACGGGCCAAACACAGCTCGTGGCGTACTACGTCGCGAGTCAAGAGCTTGGCGCCGGTGAGCTGAGACATGAGCTGGGGCGGGAATTGCCAAGCTATATGATGCCGTCGTATTTCATTCAGTTGGAGCAGATGCCGCTGACACCAAACGGTAAAACCGACCGCAAGTCCCTGCCGGCACCGGAAGGCAGCCTGCAAAGCGGAGCGGATTATGTAGAGCCGCGCACTGCACCGGAACGGGCACTCGTAGCGGTCTGGCAATCCGTCCTAGGCGTGCCAACCGTCGGAATGTTGGACAATTTCTTTGACCTGGGTGGCGATTCGATCAAGGCGATTCAAATCGTGTCCCGTGCGTTCCAGGCAGGCTACAAGCTGGACATGAAGGATTTGTTCCGCTATCCCATCGTCGCAACCCTGGCACCGCATATGCACGAGGTCAGTCGTATGGCAGATCAGGGAGAAGTGAGCGGAGAGACGGCGTTGCTTCCGATCCAGCACGGGTTCTTTGCACAGGAGCAAGTGGATGCGCATCACTTTAATCAGGCCGTTATGCTGCACCGGGAGCAGGGCTTTGACGAAGCTGCTTTGCGTCAGGCGCTTGGCAAATTAACAGAGCACCACGATGCTCTGCGGATGGTGTTCAGCAAGACCGAGCAAGGCTATAAAGCATGGAACCGTGGAATACAGGAAGGCGAGCTGTATCACCTGGATGTGCTGGACTTTGGGAATTTGACGGATGAAGCCATGCTCAGCGCGGCAATTGAGGCGAAATCTAGTGAAATCCAAAGTAGTATCCAACTGCAAGAAGGACCACTGTTAAAGGCTGGTTTGTTCCACTGTGCCGATGGGGATCATCTCCTGATGGCGATTCACCATTTGGTGGTGGACGGGGTATCCTGGCGTATTTTGTTTGAGGATTTGGCTACTGCCTATGAGCAGGCCGTTCATCAGGAAGTGCTTCAGCTACCGGACAAAACGGATTCCTTCCGTTCCTGGTCACAAAGACTCTCCGCATATGCGAATAGCACAGCTATGGACAGTGAACACGCCTATTGGGAGCAATGGAACGCAGCCGCTTGGGCTGACCAAGTACGTTTGCCTGAGGATCAAGCGCAGGCTGAGCCCTTTACCTTGGCTGACACGGATACAGTGGTCGTCCAGCTTACGGAAGAAGAGACCGAACGGCTGTTGAAGCAAGCGCACCGTGCATATAACACGGAAGTGAACGATCTGCTTCTGACTGCTTTGGGCATGATGCTGTACACATGGACCGGCCATGAACGCAGCCTGATCAATCTGGAGGGACACGGACGTGAGGACATTTTGCCGGATACGGACATTTCTCGTACGGTAGGCTGGTTTACGAGTCAATATCCGGTATTGCTAGACATCGGTCGTGATCACGCTTTGTCGGGACGCATCAAACAGGTCAAAGAGAGCCTGCGTCATATTCCGAATAAAGGATTGGGCTACGGAATCTGGAGATATTTGAGTGAATCCGGCCAAGCGGTTGGTCAGCAAGCAGATGCACAGGACCTTGGTCAACATCAAGCTTTTGCCGAGCCACAAGTGAGCTTCAATTACCTCGGTCAGTTTGATCAGGACTTGCAAAACAGCGATATGCGTAGGTCTCCTTACTCGATTGGATCGGTCGTTAGTGACCGGACGAAGATGAAACACGCTCTGGATGTGAGCGGAATCGTAACGAACGGCGTCCTGGAACTGGACATTCGGTATAACGGCAAAGCCATCCGTAAGGACACAGTCCACATGCTGGCTAATCTGTTAAAATCCAATCTGCTTGAAATGATCGAGCATTGTGTCACACAGGAGCAGACTGAATTGACTCCAAGTGATGTATTGCTAAAAGGTCTGACCCTGGAGCAATTAGATACGATTAAGGAGCAGACCAAGACGGTTGGGGAACTGGAAAATGTGTATCCGTTAACGCCCATGCAAAAGGGAATGCTGTTCCATAGTCTGATGAATGCAGAAACAGGCGTGTATTTTGAACAGGCGACCTTTGATCTGGAGGGCCACTTTGAACCGTCCCTATTCGAGGAAAGTCTGAAGCTGCTGGTTAGCCGACATGCGATATTACGGACGAATTTCTACAGCGGCTGGTATGGTCAACCGTTGCAGATCGTCTATCGTCATAAAAATCCGAGCTTCCGTTATGAGGATGTCCGAGGGCGTGAGCACGCTGTAGCTGAATTTGTGGCCCAGGATAAAGCTCAAAACTTTGATTTAGGCAAGGATGCGCTCATGCGCGTAACCGTCTTCCGCACGGGTGATAGCTCCTACCGTTTTGTATGGAGCTTCCATCATATTGTGATGGACGGCTGGTGCCTGTCGCTGGTGACGGACGAAGTGTTTGGTGCCTATGTTGCCCTGCTGGAGCACAAGCAGCCAGAGCTCGCACCTGTCAAGCCGTATAGTGACTATATCGAATGGTTGGAAGATCAGGATACACAGGAAGCAACCCGTTATTGGAGTGACTATTTGGCGGGTTTTGAGCAGCAAACCTTGTTGCCTGGTGGGAACACGCAAGCTTTTGTAGTTGCACGGGATGAAGAACCAGACGGAAGCGGTGCGGGTTCCCATTCCGGCTATGTTTCGGAAAAGCTGCCATTTATGTTGGGTAAAGAACGGACCGCGGCATTGAACCAAATGGCCAAGCAACAACATGTCACGATTAACACATTGCTGCAAAGCGTGTGGGGCGTTATTTTACAGCAATACAATAATCATCAGGATGTTGTGTTTGGTGGTGTGGTATCCGGTCGTCCGGCAGACATTCCAGGCGTGGAGAACATGATCGGATTGTTTATCAACACGATTCCGGTACGCATTTGTAGTGCACCGGATGCTACATTTGCTGAAGTATTGCAGCGCACACAGGAGCAGGCTTTGGCTTCTGGTGTCTATGACACGTTCCCGTTGTATGACATTCAGGCACTGACTGAACAAAAACAAGACCTAATTCATCACATTATGGTCTTTGAAAACTACCCGATCGGGCAACAGATGAAGCAGGTGGGCGGTTCTGGTGAGACAAGAGCACAAAATGGCTTCTCTATTGCCAATGTGGCACTTGCCGAGCAAACCAACTACGATTTCAACCTGATTGTCGTGCCTGACGAGGATATCTCCATCCTGCTTGAATACAATGCTCTGGTGTATAGTCGGTCTGCCATGGAGCGTATCCAGGGCCATATCGACCATGTCATCGGACAAATCGTGGACAATCCAAATATCCGTGTGAATGAGCTGGAATTGGTGACCCCGCAAGAACAAGCACAGATCGTTCAGGTTTGGGGGGATACGGCGGCAGCCTATCCGCAGGATCAGACCTTAAGTACACTGTTCGAGCAGCAGGCGGCACGAACACCGGATCAGGTGGCAGTATTGTGCGGATCGGAATCGTTGACCTACGCGGAGCTGAATGAGCGAGCCAACCGTCTCGCACGCACCTTGCGTGCGGAAGGTGCCCAACCGGATCAGCCCGTGGGCATACTGGTTCACCGTTCGCTGGACATGATCGTAGGCATCTACGCGATCCTCAAAGCAGGCGGAGCCTACGTGCCGATTGATCCGGACTATCCGGCGGATCGCATCCGCTTTATGCTGGAGGACTCGGGCGCGAAGCTAGTTCTGACGCAATCGCATCTGGCGGAGCAAGCATCACTGAGTTTCGACGGCCAGGTGCTGGTGCTGGATCGTCATGAGCAAGATGACCAAAACATTTACCACGAAGATGGCTCGAATCTGGAGCCACTGGCTGGACCGCACCATGTAGCCTATGTCATCTATACCTCTGGCTCCACGGGGAAACCGAAGGGCGTCATGGTTGAGCATCATTCCGTGCTGAACCGGATTTTGTGGATGCATGCTCGTTACGGCTTGAGTGCGGAAGACACGATTCTGCAAAAGACGGCCTTCACGTTCGACGTGTCGGTGTGGGAGCTGTTCTGGTGGTCGCTGGTCGGCTCGAAGGTGAGCTTGCTGTCGGTGGGAGGGGAAAAGAACCCGGAAGACATCGTCGACACGATTGCTCGCGATGGTGTGAGCACGATGCACTTTGTACCCGCCATGCTGCATGCGTTCCTGGAATATGTAGAGCAGCAGCCACGGGAAGTGATGCAAGCGAAGCTGGGTACATTGCGCCATGTCTTTGCCAGTGGTGAAGCATTACCGCCACAGCATGTGGCACGGTTCCAACGGCTTGTGTCGAGCCTGGCTGGAGCGAAGCTGATCAACCTGTATGGTCCAACCGAAGCGACGGTGGACGTGTCGTACTTCGATTGCGAGCCTAATGAAACCTATGCGGTCATTCCAATCGGGAAACCGATTCAAAACATTCGTCTGTACATCGTGAAGGAAGGCACGGAGCAATTGCAGCCAATCGGGGTTGCGGGTGAGCTGTGCATCGGCGGTGTCGGCGTAGCTCGTGGCTATCTGAACCGTCCAGAGCTGACGGCCGAGAAATTCGTAGCCGATCCGTTTGCCGGTGGTGAAGCAGGCTATGAACGGATGTACCGCACAGGCGATTTGGCGAGATGGATGCCGGACGGCAACATTGAATATCTGGGCCGGATCGACCATCAGGTGAAAATCCGCGGGTACCGAATTGAGCTGGGTGAGGTCGAATCGCAGCTGCTGCAAGTGGAGTCGGTACGCGAAGCCGTGGTGCTGGCTCGTGCGGACGAAACGGGCCAAAAACAAATGGTGGCGTACTATGTCGCGGGGCAAGAAATGGGTGCCAGTGAGCTGAGAAGTGAGCTGGGTCGGGAACTGCCAAGCTACATGGTGCCGTCGTACTTTGTACAGCTGGAGCAGATGCCGCTGAGTCCAAATGGAAAAATTGACCGCAAGGCCCTGCCAGCACCGGCAGGCAGCCTGCAAACCGGAGCCGATTATGCAGAGCCGCGTACCGCGCAAGAACGCGCTCTGGTAGCGGTCTGGCAGTCGGTACTGGGACTACAGACTGTCGGTATTTTGGACAATTTCTTTGATCTGGGCGGCGATTCGATCAAGGCGATCCAAATCGCATCGCGTGCGTTCCAGGCCGGCTATAAGCTGGACATGAAGGATTTATTCCAGTATCCAACGGTTGCAACACTGGCACCGCATATGCACGAGGTCAGTCGTATGGCAGATCAAGGAGAAGTGAGCGGGGAAACCGCTTTGCTTCCGATCCAGCATTGGTTCTTTGCGCAGGAGCGCGAGCGTCCGCAGCACTTTAATCAGGCGGTCATGCTCTATCGTGCCGAGGGCTTTGATGAGACGTCGGTTCGCCAAGTCATGGATCACATCGTGAAGCATCATGATGCGCTTCGTACGGTTTTCCGTCAGACTTCCTCGGGTTATACGGCTTGGACACGCGGTGTAGATGAAGGCGCGTTGTATACGCTGGAAACCGCAGACTACCGTGAACAAGTAGCCTATGCGGAAGCGCTGGAAGCGAAGGCAAATGAAATCCAAAGCAGCATCGACCTGTCCGCAGGACCTTTGGTCAAGCTCGGATTGTTCCGCACAGCAGAGGGAGATCATTTGCTCATAGCCATTCACCATTTGGTGATAGACGGGGTGTCGTGGCGGATTCTGTTTGAAGATTTCTCGACTGGCTACGAGCAGGCGATCAAGGGCGAGTCGGTACGATTGCCCTATAAAACGGATTCCTTCCAAACATGGGCACGGGAGCTGTCGTCTTACGCCAATCGTCCTGCGGAGGCATCGGATGAAGCCTACTGGCAGCAGCTGGAACAGGCCAAAGCGGAAGCGGCGCCGCTGCCTAAGGATTTCGCCTACGAAGGCTCCTTGAATGCAGACAGCGAAGTGCTGACGGTAGAGTGGACCGAAGCTGAAACGGAGCAACTGCTGAAGCAGGCCCATCGCGCCTATAACACCGAGGTCAATGATCTGCTGTTGACCGCGTTAGGATTGGCAATGCACAACTGGACAGGCGCGGGACAGGTGCTAGTGAACCTGGAGGGACACGGTCGTGAAGCGATCTTGCCAGAGGTGGATATAACACGTACGGTAGGCTGGTTTACGAGCTTGTATCCGGTGCTGCTGGAAATGGGCAAGGGAATGACACTGACACAGCACATCAAAGAAACGAAGGAAGGTTTGCGCCGGATTCCACATAAAGGGCTGACGTATGGAACTTGGCGCTACTTGTCTCCTGCGTCCCATGCGATTGCAGCAGAACCGGAAATCAGCTTTAACTATTTGGGACAGGTCGATCAGGATGTGCAAAACAGTGGAATCTCATTGTCATCCTATAGCGCAGGGGAGACAGAGGATGCCCATTCACCGCTGCAATATACGCTGGATTTGAATGCGATGATCTCGGAAGGCACGCTGCGCTTGACGATCGCTTACAGTCGTAAGCAGTATCGCAAAGAAACGCTGGAACGTGTGGCGGGACTGCTGCAATCCGCTTTGCAAGAGGTGATTACACATTGTGTCGCTCAGGAACAGCCGCAGCTGACGCCGAGTGATGTGTCCTTCCAGGGTCTGACGACTGGAGAGCTGGAGCACATGGCAGCGCAGGCCGCACATATAGGTGAGCTGGAAAATGTATACGCGCTGACACCAATGCAAAAGGGCATGCTCTTTTACAATCTGATGGACTCGCAATCGGGAGCTTATTTTGAACAGGCCTCCTTTGATCTGCAAGGACATTTTAATATCGATGCGTTTGCGGCAAGTTTGGATGTATTGGTGCAGCGGCATACAGCACTGCGCACGAATTTCTACAGCGGCTGGAAGGATGAACCGCTGCAGGTCGTGTACCGCAATAAGCACAGTGAACTCTATGTGGAAGATTTGCGGGATATGGAGGAAGTGCAGCAAAACGAGTACATCCTCGAATATACGCGCAAAGACAAGCAAAGAGGCTTTGATTTGGCACAAGATGCCTTGATGCGTGTCTCCGTTTTGCGCATAGGTGAGGATGCGTACCGTTTTGTGTGGAGCTTCCATCATATCGTGATGGATGGCTGGTGCTTGTCGCTGGTGACAGGCGAAGTGTTTGCAAGTTATTTTGCGATACTCGCTCATAAGCAGCCTGAACTGGCCCCTGTAACGCCATACAGTCAGTATATTGAATGGCTGGAGCAGCAGGATCGTCAGGCTGCATCAGGTTACTGGAGCAAGGTTCTGGAAGGATATGAGGAACAGTCCCGCCTGCCACAGGCTAAAATTCAGGGCAAAACGGGGTATCAGGCGGATCGTCTGGATTTTGACTTGGGTGCGGAGCTAACGGCAGGCATTCAGCGCATAGCCAAGCGTTATCAGGTAACGATCAATACGTTGATGCAGACGGTGTGGGGCCTTTTGTTGCAAAAATATAATGGCACAGATGATGTGGTGTTTGGCAGCGTGGTATCTGGACGTCCGGCAGACATTCCAAATGTGGAGCACATCATAGGTCTGTTTATCAATACCATTCCTGTACGCATCCGCAGTCAAGTGGACAGCTTATTCTCAGACGTGATGAAGCAAACCCAGGAGCAATCCATTGCTTCCCATGCCTATGATACGTACCCGCTGTATGAAATTCAGGGATTGTCAGAGCTTAAGCAGGATTTGATCAATCATATTCTTATTTTTGAGAACTATCCGGTAGAGGAACAATTGGAGCAATTAGGCAACGACGATGAGTCCAGCTTCAGTATCACAGGAGCCGAGTCTGTCGAGCAGACCAACTATGACTTTAACCTGGTGGTACTGCCGGGGAACACCATTCACATGAGTTTTGGTTATAATGCACTGGCCTTTGAACGGGAAAGTGTAGAGCAAATTCGAGGGCATCTGGTACAGCTGCTGGAACAGGTGACAGCGAAACCAGACATTCGTGTACATGAGCTGGATATGTTAAGTGAGCAGGAACGCAAGCAAATCGTCGAGGTTTGGGGCAATACAGCGGTAGCCTATCCAAACGAGCAAACGATTCATGGCTTGTTCGAGGCGCAAAACGCGAAAACGCCGGAGCAGACAGCCCTGTTCTTCGAAGGAGAGCAGTTGACCTATCGTGAACTGAATGCACGCGCCAATCGATTAGCTCGTACCTTGCGTAACCAAGGCGTGACGAAAGATCGTCTGGTGGGTCTGATGACCGAGCGCTCGGTGGACATGATCGTAGGGATCTTCGGGATTTTGAAGGCCGGGGGTGCATATGTCCCCATCGATCCGACGTATCCAGAAGAGCGTATCCGCTATATGCTGGATGACTCGGGTGCGAAGCTGTTGTTAACGCAAAACCATCTGGTGGATAAAGCAGCTTTTGACGGTAACGTGCTGGTGCTGGATGGAGCACAGAGTGTGTATCACGAGGATGGTTCCAATCTGGAGTCGTTGTCTGGTCCGAACGATCTGGCGTATGTCATTTATACGTCGGGTACAACGGGGCAGCCGAAGGGTGTAATGCTCGAGCATCATGGGCTGTGCAATCTGAAAACGTATTTTGATCAGACGCTTCGGATGAGCACGTCGGATCATGCGTTGCTGTTCGCCAGCTATTCGTTTGATGCGGCTTGCTGGGAAATCTTCCAAGCGCTGTTCTGTGGAGCCACGTTGTATGTGCCAACGTCAGAGACGATTCTGAACTACGAGCGGTTTGAGCAATATATGGCGGATCACCAAATCACGGTAGCAGCTTTGCCGCCAACCTATGCGGTGTATCTGGAGCCAGAACGGATGCCAAACTTGCGTATTCTGTTTACTGCGGGTTCAGCATCCTCAACCGAGCTGGTATACAAGTGGAAGGATCAGGTGGCGTACTACAACGGCTACGGTCCAACCGAAAACTCGGTGGCGACGTCCATCTGGCCGGTATCCGAGGATGAGAGAGCCGGACAGCTGATTTCTATCGGACGCCCTGTGCCGAATCATCGGGTATACATGGTGGATGTGCATGGACATTTGGCTCCGGTGGGCGTAGCGGGTGAACTGTGCGTGTCCGGTCCGGGTCTGGCTCGGGGTTATCTAGATCGTCCAGAGCTGACGGCTGAGAAATTTGTATCGAACCCGTTTGCAGCTGGCGAAGCAGGCTATGAACGGATGTACCGTACGGGTGACTTGGCGAGATGGATGCCAGACGGCAACATCGAATATTTGGGCCGGATCGACCATCAAGTGAAAATCCGGGGCTACCGGATCGAACTGGGTGAGGTTGAAGCACAAATTTTGAAAGTAGAAGATGTACAAGAGGTCATCGTACTGGCCCAGGCGGACGAGCAGGGGCAAAACCAACTGGTGGCGTACTATGTCGCTGAACGGGAAGTAAGCGCGGGTGAGCTACGCAGCTTACTGGGTGAGGAACTGCCAAACTACATGGTGCCTTCGTATTTCATCCAGCTGGAGCAAATGCCACTGACACCCAACGGTAAAATCGACCGCAAGGCCCTGCCAGCACCAGAAGGCAGCTTGCAAAGCGGAGCGGACTATGTAGAGCCGCGCACAGCGCTGGAGCAGACGTTGGTTTCCATTTGGCAGGCCGTGTTGGGGACGAAGAGAGTCGGGATTTTGGATAATTTCTTTGATCTGGGCGGCGATTCGATCAAGGCAATCCAGGTATCCTCCCGTTTGCTGCAAGCGGGCTACAAGCTGGACATGAAGGATTTGTTCCAATATCCGTCCATTTCGATGCTGAGCGGTCATGTACACAAGGTCAGCCGTACAGCCGATCAGCGGGTGGTTTCGGGGGCAGTTAGATTGACCCCAATACAGCAATGGTTCTTTGGACAATCCTCAGCAGAGCCGCATTATTTCAACCAGTCGGTGATGCTGTATAGAGCAGAAGGGTTCGATATAGATGCATTGCATCAAACGGTGACCAAGGTAACGGAGCATCATGATGCGCTACGTATAGTCTTCCGTCAGACCGAACAGGGCTATGAAGCGTGGAATCGCGGTTTGAACGAAGGTCAGCTGTACAGTTTGGACGTTGTGGATTTGACGGATGTGCACATTACAGATGTTGCAGCAGCAATTGAGGTGAAGGCGAATGCCATCCAAGGCTCCATTCGTCTGGACGAGGGACCACTGGTGAAGCTGGGACTTTTCCGCTGCATGGATGGGGATCATCTACTGATTGCCACTCACCATTTGGTCGTAGACGGGATTTCGTGGCGGATTGTGTTTGAGGATTTTGCCACGGGATATGAGCAGGCGGTTCGTGGAGAAGCCATTCGTTTGCCCTATAAAACGGACTCTTTCTCCACTTGGGCAGAGCGCTTATCACAATATGCGAATAGTCCGGCCATCGAAGACGAACGCGAATACTGGCACCGTCTTGCCCAAACGGAAGTCGCATCGTTGTCTAAGGATCATGAGAGAGCGGAAGGACAGCATTATCCGCTGAGAGACAGTGAAATTGTGACCGTGGCTTGGAGCGAGCAGGAAACACGGATGTTGCTTCAAGAAGTACACCGTGCGTACCACACCGAGGTCAATGATCTGCTGTTAACCGCACTCGGCACAGCGGTATATAACTGGAGCGGGCAGGAGCGTGTGCTGGTCAATCTGGAGGGACATGGCCGGGAAGCCATTGTTCCAGATATCGACATCACCCGTACCGTGGGCTGGTTTACAAGCCAATATCCGGTGCTGCTGGGTGTGGACGGAAAGGCAGAAGTAGGGCAGCGAATCAAACGGGTGAAGGAAGACCTGCGCCATGTGCCACAAAAGGGCATTGGCTACGGCATTTTGAAATATATGTCTCAGGATGATGCCCATCATTCCCTTGCCTTGCAGCCTGAAATTAGCTTTAACTATTTGGGACAATTTGATCAGGACTTGGAAAATGGGGATATCACGCTGTCTTCACATCTAGGTGGAGAGCCGATGAGTGATCATACCGTACTGGAGCATCCTTTGAATGTGAACGGAATGATTACGGCGGGCGCGCTGACACTGGAAATTCGCTATGACAGTAAGGTATATCATCAGCAAAATGTAGAAAACTTTGCGCAGTTGCTGCAGGAAAGCTTGCAGGAAGTGATCGCTCATTGTGCCTCCAAAGAGCGGAGTGAGCTAACACCAAGCGATGTATTGTTCAAGGGCTTGTCACTGGAACAACTGGAACAGTTGACGGAGCAAACTTCTTCTGTAGGCGAGCTGGAAAATGTGTATGCTCTTTCGCCTATGCAGAAGGGGATGCTGTTCCATAATCTGATGGAGCCGGAGTCAGGCGCCTACTTCCAGCAAGCGTCGTTTGATCAAAAAGGAAGCTTTGATGTTGAAATTTTCCGCAAGAGTCTGGATGTACTGACACAGCGTCATGAAGCGCTGCGGACGAATTTCCATATGTTTGAGACAGGGCACAGTCAGGAGCCATTGCAGATCGTGTTCCGTCACAAAGATAGCGACCTTTCCTTCCAGGATGTACGCGGCATGCAGGAAGCGGAGCAACAGGCGTATATCCAGGCGTTTAAACTGGAGGACCAAGCTAGAGGCTTTAATCTCGGAACCGATGCACTCATGCGCGTACAGGTATTGCAAACAGATGAAGAAACGTATCACTTGGTATGGAGCTTCCATCACATTGTCATGGATGGCTGGTGCTTATCGCTGGTTACTGGTGAAGTGTTTGGTACGTACTTTGCGCTGCTGGAGCAGAAGCAGCCAGAGCTTGCTCCTATCACACCGTATGGCCAATATATCGAATGGCTAGAGCGTCAGGATGAACGTGCGGCAAAAGAGTATTGGAGCAGCTATTTGGCGGGCTTTGAACAGCAGACGTTATTACCTGGATCGGATACTTCACCGAAAGACCAAGTGGCGGACAGCGGAGATCATACTGTATCCACTACAACAAGCGACACCAGCGAATATATCTCTGAAAAAATAACGGTAGATCTGGATCCAACGTGGAGCGAAGCCATACACCGGATTGCGAAGCAGCAGCAGGTCACGATTAATACGCTGATGCAGAGCGTGTGGGGCCTTATTTTGCAGAAATATAACAACAATGAGGATGTTATTTTCGGTAGTGTCGTATCGGGACGTCCAACAGATATTGCCGGCGTAGAGCATATGATCGGTTTGTTCATTAATACGATCCCGGTTCGGATTCAAAGTGAACGGAATGCCACTTTTGTGGAAGTGATGCGGAAAACGCAGGAACAGGCACTGGCCTCGGGAGCCTATGACAGCTTCCCTCTGTATGAAATTCAGGCGTTGACCGAGCAGAAGCAAAATCTGATTAACCACATTATGGTATTTGAGAATTATCCGGTAGAGGAGCAAGTTGAGCAGCTGGGTGAAGTTCGTCCGTCCGCTTTTGAAATTACGAATGTAGAGGTTGTTGAGCAAACGAATTATGATCTGGACTTGATTGTGATGCCCGATGAGCTTTTCCGCATCATGTTCAGATATAACGCCAATGTATACGACCGGTCTACGATAGAGCGGATGCAAGGACATGTACTGCATGTCATCGAGCAAATTATCGACAATCCGCATATCCGAGTAAATGAGCTAGAATTGGTGACACCGGAAGAGCAGGCGCAGATCGTTCAGGTGTGGGGAGATACGGCGGCAGCCTATCCGCAGGATCAGACGCTAAGTGCAACGTTTGAGCAGCAGGCGGCACGAACACCGGATCAGGTGGCAGTGTTGTGCGGAGCGGGATCGTTGACCTACGCGGAGTTGAATGAACGCGCGAACCGTTTGGCTCGGACGCTGCGTGCGGAAGGTGTTGAACCGGATCAGCCTGTAGGCATACTGGTTCACCGTTCGCTGGACATGATCGTAGGCATCTACGCGATCCTCAAGGCAGGCGGAGCCTACGTGCCCATCGATCCAGACTATCCGGCGGATCGCATCCGCTTTATGATGGAGGACTCGGGCGCGAAGCTGGTGCTGACGCAATCGCATCTGGCGGAGCAAGCATCGCTGAGTTTCGACGGCCAAGTGCTGGTGCTGGATCGCGAGGACATTTACCACGAAGATGGCTCGAATTTGGAGCCACTGGCCGGACCGCACCATATAGCCTATGTCATCTATACGTCCGGCTCCACAGGGAAACCGAAGGGCGTGATGGTGGAGCACCATTCCGTTTTGAACCGGATTTTGTGGATGCATGATCGTTATGGCTTGAGTGCGGAAGATACGATTCTGCAAAAGACGGCCTTCACGTTCGACGTGTCGGTGTGGGAGCTGTTCTGGTGGTCGCTGGTCGGCTCGAAGGTGAGCCTGCTGTCGGTTGGCGGGGAAAAGAACCCGGAAGATATCGTCGACACGATTGCCCGCGATGGCGTGAGCACGATGCACTTTGTACCCGCCATGCTGCATGCGTTCCTGGAATATGTAGAGCAGCAGCCACGGGAAGTGATACAGGCGAAGCTGGGAACGTTGCGTCACGTTTTTGCCAGCGGCGAAGCATTGCCGCCACAGCATGTGGCGCGGTTCCAACGGCTCGTGTCGAGCCTGGCTGGAGCGAAGCTAATCAACCTGTATGGCCCAACCGAAGCGACGGTGGACGTATCGTACTTCGATTGCGAGCCTAATGAAACCTATTCGGTCATTCCCATCGGAAAACCGATTCAAAACATTCGTCTGTACATCGTGAAGGAAGGCACGGAGCAATTGCAGCCGATCGGGGTTGCGGGTGAGCTGTGCATTGGCGGTGTCGGCGTAGCCCGAGGCTATCTGAACCGTCCAGAACTGACGGCCGAGAAATTTGTGAAAGATCCGTTTGCTGGCGGGGAAGCAGGCTATGAGCGGATGTACCGCACAGGCGATTTGGCGAGATGGATGCCGGACGGCAACATTGAATATCTGGGCCGGATCGACCATCAGGTGAAAATCCGCGGGTACCGAATTGAGCTGGGCGAGGTCGAATCGCAGCTGTTGCAAGTGGAATCGGTACGCGAAGCCGTAGTGCTGGCGCGTGCGGATGAAACGGGACAAAAACAAATGGTGGCGTACTATGTCGCCGGGCAAGAAATGGGTGCTAGCGAGCTGAGAAGTGAGCTGGGCCGGGAGCTGCCAAGCTACATGGTGCCATCGTACTTTGTACAGCTGGAGCAAATGCCGCTGAGTCCAAATGGCAAAATTGACCGCAAGGCCCTGCCAGCACCGGAAGGCAGCCTGCAAAGCGGAACCGATTATGTCGCACCGCGGACGTGGGTGGAAGTGAAGCTGGCACACATTTGGCAGGATGTGCTGGGCCTCACGCAGGTCGGTGTGAAGGAAAACTTCTTCGAGATTGGCGGACACTCGCTGCGGGCGACGACACTGGCCTCGAAGATTCACAAGGAGCTGAACAAGCCACTTCCACTGCGCAGTATTTTTGAAGCACCAACCATTGAACAGTTGGCAGTCATACTGGAACAGCTGGATCAAGTAACATACGCGTCCATTCCGGTAACGGAAGAACGCAGCTTCTACCCGCTATCTTCGGCGCAAAAACGACTGTATGTATTGCATCAGTTCGACCCGAATGATGTGAACTACAACATGCCGTCGGTGCTGCAAGTGAGCGGCCCGCTGGATGTGAAACGAGTAGAAGATGTGTTCCGTCAATTGATCGATCGCCATGCAACCTTGCGTACCCGCTTTGAGCTAGTGGACAATGAGCCGATGCAATGGGTTGAGGACACCGTGCCGTTCGAGGTGGAATATACGAAGGTACAGGCAGAGCGTGCGACTTCGGATACAGATCAAGACACAGCTACGTACACGACGATCAGCCAGGAAGCACAAGAACGGGTTCGGCAGTTTGTCCGTCCGTTTGATCTGCAAGCTGCACCGCTGCTGCGGGTAGGCTTGGTGGACTTGGGCGTACAAGGAGCAGAGCAAGCACCACAGTATCTGCTCATGCTCGACATGCACCATATCGTTTCGGATGGTGTGTCGATGGAGGTACTGACCGATGAATTTGTTCGCTTGTATGGCGGTGAAGAGCTATCGCCATTGCGGGTTCAGTACAAAGACTATGCGGTCTGGCAGCAAAGCGAAGCCCATCAGGAGTGGATGCAGCGTCAGGAAGCGTACTGGCTGGGTACCTTCCGGGGCGGAGTGCCTGTGCTGGATCTGTCAACCGACTTTGCCCGCCCGGCGGTGCAGAGTACGGCAGGGGATACGATCGAATTCGGACTGGAGCGTGAAGTTAGCGAACGCCTGAAAGAACTGGCTTCGCAAACCGGCGCAACCCTGTATATGGTGCTGCTGGCGGCGTACACTACGCTCTTGCATAAATACACAGGCCAAGAAGATATCGTAGTGGGAACGCCGATTGCTGGAAGACCACATGCGGAACTGGAGAGCCTGGTAGGTGTCTTCATCAACACGCTGGCAATCCGCAATTATCCGTCTGGAGACCAATCGTTCCTGGATTATCTGCAAGAGGTGAAGGAGCATGCACTCAGTGCTTATGAGCATCAGGACTATCCTTTTGAAGAGCTGGTTGAAAAGCTGAATTTGACGCGGGATACGAGCCGGAATGCGCTGTTTGATACGATGTTTGAGTTGAAAACATTGGAGCAACAGGAGTTCCAGCTGGAAGGTCTGACCTTACATTCATATCCGCTGGAAAATAATACGGCCAAATTTGATCTGAGCTTGGATGCAATAGAGCAGCCAGAAGGTATTCTGTGCAGTCTGGAATACAGCACGGCGCTGTACAAGCCTGAGACTATTGCGCGATTGGCGCAGCATTTTACCGAACTCGTACGTGCAATTACACTGCATCCACAACAGCCACTGGCAGCTTTGGAGATGGTACCTGCCGAGGAAAAAGCACAAATCATCCATGGATTTGGAAATGTGGGGGTATCGGATGTTGCTGCTGTTGAAGCAGGAGCCTTATTCCATACCTTTGTGGAAGAACAGGCACAGCTTGTACCGGATCACGTGGCGGTGGTGTACGAGGAGCAGCAGCTTACGTACCGGAAACTGAACGAGCGCGCGAACCAATTGGCGCGGAGATTGCGGAATGAAGGCGTTGGACGCGAGTCGATTGTCGGCATTTTGAGTGAGCGTTCGGTCGACATGCTGGTCGGCGTATTGGCCGTGTGGAAAGCTGGAGGCGCCTATGTGCCGCTGGATGCAGACTATCCGTCCGAACGTATTCGTTTCATGCTGGAGGACAGCGGTGCGACGGTACTGTTGACCCAGACGGGCTTGCAGGAGCGTGCACAGGTATGGCTGGAGGAAAGTAAGGTCTCATCGGAACAAGTAAGCGGACTACATTTGCAGACGATGCTGGCGCTGGATGATGAGTCGCTGTACATCGGTGATACCACCGATATCGAAGCTATTAATGAACCGCAGGATCTGGCGTATGTGATCTACACGTCCGGGACAACGGGACGTCCGAAGGGCGTCATGATCGAACATCACAGCTTGGTCAATACGGCTGCGGCGTATCGTCGGGATTACCGTCTGAGCGAGTTCCCGGTACGACTGCTACAGCTGGCAAGCTTTTCCTTCGACGTATTCGTCGGGGATATCGCGCGGACGCTCTATAACGGCGGCACGATGGTTATTTGTCCGAAAGACGACCGGATTGATTTTAGCCGCTTGTATGGCTGGATTCGCGATTACCAGATTACAGTATTCGAATCGACCCCGGCCCTGATCGTACCGTTTATGCAGCATGTGTATGAACAGGGGCTAGACATGAGCAGTCTGGAACTGCTGATTACCAGCTCGGATAGCTGCAGTGTGACGGATTATCGGGTGCTGCAAGAACGATTTGGCGCAGATATCCGCATTATGAACAGCTACGGCGTCACGGAAGCGGCGATTGACTCCAGCTTCTATGACGAAGAGCTGTCGAAGCTGCCAAGCAGCGGCAATGTACCGATTGGTCAGGCGTGGCTGAACGCACGCTTCTACATCGTGGACAGCCAGCTGAATCCGGTGCCGATCGGCGTACTGGGCGAGCTGTGTATTGGCGGAGCCGGGGTAGCACGAGGCTACCTGAATCGTGCGGACTTGACGGCCGAGAAATTCGTAGCGAATCCGTATGTAGCGGGTGAACGATTGTACCGCACAGGTGACCTCGCGCGGTGGATGCCAGACGGCAATGTGGACTTTATCGGCCGGATGGATGATCAGGTCAAAATCCGGGGCTTCCGGATTGAACTGGGCGAGGTGGAAGCACAGCTGCTGACCGTGGACAGCATTCAGAAAGCCATCGTCACCGCCTGGGAAAACGAAGACGGAGACAAGGATTTGTGTGCCTATGTCGTAGCCTCTGATGCGCTGAATTTGCCCGAGCTGCGCAACCTGTTGCAGCCCAAGCTGCCGGGTTATATGATCCCGACGTATGTCGTACAACTGGATCATTTCCCGCTGACACCAAACGGGAAAATTGACCGCAAAGCGTTGCCTGCGCCGGAAGCGCGCCTCGAAGGAGGCACGGCGTACGTGGCACCACGGACACTGCTGGAAGAGCAACTGGTACGTATTTGGCAAAGCGTTTTGAATCATCGGCAGATAGGCATCCAGGATAACTTCTTTGAAGTGGGAGGACATTCTCTGCGCGCCACAACACTGATGGCGAAAATCCATCAGGAGCTGAACTACAAGCTGGCCCTGCGAGATATTTTCCAATATCCGACGATTGAGCAACTGGTGCAGGTGATGGGAGAAGATCAGACACAGCAAACGTATGTATCCATCCCTGTTGCGGAGGAGCGCGTATATTATCCTGTTTCCTCGGCGCAAAAACGGATGTACGTGCTGAGTCACTTGGAAGGTGGAGAGGTTAGCTACAATATGCCAGGCGCTTTGATCATTGAAGGTTCCTTGGATAAAACGCGACTGGAGCAAGCCTTCCGCCAGCTGATTGCCCGTCATGAAGCCCTGCGAACCCGATTCGACATGGTGGATGGCGAGGTGATTCAATGGATTGAATCGGGCGTCGCATTCAACGTGGAACATGTGCAGGCAAGCGAAGAAGAGACCCAGCAGTATGCACTGGACTTTGTACGTGCATTTGATCTCGCACAAGCACCGTTGCTGCGGGTTCAGTTGGTGGAAAACGGACCAGAACGTCACGTCATGCTCTATGACATGCACCATATTATTTCGGATGGCGTGACTGAAGGCATTATCGTGCAGGAGTTCTCTCAATTGTATGAAGGTAAGGAACTGCCGCCACTTCGCATCCAATACAAGGACTATGCCGTTTGGCAGCATGCTGATATGCAAAGTGAACGTCTTCGTGAGCAGGAAAGCTATTGGCTGAACACGATGGCTGGTGACATTCCAGCGCTGGATATGCCAACGGATTTTGCAAGACCAGCCGTACAGCGTCTGGAAGGAGCTAGATTGGAATTTGCGATCAGCCTGGAGGACAGCGAGCAGTTGAAACAGCTGGCCGCTCAAACCGGCTCCACCTTGTACATGGTGTTGCTGGCCGCGTATAGCACGCTCTTGCATAAATATTCGGGGCAGGAGGACATCATCGTCGGCACGCCGATTGCCGGAAGACCGCATGCGGAACTGGAGGGCTTGGTAGGCGTATTCCTCAACACGCTGGCGATCCGCAATTATCCGGCTGGCGACAAGACGTTCCTGGATTACTTGCAAGAAGTCAAAGAGCATGCGCTCAGTGCTTATGAACATCAGGAATATCCTTTTGAAGAACTAGTTGAAAAGCTGAATTTAACACGGGATACGAGCCGGAATGCGCTGTTTGACACGATGTTTGAGCTGAAAACATTTGAGCAGCAGGAGTTCGAGCTGGAGGGACTGACCTTTAAAACGTATCCGACGGACAATCATACGGCCAAATTTGATCTGACCTTGGATGCAGTGGAGCAGCCGGAAGGGATTCTGTGCAGTCTGGAATACAGCACGGCGCTGTACAAGCCTGAGACGATCGCGCGATTGGCACAGCATTTTACCGAGCTTGTTCGTGCAATTACCCTTCATCCGCAGCAGTCACTGGCAGCTTTGGATATGGTAACCGTCGAGGAAAAGGCACAAATCATCTACGGTTTTGGAGATGTAGGGGTGTCGGATGTTGCTGCGGTAGAAGCAGGAGCACTGTTCCATACCTTTGTGGAAGAACAAGCGCAGCTTGTACCGGATCACGTGGCGGTGGTGTACGAGGAGCAGCAGCTTACGTACCGCACACTGAACGAGCGTGCGAACCAATTGGCGCGGAGATTGCGGAATGAAGGTATTGGCCGCGAGTCGATTGTCGGCATTTTGAGTGAACGTTCGGTGGACATGCTGGTCGGCGTATTGGCGGTGTGGAAGGCTGGAGGCGCATATGTGCCGCTGGATGCAGACTATCCGTCCGAACGCATTCGTTTCATGCTGGAGGACAGTGGTGCGACGGTACTGTTGACCCAAACGGGCTTACAGGAGCGTGCACAGGTATGGCTGGATGAAAGCAAAACTACATCCGAATCCGTAGCGAACTTGCGTCTGCATACCGTGCTGGCGCTGGACGATGAGTCGCTGTATACCGGAAACACCACCGATATCGAGCACATCAACGAACCGCAGGATCTGGCCTATGTGATCTACACCTCCGGTACAACGGGACGTCCGAAGGGCGTCATGATTGAGCATCGCAGCTTGGTGAATACGGCTGCGGCGTATCGTCGGGATTACCGTCTGAACCGGTTCCCGGTACGATTGCTACAACTGGCGAGCTTCTCCTTCGACGTGTTCGTCGGCGATATTGCCCGGACGCTTTATAACGGCGGCACGATGGTTATCTGTCCGAAGGACGACCGGATTGATCCAAGCCGTCTATACGGCTGGATTCGCGACTATCAGATTACGGTGTTCGAATCAACCCCGGCCTTGATCGTACCGTTTATGCAGCATGTATATGAACAGGGACTGGACATGAGCAGCCTGGAATTGCTGATTACCAGCTCGGATAGCTGCAGCGTGACGGATTACCGGGTGCTGCAGGAACGGTTTGGCGCAGATATTCGCATTATGAACAGCTATGGTGTTACGGAAGCGGCGATTGATTCCAGCTTCTATGATGAAGAACTGTCAAAGCTGCCAAGCAGCGGCAGTGTACCGATTGGCCAGGCGTGGCTGAACGCACGCTTCTACATTGTGGACAGCCAGCTGAATCCGGTGCCGATCGGTGTACTGGGTGAGCTGTGTATTGGCGGAGCTGGGGTAGCACGGGGCTACCTGAACCGTGCAGAACTGACGGCCGAGAAATTTGTAGCGAACCCGTACGTACCAGGTGAACGATTGTACCGCACAGGCGACTTGGCGCGGTGGATGCCGGACGGCAATGTGGACTTTATCGGCCGGATGGACTATCAAGTGAAAATCCGGGGCTACCGGATCGAGCTGGGTGAGATTGAAACGGCGATCCAGCGGGTGCCGGGTGTGCGTCAAGCGGTAGTCATCGACCGGACGGATGAGCGTGGACACAAGTATTTGTGCGGATACATCACAGGAGAAGCAGAGCTGCGGATTGAGGAGGTACAGGCCGAGCTGGAAGCCGGACTGCCAGCACATATGGTACCTGCACGCTTGATGCGTCTGGAGACCTTGCCACTGACCCACAACGGCAAAATCGACCGCAAGGCCTTGCCGGAACCGGAAGGAAGCATCCATACCGGTGCAGCCTATGTGGCACCGCGTACCACGGTGGAACAAGTATTGGCTGCGGTATGGGCCGGGGTGCTCGGTGTGGAAGCGGTAGGCACGCAGGATAACTTCTTCGAACTGGGTGGCGATTCGATCAAGGCCTTGCAAGTATCCTCCCGATTGCTGCAAGCAGGTTATCGACTGGAGATGAAAGACCTGTTCAGTCATCCAACCGTGTCTGCATTGGCACTGAAAGTCCAAACGGTGACCAGATTGGCGGATCAGAGCGAAGTGGTGGGCGCTGTGAAACTGACACCTGTTCAACAATGGTTCTTTGAGCAGAACCTGACGGATGCTCATCATCATAACCAGTCCATTATGCTGCATAGCGAGGACGGTTTTGATGAAACGGCCCTGCGCACAGCGATGGATCACGTCGTGAGCCATCACGACGCACTGCGTATCATTTTCCGTCCTACGGAGTACGGATATGAAGCTTGGAACCGTGCGGTTGGGGAGGGCGAGCTGTATACGCTGGATCGGGCCGACTTCAGAAATGAGTCTGAGGTATCTGCGGCGATCGAGGCCAAAGTAAATGAAATTCAGGCGGGTATTCATGTAAGCGAAGGACCGCTGGTGAAGCTGGGGCTGTTCCATTGCCCGGATGGAGATCATTTGCTGATGGCGATTCATCACTTAGTGGTGGATACCGTATCTTGGCGCATTTTGTTCGAGGATATTACGACCGCCTATGAGCAGGCATTGAACGGACAAGCGGCTCGTCTTCCGCACAAAACGGATTCGTTCCGCACCTGGGCTGATGGGCAGTCTCAATATGCGAACGGCCCGGCCATGGTAGCAGAACTCGCATTCTGGCAAGAAATTGAACAGGGAATGTATGAGCCGCTTCCAAAAGACGAATCCCATTCTCATTCCTTGAATAGGGACAGCAAGAACATTACGGTCACGTGGACAGCTCAGGAAACGGAGCAGCTGTTAAAACAGGCGCATCGTGCCTACAACACGGATATGAATGATTTGCTGCTTACCGCATTGGGACTGACTATTTATCGCTGGGCGGGCCTGGAACGAGTGCTCGTGAGCCTGGAAGGTCACGGACGGGAGTCCATTTTGCCAGAACTGGATATTACGCGCACCGTGGGCTGGTTTACGACCCAATTCCCAGTTGTGCTGGATATGAGCGTGGGGCAAGACCTTTCACAACGCATCAAACATGTGAAAGAAGGACTACGCCGCATTCCGCAAAAGGGCATTGGCTACGGGATGTTGAGATACCTGTCCGCAGCACGTGAGCAAGAGCGTTTTGTAACCGAACCTGAAATCAGCTTTAACTATTTGGGACAATTTGACCAAGATATGCAAAATCAATCCATTGGCGTATCTCCTTACGCTAGCGGTGCAGAGCTTAGCGCCCATGCAGCTAGAACGCACACGCTGGATATGAACGGACTGATTTCCGAAGGCGAGCTGCAATTGACGATCAGCTACAGCAAGCAGGAATATCGCCATGAAACGATGGAGCAGCTAGCTGAAGCGTTTAGAATCAGTTTGCAGGAAATCATTACGCATTGCACAAGCCGCAAACAGCAAGAGCTGACGCCAAGCGATGTCATGCTTAACAATGTAACCATGGCCGAGCTGGATCAGTTGGTAGAGCGGACTCGTGACATGGGGGAACTGGAAAATGTATATGCGCTGACACCGATGCAAAAAGGCATGTTGTTCCATAGTTTGATGGATGCAGAGTCAGGTGCTTATTTTGAACAAACGACCTTTGATTTGCACGGACGCTTCCAAGCGGATATTTTCCAAGATAGCTTGAATCATTTGGCGCAGCGGCATGAGATATTTAGAGCCAATTTCATCAGCGGCTGGCAGGATGAGCCTGTGCAGGTTATTTTCCGCCGCAAGGATGTTGGTTTTAGATGTGAAGATTTGCGTCATCTGAATGAGCAGGAACGTGACGCGTATGTGCAGGAATTTATTCGCAAGGACAAGGCAGCCGGATTCGATTTGTCCCGGGATGCGTTGATGCGCGTGGCGATTTTACGAACAGGTGATGAGGATTATTATTTTGTGTGGAGCTCTCATCACATCTTGATGGATGGCTGGTGTGTGGCGTTAGTCACGGATGAGGTGTTTGAGGCTTATTTTGCAGCCGTGGAGCATAGAGAGCCGAAGCTTGCCCCCGTTACTCCATATAGTCAGTATATTGAGTGGCTTGAAGCACAGGATGTAGGGGCTGCAGCTTCCTATTGGAAGGATTATTTGCTCGGCTATGATCAGCAAACTTCGATTCCGACCGGAAAAGTAGGCGTGAAAGCGGACGGTGCACAATTTGAGCATATCCTGTGCGATCTGGGCAAGGACTTGACCGGACGTATGGAAATGGTGGCCAAGCAGCACCACGTGACCGCGAATACATTGCTGCAAACAGCCTGGGGCTTGCTGCTCCAAAAGTACAACGGTAGTGACGACGCTGTTTTTGGCGGTGTAGTGTCTGGTCGTCCAGCGGATATTCCGGGGATCGAAAATATGGTGGGCTTGTTCATTAACACCATTCCAATACGGATCCGCAGCGGGGCTGAGGACACCTTTGCCGATATGATCAGAACGAATCAGAAGCAGGCGCTGACTTCTCAAGATTATGAAACGTATCCGCTGTATGAAATTCAAGCCTTGAGCGAGCAAAAGCAAGATCTGATCAACCACATTATCGTGTTTGAAAACTATCCGGTGGAGGAGCAGGTCGAGCAACTTGGCGAAGGTGCAGAGTCGGATTTTGAAATTCGCAATGCGGGCATGATTGAACAAACCAACTATGATTTCAATCTGGTCGTTATGCCGCAGGAAGCGATGAAAATCCGATTTGAATACAATGCGAAGTTATATGATCGTGAAGCCGTTGAACGGACTCAGGGCCATCTGATACAGCTGTTGGAGCAGGTGGTGACGAAGCCGGACATTCGAGTGCAGGAGCTGGATATGGTAAGTGAGCAGGAGCGTGAGCAAATTCTCAGCGTATGGGGAAATACAGCTGCTGAGTATCCAAGCGGGCAAACGATCCATGGCTTGTTCGAGACACAAACGGCGCAGACACCGGAGCAGGCAGCGTTGTTCTTCGAAGGAGAGCAACTGACCTATCGCGAGCTGAATGAACGTGCGAATCGTCTGGCTCGTACCTTGCGTAGTCAAGGCGTGACGAAGGATCGACTGGTGGGTCTGATGACCGAGCGTTCGGTGGACATGATCGTGGGCATCTTCGGGATTTTAAAAGCCGGGGGTGCATATGTACCCATCGATCCGACGTATCCAGAGGAGCGTATCCGCTACATGCTAGACGACTCGGGTGCGAAGCTGCTGTTGACGCAAAGCCATCTGGTGGACAAAGCAGCTATCGACGGTCACGTGCTGGTGCTAGATGGGGAGCAAACGGTGTATCACGAGGATGATTCCAATTTGGAGTCGTTGTCTGGTCCGAACGATCTGGCGTATGTCATTTATACGTCGGGTACAACGGGGCAGCCGAAGGGTGTTATGTTGGAGCATCGCGGTCTATGCAATCTGAAAACGTATTTTGATCAGGCGCTCAAGATCCGCACGTCGGATCATACGTTGCTGTTCGCCAGCTATTCGTTTGATGCGGCTTGCTGGGAAATCTTCCAGGCGCTGTTCTGCGGAGCCACGTTGTATGTGCCAACGTCAGAGACGATTTTGAATTACGAACGGTTTGAGCAATATATGGCGGATCATCAAATCACCGTGGCCGCTTTGCCGCCGACCTATGCGGTGTATCTGGAGCCGGAGCGGATGCCAAACCTGCGTATTCTGTTCACTGCGGGTTCTGCATCTTCAACAGAATTGGTGTACAAGTGGAAGGATCAGGTCGCGTACTACAATGGCTACGGTCCAACTGAAAACTCGGTGGCGACATCCATCTGGCCGGTATCCGAGGATGAGAGAGCCGGACAACTGATTTCCATCGGACGCCCTGTGCCGAATCATCGGGTATACATGGTGGATGTGCATGGACATTTGGCTCCGGTGGGCGTAGCGGGTGAACTGTGCGTGTCCGGTCCGGGTCTGGCTCGGGGTTATCTGGATCGTCCAAAGCTGACGGCTGAGAAATTTGTATCGAATCCGTTTGCGGCTGGCGAAGCGGGCTATGAAAGGATGTACCGTACAGGTGACTTGGCGAGATGGATGCCGGACGGCAACATCGAATATTTGGGCCGGATCGACCATCAGGTGAAAATCCGGGGCTACCGGATCGAGCTGGGTGAGGTCGAGGCACAAATTTTGAAAGTGGAGGACGTACAAGAGGTCATCGTACTGGCACAAGCGGACGAACAGGGGCAAAACCAACTGGTGGCGTACTATGTTGCTGAACGGGAAGTGAGCACTGGTGAGCTGCGCAGCTTACTGAGCGAGGAGCTTCCAAACTACATGGTGCCTTCGTATTTGGTGCAGCTGGAGCAGATGCCGTTGACACCGAACGGTAAAATCGACCGCAAGGCACTGCCAGCACCGGAAGGCAGCCTGCAAAGCGGAGCGGATTATGTAGCACCGCGGACATGGGTGGAAGTGAAGCTGGCGCAAATTTGGCAGGATGTGCTGGGTCTGGCACAGGTCGGTGTGAAGGAAAACTTCTTCGAGATTGGCGGACACTCGCTGCGGGCGACGACGCTGGCCTCGAAAATTCACAAGGAGCTGAACAAGCCGCTTCCACTGCGCAGTATTTTTGAAGCGCCAACGATTGAACAACTGGCAGCGGTCATGGAAGGTCTGGACCAAGTGGCGTATGCGTCCATTCCGGTGACGGAAGAACGCAGCTCCTACCCGCTTTCCTCGGCGCAAAAACGACTGTATGTGCTGCATCAGTTCGACCCGAATGATGTGAACTACAACATGCCGTCAGTGCTGCAAGTGAGTGGTCCGCTGGACGTGAAGCGAGTGGAGGACGTGTTCCGTCAATTAATCGCCCGCCATGCGACCTTGCGTACCCGCTTTGCACTGGTGGACAGTGAGCCGGTGCAATGGATTGAGGACACCGTGCCGTTCGAGGTGGAATATACGAAGGTACAGGTAGAGGGTGCGACTGCGGACACGATGGTCAGCAAGGAAGCACAGGAACGTGTGCAACAGTTTGTACGTCCGTTCGATCTGCAAGTCGCTCCGCTGCTGCGGGTAGGCTTGGTAGATTTGGGTGTACAAGAAACCGAGCAGGAACCGCAGCATTTGCTCATGCTCGATATGCACCATATCGTCTCGGATGGTGTGTCCATGGGAGTACTGACCGATGAATTTGTCCGCTTATACGACGGTGAAGAGCTTTCGCCAATGCGTATCCAGTACAAGGATTATTCGGTATGGCAGCAAAGCGAAGCCCATCAAGAGTGGATGCAACGTCAGGAAGCGTACTGGCTCGACACCTTCCGGGGTGAACTGCCTGTGCTGGATCTACCTACGGACTTTGCCCGTCCGTCGGTACGAAGTACGGCAGGTGATACGGTGGTGTTCGGGCTGGAGCGCGAAGCTAGCGAACGTCTGAAGGAACTGGCGGCGCACACAGGCTCTACGCTGTATATGGTGCTGCTGGCTGCGTACACCGCGCTCTTACACCAATACAGCGGGCAAGAAGATATTGTGGTCGGCACACCGATTGCCGGACGACCGCATGCAGATTTGGAACCGATCCTCGGGATGTTCGTCGGTACGTTGGCATTGCGAAACTATCCGACAGCGGAACATACCTTCCGCAGCTACGTGGAAGAAGTGAAAGTTTGTGCTCTGCAAGCCTATGAACATCAGGACTACCCATTTGAGGAACTGGTGGAAAAGCTAAATGTTAAGCGGGATATGAGCCGCCATCCGCTGTTTGATACGATATTTACCCTGCAAACCACCGAGGAAGGCGAGTTGCAGCTGGCAGATCTGAGCTTCCGTCCATACGGCTTGGAACAAACGCCAGCGAAGTTTGATTTGACGCTGGAAGCCAGAGAGGAAGAGGCAGGTATCCAGTTCGGATTGCAGTATGCAACTGCGTTGTACGAGCGCGAAACGGTAGAACGGATGACGCGTCACTTTGTTCGCTTGGCCGAAGCCGTCGCGGCGAACCCGGATGCGAAATTGGGTGAGCTGGAGTTGATTACGGCAGAAGAAACCGAGCAGATTCTGAAGGTGTTCAATGATCCGAATGCGCACAGCCTGCTTGGAGCATTACAAGGCCGTTCGCTCAGCGAGCGCTTTGAAGAGCAAGCGAAGCGCAACCCTGAGCGGATAGCAGTTGTGTCTGGTGCCACCGCGCTGACCTACACTGAGCTGAATGAGCGTGCGAACCAATTGGCTCGTGTGTTACGAGCGGAAGGGGTCGAAGCAGATCAACCGGTTGGCGTATTGCTGGAACGTTCTGCGGATATTCTGGTGAGCATTCTGGGGGTACTTAAGGCCGGAGGCGCATATGTACCAATGGATACGGTGTATCCACAGGAGCGCATCGACTACATGCTCCAAGACAGTGGGGCCAAGGTCGTGATTACAAGCAGAGTCGCCAACCTGTCGCTCAGCTTGCCATCCACAGTTCGAGCTGTAGTCTTGGATGACGAGGACGTTCAAGCTCAGTTGGGAGCACAGGATGCGGGCAATCTGATCCCTGTCGCCGGTCCGCACAACCTGGCCTATATGATTTACACGTCAGGTACCACCGGTCAGCCGAAAGGGGTCATGATCGAGCAGGGCAGTGTTAGCAATCTGGTAGATGCTTTATTGGAACGAGTATACAGCCGTTATGAACAGCCGCTTCATGTCGCATGGCTGTCGGCATTTGTATTTGACGCTTCAGTGAAGCAAATCTTTGCCAGCTTGCTGTTAGGCCACACCCTGCATGTGGTGTCCCGTGACGTCAGTCTGAGCGGAGAGCATTTGATCGCCTACTACCGCACGCACCGGATTGATCTGTCGGACGGCACACCTGCACATCTGCATATTTTGAACGAAAGCGTCAGTGTGACGGAAGCGCCGGAAGTGAAACATTACCTGATCGGTGGCGAAGCATTATCCGTGCAGCTGGTAAATGTGTTCCTGCACAAGTGGTCTGGGTATCGTCCGGTCATTACAAACGTGTACGGTCCGACCGAAACCACGGTAGATGCGACCGCTTATACGATTGAAGATGTGGAAGCCCTGAACGCACTGCTGGAAAAAGGGGAGCATACGGTATCCATCGGAACGCCGATAGCGAACAAGTCGGTGTACATCCTGAACAGCCAGCAACAGCTGGTACCGATCGGTATCGCAGGTGAGCTTTATATCGGAGGTGCAGGCGTGGGACGAGGATACCTGAACCTGCCGGAACTGACGGCAGAGAAGTTCATCCCGAATCCGTTCGCTGATGCGGCAGCAGCCGATCCAGCGGACAGCACTCACGCAAGCCGGATGTACCGGACGGGCGACCTGGCACGGTGGATGCCAGACGGCAGTATTGAGTATTTGGGCCGGATCGACCACCAGGTGAAAATCCGGGGCTACCGGATCGAGCTGGGCGAGGTGGAAGCGCAGCTGCTGACCGTGGATGGCATTCAGAAAGCCGTGGTCACAGCATGGGACAACGAAGACGGACACAAGGATCTGTGTGCCTATATCATAGCTTCAGAGTCCCTGAGTTTGCCGGAGCTGCGCAATGCGCTGCAGCCGAAGCTGCCGGATTACATGATCCCGACGTATGTGGTACAACTGGATCGTTTCCCGCTGACACCGAACGGGAAAATCGACCGCAAGGCGTTGCCGGCACCGGAAGCACGCCTCGAAGGAGGCCTGGAGTACGTTGCACCGCGGACGCCGCTGGAAGCCAAGCTAGCCCAAATCTGGCAGGATGTCTTGAAGCTGTCCAGCGTAGGAGTCACCGACTCATTCTTTGACGTGGGCGGACACTCCCTGCGGGCAACGACGCTGGTGGCCAAAATCCATCAGGAACTGGACAGCCGGATTACGCTGCGTGAGGTGTTCCAACACTTCACGATTGAGCAGCAAGCCCAGCTCATCGCAACGCACGGTACAGACACCTATACGGTGATCCCTACGGTGGCGCAACAGGCGTACTACCCGGTTTCCTCGGCTCAAAAAAGACTGTACATTTTGAGCCATCTGGAAGGTGGGGATCTCAGCTACAATATGCCGGGTGTATTAACTGTGGAGGGGCCGCTTCAGGCCGATCGGCTGGAGGATGCGTTCCGTCAGTTAATAGCCCGTCATGAAACGCTGCGGACTTCCTTTGAAATGCTGGAAGGCGAGGTCGTTCAGCGAATTTACGATCAAGTGGAGTTTGCAGTAGAGCACCTGCAGGCCAGAGAGTCCGAAGCCGAAGCCTATATCGAGTCCTTTGTACGCAGCTTTGATCTTCGCCAGGCACCACTGCTGCGTGTCCGTCTCATTCAAACTGGACCAGAGCGCCACCTCCTGATGTACGACATGCACCATATTATTTCAGACGGTGTATCGTCTAACAATATCGTGCAGGAGCTGGTACAACTGTACGAGGGGCAGGAATTGGAGCAGCTGCAAATTCAGTACAAGGACTATGCCGTATGGCAGCAGCAGGAGACGCAGCGTGAGTCATACCAACGCCGGGAACACTTCTGGCTGGAGCATTTAGCCGGAGAATTGCCGATACTGGATTTGCCAATTGCTTATCCTAGACCTGCTGTTCGCAGCTTCGAGGGTGCGATGTATGAATTTACAGTGGACGCGAATGTATCTGAGCAACTGCGCCGAATTGCGGCACAGACTGGAAGTACGCTGTACATGGTGCTATTGAGTGCCTACACCGTTCTGCTGTCCAAATACAGCGGTCAGGACGATTTGATCATCGGTACGCCAGTAGCAGGACGCTTGTTACCTGAACTGGAGCCGCTGATCGGAATGTTCGTCAACACGCTAGCCATCCGGCATCAGCCGAGGGGCAACCAAACGTTCCACAACTACTTGCTGGAAGCCAGAGATCGTACGTTGCAAGCCTTCGAGCATCAGGATTATCCACTGGAAGAGTTAGTGGAAAAGCTGGATATAGCACGGGATGCAAGCCGTAACCCGTTATTCGACACTATGTTTGTACTGCAAAATACGGAGTCACAGGAAGCGAAGCTTGAGACGCTGTCCTTCAGCCCGTATGTTCAGGAGCATCGTATCTCCAAATTCGATTTGACCTTGTCCATGAGTGATGAGGATGGGGAGATCAAGGGTTCCTTTGAATACTGCACGAAGCTGTTTGGAGCCGACGCTATTGAGAGATTAACCAGAGATTTGATAGCGATCCTGTCCCAGATTGGAACCGACCCAGATTTGCTGTTAAGCGATATTCAAGTGAACACGGACGAGCAGCCAGAAGGCTTCTCGCCGGATTCCATCGACTTTGTTTTCTAAATCAGTTTTCTAAGATGCAGTGATTTCACTTTGCATGTGCAGAGGGCGGCGGCTTGTCCGACTGCCCTTGCCTGCAAAGTATTCTTTTTCTGACACAACGCTCATGTACGTAACAACGCACCATCCAACCGGGGGAACAGGCCCCGAGAAGCAGGAGGGATGTCATTGAAAGCCTTATTTGAGAAGGAAAAAAATTACTGGAGTCATAAACTGGAATCTGAGAATCATATCATCTGCCTACCATACACCAACCATGTGTCCAGAAGTACAACTGTAACGAGTTTAAATTCCCATACGTACACACTCACATTTCCAACTGAAATTTCCCAAAGAATATCATCTATAACAGGTGGCGCTCCATGGGCCGTGTTTATGGTCCTGCTTGCTGGAGTAGAGAGCTTATTGCATAAATACACAGGTGAGGAACGTGTGCTGCTGGGCATCCCGGTAGCCAAGTCTGGCAACGGTGCTACAAAGCCGATCAACCATCTGCTTTTATTGAAAAATACGCTGGATTCCAGCACAACCTTCAAAGCTTTGCTGTCTCAAATCAAAACCTCTGTCGGCGAAGCTATTGAACATCAAAACATTCCTTTTTGGAACTATTCTGAATTACTTGACATTCAACGTAATGAGGATGAAAAGCCTCTTATTCACACCACAGTATCCTTGCAAAATATTCATATTTCTGATTTTTTAAATCACGTACAATCTGAACTGGATTTCCAGTTTCAATGGGAACATGAAGCGGTCTCCCTGAACGTAAAGTATAGTAGCGACCGTTATAGCGAGACGACGATTGAGCACTTTGTTGAGCAGCTTCTGCGGCTGTACACTATTGTTTTGCAGCAGCCAGAGTTGGCGATTTCCACAGTACAAGTACTGTCAGAGCAAGAAGTAGAGCAGCTGGTCCATACCTTCAACGATACAACTGTGGATTATCCACGTCATGCGTCTATTCATGAATTGTTTGTGAAACAGGCGAAGCAGGCACCACAGCAGGTGGCGGTAGTGTGTGGGCAAGATAGCCTAACCTATGCAGAATTGAATGAAAAGGCCAACCGACTGGCTCATTCTTTACGTAAGCAGGGAATCCGCACTGAGCAGACGGTCGGCATTGTAGCTGAACGCTCGATCGAGATGATTGTCGGTATGCTCGGAATTCTCAAAGCAGGTGGAGCGTATGTACCCATTGATTCTGATTACCCGGATGAGCGTATACGCTATTTGCTGCAGGATTCCGGTGCGGACATACTGCTCGTGCAGCGAATGGAACATCGGCCAACTGATTTTAAGGGAATGGTGCTTGACCTTAGCGATGCTGCAATTTATGGAACGGATGATGCTGATCGTTACGATCCAATTTTACCGAATGATCACGGGACGAATACTGATCTGGGATACGTGGACTGCCTAGATCCGTTCTACTCCATTTTCGCCAGTCCCGAACTTGCTTCTACGACAACCATACAACCAGAAACCATGCAACCAAAAGCTACGCAATCAGAACAAGCAGAACAAATACAGCAGGCTTATGCAGCTGGAGAACAACCGAAGGCGAGCGCAGCTGGTCGTTTGGCCTATATTATGTACACCTCAGGGACTACAGGCCAGCCCAAAGGGGTTATGGTGGAGCACCGTAATGTCGTGCGTTTGGTGACAAACACAAATTATGCACGCTTGAATGCCGACACGCGCATTTTGCAGACCGGGTCTGTTGTCTTTGACGCGTCCACCTTCGAAATTTGGGGTGCGTTATTGAACGGTGGACAGCTGGTGCTGGTGAGTCAGGATGTTATTTTGGACGCTCCCAAGCTCAAAGAAGTTGTTCGCAATCACGGCATTACCACGATGTGGCTGACCGCACCACTCTTTAATCAGCTATCCCAGCAGGACTTGGAACTATTTGAGGGGATGCGGGAGCTATTGGTTGGTGGTGATGTGCTGTCCGTACCGCATATTAACCGGGTATTGGAGGCCCATCCGAATCTACATATCATTAACGGCTACGGTCCGACGGAAAATACGACCTTTTCCACCACACATGCCATTACCGGCGTTCAATCGGCATCTGTGCCCATTGGTAGCCCGATCCATAACTCGACGGCATATGTCGTGGACCGTTCGATGCAGCTTCAGCCTATTGGAGCGTGGGGGGAGCTGATCGTCGGCGGTGACGGGGTGGCTCGCGGATATCGCAACCGCCCAGACCTGACGACCGAAAAGTTCATCGACAGCCCGTTCCGTGGCGGCGAACGCTGCTATCGTACAGGGGACCTGGTGCGTTGGAATGCGGACGGGACGCTGGAATATAAGGGACGAATCGACGCGCAGGTGAAAATTCGAGGCTACCGGATTGAGCTGGGCGAGGTGGAAGCACAGCTGTTGAAGCTGGAGGCAGTCCGAGAAGCTGTTGTAATTGCACATGAAGATGAGCAGGGGCAAAAGCTGCTCTGCGCATATGTGGTCACCCATGCGGAAGTAGCGACAAGTGAGCTGCGTAGTGCTTTGAGTCAGGAGCTGCCGGGCTACATGGTACCGTCGTATTTTGTACAGCTGGAGCAATTGCCACTGACGCCCAACGGCAAGGTGGATCGCCGAGCGTTGCCACAGCCAGAGGGAGGTGTAAGCTCAGGCGCAGAATATGTACCTCCTCAAAATCAATTACAAGCACAACTGGCTAGCATCTGGAAAGATGTGCTGGAGCTTGAGCGCATTGGGATTAAGGATAACTTTTTTGAGGCAGGAGGACATTCCCTGCGGGCGACACATGTCATATCACTCATCTATAAGGAATTGCATAAAAATGTGCAGCTAAAGGATCTGTTCCAGCACCCAACAATCGAACAGCTGGCGCAGGTTATTGAAGCACTGGAGCAAACCAACTATGAATCCATCCCTGTTACGGAAAATAAGCCATTTTATGCGGTCTCTTCGGCTCAAAAACGGATGTATATCCTCAATCAGCTTGATGGAGCGGGAATTAGCTATAACATACCTGGTGTCCTGACTCTGACCGGTTCACTTGATCACAAGGCACTGGATAACGCGTTCCGTCAGCTTATTGAACGCCATGAAACATTGCGCACAAGTTTTGAGACCATGAACGGTGAACCTGTCCAGCGAGTACATGACGAGGTTCCTTTTTGCATGGAATTGACCTATGCTCACGGAGCTGCCCCAAAGGAAACGGATGAGCTGGTACGTAACTTTGTCCAACCATTCGATCTGGGGCAGGCTCCGTTATTCCGAGTTGGTTTGATTGAAACAGACCCAGAGCATCATATTTTGCTCATGGATATGCATCATATCATTTCGGACGGCACCTCTATAAATGTACTAATTCAGGACTTCATTCATTTATATGCAGGCGACACGCTGCCATCGCTGCGCATTCAGTATAAAGACTACGCCGCTTGGCAACAGAAACAGCAGCAAAGTGAACGCTACCGGGAACAGGAAAACTACTGGCTCAATACCTTCGCAGGAGAGCTACCTGTGCTAGATCTACCGACTGATTATCCACGTCCGGCGGTGAGAAGCTTTGAAGGAGATATGCTGGAATTTACGCTTGACCAACGACAAAGCGAAGGCTTAAAAAGCATTGTGGTGCAGACGGAATCGACATTATATATGGTGCTGTTGGCTGCCTATTCGGCTTTGCTTAGCCACTATAGCGGGCAGGAGGATATTATTGTCGGATCGCCAATTGCAGGGCGACCCCATGCAGATCTTGGTAGTCTGATCGGGATGTTCGTCAATACACTGGCAATCCGTAATTATCCAGAAGGCGGGAAAACGTTCCGCGAGTATGTGTTGGAGGTCAAGGATAACGCGTTAACAGCTTTTGAACATCAGGATTATCCGTTTGAAGAGCTGGTGGAGAAGCTGGGCGTGGATCGAGATTTAAGCCGTAATCCGTTATTTGATACCATGTTTGCACTGCAAAACTTAGAGCAAAAAGAGCAGCAGCTGGCTGGGTTGCAATTGGCATCCTATCCAAGTGAACAAACGACGGCCAAATTTGATTTGAGTCTGTTCGCAGTGGAGGATGGAGAACAAATTTCCTGTGCTCTTCAATACGGAACTCGGCTGTACAAACGGGAAACCATTGAACGACTGACTGAACATTTGCAGCAGCTTATCAATGTGGTTATAGAACAGCCGGATATCGTTCTTTCGGCTATTGAAATGGTTTCGGCCCAAGAAAAAGAGCTGCTTGTGCAGAGATTCAATGATACGGTAGCAGACTATCCGTATCCACGAGATCAAGCACTGCATGTGCTGTTCGAGGAACAGGTAGTGCAATCACCAGATCGGCTGGCCGTCACCTTTGCGGACACGCAGCTTACCTACCGCGAGCTGAATGAACGTGCCAACCGTCTGGCACGCATACTCGCTTCCCATGGGATACGGCGCGGGTTCGAGCCAGAGACACAGCGAGTAGGGATTATGGCTGAACGCTCCATTGAAATGGTCGTCGGTATGCTGGCGATTTTGAAGGTCGGAGGGGCTTACGTTCCCATTGATCCCGATTATCCTGAGGAGCGTATCCGTTATTTACTGGAGGATTCCAGTGCTGGGCTGTTACTGTTACAGCGACGTGAGCAGATTCCTTTTGAACCCGGCATTCCGGTCATCGATTTGAGTGATGAACAGCGATGCAATAGCAAATCTGAATGTGACGCTCAGACGGATGGAACAATTGCGATTACAACAGGGGGATCTTCCTCCGATCTTGCGTACGTGATCTACACCTCTGGTACGACAGGCAAACCGAAGGGCGTGATGATTGAGCACCGTAATGTCGTGCGCCTAGTGAAAAACAAAAGCTATGCCATGCTTGATGAAAATACACGTATGCTGCAATTGGGTGCAGTTGTGTTCGATGCCTCCACATTTGAAATTTGGGGAACGCTGCTGAACGGGGGACAACTGTATGTGGTAAGTCATGATACTATTCTGGATGCCTCCAAGCTCAAGCAGGCGATTGACAAGTATCGTGTTAACACGATGTTCATGACCACGGCTTTATTCAATCAGTATTCGCAGCAAGAAATCGGAGTGTTTGCGTCCTTGAAGGAGTTGCTCGTGGGTGGTGATGTGTTGTCTGTACCACACGTCAATCGTGTGTTGAAGGAGTACCCGCAGCTTCGCCTGGCCAATATTTATGGTCCGACGGAGAACACCACCTTTTCCACCATCTATGACATTACAGAACCGCAAACCCAGGCTATTCCCATTGGACGTCCAATTGATCACTCGACCGCTTATGTGGTCAATCGTTCGTTGAAGCTGCAGCCTATCGGAGCCTGGGGAGAGCTGATCGTCGGTGGCGACGGTGTTGGGCGAGGATATCTGAATCGGCCCGAGCTTACGGCGGAAAAATTTATTGAAAGTCCATTCCGGTCTGGAGAATATTGCTATCGTACAGGGGACTTAGTGCGTTGGCGTGCTGATGGTGTGCTGGAGTACAAGGGAAGAATGGATGAACAGGTCAAAATTCGCGGCTACCGCATTGAACTGGGTGAAATTGAAACCCGTTTGTCCACGATTCCAGGTGTGAAGGAATCGGTTGTTACCGTGCGGCAGGATGATAACGGACAAAAACAGCTGTGTGCCTATTTTGCAACAGACAGTGAATTGAGCGCCAGCGACTTACGTAACATTTTGTCGCAGAATCTGCCTGGCTATATGGTGCCGTCCTACTTTGTGCAGCTCTCCAGACTGCCTTTGACGCTGAATGGCAAAGTAGACCGCAGGGCACTGCCCGCACCTGAGCACAATCTCGATACAGGTATGGATTATATGGCACCCGAGACGGATGTTCAACAGGCACTGGCTACGGCTTGGGGAGCCATTCTTGGTATCCCGAAAGTCGGAATACAGGATAACTTTTTCCATTTGGGTGGTGACTCCATCAAGGCCATCCAAGTATCGTCCCGCTTGTTTCAGGCTGGATACAAGCTGGAAATGAAGGACTTGTTCAAATACCCGACAATTGCGGGACTAAGCACATATATTCAGCCTGTTAACCGAATAGCCGAGCAGGGCGAGGTTACAGGAAATGTAGTGCTTACACCGATTCAGCGCTGGTTTTTTGAACAGCCAACGGAAGAACCACACTATTTTAACCAATCTGTCATGCTCTATCGTCAGGAAGGCTATGACGAACAGGCACTACGGCGGGCGCTCCATCAGATTACTTCGCACCATGATGCATTGCGTATGGTTTTTAGTTTGTCGGAGAACGGATGTACAGCATGGAACCGCAGTGTAGAGGAAGGCGAGCCGTACCATCTGGAATGCTTTGACTATAATGACAGCGATGTAAACAAGCAAGATTTGGCGAAGATAATTGAAGCGAAATGTAATGAAATTCAATCTGGTATTTCCCTAAGCGAAGGTCCGCTGATGAGACTGGGGCTGTTCCGTTGCCCGGATGGAGATCATCTGCTGGTCGTGATTCATCATTTGGCGGTGGACGGGGTATCCTGGCGCATTTTATTCGAGGATTTGGCGACTGCCTATGATCAAGCCTCCAAGGGTGAACAGGTGATTCAGCTGCCTCATAAAACAGATTCGTTCCAAACGTGGGCCGAGCAGCTGCACGCTTATGCCAACAGTCCAGCTATGGAACGTGAGCGAGCGTATTGGGGGAAACTTGCACAAGCGGAACTGGCTCCTTTGCCGCAGGATTACGGGCATAACGAGCACGAAAAGCCATTGATTGGCGATAGTGAGTCGGTTACTGCTTTGTGGACACATGCTGAGACAGAGCAGCTGCTCAAGCAGGCCAATCGTGCCTACCGTACAGAAATTAATGACCTGTTGTTGACGGCGGTAGGAATGGCATTGCAAGCATGGAGCGGACATGAGCGTTTCCTGATTAATCTGGAGGGACATGGACGTGAAGCCATTTTACCAGAGGTGGACATTACCCGAACGATAGGGTGGTTTACAAGCCAATATCCTGTTTTGCTCGATATGCCGGAAGAACTGGCACTTTCGCAACGGATCAAGGGTGTGAAGGAAGGACTGCGCGGTATCCCGCAAAAAGGGATTGGCTACGGTGTACTGAAATATTTATCCGACCGTCAGACACAGGCACCGGAGGCATCTCCAGCCATATTTACGACAGATCCCGAAATCAGCTTTAACTATTTGGGACAGTTCGATCAAGATATGAAAGGGAACGACTTGCAATCATCCTCATATGAGGGTGGGATGCCGCTGAGCCCGACCATGGCTCGAACGTATACACTGGATTTTGGCGGCATCATTTCGGGAGGCCAACTGGGTCTGACGATTAGCTATAGCCGTACGAGCTATAGAGCGGAGACGATCGAGCGATTGGCGAAATTTCTAGAATCGAGCCTGCGTGAAATTTTGGCGCATTGCATCCATAAAGAACACCCGGAGCTTACCCCAAGTGATATTTCCTATAAAGGAATGAGTGTGGAGGGCTTGGACAGTCTCTTATCTGAAATGGGTGCTGCGGGTGAGATTGACAATGTATATGCACTGACCCCGATGCAGAAAGGGATGCTGTTTCACAGCCAGCTAGATAGTCAAGCAGCTGCGAATGACGCGTATTTTGAGCAGGTTTCTTATGATATGCGAGGTCAGATGGACATTCGGGCTTTTGCAGAAAGCCTGAATATTCTGGTTCGGCGACATGAGGCGCTACGTACACATTTTTATTTTGGCAGAGATACGGAACCGTTGCAGGTGGTGTATCGAAATCGGGATTGCGGCTTTCAATATGAAGATTTACACCATCTAGATGAGGATGAAATAGATTCCTGGGTGAAAAATTTCAAGCTACAAGATAAAGCACGGGGCTTTGATCTGCGTCGGGATGTCCTGCTGCGTGTAGCGATTTTACGTACCGGAGAAGACAGCTATCATTTTGTATGGAGCTTTCATCATATCGTCATGGACGGCTGGTGTCTGTCCCTTATAAACAAAGAAGTGTTTGAAAGCTATGCAGCACTTCAGGAGGGCAGAGTACCAGAACTGGCACCGGCAGTGCCGTACAGCCGCTTTATTGAATGGCTGGAAGCACAGGATCGCAAGGCGGCAACCGACTACTGGAGCAGCTATTTATCCGGATATGAGCAGCAAACAGCGTTACCAGCTGTAAAATCCGGTCGCAAGAGTGAAGGCAACACGGCTAGTGATTGGGTGACGGTTTTGGAACGTGAGTTGACCCTCCGGGTGGAGGAGACGGCTAAGCGATATCAAGTGACCATGAATACGTTATTACAAACCGCATGGGGGATTGTGCTGCAAAAATATAACAACCACAGTGATGTCGTATTTGGCAGTGTCGTCTCAGGCCGTCCATCAGATATTATCGGGGTAGAGGATATTATCGGCTTGTTCATTAATACCATTCCCGTTCGCATTCTTAGTGAGGCAGGGGAATCTTTTGCAGAAGTTATGAAGAAAACGCAGGAGCAGGCGCTGGCTTCTCATGCATATGATACGTATCCACTGTTTGAGATTCAGGCATTGACCGACCAGAAACAGGATTTAATTAACCATATTATGGTGTTTGAAAATTATCCAGTAGATGAGCAGGTCGAGGAACTGGGAAGTGACGGGCAGGATACATTCTCGATTTCCAATGTGGTGGCTGCAGAGCAGACTAACTATGATCTGAGCTTAGTCGTTATGCCGGGAGAATGCATCAAGATTCGTTTTATGTATAACGCGTTAAGTTATGATCAAACAGGCATTGAGCGTCTGCATGGACATTTTGTGAACCTGTTGGAGCAAGTTTTGCTTAACCCGAATGTTTGCGTAGAAGAGCTGGAACTGGTTACAGCGGCGGAAAAACAACAAATTACAGGAGAGTTTAATGACACTGCCTCTGCATATCCAAGCAATCACACGATCCAAAAACTGTTTGAGGAGCAGGCAGAGCGCACGCCGGATCATATTGCCGTAGCTTTGGGTCATCAATCATTGACCTATCGGGAACTCAATGAGACAGCCAACCGTTTAGCGCATACGCTGCGTGATGCAGGGGTGAAATCCGATGAACCTGTGGGCATTTTGACGGAGCGCTCACTGGATATGATTACGGGAACACTCGCTATTTTGAAGGCTGGTGGCGCGTATGTGCCGGTAGACTCTCAATATCCGGAGGACCGTATCCGTTATATGCTGGAGGACTCGGGAGCCAAGCTGCTGCTGGCCCAGCAGGATTTACTGGATCGTTGCTATTTTGACGGACAGATTGTCAATCTGAATGAGGATACGTCCTACAGTGCAGATGCTTCCAATCTGGGTATAGATGGAGCGGGTAATCATGCTGCTTATGTCATTTATACCTCAGGTTCAACAGGTAAGCCTAAGGGTGTCGTTGTTGAGCATCAAAGTGTCGTGCGCCTTGTCCGCAATACGGATTATGTGCCATTTGATGAATCGACCCGAATGCTGCAGACTTGCGCGTTTGTATTTGATGTATCTACGTTTGAAATTTGGGGCGCGCTGCTGAACGGCGGTCAGCTTGTTCTTGTGCATAAGGATGATCTATTGGACGCGGCCAAGCTTAAAGAGACGATACGGGATCATCGCGTCACCATGATGTGGCTGACCACACCGTTATTTAATCAGCTTTCACAGCAGGATAGTAAACTTTTCGGCGATGTGAAGTATTTGCTCGTTGGTGGTGATGTTTTGTCTGCACCCCATATTAACCGGGTTCTGCGCGATAATCCGGACATCAACATCATTAACGGCTATGGGCCAACGGAAAATACAACCTTTTCGACGACGTATCACATTACGGAAGAACAGCTGGATTCTGTGCCGATCGGACGCCCCATCCGCAATTCGACGGCGTATGTTGTGGATTCGTCATTTAACCTGCAGCCGGTCGGAGCTTGGGGTGAGCTGGTTGTCGGCGGAGACGGAGTTGCACGTGGTTATCTGAACCGTCCTGAGCTGACGGCTGAGAGATTTCTTGCTAACCCGTGGGTGGACGGAGATCGCCTGTACTGTACGGGAGACCTTGTTCGCTGGCGTGAAGATGGCATACTGGAATACGCTGGACGGATTGATCAACAGGTTAAAATTCGCGGTTACCGGATTGAGCTGGGCGAGGTGGAGGCGCGGCTGGCAAGTGTACCGTCCGTGCGGGATAGCGTTGTTATCGCTTTGCGGGATGGAGCGGGTCAGCAGCAATTATGTGCTTACTTCACCGCCGATGAACAGCTGACCATCCGTGAGATTCGAGTTGCGATGTCGGCCAGTCTGCCGAGCTATATGATTCCATCCGCATTTGTACAGCTGGATCGGTTTCCGCTGACGACAAACGGCAAAATCGACCGCAAAGCTTTACCTGTGCCGGACAAAGGGCTGCACACGGGTATAGAATATGTCGCACCGCGAACTGATGTGGAACAGTTGCTGGCAGCCATTTGGCAGGAAGTACTTGAAATTCCACAAGTGGGTATCCACGATGACTTTTTCACGTTAGGTGGACATTCCTTAAAAGTACTGGAGCTTATACGCAAAGTTCACCTTGCTACAGATATTGAGCTTCCCATCCGTAGTGTTCTGGACTTCCCGACTATAGAAGCGCAGGCGCTCACATTATTGAAAGCCGATCTGGAGTACAAGGCCGATAGTCCAATCATTCGGTTGAATGAACACGGTCCGATCTCCATCTTCTGCTTTCCTCCTATGCTTGGATACGGGCTGTCGTTCGCGGAGCTTGCGAAACAACTGGATCAGGACGCAGTCGTGTATGGGTTGGAGTTCGTAGATGATGCTGCGGATGAGCAGGCCATGCTGGCACGTTACGTTGATTTGATCGTCAGCACGCAAGCGCAAGGTCCGTATGTGCTGCTTGGTTATTCCATAGGTGGTAATCTGGCGCATAAGGTTGCTGACACACTGGAACGTCAAGGTCATACTGTATCCGATATTTTTATGCTCGATTCGGTCAAAAGGGCGGAAGCCCTGCCCTTCACAGTTGAAGAAACAGAGCATGAAATTCATGACATGCTGGAACAAGTTCCCGACTCCTACCGTGAGCTGTTGAATGAAATGTACCAACGTAAAATGATCGCTTACGCGGTATATGGCAACCAGCTTGTGAATACAGAGAGCGTTCAGGCGAATATTCACGGCTTTGTCGCCGTTGGATCAGAAACGGTCAAGGGTACAGGAGATAATCGACTCTTATGGAAAGACGCTACACAAGGTAGCTATGAAGAGCATAACTTGATTGGCAATCATTATGAACTGCTGGAACCCGGATTTATCGAGGAAAATGTAAAAAGTATCCGTGCCACCATACAAAAGATAACTCGGAACACGGACAAAGACATGACACAAGACTTGGCACATCATAAATCTTGAAAATCTACGGTCGATGATGTAACGAACTGAATCACTAATTTTTAATCTGTAACACATGAATCCTGATCGACAGGTAAGAAGCCTTCTGCTTACGCGACTCGATCAGGATTCGCTTTATTATGTGCACTCCTGTGATGGGAAGTGCGATGATTCCATAGCGCCATGCTGATGGCTTCCATACGGAGTATAAATATCTGCTCGCTATGCAATCACCGCACGGTTCAAATCATTAAATCAACTTCATACGTAAGGATGGTACTTCAATATGAAGAATAAAGGCATTTGCTACCTATCCGCTTTTTTAGCAGTGTTGTTTCTCTCGAACCTGTTCATTGCTTCGGCATGGGCAACAGACAGCATAACACCTGATTCATTGGAAAAAACAGTGGACAATATTATGAGTACAGAATTGGAAAAATTGCATATTCCGGGGGCAGCAGTCGTCGTGACCCAGGAAAACCAAATCCTTTTTAGTAAAGGCTATGGATATGCAGATATGGAGCGGAAAGTGGCATTCGATCCAGCAAAGACCATTGTTCGTGTCGGATCTCTAACCAAATCATTTAGTGCAAGCGCCACGATGCAGCTGGTTGAGCAAAATAAGCTTGATTTGAATGAAGACGTGAACAGCTATCTCCACAGCTATAAAGCTACGCAATACCAAAATCAGCCTTTCAATTTGCATCAGCTTTTGACACATACCTCGGGATTAGATGAAGCGCTGTACGACATTAACAGCTCGACTCGGGCAGGCGTTTTGCCCACAGAGCAGTATCTCAGCACGTATTTTCAAAATCAGCCTCCCATCCGCAAACCTGGAATTCAGTATGATTACAGCAATGTCGCCTACGGTCTGATCGGTAATATCGTGGAGCAAGTAAGCGGTCAGGGACTGAATGATTACCTCCGTACACATCTGTTCCAGCCGATGAATATGCCCAGCGCGACACTGGAATTGCCGTTAAATCATCCTGCACTGGCCCAGTCGTATCAGTGGAAGGATGGAGCGTATTTGAAACAGCCTTTGTCGTATATCAATCTGCCGGGAGCAGGAGCGTTGAACGTCACACCCAACGAGTTTTCCCATTATCTGATCACTCATTTAAACCAAGGCAAGTATGAGGGCAAAGTGGTGCTCCAGCCACATACGGTAAAAGTGATGCATGCGCAGCAATTTGCAGTCGATGCACGCCTGGATGGCGTGGGCTACGGATTTTTTCGGGGTCATTTGGAGACGGGAGTACCTATGCTGTGGGCTACCGGGGAAATTGATGATTTTATTTCTGAGATGGTATTGATTCCGTCCCAAAAGATTGGTATTTTTGTGATCATTAATTCAGCTGACACGGACACCCTGCTTCATGGAAAAGTCATCAATGCGATAGCCCAAATGCTGCCCTCAGAGCCGCAGGCCGTTTCGCAGTCACTAGCTCGCTCTTCCACACAAGTGAAACTTTCGCCAGAGATCGAGGGCGTATATCAGGTGGATTCTAATCCTGTTCATGGTTGGGGAAAATGGATTCGGATACTGGGAAGCATTACATACACCGTGCGAATTCAAGATGATCATACGTTAATTGTTAAAGGAAAACACCCAAATGAGAATGAAGCAACAGACAAAGTGTTTCAAGCAGCAGGTGATGGATTGTTTGTGGAAAAGGGGGGCCAGCTTAAAATTTTGCTATACCAGGAAAACGGTACTTGGATGATGGTTGCCCCAGATAGTAAGACCATGAAGCAGACGACACTTTGGCACCGTACCTGGACTCTACTTGTCAGCTACGCTGCCGCCTCCTTATTTTTCATCACAACCTTGCTGATTTGGATCGTAAGATATGTGATCAGAGATATCCGTAAAACGAATAATCACATTTCGTCCAACCTTGCATTCATTGCGTCACTAAATTCGATTTTTCTCGGGGTGCAGGTCATCTATGGTAACAATCAGATAGTGTATGGCTATTCCGCCTGGTATATCTGGGGAATTTGCACGTTACCGCTCATTTCAGCTCTCATTGCCGTATGGGTACTGATCGTGAATGGCGCAAAGCTGATTACAGGGGAAAGGAGACCCCGGGCTGCTGGGAAAATCCTATTTGCGGTACTCACATTGCTGCATACGGTGTATCTCTTTTATTGGAATTTACTTCCTATTCATTATTCCTAAAGATTTACAAAACAATGCATATTCGAACATAAATGAATGCTAAAATTTGTATCTGATGCCCCCCAGAGGGGCTTTAAACCAACAAACAGGAGGAGAATAATGGGAATCTTTCGTCGCTTTACATCCCGTAGCTTCAAATACGCAACTGCTATGGTTTTCACTTTATCGTTGTACGCTGGTGTTGCGGGCAGCATACAACCGGTACGGGCAGAAGGTCCGGCGGACCCAGCCCCCTTCATTGCTGCGAAAGTGGTCAATGAGAACGCTGGTAGAAAAGTGCTGTTTGATAATACACATGGACAGACAGCTGGCGCAGCAGATTGGGTGATTGATGGTGGATTTTCAGACTTCGGCCAAGCCCTCGCGAGCAATGGCTATGATGTACACGAGCTTCGCCAATCTACGCCTATTACTTACAATGATCTAAAGAATTATGATGTATTTGTTACGGCAGAGCCAAATATTCCTTTTAAACAGAGCGAACAGGCTGCAATGGAGCAGTATGTAAAAGCAGGCAATAGTATTTTTTTCATTGGAGATCATTATAACGCGGACCGCAACAAGAATCGCTGGGACGGATCGGAGAGCATTAATGGCTACCGTCGTGGTGCATGGGAAGACCCTGCGAAGGGAATGAGTGCAGAAGAAAAAAGCTCAGCAGCGATGCAGGGCGTAGTCAGCTCAGATTGGCTGGGCAGCCAGTTTGGTGTGCGCTTTCGCTACAATGCATTAGGCGATATCACGGCCAATCAGATTGTCGAGCCAGCGCAGGCGTTTGGCATTACAGCTGGAGTGAGTAATGTGGCAATGCATGCAGGATCAACACTCGCGATTATCGACCCAGCGAAAGCCAAGGGAATCGTATATCTTCCTAAAACCAATCAGGCTTGGGGCAACGCGGTAGATCAGGGCGTTTATAACGGAGGCGGAATTCCAGAAGGACCTTATGCAGCTGTATCGAAAGTAGGACTAGGCAAAGCTGCTTTCATTGGGGACTCGTCTCCTGTCGAAGATGCAACGCCAAAATATTTGCGCGAAGAGACAGGAACCAAGAAGACAACGTATGACGGCTTTAAGGAGCAGGATGACGCTGTGTTATTGGTCAATATCGTAGACTGGTTGTCCAACAAGGAGGAGTATACCAGCCTGACGGAAGTGAAAAGCTTACAGCTGGACCAGCCGACGGCATTACTGCCTTTTGAAGAGCCACAGGCTTCCACGGAACCACAAGCCGAGCCTTGGTCCGCTCCCGCAGCCGGCTACAAATGGTGGGATCAGCAAACATTCAAGGCAGGGTCCTATGGCGGATCTACAGCCAGTGCGCAACCAGTGTACAGCATCGTTCGTCAAGAGCAGCTGCCCAATGCACAGCCTTTTCAAATTCGAGTTACTGCCGACCAACTGGCTCCTAACAGCACGATTAGCGGATTTAGCACAGGTATTTATGTAGCGGGCGGCAATCAAGTAGCCCAGATTCAAAATCCGGATGGAAGCTGGCCAACCTCTTACGGCTATAGCGGAACATTTAGTTTGGAGTCCAACGGCAAAGGGCATGCCTATAAGGACTTGACGGTGCGGATCAAGCCGGGAACCAGTGGTTCAGCTAATCTTAGACTGAGGCAAAACGGCAGCAATCTGCTGACCCAATCCGTCGTGCTGGCTGATGTCCCGGCCCAGCCGTTGCCTGAGGAAGGCAATACGGTTCCAGCTCGTATCAGTGTCGCAGAAGCACGGAGTCTCCCGGCTGGCAAAGTCGTGACCTTAGAGGGTATTGTGACGACAGAACCAGGTGCATTCGGTGGTCAAGCCTTTTACATGCAGGATGAAAGTGGCGGTATTTATGTATATCAGAACCAAAGCGGCTTTCATCAAGGGGATCGAGTAAAGCTTACAGCAAGCTTGGCACTGTATAATAGTGAGCTAGAGTTAACCGATCCAGTGGCAATTGAAAAAACGGGAGAAGGACAACTTCCGGAAGCTGTACAAATCATCGAACTCAGTGATGCGAACCAAGGACAGTTGGTTGAGCTTCCTACGGCAATGATTCGTAATGTGATAGACGCGACTCCCGCAGGTTCGTTTGAATTTGATGCAGTATCTGGTGAAGGAAGTCACCATGTGCGCGTCGATGCACGTACAGGCTTAACACGGACATCTTTTCCATATCAAGAAGGACAGCAAGTGAAGCTGAAGGGAATTTCGGCGATTTTCAAAGGGAATTATCAGTTGAAACCGCGTGGACTGGATGATTTTTCAGCTCAGGCAGGCGCAGCTTTGCAGGAAGTAGAGCTTTCAATGGATCAAACGACCCTCAACATTGGGGATACGGCAGCGACACATCTCAAGGGTACGCTGACAGATGGCAGCGAAGCTGATTTAAGCCGCGCTTCTGTTCAGTATATCAGCAGTCATGAATCCGTTTCACTGGATACTTATGGAGAACTTAAGGCCCTAAAAGAGGGGAGCGCGGAGATTACAGCCAGCGTCACCTTGGACGGTCAAACAGTGGTATCCAATCCTGTAGCCGTTAGAGTCAAAAAGACTGCTGTAGGTGAAGTGCCGGGAAAACCTGTGCTGTCGCATGATAACGGGCAGGACACTGGACTGAAGGATGGCAACTACAACATCACCATGAATCTGTGGTGGGGTACGAATGGTGATGAACTCAAGTTGTATGAAAACGACAAGCTGATTGGCACCGAATCATTGCAAGCTGCTTCCCCTGGAGCACAGCATGCAGTCATTCCTGTTACAGGCAAGACCAATGGTACCTACACGTATACTGTAGAACTGATCAACGCTTCTGGTAAAACGACCAGCGACCCGTTAACTGTTGAAGTGACCGATGCTTCGCCTGGTATTCCAGTGCTGTCTCATGACAATTGGGACGGTGACGGCACCTACACCCTTACAATGAACATGTGGTGGGGCACGAATGCGACAAAATACAACTTATATGAAAATGGAGAACTGATCGACGCCCAGGATCTTCCAAGCCAAAGCCCGCAGGCCCAAAGTGCAGTCACCAACATCCAAAATCAAAAGCCGGGTACATACGAGTATCGGGCCGAGTTAGTCAATGCTTCAGGAGAAGTTTCTAGTCAAACGATAAGTGTAGAAGTAAAGGGCCATTAAGTAGAAAGGATGGTCCGTTAAAAAGTAAGAGCATCTATTGACCTCGTGAGAGTCTATAGATGCTCTATTTTATTTTTACGATATGTCTGCCACTATGGTGTTCTGTCGAGCTGTATTTATATAAGAGAGAAGCATGAAAAAAGTACCCGCAGCGGGTACTATCATTTTAGGATTGTGTTGGTTGAGCAGACAGTCCCTCTATATCTGAGGAGCCATAGAAGAACAAGGCAACTAGTATCACAATAATGACAACCTCTGCAAAATATTCTCCATCAAACTCACTCACCACAAGTATCTCCTTTCGCCACTTGTTAATTGTTTACTTTCTGTGAAAAGGCCTGTATTACTTGATCAAGTGTCATATTTCCATTATCATTTAAAAATTTTACCATATTATCGACATTGGAAGGAGTAGATGCTAATGTTTTGTATTTTCCAGTGAGGCCTAAAAATAATGTTGCTTGTCTGTATAAAGTCACGGAATCGACGTTTAGTTTTCCCGTTAGTAGGAGGGCTGCCACTAAGACCTCCACATTTTTCCCTTGAAGAGCAGAAAAGATAGCCGAATTACTGTTTAATCCATTTTTCTTTTGACCGTTGGGGGGGGATTTGGATTTACGATTCCCATTCCCATTACCATTCTTTCCTAAGGAAGCCATTGAATCTTCCTCCCGCCATATACTGCTCCTGCCTGGTTTTCACAAAATTCGGGACAAGGACAGCGGCACTGCATGTGCTCATCAATATACGTTATGATCATACGATATGCGAATAAGAGAGCATTGGTTACTATAAGAATCACCCTGGCTGAAGGTAGTTGGCTACTATTATCAGTAATTTATTTCGCATGTTGGTCCGATTTAGAGTAAACTACAATAAAGCAAGCCAAATGAGCAATTTGCATACATCCCAAGAGCGTTTCCAATCAGCAATGTTTAGACCGAAACGGTTTAGTTCGTTTATTGTATTTTTGAGCGTTGAATTGGAATTAAGCAAATGCTGAAATAGGAGTTGTAGATAAAATATGTCGAATGAAGAAGTATTGTTAACTAAAGAGGGATTGGCCAAGCTAGAGGATGAGCTTAAGGAACTGAAGACCGTAAAACGTAAGGAGCTAGCCGAACGGCTTAAGTTGGCTATCAGCTACGGTGATTTGAAGGAAAATAGTGAGTATCACTCAGCCAAGGACGACCAAGCATTTATGGAAACCCGCATTCTCATATTGGAGAAGATGCTGACCAAAGCCCGGGTCGTGGACGAGAGTAATTTAGACCTTAGAACCGTTAGTATCGGATCGACTGTCATTCTGAATGACATCGAATTTTCGGAGAAGATGGAATACAAAATTGTAAGTCCTGCTGAGGCGGATGTTCTGGATAACAAAATTTCCTATGAGAGTCCTTTAGGCAAGGCACTTTTGGGGAAAGAAGTGGGCAGTATCATTCATGTGGATGCACCCATGGCTGTAATCAAATATGAGTTGCTTGAAATTAAGCTCACATAGTTCATTCCCGATTCCCTTATATGAGGGGGCCGGGATTTTTTTATTTCTCGCTACTTACATACCGTCCATGTGGAGCACAGTTGCACTCCACATACTGGACAGGATTTTCTTTACTCCGCTATAGCGCACTAAGTTAGTCCGTCATCAGGAAGCCTGCTTGCTCCAGTGCAGCGCAGGCATCGTTAATTTTATCTTCATCCGAGGCATTCAAGGTATGCAGGTGGATGCCTCCCGTCAGCTGGGACAAATAAGTGGCCTGGGTGGAACTGATTTTACGGATAAAATCGTCCACTTCCTTGCGAGTTCCAACCCGTATCGGAGCAGTTAGATCCCCGTATACCGGATGCTCAACAATAACATCCTGCACACTTACACCGTAGTCCACAATCAGCTTTAGTTCCTCTTCTGTCTGTTCAGGTCGATGTTTACACACAATAATACGTGAGGCTAAGGGGGCTGTCTGACCCGCAGGCTCCATATAAATGTATCCTTGACTCGTTGCAAGGATAGGCTCTTGGCTTGCTTTTAACAGGGAAATATCCTGTACAATTACTTGTCTGGAAACGGAGGATCTGCGTGCCAGTTCGCTCCCGGTCAGCGGTGATTCGCTCTTCAGCCACAACAGCAGCTGCTCGCGGCGATCCGTACCTGACCGCTTTAAAGATTCAGTCAACGGGATAAGCTCCTTTCTTGTCGATGCGTCAGGTCTGTCAAAATATCTACCAGTACATTCAATTCCTCGATGGTGGTTGCCCTTCCGAAAGAAATACGGATAAATTGTAATGCTTCACGGTCGGATGCTCCAAGCGCTTGTAAGGCAGGCGAAGGATCGTGGTGTCCGGCGGCACATGCGCTTCCGGTTGATATACAGACACCTCTGCGATTACATTCCAGCATAACATATTGTCCCTCGTAACCGTGAAAAAAACATCCAACTATATGATGAAGCACTGCTTTATTCTCGCTTTCCTGTACGACCCAACGTAACGGAATGGATCTTTCCTGAATTTTCCTAATAAAGTGTCTTCTCAGGGTAGCATATCGCTCCTGATGCGACTCCATCTGTTCGGTCATCATTTCTGCCGCCGCGACAAAGGCTGCAATCCCGGGAACATTAACCGTTCCAGGACGAAATCCGTTTTCGTGTAGCGTATCAGGGTACACGGGACGCCACGGGGTTCCGGGTTTGAGATATGCAGCACCGACACCTTTGGGGCCATACACTTTATGGCTCGATACAGAGAGTGCATCTACTCCCATGGCTTCTACATCTAAGAGAATATTCCCAAATGTCTGTACCGCATCACTGTGCAGCAAAATACCCCGTTCGTGTAGCAGGGGAGATATGGCAGCAAGGTCCTGAACCAGTCCCGTTTCCGAATTGGCGTGTTGTACAGATACAAGTCCGGTGTTTTCTCTCAGGTGAGGTAAAAGAGCTTCGCGAGTCATTCGTCCTTCCCGATCCGGTTGCACAATGGTCAGTTCATAGCCCTGCCGTTCCAGCAAAGTAGCAAGGTTGTACATCGAGTGATGTTCCAAAGCGCTCATGATCCAATGCTTTTTATGCGGCGGCAACCCGCTCAGGATCGATTGCACAATCAACATATTAGATTCTGTTCCCCCGGTTGTAAAATAGATGCCTTCCTTTTGCCCGCCAATTATATTCGCCATCCGTTGCCTGCTGTAATCCAGCGCGTAAGTTGCTTGACCGCCCGCATCATGGAGGCTGCTGGCATTTCCGAACATTTCCTTATTTAATACGTTATACATATTTAGAGCTTCGTCACACATAGGTGTGGAAGCGGCATAGTCCAGATAAATCACAGCAATTCCTCCCTGCTCAAAAATAATTCCATTCAAAAACTCTTGAGATTATTGTAGGCATGTGTAAATATAAGTGTCAAGACACTTGTAAATATGTGTGTACACAAAGCGGTTATCTGTTCGTGAGAGCGGGAACGATCAGCCGTATCGATATGGAGGGATTCTAATGTCTATGCTTAACGTTTTACAAGGAAATCGAGGGCTTATACCAGAGCATTATAAGACACTGACGGTTGCTGACATGGAGCAGCGAGTGGCCGAGCTGAAACAAAAATGGGGACCCAAGCTGCTTATACCAGGCCATCACTATCAGAAGGACGAGGTTATTCAGTTTGCTGATATAACAGGAGATTCTCTACAGCTTGCTCAAATGGCTGCACAAAATCAGGAAGCGGAGTTTATTGTATTTTGTGGGGTACATTTTATGGCGGAGACAGCGGATATGCTGACTACTGATCGACAGACTGTTGTCCTGCCGGATATGCGTGCAGGCTGCTCGATGGCAGATATGGCGAATGTGGAGCAGACAGAACGAGCATGGAAGCATTTACAGGAATGGGTAGGAGATACGATCATACCGTTAACGTATGTAAATTCCACAGCAGAGATCAAAGCCTTTGTAGGACGACATGGCGGGGCTACCGTGACCTCTTCGAATGCCAAACAAGTGCTGGAGTGGGCGCTGAAGCAAAAGGAACGTATTTTGTTTTTGCCGGATCAGCATTTAGGTCGCAATACAGCTTACGATCTTGGGATTCCGCTAAATGAAATGGCCGTGTGGAATCCAATGACCGATCAGCTTGAGACTGAACAGGACCCGGCAACTGTAAAAATTATTTTATGGAAAGGGCACTGTTCAGTACATGAAAAATTCACGGTAGATCATATTCGCAATGTCCGCGAGCGTGATAAGAACATCCGGGTCATCGTGCACCCCGAATGCTCTTATGAGGTCGTACAGCTCGCAGATTGCGCGGGCTCCACAAAATTCATCATCGATACCATTCGCGCGGCAGAGCCGGGAACCCAATGGGCTGTTGGCACAGAAATGAATCTCGTGCAACGAATCAAACAGCAGTACCCTGAACAGCAGATTGAATCGCTCAATCCCGATATGTGTCCCTGTCTGACCATGAACCGGATCGATCTTCCCCATTTGCTGTGGGCAATGGAGCAGTTTGATCGGGGTGAGCCTGTGGGTGTGATTCGTGTGGATGCTCAGATCAGACAGGATGCTGTACTAGCATTGAATCGTATGCTTGCTATCCGTTAACCTTTTGCTGTTCCAGCGAGAATGCTGCTTAAAATCTTTGGTCTTATTTTAAAGAAGCAGGGAGCTTGACGCCAAGCAGACGGTTTCCGCTTTGAATAAATATCATTCCACCGGATTTGAGCGTTGGACCGAAGGAGCGTGAGCCTGTGTTGACAGCAAACACGGGCTTTAAGCTCATCAAATCATAGCCATGAAATACGCCATCTGATTGCCCGACATAGACTCCTTTACCGAATACGTCAGCTTGAACGGTCGGATTATCGCCGTCGTAATGAATGAATTGACCTGAGGACAGCTTCATAGCAGTCAGTCTGGATGTACTAAAATCTTGGTAGAACATGCGACCTTCATGAATAGACAATAAAGGAACAAGTTGATCATAGCCATTTTGCGCCCACTTGCGAGCAGGTTTGCTATCTGGTTTATAGTTCCAGAAGTCATAGGAAGCTAGTATCTTTCCCTGAAAGACATAAAGGTCTTTACCGTACAAAAAAGCAGAACCGTATATGCCTCCAGATTGGAAAGTGCCATCTTTATTTTCAGCCTCAGTCCATCGGTACTGACGATCTCCTTTGGATTCACCTGTCTTGAGGTCGTACTGTGCTATCGTAACTTTTCGATTTACCGGGTCATCATCAATCATAAACGTATTGGCAACAGAGTAGACAATCCCGTCTTTAACGGCCAGTGGAAAAGAACTTCTGAAGCTGTCCCAAAGCTTTTTGCCGGTTTTAGCGTCATAGGCATTAATCTGTTCAAAGGTCAGGCTGCCCTGTACATTATAGTTGCGGATAAGCACACCGTCAGTTTCCATTATTTCGCCCAAACCACTGTATGAGTTCTTATCCTCACTGATTTTCCACTTCACCTTGCCACTGACAGCATCAATGGCAGCCGTTTGCACCGATTGCATAATATATATAGTTGGACCAATGCGCTGAATACCATATGCTTCAGTAAATCCAAGCGGAGTGGACCACACTTTCTTGCCAGCTTCTGTAACGGCATAGATAGAACCGCTTCGTGTCATTCCGTAGATGATACCTTTGTTGTACGTTAAAACAGGGGTAAGTTGATCACCATATTGCCACAATTTCCGACCCGAACTGGCCTCAAGGGCAACCAGTCTATGGTTCGAGTCAACCGCGAATACCTTACCGTTTTCCGCTATTGCTACCGCCTGATCTGGATATCGGTTTCTATCGATTGGGATAACGGGAAAAGACCAGGAAGGTTTGATCACAGGTGCCTGGATTGTGGTGCTATAAGCGGCGTTACTCATGGAGACTGCAGATTGCTCTGCACTTGCCTTTTCAGTGAATCCATCGCTGATTAAGGGCAGCCCAATGCTGGCTAACGCCAATCCTGTAAACAATGTGCTGTGTATCGTTTTTCTCATACGCGCTGGCTCCTTTAATGGTTAATAGGGGAGTAAGGCTTTATAGAAAGTCACCTTTGATTAGACTGTAAATAAACCCAAAAGTTTCATGTTGTATTTACATTTTGGTTGTTTTGAGCATAAATACTTAAATTCAGTTGCTTGTGTCCAACCTGTATCTCTAATTAAAGATTAGTCGCTTGTCCGGTTTTCGTGCTATAATTGTAGCAACAAACCGAAGGAGGTGAATCCCTTGTTTGAGCTCCAGGACCTACTCCCTTATTTATTTACAATCGGCTTGCTGTGCACAGTGACTTATGCATATCTCGCTCATTTGCACGGCAATGTACCCGAATGCTGGGTCGAAGGCGGGCCCGTAAGGTCGCATGCTTCTCCACAGATGCCGATGTCTGCCCGTGGACAGGACATGCCTGTCCGGCTGGCCCGACATATCCGGCGTAAGGAAGCGCCGGATGAAGATGCATCCGATTGTTCTCCCTCGTTGAACGATGGCACAGCCAATCAACGAGGAGGAACATATGAAACGATTCAAGGGATTCACCTTTTGGGGTAAAAAAGAACGGATATTAGGATTAATGGTAGCGTTGGCGGTGGTTATGCTGCTGTCTGGTTGTGGTGCGAATGCTGCGGAGATAAATGCACAGACACCCGGATTTTTTAATCATTACGTGGTGTTCCCGCTTTCTTGGCTTATTCAGCAATTGGCGCAATGGTTTGGTGGAAGCTTTGGGCTGGCGATTATGACTTTGACATTCATTGTCCGGCTGGCCTTACTGCCTCTTATGATGCGTCAAACGCGTGCCCAGCAGGGGATGAAGCGTAAGATGAGCGCCATGCAGCCCGACTTGGACCGAATTAAGAAGAAGTATGAAAACAAGAAAGATACCACCAGCCAGCAGAGTATGCAGCAGGAAATGATGTCGCTTTATAAAGAGCATCAATTCAATCCGCTTAATATCGGTTGTCTGCCTATTCTCATTCAGCTCCCGATCTTGAGCGGTATGTACACTGCAATCCGCTTAACCCCGGAGCTGGCGTCTCACTCCTTCCTATGGTTCCGGCTCGGACAGCCGGACTGGATTTTGGCAATCGTCGTCGCAGTTGTATACTTGGCACAGGCCAAGCTTTCTCAGCTTCAGATGACGCCTGACCAGCGCAAGCAATTTGCGATCATGGGCTATCTTTCACCGATTATGATGGCGGTCTTTTCCTTTAATGCCCCTTCTGCCATGCCATTATATTGGACAGTAAGCGGCACCTTTTTGCTGCTTCAGTCGCTGTGGTTCCGCAGACGCTATCCAATAGAGGAAGCAGAGAGTAAGGTTAAACTTGGAGAAGTCACACCAACCTAAATAGAAGATGATATTTGTTTAACTTAAGATTTGCGCTTGTAGTATGCCACGTGTAATCATAGGATGTCATTCGAGCCGTTTATAAGGCTTAGAATGGCGTCCTTTTTTGATGCTGCTTTTTCGCTACATTCCGCTTGTGATTTTGTAGTCAATATGAAATCCTTATATTATAAAATGATTCTTAAAGTTGGGAGAGGCTATATGAGAACTCCAACCACGTCCATAGAATGGTATGATCATCAAATAAAGGAGGACGGATGCTATTGCATGAGAAGCGTGCAAAAAGCACCCGGTTATATACCAACAGGGATGCCTCATGGGCGCCTGATCCCACCTTTTCTAAAAAATGGGTTTCGACATGTGGAGGATGCACCTAGTCTTTGAATGAAATGATAACAGAAAAATGGGTAAAGTAAGATATATACGAAAGCTAATGCTGGACTTTGTTTTATCACGCAATGAATGTTATGGAGGAACTATAGAAAATGAAGAAAACACCAACAAAGCTGCCCATTTCCTTAGCACTGCTCACATGTATAGTATGTGCGCTCGGTTTTGGCTTAATCGCATTATGGGTGAGCGACCATCAAATACGGTATTTTGACCAGAAAATTATTACGGCTATTCGACAGCTGGAGTCGCCCGCCATGACCCGTCTAATGAAATTTTTCACCATGATCGGCAGCGGGATTCCAGTTGTGATCATCATTTTAATTGCCATGTTCGTGCTTTATAGAGTATTGGGACACCGCAGAGAACTGCTTTTTTTGGCGGCTGCTGTGTTGGGATCGGTAATGCTGAATACGATACTGAAATTGCTTTTTCAGCGTGCGAGACCGGAGATTAACCGTATTATTGAAGAGAATGGATACAGCTTTCCGAGCGGACATTCCATGACAGCTTTCAGCATGTACGCTGCGCTGACATTTTTAATGTGGAAGCATGTTCCTTCTAGGCTGGGGCGTATCCTTCTTATTGTGCTCAGCAGTCTGCTGATTGTAGCAATCGGAACGAGCCGCATTTATTTGGGCGTACATTATCCGAGCGACGTTGTGGGTGGCTATTTTATGAGTGGCTGCTGGATGGCGGCTTGTATTTGGTTTTATCAGCGGTACGAAGAACGACGAATGCTGCCACTTCGCTCCAAATCGACAGCATAATAGGTAGCATAAATAAATGAAGCATATAAAAAAGCAGACGCTTTAGCGTCTGCTTTTCATTTGGACAGAGGAAGTGTGTTCAGTCATCTTAGTTCTGGCCTGTTCACCAGGATTGAGCCCCAGCTTCTGCTCCCATTTTCCATAAAATATAATAGCCGCCTGCATGAAGATGCCAGGAAGCTTCCGGCTTCGAATGAATTGATGAACGCCGACGGCACAACCTGCACCAATAAGCGCACCTGCCAAAATATCCGAGGGATAATGCACTCCGGTCCACACGCGGGATACTGCGATGAGTACAGCCAAGATAACCCAGAGAACACGGAATTTTTGATGATGAAGCCATAAAATGGAAGCCAGAGCAAACGCTCCAAGTGCATGGTTACTTGGGAATGAAGCATTAGGATCATGGTGAACAAGCTGAATGACTGAATGTCCGACAAAAGGTCGATCTCTGTAAAACAAATGTCCAAGGCCCCAACTAATTACAAAACCGATACAAACCGTTATAACGGCTTCTAAAACCATCATCCGATGCGGCATTTTAAAAGTGAACCAGTAAATCAGCATAGCCACTCCGAATAAATACGGTGCATATTGCGCCAAGAAACGCATGGTTCCATTTAAAAAGGCGAGGGAATTAGCCAGTTCATTGATCCAGTGAAATAAAGCATAGTCTACATTAATTAACATGAATAAATTACTCCTTAACATCAAAAAATTGAATAACAAAGTTATATTATAGAGCGACTACACGGATAAAAGCTTAAAATCAAATAAAAAATGAATGTCATTTCCGTTACTCATTTGTTTTTTCTATAGAAAATAGGTGGTTTTGCGATGGAAAAGTCGGTGCTGGTCATTGATGATGAAGAGAAGATATCCAGATTGCTTCAGTTGGAGTTATCCCATGAAGGATATGCAGTTGAAATCGCACAGACGGGCAGAGAAGGATTGGAAAAAGCTCTAGCACGTACATGGGATATCATCATTTTGGATGTAATGCTGCCGGAGATGAACGGGGTCGAGGTACTGAAGCAGATTCGAAAAGTGGACAATCATACACCAGTAATTATGGTCACTGCACGTAACACGACTCCTGATAAGGTTTCAGGTCTGGATGAAGGTGCCAATGATTACATTACGAAGCCTTTTGAGATCGAGGAGTTATTAGCGCGGATGCGGGCCAGTATGAGGCATCAAATGGAGCCAGCAGCTACCGCTTTACAAGAAGAGGACAAGTCGCCGTCTAGGCTCCAAGTGGATAGTTTGGTGTTGGAACGCAAAACCAGGTCAGTAGTGCGGGAAGGAAACCGAATCGAACTGACGCCAAAAGAATATGATCTGCTTCTTTATCTGATGGAGCACAAAAATCAGGTATTGCAGCGGGATCAAATGATTCAGGACGTGTGGGGATTTGATTTTGTCGGTGATACGAATGTCGTAGATGTGTATATCCGGTATGTTCGCAAAAAAATTGATCATGGATACAAAAAGAAATTGATAAAAACCGTGCGCGGTGTTGGGTACTTCATCCGGGAGGAAGACTAGTGAAGCTTCGGACCAAAATCACCCTGCTCAGTTCTATTTTAGTGATGTCGATACTCCTGTTTGTGGATGTTACAGTTCACCTATTGTTCGTCAAAATCGCTACGCGAAATGAAAGAGAAGTGCTGCAAAATAAGTGGACTGAAATCATTGCCGAAACCGGACCCACGATGATTCTGAAGAATGCATGGGGCCCCAAACTGAAAGATGAGCTTTCTGGAGATACCATTTTGAGGGTATTTGATCAGCAATCCCGACTTTTGTATGAAGTAAGTCGCCAGTCCCGCTTTAAGCTGGGCGATATACGTTTTAACACTTCTCAAAGCTCTCAACTGACAGATGTACAGGGTCATAAAATTCTGGTTATCCATCTGCCTGTGCTTTCTCTGGAGGGCAATCAGAAGGGGACGCTGGAAATCGTGGAAAAATGGGATGCACTCGAAACCAATCTCGATATTTTAAATACGATTCTCATCACATCGACTGTAGGGGCTATGTTGCTAAGCTTGGTAGGAAGCACGATTTTGGCGAATGCCATATTGCTGCCGATTTCCAGTAGTATTCAAACGATGCAGGAAATTGAAAGAAGCTTGAAATTTAAAAAAATCCCCGCTGGCAGTCATAATCAAGATGAATTGTCCCAAATGACCGCCACTTTTAACCGAATGATGGAGAGATTAGAAGAAAGCTTTCAGAGCCAGCAGCAGTTTGTTTCAGATGCCTCACATGAGCTGAACACCACTCTTATGATTATTGAGGGCTATGCCAACATGCTGCGGCGGTGGGGCACGCGTGACGAGGACATTCGTAAGGAATCCATTGAATCGATCTATGAAGAAACTCAGCGAATGCGTACGATGACACAGCAGTTGCTGACTCTTGCCTCCTCACAGCAGAAAGATCCTGAGCCGCATGAGCGGATAGAAATGATCGGTTGTTGTCAACAGGTGGTAGCGCATCTCAAGCCTGTACATGATCGTCAAATTTCTATTTTAACAGAAGAGAACGAAATTTGGCTGGATGCCAATCTGACAAAAATAAAGCAGTTGCTAGTGATCCTGCTGGATAATGCATTAAAATACAGCTCGGATGAGATCGAAATAGGGTTATCTACAGATGAAAAGGATGTCTATATCCAGGTTAAGGATTATGGGATCGGAATACCTGAGGGCGAGATCAAGCGGGTCTTTGAACGATTTTATCGGGTAGATAGCTCCAGGCATCGTAAAACCGGAGGAACGGGGCTGGGGTTGCCAATTGCCAAGGCAATTACAGATGCCCATCAGGGTACGATACGCATGGAGAGCGTAGAAGGAGAAGGAACGGTAGTCATCGTCACGCTGCCCCAAAGACAACAGGAAAGGCTGTCCCTCCAGTAGATATATCTACTAGCGGGACAGCCCTTTTTATCATCTAAAATTTATTCTAAAGGACACGACGTGCTGTTGTGTAATTGCGACTCCACCATCCGGAATTTAGATCTGTAACCGTTACGCCGCCTTTACCATACGTATGCAGAATTTTGCCGTTCCCCATGTAAATGGCTACATGATGAATTGGTGCATAGAAAAAGACCAAATCGCCTTTTTTCAGCTGACTACGCGGTACAAAAGTGCCAACAGTTGATTGCTGTCTAGACGAACGTGGTAGCTTAATGCCATTTTGTGCAAATACATATTGAGTGAATGAAGAGCAGTCAAAAGAGCTTGTATTGCCAGCTGGGGCTCCATGCTCATAACGCACGCCCATAAACTGGGAGCCTTTAGAAATAATCCGATCAGCTTTACTTACCGAAGCAGCATGAGTGGTGGCTGGTCCAACGACGAAGCTCCCTGCGCTCAATGCCAAAGTCATAGTAAAGCAAATACCCATCCACAATTTTTTAGAAGTATGTTTCATATATAAATTCCTCCGTTATTCGTATTGTGTTGATGTCCTGAAATGACAATAACACAAATAAAATATCCGGAATTTACCACTCATGGTTACAAACCTGTTACCCCAACGCTTTGTCGTCATTTATTAGAAAACGATGAGAATTATCTCCTTAATTTTGGCTTGACAAATTGTATAGACCCCACTTATAGATAGGCTCGTATGACAAAAAGCGACTTGCAGACGATTGGCACAAGCAATCACGCAAAATATACATACCTATATACTACAATTTATAACTTGTACGGGAGTATGCTCTGATTCCCGTTGACATTGTAAGGATCACACCGATTTCCGGTCAGGAAGGGGAATTCGTATGGCTTCAAAGCAGAATAAAGCACTCAAAAAACGGCGTCTAACCATTGTTCAGGTCATTTCCAACTATCCAGATGCACAGCCGGTACCCTCCAACAAGGGCGGAACGGAAAAGGTCGTGCATGAATTAACTGAGGAATTGGTGAGACGAGGGCATCATGTATCTCTTTTTGCCGCTCTTGGGAGCAGGAGCAGTGCGCGGTTGATTACCTATCCCAAGGGTTTGAAACATAGTCAGATCCCCCAATATGTACTCCGGCATATGCCTTCCGACACACATATCATTCATGATCATACCTTTCGTTCTGCTGTAGGGCGTAGGAAGCTGCCTTGTCCATCAGTATGCACCGTTCATCTTCCAGTGAAGAGACACGGTAAAAACCCGGTATATGTCAGTAAACGAGCACGTCAGCTGATGGGCAGGGGCAAAGGATTTTATATCTATAACGGCATTAACACACATGAATACGAGTTCAGCAGTGAGAAGCGTGGCTACTTGCTGTTCATGGGCAGAATTATACGAAATAAAGGTGTATTGCAGGCCATTCAGGTTGCAGAACGAACAGGAAAAAAACTGCTTATTGCAGGTCCTATCAAAGCTCCAGAATTTTTCCGCAAAGAGATTCAGAAACGAATTCAGCGTAATCCGAATATACGCTATGTGGGGGCAGTTGGAGGCGATCAGAAACAGAAATTGCTGAAACATGCAGAGTGTCTGTTGTTTCCGACACTGTGGGAAGAGCCATTTGGACTCGTTATGGTTGAGGCCATGGCTTGTGGAACACCAGTGCTGGCATTAAAAAACGGCTCCGTTCCCGAGGTGCTCTCTGGCTTTCCACAGTTGATTTGCAAATCGGTTAGCCAAATGGCACGAAAAGCACAGCAAAAAAACTACCCGTCACCAGCGAAGCTGCGTTTGTATGTGACTCAAAGATTTACCAACAAACAGATGACCAGTAACTACTTAAGACTATACCGTGAAATCATCCGTCGGAGAGAACAAAAGAGAGGACAACGACAGCCTACACGGAGGTGAGGGGAATGCAGGTTAAACGGTATATGCTCGGAAAGGGCTCTTGGGCAACTCCTTATTATATAGCCACAGGGGCACAGAAAGGTCCGTGTGTGATGGTGGTGGCGGGAATACATGGTAAAGAAATAGCAAGCATACGAGCTGCTGAGAAACTGGTAAAGCTTTTGAATCAGCAAAAACTGCGATTTAGCCAGGGTAAGCTTATAATTGTACCGATTGTAAATCAAGAGGCTTACCGCAAACGGATTAGAGGAATACCTGATCTTAATCGAACCTTTCCGCGCAAAAAAAAGCAGCTGGCAACACAACCACTTTCCGCTGCTCTATTCAAATTAACACAAAAGCATCAACCTGAATGGTATCTCGACTTGCATGAGGCTAACGGATTGTCACAAAAGGATGCCAAGGTGCTTGGTCAAACGCTAATCACCAACAAAGCCAATCCGGTGGTTCCTGCGGTTCGCCGGATTATTAAGCGAATGAATCGCTCCATCCAGATGAGCGACCGACATTTCAACATTCGGCTGCATGAGCTCCCAGGTTCCTCCCGCACTGCTGCAGCCCGCATTTTAGGTGCACGCGCGGTTACCGTGGAAACGGGTTGGAGCCTGCCCAAGAAAGTACGCATACACTATCAGTTAGAGATCGTCCGGCATTTTTTAAAAGAAGCCGGAATAGTCAAAGGCAACGAGGTATATTTATCTGCCAAGGTTAGAACTATTATCTCAAGAAAATATGGCATCACAAAATAAAATCGCTTCTGGAGCAAGGATTTTTTCACCTTGCTCAGGAGCGATTTATTATGTGCGACCTCCGTTCAGAATCCGTAGCGTGCTATGTTATATCTGAGGATTTTGCAAAAAATCCAATAAGCGACTTCCAATGAACAATATATAGATCGAAATGCTCTAGTTCGTATATATATTGCACTTTGGAGCGACTGGAATCGAATTTTGCAAAATCTGATCTATGTGTTGTCAGGCCTCGGATTTATAGAAGGCATTCACCAAGCTGTTCCCCAGACGTACCTCAATCAGCTCCAGTGGTGTATCCAGATCGGCACGGATCGTGTGATACGTATCAACCGGAATGCTAAATACAGAACCGCTTGCGGCAGCAAAACGTTCTCCGTTCAGCATGACCTCTCCACGACCGGACACAATCGTCCATACTTTAAGTCCACTGCCGTGAATACGGCCATTCAAGCGGTGATCTGGCAGTACCGTCAGCCGTATGGCCAGTATATCGTTCAGACTCCGATGATCAAACTCGTCCAGCACCCGGTAACTGCCCCAAGAGGTTTCACCATGCATGGGGTGAAGTTGAAGTTTACCTAGCTGCTCCTTGATTACGTGGGCATGGCTCTTGGACGCAATGAGAATGCCGTCGGGACTCGCAGCAGCAATAATATCTTCCACGCCAATGACATGAATTGGATAGGGCAGCTCATTGACGATGTGCGTACCAAGAGTCTGACCACTAATCTGTCCACGCCCGATCACTTGGCTGCTTAGCTGCTCTGTTAGGGCCTGCCAGTTGCCGATGTCGTGCCATTCGCCATCGTAGGGCAGGACGATGGCATGTTCGGCACGCTCTGCAATCTCCTCATCAAAACTGCGAACCGGGAGGCTATCATACATTGCGCATAATGCTTTATCGTTCAGCGGCAAATAACTTCGCTCCATACAGGACAGCATATACCGCAATGTAAAAGCGTAAACACCACAGTTCCACAGCGCGCCCTGATGAATAAGCTGTTGTGCCCCGGAGAGATCCGGCTTTTCTGTGAAGCGGGCAACTTGCGCATAAGAAGTTTTCCCTTCCCGTATCATTTGCAGACCCGGAACGACATAGCCGTATTGGTCGGAGGGATGAGTAGGCCTTGTCCCAAGCATAGCCAGATCGGCTCCGCTCTCAAGCAATAAGCCGGAGAGCGCTGCTATGCTATGGAAGAAATCCTCCCCTGCATACATGTCCGCTGGAGCAATGCAGAGAACTTCATCCAGCCCCGTGCCTCTGGTGTGAAAATAAGCAGCCGCCAGTGCAGCTGCGGTGAAGGTTCCCCGTTTGGCAGGCTCGCCTAGAACGGGCAGACGACCTTCTGTATGGCGAAAGGCTAGATTTACCTGACTCCGATGAGCCAGAAGCAGGGCTGAGGAATCCAGCCCGGCTAAGGTGAGCTGACGGTACACCCGGCTGAGCATAGATTCCTTTCGCCCGTCAGGAGCGGACAACAACCGGAGAAACAGCTTCGACCGGATTTCGTTGGATAGTGGCCATAGCCGTTTTCCGGCACCACCGCATAACAATACGATGCGCACGGACGTTTCCTCCTTCAATGCAGATCCATTGTACTGCATCATTTTGCAGGATTTTAAGAACTATTTTAGCGATGATTCAATCTTTGTTTTTGGAGCAAGCTGGTACACCTTGCGTTGATGAAAAGATAAGGAGCGATAGCTCTTGGCCAAGACATCCAATTGTTTTTGCGACAGGGAAGAAGCCCGACTATGAAGCGCTTTATTCAATGACTTGCGCAAAATCATCCGAGAGGGCTGATTGCTGTATAAATAGTTGGCATACGTTTCATATTCGGAAAACCCAAACTGTTTTGTCCGGTCTATACTGTGGATAATTGCGTTGTACCAAGGTTTTCCATGTCGGGCCTCGATAACTTGCTTGAGCTGGGTAAGCCGCGCTTTTTCAAAAAGCATATAGTGAGTAACAAAGGACTTTGGTGAGGGCGCTTTAACGCCCATCAACTTGTGATAGGTGCGAAAATACTCAGGCTGGCTCCAGCTGCGGTAGTAAAAAATCGTTTTTCCGTCTTTACGGAACGTATGTGGACGAATCAAAATCGTGTCCGCGTCAATGACGAGAAAAAAAGAGGCTTTACTGATTTTGTCGCCATTCATTTTGAGCAATTGTTGATACAGCCAGCCTGAGCGGTCCCAGCGCGTTGTCCCGTAATGAATATGTTTTTTGGTGATGGGCAGCACCGTTTTTTCGTCTATAAATGTACATTTCTTGTTTACGCACAGACGGCGAATCCCGGTGCTTTGCGGTGAAACGATATAAATATTTCCAATTCGGTGCTGCACATGACGGCGCAGACTATCAATCACCAGCGGTAGTGTGGCAATATCTTTATCAATTGCGGGAATCAGAACATCGATTGTAAGGGAACCCTTCCGTGGCCCATCCGATTGCGCTGACATGTTATTCACTCCCTATATGTGCAAATATATGCTCCCAGCGTCTCACAATATCGTATGCTTGGACAGGCGCTTTCGACCGGGCAAGGTCAAACGTCCATTTCTATGCAGGACAGGGCTGATGAAGCTTCGAATGGGGAGTTAGCGCATACGATAGATTGATCTTTTTTAACAGGAGCGTTCTACCTGAGAGTAGAGAGGAGAGGGGCAAGTGAATTCTTCACAAGCGCAGGCGTTGCGCAGCAAATGGCATAAAACCCAATTGTTGCTCCAGCATGGCAGCATCAAACCTTATGTACCAGAAACTCGCAAATATAACAAAGCAAATTTGAAGTCAATGCTGGAGAAATACGGTATGGTCTATGTAAAACCCGAGCGAGGTACCTTTGGTAAAGGTGTAATGAGAGTAGAGCAGGAGGCCGGCCAGCGTTTCGCCTATCAATATGAGGAAACGCGTCATGAATTTAAACATTTGGATGCACTATATACCAACCTATCGAAACATACGGGGAAGAAAAGTTATCTCATTCAAAAGGGAATCCATTTACTACGCCATCAAATGCGTTATTTTGATATTCGGGTCATGGTGCAGCGGAATGAAAAAGGGCTATGGGAGTCTACCGGAATTATTGGACGTCTTGGTCATCCCCGTAAAATCGTGACTAACTATCATAGTGGTGGTAAGCCGATGGCCTTGGAGCAGTTACTAAAATCCCATTTATCGCAAAGCAAACAGGCGGAGCTGGTCAAGAAACTAAATGAACTGGGTCTTACCATCGCCAAACAACTGCAAAAAACATATCCGAATTTCCGGCAAATTGGTGTGGACATTGGACTGGATCATCGCTTTATCCCGTGGATCATTGAGGTGAATACGAAGCCGGACCCATATATTTTTAACCAATTAACAGATAAGTCCATGTACCGTAAAGTGTTAAGCTATTGGCGACTGGCTAATGAAAAAAGGAAAGTCTCCGTCCCAAGCAAAGATACAAATAAAGACAAGAATAAAGATAAGAGTAAAGATAAAAATAAGAATGTAATTAAAGATTCAAAAAAAGAAAAAATATCTTGACCAGTAGATTGCTTCATTGCGAGCAGCTAATACAGAAAAAAGGATGAATATTTCATAATTCATCCTTTTTTATTGCCTATTTTTTAAGAATTTTATCTTTTTTGTTCTAAAAACTCTGATGAAAATCTGCTGGTTCTTTTAATTAGGATATTCATTTTTAAACGCGCCAAGTACCCAGTTGTTTACGTATAAGTACGATTTGTCCACTATGATATGCATCGTGCAGCGTCCACCGCGATAATTCTGCACCGAGAGTTTCGGAACCGAAAGGCTTATCCAGATCAGCATCAGTCAAAGCAGTAATGGCGACAAGCAGTTGGTTTACAAGAGCTTCTGCTTCTTTCAGTGTCTTCTGCCATCCTTCATGGTCTTCAGTATCCCCTGGCGGACCGAATGTCTCATCGTTGCTTATTCCAGTTGAGCTTACAGGTCGGTCAGTTAAACGTCTCAAAATACGCTCATTGTAATAATTAATGTGACGAACCGTTTGCCAAATCGTGTTTCCTCCACCTGGTGGTGTCCAAGTGGCTTCCTGTGTATTCACACCGTGAAGTGCTGCGGCAAGAGGAACAATCCATTCTTCCTTATCCCATGAATTTTCTCTTTGCAATACCAGCATATTTACTCGATCTCGGCTCACCTAACCCAACTCCTTTTGTAGGGATGTAACTAGCTAAATGTAGAATAAATCGTTACAATTAATAATGTAGCATGACAAAATAAGATTTGCAACCAGTTAAAATGATTTTAGTGGTTACAGGCGGTAGGGGGAACTCTTTTGAATACACTTTGGACTGATTTTGTAAACAGCGAATGGCATGACTGGAGAGGTAGCGGGCGTTCAGAAGATCGTTTGTTGAAGCCGGAATGGCAAAATGACTTTCTCATACAGTGGCAATTTTCCGCTCCGGTCCCAGCCAGTGCAGAAGATATCGAAGAAATGCAAATTCTCCGGCGGGAATTGCGTAGCTTCGCTGAGCACCTGACTTCCGGAGGACAAATGACATCTGATCTGGTGGATACGATTAACCGGAAGATGATAGAAGGGGGGCCGGTCACTCGCTTATTAAAGCAACAGGATGAGCATTTCAACATTGTGCTGGAACCTGTGGCAAATGGTTGGAAAAAAGTGCTGGCAGAGGTGGTAGCCGATTTTGCCCAGGCATTCGTCAATAGCGGCGGCTCCAGAATTCGTATTTGCGATAACACCGATTGCCGATGGGTGTTTTACGATGATACCCGAAATCGGTCAAAGCGATTTTGCGACGATAAGATGTGCGGTAATTTGATGAAGGTACGTCGATTTCGCGAACGTAAGAAACAGTAGATGAAGCGAGAGAATTTACATGAGCAGTACATGTTGAGCCCACTCCTATATGAACAATGGAGTGGGTTATTTAAAATTGAACAACCAGTGACCCTATGCTATGCTTACATGAAAGAGAAGCTAGACGTACTAACGATGATCTTTACTATGCGTATAAACATCTGATGATACGACGAATAGAAAGGATGTAAGCCATGAATTCTGTCATTGAACTTAACAATGTAAGCTGGAAGAGAGATAACCGCACCATACTGGACCAAATCAATTGGCAGGTAGCTGAGGGAGAGCACTGGGCTGTACTCGGCTTGAATGGGTCAGGTAAAACAACGATGCTTAATATGATTAACGGTTACATATGGCCAACCACAGGTAGTGTCGGTGTATTGGGCCATACCTTTGGAGATGTGGATCTGAGGGAACTGCGAAAATCTATCGGTTGGGTCAGTTCCTCTTTACAGGAAAGAATTAATGGGAGTCAGCGTACGCAGGATGTTGTCATTAGTGGCAAATTTGCCTCCATTGGACTTTATGATCAGACGACGGATACAGATTATGAACAGGCCGTTCAGCTTATGACGCAACTGGGGTGTGCTCATCTGGTGGATCGGTTGTATCAGGGATGCTCACAGGGAGAAAAGCAAAAAGTGCTTATCGCCCGTGCATTAATGGCCTCGCCCAAGCTACTGATTTTGGACGAGGCGTGTAATGGTTTGGACTTTTTCTCCCGGGAAGCATTGCTGGATAGCGTTCGCCAGTTATCGGAGTCGCAGGCTTCGCCGAATTTACTGTATGTTACACATCATATCGAAGAAATTCTACCGATGTACACGCATACGATTCTAATCCGCCGGGGCACGGTATTTGCCAAAGGTAAAACGACTGATATTCTAAGCAGTGAAACGCTTAGTGCTTTTTTTGAAACGCCTGTGCAAGTAGAATGGAGACAGAATCGCGCATGGCTCTCTATGGTGTAGAGAGTCTTTTTTGCTCGCTAACCTGCTACCAACATAATCAGAATAGGCAAAATCAGGAATGAGGCAAGCGTGCTCCACAGGATGCAGGTGGAAACCAGTTTTGGCGATGCATTAAATTTTTCTGCTAAAATGACAGCATTCACAGCAACCGGCATCGAAGCCAAAATGAAGAGAACGGAGAACAAAAGGCCTGAAATTCCCAGTATCAGCATAGCAAGACAAGCCGCAAGCGGCGAGAGTAGAAGCCGAATTGTTAGTCCGGCATAGCTGGCTTTTTTAATAGACGACTCCAGCTTGAATATTTTTACATAAGCCATCTGGGTACCAAGGATCGCAAGCACGACCGGAGAATAGGCGGCAGCAATCATCGAGACGCCTGACTGAATCCCTAAGGGAAGATGCCAGTCCAGCAACCGCAGTCCCATGGCAAGTAGAGCTGCATAGATCGCAGGAAGTGAAAACACCGACTTAACAGCACTTTGAACAGAAAATTCAGAGCGGGCTGCAAAGTAAACGCCAATGGTATTGACCATAATCATCTGGATGACGACATACACGGAGGCTTTATCCAGACCGAGCTGCCCAAAGGCAAGTAAAATAAGGGGCAGGCCATAATTTGCACTATTGGTCAGCGTAGAGATTAAGGTAAGTCCAGCCGTTTCCGGAGTGCTCAGTCTAAAGATTTTCCCCGCTAATTGTGCAATTCCCCACAACAGCAGCAGGTTCAGTATTGAAAAAGCGGCAGTCTGCGCCACATCATGCCAGGAAAGCTGTGCTTTGAGTAGCGTGTCCAGAATCATTGCGGGGCTTAAAAAATATAAATACAAAGTCGAGAGCGGTTTCGTTTCCAGCTTCATAAATTTGCCGAGTAAAAATCCGGCGATCACTGGAATGGACAGCGGAACGATAACGGATAATAGAGTTGAAAGTACGATTTGAATCATGAATTCCACCCATCCTTTCTGTAATGACATTTTCCATTATAAGACGCTACTTTCGAGTCCGTCCAAGATGAAAATACAATCAAGGTCATAGGTACATACTATGAAGCTTTCGACACTTATTGTGAAAACAACAAAAGGGATGCCCACAGCCATGTTGAACGGCTAATAGGGCATCCCTCTTGTTATAATGAACCAATGATGCTGCTAATTTATGCAGTAGCCACGGTTTCCGCTTTGATTCGGCAATCGTCAGAGCAATAGTGCTGATGCTGTTCTTCGCAATCCGGACATACGATATGCTGGAGATTGCACACCGGGCAATTGATATAATGATCGCTCGGCGTTTCACAATGGAAGCACTTGCCGACAATGACGTCCTCATCCGTATGATTGATCGGAATCGAGATTCGTTCGTCAAATACGTAGCATTTACCGTCAAACAAACGTCCTTGTACTTCCGGGTCCTTACTGTAAGTCACAATGCCGCCATCCAACTGGCCTACATCGTTAAATCCTTCTTTGATCAAAAGACCGGACAACTTTTCGCAACGGATACCTCCGGTGCAGTACGTCAGGATTTTCTTGTCTTTGAACTGAGTCATATTGTCGCGAATCCATTGTGGAAATTCACGGAACGATTCGACTTCGGGGCGAATAGCCCCGCGGAAATGACCGATGTCATATTCATAGTCATTACGTCCGTCCAGAACAACTACATCTTCATCTTGAAGCTGTTCATAAAACTCCTTTGGTGACAGACGCTTACCGCTAATTTCATTAGGGTCCAGCTCATCTTCATGACGCAGCGTAACAAGCTCCTGACGATGGCGTACAAATATTTTCTTGAACGCATGACCGTCAGACTCATCTATTTTAATAACGATATCGTGGAATTTCGGATTGGCGCGCAAATCACGCATATATTGCTCCGTTTGCTCTACTGTACCAGACAGTGTTCCGTTGATTCCTTCCGCAGCAATCAAGATTCTTCCCTTGACGCCCAGCTCCTTGCAGTAAGCCAGATGCTCTGCCGTAAAGGTGGCAGGATCTTCAATGTTGACATATTTGTAAAACAACAAAATTCGATAAGCATGTTCACACACGTAAAATCACCCTCTGATTCAAGTCAAAGTTTTTTAACAAGCAATTTTAAATGTACCACATTCTTTAAGTTAGTCAACTTAAATGTATAAAAAGTGGAAATGGAAAAGATGACGAGCGACAAAAGTAAGGGTTTACATTATAATAGTAACGTAGTGATGAGGAGATTTTTAGTAGCAGGATGAGTTCTTCTAGATGAGAGGATGAATGAAATGAAACATCATTTGACAGCGCATACACCACCTATGGGGTGGAATAGCTGGGATTGCTACGGTGCAGCAGTACGGGAAGAGGAAGTACGGGGAAATGCTCAATATATGGCGGAGCACCTGAAGGAATATGGTTGGGAATATGTCGTTGTAGATATTCAGTGGTATGAGTCAGGAGCAGTATCTTCACAGTATCGCCCGTTTGTCCCATTGGAAATGGATTCATTTTCACGTCTTATTCCAGCGGTGAATCGTTTTCCTTCGGCAGCAGATGGACGAGGCTTCCAAGCTCTTGCGGAATATGTACACGGACTGGGATTGAAATTTGGTATACATATTATGAGAGGCATCTCCCGTCAGGCGGTGCACCAGGATACCCCGATTTTGGGAACTACAGCCACGGCGAGACAAATTGCGCACCCCAACTCTATTTGTCCTTGGAACACAGATATGTATGGGGTAGATGCATCCAAGGAGGGCGCACAGGAATACTATAATTCATTGTTTGACCTGTATGCGGAATGGGGTGTGGATTTTGTCAAAGTAGATGACATTGCTGCATCACGTCTCTATGGTATTCATTTGGCGGAAATTGAATTGATTAGGCGAGCTATCGCCCAATGCGGACGTCCGATGGTGTTGAGTCTATCGCCTGGTCCGGCACCGCTGGAGCAGGCATCCGATTTAATCGCAAACGCGAATATGTGGCGTATGACGGATGACTTCTGGGATGTATGGCCTTTACTGTATGGTATGTTTGAGCGCTGCGAAAAATGGGCGGAACATGTAGGTCCAGGTCACTGGCCGGATTGCGACATGCTACCACTGGGTCATCTGGGTATTCGTTCGGTAGATTCGGTAGATTCCGGCAGCCATGACCGATGGACACGCTTTACGAAGGATGAGCAGCTAACGATGATGACCTTGTGGAGCATTTTCCGATCTCCACTGATGTTCGGGGGGGAACTGCGGGATAATGATGCATGGACCCTTTCCTTGCTAACTAATGAAGAAGTGTTAAATGCTCATCACAACGGTTTGAATGCGCGGCAGGTGTATAGAAAGGATGAACATATCGTTTGGACTTCACATAACGAGGAAGGTCATGTATATGTAGCTTTGTTTAATGCTGGAGATGAAGCTTCAAAGGTGCGTGTATCCTTAAAAGACCTTGGTATTGAAGGGCATCCAAATGCCAGAGATTTATGGAACCATGTAGATTTAGGTGTTTTAGCACAAGAACTGTCCGCAGATTTACCTCCTCACGGAGCAGCGCTATTTATTTTGAAATAATGTAAGGAAGAACTATGCGCAGTTCCAACCCAAGCACCTTATCGTAAAAGTGGAAGGCATCTTTACGATAGGGTGTTTTTTTGCATGTGTAACTTTAGGATATTTTAACGAACTCGACATTATTCTTGGGAATATGACATTTGGAACGTGTTAATTTTATATAGTGCCTATTTCTGTACAAATTTAAATCATTCTAACGAATAGACTCGAGAAAGGAGTCAAATGATGAAATTAAAAAAAATCCACAAAAATGAACAGGACGAGCCTTGGCCCTCTAGCAAACCAATACTATGTATCGGGGGGGCCAATCTGGATCGTAAAATCATGATTAAAGGTACATTTCAGCTTCATACCTCCAATCCGAGCAGTACAAGGCTGCAATCTTGCGGTGGGGTAGCACGAAATGTAGCTGAAAATTTAGGGAGGTTGAGCCAGCGGGTCAGCCTGCTAACTGCGGTTGGAGACGATGCGGAAGGTGAATTTATTATCGAACAATCCAGCCGTTACATGCACGTGGTTCCTCTGCAAGTCAAAGGTGAACCGTCAACTGGAGTTTATACTGCCTTGCTGAACGAGCGTGGTGAACTGATTGTAGCGACAGCAGAAATGGAGATTTATGATCAGATTCGTCCTTCAGTAATTTTTGAAAATGCTCCTTTAATCGCCTCGTCCCGACTGGTTCTGCTGGACACTAATTTCTCTATGAACGTAATTGCGGCCACCATACATGTCTGCCATGAGCATCGGGTTCCGATTGTCGTTTCTTCGGTATCAGCCTCCAAGATGAGAAAGCTTCCCCGAAATTTGCATGGGGTGGAATGGCTGGTATGTAAACCGGTGGAGGCTGAAGCCTATTTGGGGCTAGAACTTACAGATGATCAGCATATGTTGGATGCCACCCGGATTTTTCACAAACTTGGGGTTCAAAATGTCATTTTTATCTGCGGTGCTGATCGTGTTTTGTACGCCTCTCAGGATGGAACTCATGGACAAATTCCTATGCATCCTGTTCAAGAGGTCATTGATGTCACAGGCGCAGATGATGCTTTTATTGCCGGGATGATTTATGGTATTACCCAAGGTTATCCTATGGAGCAAGTGTGCCAATTTGGAATTAGCTGTGTCGACTTGACCCTGCAAACGGATCGGACGGTTTCAGAGACCCTTTCTATGAATAAACTCCATTCTAGGTTTCAGGAGCTGTATGGCACACATTCGCAAAATTTTGTGTTTTTCAAGGGCGTGTATTTTAAAAAGAAAGATACATAAGTAATCAAGAGAACTCTACCCTACAACAACGCGTATTTGGAGCTTCACGTACGTAATGGCCTCAATTATTGAATTTGTAAAAGGAGCATGTTGTCTGATGGACAGTGTGAAATACGTAATTGTTTTTCTGCCACTGTGCCTCCTTTATTTGCTTTTAAAGGGAGGTTCTTTGGTAGTAGGTTTACTCTATCGATTGATCTATTCCATGCGGCCCTTACATGCAGGACAGGATAACGAGTTTCGTGCTGTGCAGCACGCTAAACGTATTATCGTGATCGGCTCGCCGGGAAGCGGTAAGACTTTTTTGGCCAAACGTCTTTCCATGTGGACTCAATTGCCGTATATCTCTTTGGATGATTTGTATTGGGGCCCGGAGTGGAAGCGGAGCACTGACAAACAATTTCTCAAACAGCTGGGTGAAGTGCTCCAAAGGGAAGAGTGGATCATCGAAGGGAATTATCATGAGCGTTATTTTACCGAGCGACTCCAGCGCGCCGATACGATCATTGTAATGGATGTTAGTACGCTTGAAGCAATAACAGGCGTTATCACACGTTCGCTCAACCGTTTTCTGTTTTCCAAGGAGCTACCTAAAGGAGTAAAGGAGGAAGCAGTTCGTATTTGGGATATTTCGCCTCGCTTTGTCCGCTTTGTTCTGGGTTTTCGCAGGCGTATTCGTCCTAAAATCTGGCCGCTCATTATGCAATATGGTAACCAACGGAATTTGATTATTTTGAAATCTAAATATCGTTCATGTCCCTGGACAGCTCCAGATAGACGATTATCTCCTTGACTAGAACTTACGTTTCGTGTAAAGTGGTGAAAATTGTAATATATAGGAATAGTGTAGACCAAGGATCAAAGGTTCAATACCCGCTGTACAGAGAAGAAACTCATGGGCTGAAAGGTTTCTCGCCGCGAATGAACGTTTACCTGCCTTGCGAGCTGTAGCGGTTTGTAAGATAAACCGTTACCGGCTAGACGCCGTTATCTGATGAAGGACCGTTCCGTGTATGGTTACGGTCAAATTAAGGGTGGTACCACGACACATTCGTCCCTGACGGATGTGTCTTTTTGCGTACATTTTATCGTCCATACAAGGAGGTAGCTACACATGCGCCAAAGCCAATTATTACTGACAACCTTGCGTGAAGCACCCGCAGAGGCCGAAGTGATCAGTCATCAGCTTATGCTGCGGGGAGGATTTATCCGCCAACTGGCGGCTGGAATGTACACCTACATGCCACTGGGCAGACGGGTGCTCAGAAAAGTAGAGCAAATCGTACGGGATGAAATGGATCGCGTAGGGGCTGGGGAACTGCTGATGCCTGTATTGCAGCCAACGGAGCTGTGGCAAGAATCAGGGAGATACGATGTTTACGGTCCTGAGCTGATGCGTTTGCAAGATCGGCATGATCGGGAGTTTGCTTTGGGGCCTACACATGAAGAGGTCATTACGTCTTTAATACGAAATGAAGTGAATTCTTATCGCAAATTGCCTGTAACCCTGTATCAAATTCAAACCAAATTTCGGGATGAACGACGTCCTCGATTTGGCCTGCTTCGCAGCAGAGAATTCTTAATGAAGGATGCCTATTCGTTTGATGCACATTGGGAAGGACTAGATCATACCTATTGGACCATGTTCCAGGCATATCATCGTATTTTCACCCGCTGTGGTCTAAATTTTCGTGCTGTAGAAGCAGATGCGGGTGCCATTGGTGGCGAAGGTGAAACCCATGAATTTATGGCTCTAGCTGATATTGGAGAGGACACAATTGTAGCATGTACCTGCTGTGAATATGCAGCTAATCTTGAAAAAGCCGTGGCGCGGTCGACGGGGGAAATAGAAATAGCCCCAGTCTCAGATGAAAATGAACATGTCAGCCATCCTTCTTTCGATACAGCTAAAATGGAAAAATTCCATACTCCAGGTCTGCGTACAATAGATCAACTGGTTGAATCGCTTCACATAGAACCTGAAGAAATCATAAAAACACTGATTTATATGGCTGACGATCAACCTGTTGCTATAGTTGTCAGGGGTGATCATGAGGTCAACGAAGTGAAAGTTAAACATATTTTAGGTAGTGAAAAATTCGAAATAGCAAGTGCAGACACCGTGTCAAAGGCGACTGGAACCCCCTCGGGGTTCATAGGCCCATGCGGATTGACGATCCCTATGTGGGTAGATTACGCCGTTGTCCAAATGTCCAGCGGTATCGCAGGCGCCAACGAGCTGGATTATCATTATCGACATGTGAATCCAGTGCGCGATATAGATCTTCGGCATGTGGCTGACTTGCGGAATGCCATAGAAGGGGATAGATGTCCTCGATGTGACGAAGGGGAATTGAAACTTCATCGTGGGATTGAGATCGGACACGTATTTAAACTAGGCACCAAATATAGTGAGAAGCTGGGTGCGACTTTTCTGGATGCTTCCGGAACTGAGCAAGCGATGATTATGGGCTGCTATGGCATTGGCGTATCCCGGATCCTTTCCGCCATTGTAGAGCAAAATCACGATCAGAACGGAATGATATGGCCTTATGCGCTGGCCCCATTTCAAGTTCATATTATTCCGATTTCTGTGAAAGACAGGCTTCAGATGCAAATAGCCGAGAAATTATACAACCAGCTGCAGGATCGTGGCGTGGAGGTGCTGCTGGATGATCGGGAGGAACGGCCCGGGGTTAAATTCAAAGACTCCGATTTAGTAGGTATTCCCGTGCGCATCGTCGTTGGTAAAGATGCCGAACACGGGAAAGTAGAGTTAGTGGAACGAAAAAGCTGCAACAAAGAGACGATTCATATCGAAGATGTAGAGAGACGAATATTGGAACTACACTAAGCATCTGTATCCCGTAGAATATGACCTTCTCCAAGTGTAATCTCATGAAAGTCCGCCATCTGACGTGCCTGAAACCGGATGGGCTTGTCCCGACCAATCATAATGATATTTTGAATGTCGGCAGCGCCTTCCGAGGGGAGCGAGAAAGTTGTGACATAGGCGAATTCTTCACGCAACGTTGTGTGAATGGCATTGATCAGGTGGTCGTGTTCACTTTTGCCCATTAAATTCATGATCAGGGAGCCTTCGGAATCCAGCTTTTCTTTGGTCATCTTGAAAAATTCCCAGGATATTAAATGCAAGGGTGTACCCTGCTCCGTGAAGGCGTCCAAAATAATATAGTCATAAGCATCCGGCGCTTCCTTCTCCAGAATGCGTCGTCCATCGCCAACAGTCACATTATCCTGATCGTATCCAAAGAATGTTCGGCTGAACTCTACGACTTGTGCATCCAGCTCGGCAATCTTAAAGCGTTTATCTGTAAAATGACCCGCTATTGTACCTATACCATGCCCAATAACAAATACATCTTCAAATGACGGATCGTTCAGCTCCATGAGATGGATGATTGCTCTCGGATATTCGAACACAATGCGTTGCGGATGATTCAAGTCCACCGCGCCTTGGACGGCTGTATTTGAAAACTGCATTACTCGAAATAATCCCTTTTCACCATACAGCTCAGTGGTTTCGTATACTGTGATTTCATGATTATGGCTCAACTTTTTGTACAAGACATCCAAGTGAATGATCTCCTTCAAGTCAGACTTCCTCCTCATCTTAGAGATTGATAGGGGGATTGTCCATAGATGAGGAGAATTGAAAGTTCACATTTCCAAGCATCCCTAATTAGGTAGAATTGTTTATTTTTCCATAACGGAGTTGTTTGAACTTGTTCGTATGTCCTTTAGGAGATATAATATACAAGGATATAATGAAGTTCGTTGTGTATATTCATACAGGAAGAGAGCGGGATATTATGGGACGTAAGTGGAATAACATTAAAGAAAAGAAGGCATCCAAGGATGCTAATACGAGTCGTATATATGCTAAATTTGGCGTGGAAATTTATGTGGCAGCCAAACAGGGCGAACCTGATCCTGAATCCAATCGGGTATTAAGAGTCGTTTTAGAACGTGCAAAAACGTACAATGTACCCAAAGCGATCATTGACCGTGCTATTGAAAAAGCAAAAGGTGCTGGCGATGAAAACTACGTAGAGCTTCGTTATGAAGGTTTTGGACCGAACGGTTCCATGGTCATTGTAGATGCACTGACCAATAACGTTAACCGTACAGCATCAGATGTGCGTTCTGCTTTTACTAAAAATGGCGGTAGCTTAGGCGTGAGCGGATCTGTAGCCTACATGTTTGATTCAACAGCAGTTATTGGTCTGGTGGGTAAAACCGCAGATGAAGTGCTGGAGCTGCTGATGGAGGCAGATGTAGAGGTACGTGACATCATTGAAGAAGATGAAGCCGTCATCGTCTATGCAGAGCCCGATCAATTCCATGCTGTGCAGGAAGCTTTCAAACAAGCAGGAGTGACTGAGTTTACCGTTGCGGAGCTCACTATGCTTGCCCAAAATGATATTTCTCTTCCAGAAGATGCACAGGTTCAATTCGATAAATTGATTGATGCATTAGAAGATTTGGAGGATGTTCAGCAGGTTTACCACAATGTAGACTCTGAGGAATAGTCTTTGTTAATTAGTTTATAAAAACACCGTATTCCGATACGGTGTTTTTTTTGTATAGTCATCACCGGACCTCAGTCGCTAATCTTTGGCGGAGTGGCTGAGATTATCGGGAAAGTAACAGGCCAACCGATTCAGCATATCTCGTTGTCTGATGAAGAGTTGGAAGTGGGAATGGTTCACGCTGGAATGCCTGAAGAGTATGCAGATATGTTGGCGGGATTGGATAGAAGGATACGTGAAAATGGAAGTAATAATGAAGGGGGCAATTGAATCAACCCGTCATATTCAAAAAGAAGGTTCACTGATCTAGTGGCGAGCGTGATACCGTTCCCGGTTATTTCTTTTTAGGGTCATAAGAATAACCAGGATATTTGACGACGGGCCATTTTACCTTTCGTAAGTTAGAGATCACATCAGTACCTACATGTAAATTACTCTGAACCAGTTCTGTTGGCGTGAGAGCCATCCATTGATTCAAGGAAACATCTGCAAAACGGTCACTTTTAAACATTTCAAGAAACCATAGTGAGCTAGAGCCAGTATTTTGAATATAATGACCGTAAGCAAAAGGCACATATCCGACATCTCCGGCTCTAAAATCAAATGTGCGGGCCCCGCCATTACCACCAAAGACAGTCATCCGTCCTTGCCCTGTCAGATAGTATTGCCATTCGTCATTATTGGGGTGCCAGTGCATTTCTCGCATGGCTCCGGGCTCAATCTCAACAAGGGCGGCTGCGATGGTTTTGGAAATCGGAAAATTGGAGGAGTCAACGATTCGTACGCTTCCGCCCGGCGTTTTGATTGGGGGCTGGGCTAGTAATTCATGCTTGAAGGATTGGGGCAATGTCCCGTAAGGAGAGGGAACAGCTTGGCTTTGGATTGAACCGGGAACGGAATCCTGATAGATGTATACTTGATCTTGAGGAATCGCTGCAAAATCAGCTTCTGGTACACCAAAATTTGCAGAAAGTACGTCTTTGGGAGTATGTGCGAACCAATCCGAGATGGATAGGGTGTTCAGATCGGAGAAACTGCCATCATCAAAAACCAGCAAAAATTCGCACCCATCCTCAAGCCCCTGTATAGAGTGCGGAATGCCAGGAGGAAAATACCAGAGATCCCCGGGACCCACATCAGCAATAAAATTACGTCCATTTTGGTCAACTGCCGTAATGCGAGCACTTCCCAACAGCATATATGACCATTCCGCCTGCTGATGCCAGTGAAGCTCACGTACACCACCCGGTGTTAAACTCATATTCACCCCGGCAAGGGTTGTAGCAATAGGTAATTCCCTTACTGTTACTTCTCTTGACCACCCACCATGATTAAGCTGCATATGAGCATCAGAAAAAGAAAATCTCATATTCGGAATGAGACCATTGTCCGTTACGGGGGGAACCAGCATATCAGGATTCTGTAGATCCCTCATCACATCACGTGGACCCTTGTCGATACCCCCAGCACCATCACTTCTGATGGGTTGGGGGATTCTTGCATTTTTCGGGCAATCATTATGCATCATTAGATCTTCCTCTCCAGGTTGAAGCTTGATGAAGTATGGGATAAGAGAAAATACGCATAAAGATTTTATGATCAAGTGGTGAGTTTTATGCTGTATGCGTCAGATCTGTAAACTGTGCCTGAATGATTAGAGCTAAATCGTGTGGACTCAACTCCAGTTGGGTCCCAATTTTCCCACCGCTCACAATGATGGTTTCCAGTTCCAATGCAGGCTGGTCGATAAAAGTGGGGTAGAGCTTTTTCATTCCTATGGGGGAGCAGCCACCGCGAATATATCCCGTATACTTTTGCAAATCCTTAACTGGAAGCATTTCAATTTTTTTCTCTCCCGCGGATTTGGCTGCTTTTTTGAGATCAAGCTCTTTATGTACAGGAATTACAAAAACAAACAGATTTTGTTTGCCATGTGCAACCAAAGTTTTGAAAACCATTTCCGGGGCTCTCTCGATTTTATCAGCCACATTCATCCCGTCTATTTTTCCGTCTTGATGATCATAACTCAAAATATTGTATTGTATATGTTGCCCGTCCAATATGCGCATGGCGTTTGTTTTGCTGGCACTCATCTTATTTCTTCCTTTCTTTAGAGTTTTTCCAAGTGATCCACATAATCCTTTGCATCCTTAAGGGAAAGATCCTTAGCGGTTCTCAGCTCTTTTATGGCTTGAATCTTTTTACCTTCCCTAATTAGCAGGAGCAACCTTTCATTGATATCTTCTGAAGCTCCTGCATCTAGAATATGTGGAGGAGTGGCAGCGATGGTACCTGACAGCGATGCGCCTTGTATTCCTGAACGATTTTCAAGACGCTCCACGTCGGATTTCAAGTCATTAAGCCGAGATTGAAGGCTGTAGACCTTAATTAAAAGTATGACGGAGAGGAGCAACGCGATTATTGCTATATACTCAATAGCTGACAACAGAATCCCCCCAATTTCACTTAGTTTCATCGCAAAGATGCCGCACTAAAAATTTGATTCTTATTTCTAGTATAGCATGATGATCGAAGAGAAGAGGAAAATGTGTACAAATTGACTTTTTGCAGGCAGAGCGTTATATTACAACTTATTATAAACCTTTTAATAAATACTGGAAAAGGAGTGTATTCAAATACAACCAGTCTCCAATAATACCATTCGGGTTAAACAAATTAATGTAGAGTTAGTTAAAAACACACTGAAATCCAAGGAATATGCAACCAAGTCATCCATAGCCAGTATCACAGGTCTTAGTGTGGCAACTTGCGGAAATATTCTGAATGAGCTTCTTCAAACCGGGGAAGTATTAGAGACGGAATTGGAAGAGTCGAATGGCGGACGTCCGGCTAGACGTTACAAATATAACGCTGACTATTCTTATATTATCTGTTTAAATGTGAAAACGGAAGGCGGTATACATTCTCTTACTTATGCTGTTGCCAATTTGCTTGGTGATATCATCATCGAGAATACTTCCAATGTGCCTCATATTGATTATGAGGTCATAGAAACCCAAATTGGAGAGCTGATTAATAACTATGGAAACGTCAAAGCCATTGGGATTGGCATCCCCGGGGTTGTTCATCAAGGGATTATCGATGTTTGTGATCTCGACCTGCTCATAGGAGTCCCTGTAGGTCCACGGCTTCAAGATAAATACGGATTAGAAGTTACCATTGAAAATGATATGCATTTGACAGTCTACGGATTTTATAACATGCAGAATTATGATGAGGATAAAACCTTTGCTATTGTTACGTTTCCCAAAGACAATTTCCCCGGCGCGGGTTTTATTGTCGATGGACATTTGTTAAAAGGAAATACCAAATTTGCTGGGGAGGTTTCCTTCTTACCCTTTGATTTAACAAGAGAGGAACAGCTTAAACAGTTAAATAGCACAGAGGGATTTGTTCCTTTGGCGATCAAAACGATAACTTCCATTATTGCGATCATAGACCCTGTATCTATCGCTTTGACTGGAGAGTTATCCAAGCCGACTCTGTTGGACGATATTTATAACGGCTGTCTAAAAGATGTACCCAAAGAACATATGCCCGAGATTTTTGTGAAAAACGATACGCATGATGAATACATGCGTGGGTTGATTTCGGTTACCCTTGAAAGTCTGACGTACAATTTGCAATTGGTGGAGAAAAGGAAATAGGGCATCGTTTAATAAAGCATGAGAGGATGAGATTAATGACTCAAAAATCGATTGCATGGACTACAGGGACATGGACTAATCACCCTGTATCATCCATAGAAGAAGATCAGTTCCTTAAAGTTGAAACCAGAGAAGGAAGCGACTACTGGGAAAAAACTTTGTATGGATTTGAACGCAGTAGCGGACATTCCCTGCTCACAGACTGGGAAGAAGGCTCTGCCATCGAAGTCACGTTTCAACTAGGCTCATTTACGGAGCTCTACGATCAGGCCGGTATAATGCTGTATCAAGGACAGCAAAAGTGGATTAAAGCCGGAATCGAATTAAATGATGGAATTCCTCAACTGGCAGTTGTAGTAACAGATGGCTACTCCGATTGGTCATTAGCTCCTGTACCTGATTGGGTAGGGAAAAATGTGACGATTCGTGCTTCACAGCTACAGGATGCAGTTATCATTAGAGCCCGAACCGAAAATCAAAGCTGGCGCACCGTACGTGTAGCACGTTTTCCTTATGAAACGGGACAACAGGCGGGTCCTTTTGCCTGCGCGCCGACTCGAGCCGGTTTTCAGGTTATCTTTACTCGCTGGGTAAGCACTGAACCAGATAGAGACATTCATGTAGATCCGCCATTTGAAGAATAGCCATTTTACTCAATAATAGAAGAGTTATAAATATGGGGGTAATTATTGGAGATAATACAATTATAAGCTCTGGAAGTTTTTAAAATAATACTTGACATGAAACGCGTTACAAACCTTAAGATTCAGTTAGAAGTACTTTATAACACATTAGCATAGAGGTAACGTATTTCTATCCTAGTTAATGAAAAACATCAGCAAAGGCGGAGAAAATATGAGTACACAGTTTCCAAAAGATTTCCTGTGGGGCGGAGCAGTTGCTGCTAATCAGCTCGAAGGCGCTTATCAAGAAGATGGAAAAGGCTGGTCCATTCAGGATGTAACTCCTCGTGGTGGTTGGGGGCCCGTTACGGATGTACCAACAGAAGATAATATGAAGTTGATCGGTATTGATTTTTACCATCATTATAAAGAAGATATCAAACTTTTTGCGGAAATGGGCTTCAAAGTGTTCCGTACTTCCATCGCATGGTCACGTATTTTCCCTAAAGGTGACGAACTGGAGCCTAACGAAAAAGGCTTGCAATTTTACGATGATTTGTTTGATGAACTTCACAAATATGGAATTGAGCCACTCGTTACATTATCTCACTATGAAACACCTTTACATTTGTCCAGAGAATACGATGGTTGGGTAAACCGTAAGCTTGTTGATTTTTATGAGCGCTATGCTACAACTGTATTTAATCGCTACAAAGATAAAGTTAAATACTGGTTGACTTTCAATGAAATCAACTCCATTCTTGAAGCACCATTCATGAGCGGAGGAATTAGCACACCAAAAGATCAACTTAGTGAGCAAGATCTTTATCAAGCTATTCACCATGAGCTTGTAGCGAGTGCAAGAGCAGTAAAAATCGGTCATCAGATCAACCCTGATTTCAAAATTGGCTGTATGGTGCTGAGCATGCCTACTTATCCGCTGACACCTAATCCGGACGATGTGATTGCTGCGATGGAATTTGATCACAGAAACATGGCATTTGCCGATATTCACGCAAGAGGTCAATACCCAGGTTACATGAAACGTTTCTTTAAAGAAAACGGAATTTCTATTCACTTTGAACCAGGTGATGCCGAAGATTTGAAGCATACCGTTGATTTTATCTCGTTCAGCTATTATATGAGTACTTGTGAGACAGCTGACGAAGCTAAAAAAGTCAAAGGTAAAGGTAACATCCTTGGTGGTGTCAGCAATCCGCATCTCGAGGCAAGTGAGTGGGGCTGGCAAATTGATCCGCAAGGTCTGCGTTATGTCCTGAATACGTTCTATGATCGCTTCCAAAAACCACTGTTCATCGTTGAAAATGGCCTGGGCGCCGTTGATGAACTGATCACGAATGAAAAAGGCGAAAAAACGGTTGAAGATGACTACCGAATCAACTACCTGAATGATCATTTGGTTCAAGTTGGAGAAGCTATTGAGGACGGAGTAGAGGTTTTGGGCTACACGTCTTGGGGATGTATTGACCTTGTCAGCGCATCGACCGCTCAGCTTAAAAAACGTTATGGCTACATTTACGTAGACCGTCATGATGATGGCAGCGGTACACTTGAAAGATATCCGAAGAAATCGTTCCATTGGTACAAAGAAGTTATTGCTACGAACGGTGAAAGCTTGAAACGTTAATTTATAAATAAACCAGTGATTAAGTATTAAATTTACAATGAAGGCTTATAGATAGCGACCGCTTCTTCTCTTTTACGAAGCGGTCGCTAATTTTTTAGGGGTATTAGCAACCGGGTTACAAGCTGAGGACGAAAGAGCTTTCATGAATGATTCGTAAGCGTTATTTATTGGTAATTGATGATAAATAGATTGGACAAAAATTAATTACTGAGATATATTGAGACTTATTAAAACGTTAATAATAACGATGTTAAAAATTGAGTCCAGTATAAATTAATGATGAGGGCTGCAGAAGGAGGAAAATAATGAAGATTGAGCATGTAGCGATCTGGGTGAGAGACTTAGAAAAGATGAAAAGCTTTTACGAGCAATATTTTGATGGAAAATCTAACGATAAATATTATAACGCTACAAAAGGATTTGAGTCCTATTTTATCACCTTTGAGGATGGAGCAAGGTTAGAGGTTATGCGTAAAACGGGAGTAGATCATTCACCACAGATAAATATTACGGGCTGGGCTCATGTGGCATTTTCCGTTGGAAGTAAAGCACGGGTGAATGAAAAGACAGAGCAGCTCATGCATGCAGGATATGAAGTTGTGGGTCAGCCAAGATTGACAGGTGACGGCTATTATGAAAGCGTAATTAAAGATCCAGAAGGTAATTTGGTGGAAATTTCAATGTGAGTAGCTTTCCAGTTCTGAAGAGTGAGCATGTGGAATCCTACAATGAAGCTTTAAAAGAAATCTGAATTCTGTATCTAAATAAGCAAAGCGAGGATGGACATGACAGAAAAAGAAAAATCACAACTAGGACTCCTATACAATGCTAATTATGATGAAGAGTTAATTGAAGAACGTTTACACGCTAAAGTTCTCTGCCACGAATATAATCAGCTCCATCCTAGAAATATCGAAGAACGAGAAACACTCATCAAAACTTTACTTGGGAAAACAACTGATAGATTCTTGATTGAGCAACCTTTCGTATGTGACTATGGCTATAACATTGAAATCGGTGAAAATTTCTATAGTAACCATAATCTAGTTATGCTTGATGGGGCAAAAATCGTTTTTGGTGATCATGTGTTCGTTGCTCCTAACTGCGGCTTTTATACTGCGGGTCATGCTCTTGATGTAGAACAACGTAATGAGGGATTGGAGATTGCATTTCCAATTACAGTCGGCAATAATGTGTGGATCGGTGGTAATGTCAGCGTTCTGCCTGGTGTTACTATAGGCGATAACTCCATTATCGGTGCAGGAAGTGTTGTTACCAAAGATATCCCTTCTGGTGTGATTGCTGCTGGAAACCCTTGCACGGTAATCCGTAAAATCACCGAAGATGATAAGACCAAGTATAAAAGGAACTAACAATAAACTACAGCTCACTCGGAGCTGTAGTTTATTTTCTTAAAAGAGTATTATCAAACGAGAGAAAATTTTTGCACAGATTTGTTCAGGGAATAATGCAATAATGTACTTAAGTGGAATGTTTTTAGCCTATTCAGAAAGGAAAGAACAATCATGAAATTGATGTTTATTTCAGATATTCACGGCTCGCTGCACTGGTTGCAATTGGCACTGGAAAAGTTCAGGGAGGAGAAAGCCGATCGTCTTGTCTTGCTCGGAGATTATATGTACCACGGACCACGTAATCCGTTACCAGAAGGGTATAATCCGGCAGAAGTGGCCGCTCTGCTGAATAAGTACAAGTCCCACATTGCGGTTTCTGTGCGCGGGAATTGCGATGCAGAGGTGGATCAGATGCTACTTGAGTTTCCTATGATGGGTGATTATGCTTGGCTGTACCATGAAGGACGGAGAATCTATGTCACGCACGGACATGGCTTTAGTATCGGAAATTTACCACCACTGGAAGCGGGAGATGTGTTCATCCAGGGACATACTCATATTCCGGTAGCGGATGTGGAAAATGGGGTCTTTATACTGAACCCCGGTTCGATCTCGCTGCCAAAAGATAACTATCCATCCTCTTACGGTGTGCTGGAGGGAGCACATTTCACTGTGAAGGATTTTGATGGGAATACGGTGAAAGCAATCACGTTTTCAAAGTAATTTACCCAAATGTGATTGTAAATTATTAAAACTTTTCCGCTTCGATTGAGACAAAGATCATATTATTGTATGATAGGAGCGGAGTCTACATTATGAAAAAGAAAGAGAGCTTCAATACATGCAAATTAAGGATTCACATTATAAGATGCCGCCTGAATGGGCGCCACATGAACGCACGTATATTTCTTGGCCTGTAAAATCTTCAATGGTTTACCCGAATATGCATGCTGATGTATGCAAGGGCTATGCCGGAATTGTACGCGCCATGGCGGAATTTGAACCAGTTACTGTGGTCGTAAATCCGGATGATCTGGAGAGCGTTAAGGCGCTTGAACTTGGGGAACGTGTAGAACTGCTGCCGATTGAACACAGCGATGCGTGGCTGCGTGACAATGGCCCTACTTTTCTCACAGACGAGCGTGGTCAGCTGGCAGGTGTAAACTGGAAGTTTAACGCCTGGGGTGGTAAATACGCTCCATGGGACCTGGATGACCAGGTTGCGCCGCAAATTTTGGACAAACTTGGAGTTCCACGGTTTGATGCACCGCTTGTGATGGAAGGCGGCTCACTGCACGTAGATGGCGAAGGCACACTGATTACAACCGAAGAGTGTTTGCTCAATTCCAACCGAAATCCGGAATTAAGCAGAGAAGAAATTGAACGGTATGTATGTGAGTATACAGGTGTAGAGAAAATAATTTGGCTAAAACGTGGTCTTAGTGGCGACGAAACAGATGGCCATGTGGACAATATTGCTTGCTTTGCAGCTCCTGGCAAGGTCATTATGCAAGTATGTGATGATCCTGAGGATGAAAATTACGAAATCACGCAGGAAAATCTGCGTATTCTGGAACAAGCAACGGATGCCCAAGGCCGTAAGCTGGAAGTGATTCGGATCGGTCAGCCGCCGCGTGTGGATTATGAAGACAGCCGATTGACACTGAGCTATATTAACTTCTACTTTGTGAATGGCGGTATCATTTTGCCAGTGTTTGGCGGCACTGCCGCTGAGAGCGATCTTGCAGCTGAGCAAGTGCTGGCAAATGTATTTCCAGATCGCATCATTCGGACTGTAGACGGTATGGCGGTCATCCGTGAAGGCGGTAACGTACACTGTACGACCCAGCAGATGCCTGCTTTAAAGCGTTGAACGATACAACATCTAAAAGGAGGACTAAAGTGAGAAAAGTAAAAGTGGCAGCGACTCAAATGAGCTGCTCTACCAATATCGAAGAAAATATAAGCAAAGCAGAGAAGCTAGTACGTGAAGCGGCTGCGCAGGGCGCACAAATTATTTTGCTGCAGGAGTTGTTCGAGACTCCATATTTCTGTCAGAAGGAAAAGTCTGATTATTATTCATATGCAACTGAGCTGGAGCACAACAAGGCGGTTAACCATTTTAAGAAGATCGCCAAAGAATTACAGGTTGTGCTGCCAATCAGTTTTTATGAAAAGAAAAACTACGCGCGCTACAACAGTCTTGCTGTAATTGACGCAGACGGTGAAGTGTTGGGTAAATACCGCAAAAGTCATATCCCAGACGGTCCTGGGTATGAGGAAAAGTTTTATTTTAATCCGGGCGATACCGGTTTTAAAGTATGGAATACACGTTATGCCAAAATTGGGGTAGGCGTGTGCTGGGATCAATGGTATCCTGAGGCGGCCCGCTGTATGGCGCTCATGGGTGCAGAACTTTTGTTCTATCCGACAGCTATTGGCTCGGAACCGCAGGATTCTGCCATTGATTCCAAAGATCACTGGCAGACTTGTATGCTGGGTCATGCTGCTTCCAATCTGATTCCAGTCATTGCTTCCAATCGGATCGGAACTGAAACAGACGAGGACTCCAGTATTACATTCTACGGTTCATCCTTTATTGCCGGGCATCAAGGTAACAAGATCGCAGAAGCGGGTCGTACCGATGAGGAAGTGCTTACTGCTGAATTTGACCTGGATGAGCTGGAAGTAGGACGGATTGAATGGGGCATTTTCCGTGACCGTCGTCCTGAACTGTACAATATGATTGCCACCTATGATGGTGATTTAAAAGTATAATCTAGACAAGTCTCCCTTGACGTCAAGCTGAGGTGTTTCCTTTCTTTGGACGCACCCGGCTTTTCGGGCAGGGGATTTTTGGTTTCTGAATGGAATACTTCTAGTGATGGATAGGAGGAAGGAAAATAGAAATGAGGCGTAAGGGTATAGACCAATCGCTCGCACAGTTCACAACTTCGAATCTCTCCTAAAGCCAACGCCTACGTACCTTTATTCAGAAAAAATGGATATGCCGCAATGTGTGGGCTGCTGGACAAATATGTTAGGGAAGGGATTTTGGAGCGTGTACCCAACGGTTTCAAAAGAACGGATCGGTAGATGGTCCGGAATATAAGCATGATTTTTCACACTAAAGGAACATTTCTCATAGGATTGTTCCTTTTTTATGTCTAAATCCAGTTAATCTATAGACTGAAACTATGATTTGGTGCATAAAATAGCATTAGAATTTATGGATTAGATGATATAAAATCAAGTCATAAGGAATGATCGTACTCAATAACATCTCGATATTCCCAAAAGTGAAAAAAATCACATATGAGAATGCTTTATGGAAGCTTGAACATGAAATTTGTAAACTCGCAAGGAGGAAGAACAATGAACCACTATCCTGCTATCTTTGAACCTCTAACCATACGACGCATGACCTTGAAAAATCGGATTGTTATGCCCCCGATGGGAACTAACTTTGCTGCCATGGACGGAAGCTTTGTTCAGGATCATATTGACTATTACGTGCAACGGGCCAAAGGTGGTACCGGCTTGATAACAGTAGAAAATGTTTGTCTGGATTTCCCGATGGGTACAAACGGAACAACCCAGTTGCGTATGGATAACGACCAGTTTATTCCCGGACTGTTTAGATTAACAGAAGCCCTGCACTCTTATGGAGCCTGTGTTTCTGTACAAATTAACCATGCGGGTGCTTCGGCTTATGCGGGACGACTGAACGGAGTTCAGCCTGTATCTTCTTCGAATATTCCTTCTAAAAAGGGCGGAGCTATTCCAAGACCTCTGCAAAAAGAAGAAATTTACGCCATTGTGCGCAAATACGGAGAAGCAGCGGGAAGAGCGCAACGAGCAGGATTTGACTGTGTTGAAATTCATGCGGGACACTCCTACTTGCTGAGTCAGTTTCTTTCACCGATGTATAATAAACGCACGGATGAATTTGGCGGAAGCGCAGAAAACCGTACTCGTTTTGCCAGATTAGTCATTGATGAAATTCGTTCAGTGGTCGGCCCATTTTTCCCTATTTGCTTACGTTTTAGCGCGGAAGAGTTCACAGAAGGTGGGAACACACTGGAAGATACACTCGAGTTATTGGAGTATCTTAATGATGAGGTAGATATTCTGAACGTTTCTGCTGCTCTGAATGATTCCATCCAGTTCCAGATTGACGGGATGAACCTGCCGGATGGTTGGCGCTCATATATGGCTAAAGCGGTAAAAGAAAAATTCGGGAAGGTCACGATGACCTCAGGTAATATTCGGAGCCCACAGGCTGCGCAGGATATTTTGGAGAGAGGTGACGCTGATCTGCTGGCTATGGGTAGAGGGTTGATTGCAGAACCGAACTGGGTGCTTAAAGTGCAAAACGGCTACGAACATTTGCTTAGAAAATGTATATCTTGCAACATTGGTTGTGCCGATCATCGTATCTCCAAAAGTAAACCGATTTGCTGTACGGTAAATCCGGATCTGTTCAAGGAATCTGAATACCGGAAACAACGTGTTAAAAACAATGTTCAGGTTGTTGTTATTGGTGGGGGCACTGCCGGCATGGAAGCAGCATGTACGGCAGCCGAAGTAGGCTGCAAAGTAACCCTCTTTGAGGAGAAACCAGAGTTGGGCGGCTTGGCTCGTGATATTGCCCGCTTGCCGGACAAAACACGTATCAATGATTTCCCTGATTATCTGATTCAACGCACCAAACAGTTAACAAATCTGAACATTGTAACAGGGACCCGAGCCGATTTGGCGATGATTAGTGCCCTGAATCCTGATATTATTGTCAATGCGACGGGGGCCACACCACTTCTTCCGCCAATTGCAGGTTTACATGAGCAACTGGGCAAACCGGGCACAAAAGTGTTCTCCATCTTTGATCTTTTGCACAACATGGAGAAATTCCAGGAGTTTGAAGGTAAACGCATTGCTGTAGTTGGTGGCGGAGCTGTGGGACTGGATGTCGTCGAATATTACGCAGAGCGTGGAGCAGAAGAGGTTTCCATCATTGAGATGATGCCGCTACTGGGTAAAGACCTGGATATGATTACTCACATTTCCATGATGAAAATGGTAGAGGAGCAGGAAGTGAACGTCCATACGGAAACAGCTTTGACAGAAGTGTGTAGCGACCGCTTCAAAGTAAAGCATGGAGAACAGGAGTTTGAGATTCCTTTTGACCTTGGATTCGTATGCTTGGGTATGCGTTCGTACAGTCCGCTGATGGACAGCTTGCTCGAATATGGTAAAGAACATCAAGTAGAAGTTATTAATATCGGGGATAGTAAACAAGCCCGTCGTATTATTGATGGCACACGTGAAGGTCGCAATATTTTGAAAACCATTCAACGGGTAGACGAATTTAAACATGAGTTTTCTTATTCTTACTAATTTGACAATACAAGTGATGGGTGTTCACGATGGCAACCCAGTGAATATTGAGGTTGAAGAGACGACTTGTCTTTTCAGCCTTTTTTATTTGAGTTTTTCCTGGAAGAAGATTGATTCCTCTGTCATTTCAAAGGTAAACTATGGAAAGGAAATATAGTAAGTAAGGCTATCTTAACGTGGGGGGATGAGCGTGAATCGACTCTTTAGTGAAATACCGGGTGCCAGCATGTGGAGCAGCGTGGAAGAGATTCATAAAGGCTGGTCTAGTGACAAAAAATATTATATTCAAACCACTGACGGTAGGGACTTGCTGCTAAGAATGTCGGATATGGTTCATTATGATAAAAAGAAACGCGAGTTTGAAGCTGTAACAAAGTTGAATCACGTGGAGAATCTGTTCATGTCCCGGCCGCTTGAATTTGGGATTTGTCATGATGGTCAATCTGTGTATTCTCTGTTCACCTGGATCGAAGGGAAAGATGCTGAAGAGATCATCCCCACGTTAACTGCAGCACAACAGTATCAACTCGGAGTTCAGGCAGGAGATGCACTAAAAAAAATGCATGAGATTCATGCGGAGCAAGATCGAGTCCCATGGGCTGAACATTATAATGCCAAAATCAACAGATATATTACAAACTATAAGTCATGCGGTATTCCCCTAAAGGGAGCAGATCAAGCCATAAGCTTTATTGAGAAAAACCGCCATCTATTAGAAAATCGTCCCCAGACTTTTCAGCATGGAGATTATCATGTAGGCAATATGGTGGTTAACCCATCTGGTGAACTGGGTATCATTGATTTTAATAGAATGGATTATGGTGATCCTTGGGAGGAATTCAATAGAATTACCTGGTGTGCAGCATTAAGTCCTTTATTCGCTTCGGGCCGTATCCACAGTTATTTTAATAACCATGTACCTGATTTATTTTTTAGATTAATGGCTCTGTATATTGCAAGCAATCAGCTTTCATCGATTCACTGGGCCATTCCATTTGGCAAAGAAGAGGTAGACGATATGGTGCAACGAGCTGAAGAGGTTTTGGAAGCGTATAATTACTTTCAAACCTATATACCGAAATGGTACGTGCCCAGTTACAGCGACTTGTAAAAGCGAAGACCGCCGCTCCTGGGGAGTGACGGTCTTTTTTTTAGCATTCTATTATTGTTTCTTAATCTTGTACGTAAATTCCCAAACGGCTTGATGACCTGAATAACGTCCACGGTTTTCAGTAACCGTCACTCTTAACTTAACGGTAGAACCTTTAGCAGAAACCGAGGAGACCTTTACATTCTTGGTGGCTTCGCCTTCATCAGGAATTTTGTCTTGTTCCTCAGCGTACGCATACAGCTTTATGCTAGCATTCGATTTGACCTTCACCTTCACGCTGTTACCTTCACTAATGGATTGATCTGCCACCTGGGCAGCAATGGCCCATTCGTTGCCTACGTGATCGTTGGATACCAAGGTTGCTTGTTGAAACGTAACGATATACGTTGATGTTGCCGAAGCTGCGAGTGCGTACGTTCCGTTGAATATTAAGGATACCACTACCAATAGAATAGCTGATGCTTTCGTCCATACTCTATTCATTCGCCTGTCTCCTTCAGTTGGATATATTGAGGAAATTCCCTCTATTCTAATTATCGTTTGCATCAAACAGAATTGTTAATGGTTGGTAAAAAAAGAATTTGACTTCTTATTGCATCACTTGTGATCTAACATGATTATGACTTGAATTTATTTAGTAGAGAAAGGGAAGGGAAAATCTGATGAAAAAAATATATAGCGAACAAGAACTCATAGATATGACTATTAAACAGCTTGAACAAACTTCAATATATGAAGACCAGTATGAGCAATATGTAAGACGACCTTTCCGTACGGATTTTTATGATGATCTGAGCCCGTATGTGCAAGTGGGCAAGCGGGGTTATACGCTCCAGATCTATGAAAGAGGCATACAGATGCTGAACAAGCTTACGAAAGAGGAAGAGGATGTGATTTATTGGATCATCGAAGATACAATTCACATCATTGCTCATCTAAATTTGCTTCGCAAATATAAAGTGGATAACATAAATACTCATTTAAAATATACCAAGGAAATCACGAAGGAGCTGACAACTGCAATGAACAAAGCATTTTATGAAATTGGAGGAATCTACCAGGAATGGCATGAAGCGAATAGAAGGGGAGCACTGGAGAACCCATTAAAGTAAAACAAAAAAATAAAGAAACAGTTGACAATCACTAATATAAAATTTACAATTTTATATTAGTGATAATGATTATCAATATCACTAATTTTAAGTATGTTTTGCACTTACTATATTTCAAAGGAGATTTACAACATGCATCGTATGATGAACAAGAAATTTCACATGATTTTATGTGCACTATTCGTAGTGATTTTTGTTATTTCAGGTTGTGGGAATGCTGGCAGTTCCTCTGATTCATCTGCTAAACCCGCGTCGCCCACGAAGGAAGAGGTAAGCAGTGATTCTGATACGCGTACAGTCTCTACGGTAAAAGGAGATGTGAAGGTGCCCGCTAATCCTCAACGGGTAGTAGTGAACTGGTATGTTGGCGATGTATTTACACTAGGGATTAAGCCGGCCGCAGTCATGGGGTGGAAACAAGAAACGATGCCTTTTTACGATAAGTTTAACGACATCCCCAATATCGAAAAGTGGGAAACTGAGGAAATTATGAAGTATGATCCTGATCTCATCATTACATATGATACAAAGGATTATGATAAGCTCTCTAAAATTGCGCCTGTTCTTGTGATACCTGAGGATAAAATGACCTCCCTAGAACGTTTGAAATTTCTTGGTCAGGCCACAGGACATGAAGCAGAAGCAGACAAAGTGATTTCACTGTTTGAAAGCAAGCTGAGTCAGGCCAAAGAAAAACTAAATTCCGACATATTCAAGGACAAAACGTTTAGCATTTTCGAGGACTGGGGCAGTGGCTCCTATGGAATTTATTATGAAACAGGCTCACGTGGAGGAACGTTGCTTTACAATTATCTTGGACTTCACAAACCGGAAAAGCTCAACACATTGGTTAAAAGCTCCGGAGAGCGTCGAGGTTCTTTATCCTACGAGGTAGCTGCTGAATACTTTGGAGATTATGTCCTTTGGTTTAAGCAGGAAGGCAAAGAATCCGAATATGCGAAGACAAAAATCTGGAGCAGTATTCCAGCCGTTAAAAACGGACATATCATCGAAATTCCAGCGAAATATGCAGGACTGTTCTATTATTCGGACGTTGCTAGTATGACGGGGCAGCTAGATTATATTATTAGCAAATTGCTGGAACAGACTAAGTAACGTTGCATAATTGACCAACTAAGGGTGTAATCGATGTCTACTCACAAAGAACCAAATAAAAAAGGAATATTTCATTTTATAGGCTATATGATCATGGGCGTGTTCCTGCTCCTGGTGGTTACCGCAGCATCTATTACCTTTGGTGCTGCGGAAATGAGCTTGAAGCTGGCGTGGGGGGCTATATTTCAGTTTGATCCCAACATTACGGAACATCAGATTATTCACACCTTGCGTTTTCCACGCACCGTGGCAGATATCATAGTAGGGTGCAGCTTGGCTGTGTGTGGGGCAATTATGCAGGGAACCACTCGTAATCCACTAGCGGATTCGGGACTCATTGGCATAAGTTCAGGCTCGACATTTGCTATTGCGTTATGTATGGCCTTTTTGCCTGGTCGTACCTACGGAGAAACTATGCTGTATTCTTGCCTAGGTGCAGCAATCACTACTGGCATCACGTATTACATCGCTTCTATAGGCAAGCGAGGAATGACGCCTCAGCGACTGGTGTTAGCAGGAATGTCCATCTCCATGCTTTTTGGTGCGTTTAGTACGTTTATCGCTATTAAGTATGAGATTGGCCAAGCCCTTGATTACTGGTCTGCTGGTGGTACAGCCAGTGCCAAGTGGGGCGAATTAGCTTTCATTGCGCCACTGTTTGTAGTGGGTTTGGTCTGTGCCATCGCGCTTTCTCCCTCGATTACGATTTTGAGCTTCGGGGAGGATGTGGCATCAGGCTTGGGTATTCGTGCGAATAGGATTAAGCTGTTTTCAACCTTAATTGTATTAATTTTAACAGGGTTATCGGTTATTGTGGTCGGCCCTGTTGGCTTCGTTGGTTTGATCGTGCCACACATTATGCGCCATCTGGTCGGAACAGATTATCGGTATATTATCCCGGCCTCAGCTTTGTATGGAGCAGTCTTTCTGTTGGCGGCGGATTTACTCGGACGACTGATCAATCGCCCTCACGAAACACCCCTTGGCATTATTTTTGCCTTGGTGGGCGTACCCTATTTTCTCTACCTTGTGCGCAAGCAGAGGAGGGAGTTTAGTTGAAACTGTCCCGTAATACCAGGGGGATTAGCATTATTTTACTGTTAGTAGTGCTGACGCTGCTAGTGGCTGTACTCAGTATGAATGTTGGGAAAATGAACCTTTCTCCACTCGAAGTTTTCAAGGTCATCATTGGCGAAGGAACGAGCAAACAGAACCTGATCGTGTTTGACTTTCGACTGCCACGTATTGTGCTTTCTATATTGGTAGGTATTGGCATGGGGATATCAGGCTGTATTATGCAAAGCTTGCTCAAAAACGACATGGCCAGCCCGGGGACGCTCGGCATCAGCTCAGGCTCAGGGTTATTTGTACTTATGTATATTACGCTGTTCGCTAGTGAAGGATTGCTATCGCCTATTCTTCTTCCAGGACTGGCTTTTGCAGGCGGCCTTACGGCAGCATTTTTGATTTTTTTGTTTGCTTTCAGGCGGGGAAGAGACATCTCGCCTACAGGCTTAATTTTAACCGGTGTCGCTATGGGCAGTGGCTACAGCGCATTATCTCTGATGTTGACACTCCGGCTAGACAAGCAACAGTATGACTTTGCTCTGAGATGGCAGGCTGGAGACCTGTGGGGGGACGACTGGAGCTATATTATGGTGCTGCTCCCGTGGGTGCTTATCATTTGCTTTTACGTTTTTTACAGGTCGAACACACTCAATACGTTGAATTTGGGGAATCAGACAGCATCGGGGCTCGGCGTAGCAATTAAAAGGGAGTTTATCGGCTTGACGATTGCTGCCGTTGCGCTCGCTTCTGGTAGCGTGGCACTTGGCGGAAATTTCTTTTTTGTAGGCATGGTCAGTCCCCATCTAGCACGCAAGCTAGTAGGACCCAATCATAAGCTATTGCTACCTACGACGGCATTAGTTGGTGCACTCGTCATTTTGATTGCTGACACACTTACTCGGACGATTAGTTTTGGAGCTGATATTCCAACCGGAATTATTATCACCATACTGGTTACCCCTTATTTCCTTTACTTGCTGTCGAAAGCAAGTTAAATGCATAATGAAAAGACGCTAACCCATGTCCATGCAAAATATGGCTGGGTTAACGTCTTTTTTATTGTTCTTTGGGCGATTCTTCATTGTCATAACTCAATTGCCATTCAATTCCAAACTTATCTTTAAGGCTACCGTAGCATTTGCTCCAGAATGTTTCTTGAAGCTCCATGTTTACGGTCCCCCCTTCTTTTAACTTATGGAAGTACGATCGAATTTTCTCTTCGTCCTTATTGACGATGGCGAGGCTGATGTTGTTTCCGGCTACGAAAGGCATCCCAGGAAAAACGTCTGAAAACATGACATTACTACCATCAATTTGAAGCCGCGTGTGCATGACCAAATTTTTGGCTTCTTCTGGTAGAGGATAATCGGGATTGGGCGGTGCTTCACCGAACGTCATGATATGTGGTTTCTCAGTCCCAAATGCCTCTGCGTAAAACTCCGCTGCTTCGCGACAGTTTCCATTAAAGTTAAGATAAACATCAACAGACATGTGTTTCACTCCTTTATGGCTGATTTTTTACTTGCAAATTCTCACCTATCATTATTAGCCTGTGCAGAAGCAAAAATACCAAGTGTTCATGGACTTTCTAACGTGTAGCCGTTGAGGGGGATGTTAGCGTCTTTTTTAGGGATTAGAATTAAACTAACCCGCAAAAAGGCTGCTTGTCCTTAAGCAAACTATTTTGCGGGTTCTGATTATGGCTTGTTTAGAGGGAAATCAGGTTTGGAGTGGCAGGGTGATAGAGCAGATGACGTGAAATATCGCCGGGATGCTGTACGAAAAGTGGTCCCCAAGCAGGATTGGTATCGTGCATCAGCTTTAACAGGGACAGCATCCGATTAAATATAACCTGCAGATCCGCTTCCCGGGAAAGTCCCTCAGTAACAGCAGCAGCTACCACATGCGCGGCGTAGAAACCAGAGCGGTGCTCGTCGGTAAGAGAACCGGTGGTTTGCAGCAAGGTACGTAAAAGTGCGGCGACGCTCTCATCCTCGTTTCTCCAGTTTTGGATTTCATCCAGACTGTGATTTTCAAGGCTTGCAAGTTTAGTCTTCATAATGGCTTCAGCTACAATTCGTGCAGAACGTTTTGCTGTATTAGCGTCGATGGCTCTGCCGTTAAGCTTAATACTTGATAGATCCTTGTCGACTTCCGATTCAATGACTTCTGCCCATGCTCCAGCTTGGTCGAATTCCAAAAGTGCAGTGGCGTAGGCACCCAAATATCCCCGTAAAATATCTGCAGCATGTGGATCACGGGTAGGTCCTTCATTTCGAAGTTGAGCTCTTCCCGAAAAGGCGGCATTCATACCCCGGAAATAACCGATTAAGCCAATGGCAGCTGCTGGTCCCAGATTAAGGACACCCAATACATCCGAGGCGGTTTCATCGATGCGGGAAGCCCAGTAGTCCGGTAGTCCTTGTCCGATGTTTTCGCTGTTTAATCTGTTTCTAACGACATTGGCCAACTCTTGAATTAGACCCAGATCAGCATGCAAAATGTCATGACCACATACTTCATGAGGGATACTGGACCAAGCCAGCAGTCCATTTGTCGCATGCGCAGGAGGAAGACTGACAATCGCTGCTTGCACTTTAAATACTGCTGTGGCATCAGCGGGCCATGTGTACGGGCCATTTTCCGGCTCTCCCCATTTAACAAGTGCTGGAATAATACTGAGATCCGGTTCTTTTATTCCTTCACGATCTTCTGCGCTAAGAAAACCGTCATACAGGTCACTCACAATCTCCTGAAAAGCATCGGTCGCAAGTGCATTGTAGCCTTCTCCGTTTTGCAGAATGCTCTGAGCGATATCCAGCATGAGTCCGGCAGCTCTAGTTCTACTTGGGTCCTGAATCAAAATTTCAGTGAAGCCCTGTTGCCCAAGCTTGTCCAATTCCTTAATAAACGGAATCGCGACCGTTTCCTGATATATTTTCGGCAGTTTGGCTTTTGCCGCATGGAGTCTTCCCATCAATTGGTGATAATCCGTAGGGGCTGCCGGCCCCTGAAGATTGGAGAGAACCGCCTTTTTCACATTTTCGATACAAACAGACATGTTGGATACGTCGGGTTTGGTAACAGCGGTGATGCGATTTCTTTCGAGCATTCCTTGCATAATTAGATGACCTCCCAGTTTTTTTTGAATTAAACTACAACAGTTTACTCTGTACTCCACAAATGCTTCGCCTGACATTTTCCATCACTAAAAGTTAAAAGATAGAGATCCGGATTCGTGATTTCCTCCAGAATAAAATCTGGAGCATAATGATGCAGCAGGAGTGTTATGATCAAGCGATGGGTGACTAACAGAAAGGTGTGTCGACCGCTCTCCAGCAATTCTTCCGTTAAGGCAGTGACCCGGGTGTTAACCATTTTTTCAGACTCTTCAGCCGTAACTTCGGGCACCCCTCGTTCTCTAAGACGATCTTCAGGTGGATCAAGTTTGATGTTTAATCGTTCTTCAATGATTTCCGCTGTCTGCCAAGCTCGTTTATACGGACTGGAAATCAAACGGTCTACATGCAAACCATCCATATGCAGTAGAAAATCCGCCAACTGCTTGGCTTGCTCGAAGCCCTCTGGAACTCTGAGCGGAGCATCCGGCTCATTACCAGTCCCAATACCGTGACGAACCACAAACAGCCTTACGTCATTATTCATCCTGTATCCTTCTTTTCTAGAGAAAATTAGCCATTTAAGTGGGGGAAAAGAAAGCTTTTTTCGCGGCCTACAATAACATGTGTGAGCTTTCACATGATTATGTGCTCCTTTATTTGGCACAGTTTATGCTTCAATTTTTTAAAACAAATGGGCATTATGATCAAAGTAATGGTATGATAGCTTAGTTAAATCTGAACGACTAGTAATGGAGTGATCATATGGGTGGAAAAAGCAAGGGCGGCGGGACCGGCAGAGGTACAGGTAGTAAGGGCTGGACACGCTGGAACAAAACTGCGAAGCCAGTAAGGACAAAAAGCGCTTCTACAAGCGCACCGGGAAGCAAAGCGGCAGGTGGCACAAAAGGCGGCACTGCCAAACCAACAAGGAATAAAAGCGGCGGCAGCAGTAGCAAATAAGCCGGGAAAGTATAAGTTGTCGTAAACGGCGAACATCTGATTAAGCAAGAACAATCAGGTGTTTTTTTAATTATTTTACTTATACTCGCATATTATAATCAGAAGCAGGTGAATCGTGAGAATTAACAAGTACATAAGTGAGACAGGATTTTGCTCACGTCGGGAAACCAATAGGTTGATTGCAGCAGGACGAATTACGATTAATGGAAATGTTTGTGAAGCGGGCGCAGAAGTAGAGCCACAGGATATCGTGCTGATTGATGGAAAAGCTATTCCGCTTAATTCCATTGAACCTGTATATTTGGCTCTGAATAAGCCTATAGGCATTGTTTGTACCGCAGCGGAGCAAGTGGCTGGCAATATTATTAGTTATGTCAATTATCCTTCACGTATCTTTGCCATTGGCAGGCTGGATAAAGCGTCAGAGGGACTCATTCTATTAACCAACGATGGAAGCATTGTCAATCAAATGATGCGTTCCGAGCATGGTCATGAGAAGGAATATATAGTGACTGTAGACAAACCTGTTACAAACGAGTTTACGCAGGCCATGTCTCGTGGCGTTGAAATATTGAACGTCATTACCAAACCGTGCAAAGTTGATCGTACGAGCGAATACGAGTTCCGCATTATTTTGACGCAGGGTCTGAACTTGCAAATTCGCAGAATGTGCAAGGCCTTGGGCTACAGGGTGCTAAAGTTGGAACGTATTCGAATTATGAATATTACCTTGGATCATCTGGAACGTGGGCAATGGAGACATCTGGAGAGGGAGGAACTGGAGTTACTTCTTGCTAAATTGCAATAATGATTACAACAAGAGCAAGTCCCCTAGCCCAATAGGCGTCTTCCATGTCCTTTGGACGTGGTGGAGAGGCTGGAATTGGACAGTATGTTCATACGGTCAATGCAACTTTAGTGATACTTTTTACGGAATTTCAACGAGCCGCCTACCTTACCCACCAGCCATAGCACAATAGGAAACACGATACCGAAAATCATGGCGTAAAAAGGCCATACTGAAAAAAACTTGATTAAAAATTGCATATTTGGCCAAATAGAATGAACCATTGCCATTGCGATTAGGATCAGAGGAACTAAGAGAGAGTTAGCGCTTCGAAGACGAAAAGCATCTGCAAGCCCTTGCGCTGAAACATATAAAAGCAATGCGAGTCGAAAAAAAATGGTAACAAACCAGAACACTGCAACGACAATTTCAAACCGTTGAAGAAACTCCCCGTTACTGATTGTTCGGCTAATAAAATAAGTAGGAAACGTCAAATTAGATACAACACCTTCACTCATCACGGCGATTATTTGTAGAACCATGAAAAAATACATGCCGCCGCTAATCAAAGCACATGTAATCACTGTCTTTCTCCACTTCTTTGGATCGGGAATGTACTGTGCAAAAAAAAGATACAGAATTGCTTCAAGGTAGGGAAAGGCAAACAAATTGAACGAAGCGAGAACGATAGGGTTCAAACCATACTCAAAAATAGGGAGCACATTATTTATGTTGGTCTCAGGAAGAAGGGTAATCCTGACCAAAAGATATAGAACCAGAAGGAAAAAAAACAGGATTTCCGCACAACGGCCAATTACAGCAGGGCCTGATCGAACGGCGAAATAAATGACTATAAGCATGATGAAATATATCGCGTCGGAGGGAGTTTCCGGCATAATATCTATTGTGATAAAGTCACCTAGATTTCGAAGCGTCATGATGAACACAAGAAAGGGAAAGAAAAAAATGAAAACGATGCTAATCGTCCCGCCCAAGGGACCGAAGAGGCAACGGAGATGCTCTACGAAAGATTTCCCCTGTATTTGCCTAGCGATGGAGGCATATAAAGGTATCAATAACAGATGGAAACCTAAGGAGACTGGGATGGAGAGCCAGGCATCTTGTTTAGCGGCAGCAGTAATTGCCGCTGGGAGCACCAGATATGCGCTTCCTATTTGATATAATGTAAACCACATAATAGCTTGTCGAACGGTCAAGTTGGAATTCATTCCAATGCCCCCTTAAGATAACATTTCTATAAGTAACCGGCTTACCGGTTGGAATAGGATTCGAATGCCCGTCAGTGGAGTCGGCAGTTCAATGTTGGCGATCCGTAGGATAATCAATATAACGCCTATAGTCAACAATACCGAGCTGAATACAATTTCACGCACATATTGTTTCTTCTTGAATTTTTTAAACTCATACAGCGATGTTAAAATGGAACTTACGAGAATCACATAAAGCATATGTATTCACTCCTGATTGTGTAGTCCCATATCGATTGGACTGGTGATTTCTCCGAACCGGATCAAACGATAATTGAGCTGAATATCCACTTTAAGCGTTTGGAATTTTTGTGGCCAATCCTCTTTCCATTTATGCCATTCACGTGGGTACTTGCGGTGAAGAGCTTCTCCAAACCCGAATATATCGGAACCGATTTGTTGTGCGTACGAAATGCCTTCCTTCAAAGACTGTTCCAGATGCTCTTTAGCTGATTTTTGAAGATCTCTAAATGTCTCTTCATTCTTAAGGTTGACATTGCACGAGACCGTTCCGATATTGGATTCTGTATCCACAATAAGAGAAATGTGCGGCTCATGGTCTATTATTTCTGGACGCATCTTTACTTTGGAACGGATTACTTCAACAACAAATTTTCCTTTGGAATTCGGACAATCGATGGAAGCTACGGTGCTGGAAACACGGTTGGATATATAGGTAAAGGCTTTACTTTGTGAATCATCCATCCAATCGATAAGTCGGTCGCCCTTGAAAACACCAATTCCAGTGAAAAAATATTTAACATGTTGGGGCGACTTTGTCACATTATCAATAGTTAGACCTTTTTCTAGGTTTGTCAGTCGAATACCGGTGAGAACCGGTTCAATGCCATCCTCTGTAAATTTTTGTAAAATATCTTTCACATTGACCGCGGAAGTTGGAGCCCATGCTTTTTCAGAAAGCCTTAATGCCTTATACATATCCATTGCAGGCAAGACCTCGGTCGGAGCTACAAAAGTAACGGCCTCCTTTGCCGTGTTTCCTCTGACAACGGCCAAATAGAAATCAGGCCGAACTTCATGATCACGGAACAGAAAGTCCAGCGGCTCCTTGATTCCTTTTTTGGCCGTTTTTTCATCAAAAATAACAAACTTTAAGTGAGACATATACATTTTTCGGGACGATTCCGTTGTTAATTTTCGAATAGCTTCAAATATGGTATCGGCGCGTTTGGAAAAAACGATCGTTGGCGTCCGTTCCATGGGGGAATTCTGAGACATTTGCGATGGGTCAACCACTTGTAAACTGACTTCATATTGGTCATCAACTGCATCAATGCCCATAGCCATCACGACGGAAATTGCGCTCAATTCCTTACTGTTCCAGCAACCCGTAAGAAACACCATTAGCCAGATGCACATAAACAGTAATAAAATGGTGGATCGATACGAGTTCATGATGGTCTACTCCTTTAGTTTTTGCGATGTTTTTTTTTAGTTCTATATGGAAAACGTAATATGGCGTCCCTCTGCTCCGACGATTTGTAATTGGCAAAGGGGCTCAAATACGGTACACCGAACGAATGAAGCCCATTCAGATGCACAAAGAGCATGAGGATACCAACAGTCAATCCGTACACACCAAACATAGCGGCTATGGCTATGAAAGCGAAACGTAATATCCGGATTGGAATAGCAAAGGTGTACGAGGGAATGACAAAGCTCGAAATGGCAGTTATTGCAACAACAATGACCATAACAGCCGAAACGATGTTTGCTTCTACAGCTGCCTGGCCGATCACTATTGACCCAACAATTGAAACGGCTTGACCGACCGTCCGTGGCATACGAAGACCTGCCTCCCTCAGAATTTCAAAAACCACTTCCATGATCATCGCCTCAATAAATGCTGGAAACGGTACTCCTTCACGTTGCGCGGATAAGCTTAATAACAAAACTGTTGGAATCATATCCTGATGGAATGTCGTTAATGCGACATAAATGGCCGGAGCCAACATACAGATTGCTAGACAGATGTACCTTAATATTCGAATGATACTACTGTAAATAAAGGATTGATAATAATCTTCTGCGGATTGAAGGAAATCTGCAAACACCGCAGGTGCAAGGATGGCGAAGGGAGATCCATCCACAAATATCGCAATTTTCCCCTCCATAATTCCTGCTGCAATAGAGTCTGGGCGATCAGAATTATAAAAGAGCGGAAATATCGTGAGTTGCTTATCTTCATGGAGACATTCTTCCAAATATTCGCTTTCAAGCACGCCTTCTACATGCATGTTCTTTAACTTGGATATCATGTCCTGCACCTTTTTTGGGTCAGCGACCCCATGTAAATACATGACAGATACATCGGTCTTGGTTTTTTCGCCAACTTTTACCGTAGTTAGACGTACTCTTGTATCCTTCACCCTTCGACGAACCATAGTCGTATTCGTACGTAAAGTTTCTGTAAACGCTTCTTGCGGACCTCTGACCACAGGCTGCGTCTTCGAGTCCGTAATGCTGCGTTCTTCCCATCCAGGCAAAGAAATGACCAATCCTTCATCCGTATCGTTCAGTAGTAGGAGAAGACTACCTGAGAGGATCTGTTCCAAGGCATCTTCAAAGTTTTGAGTAAAGCTTGCTTCACCAATGTCCAAAATTGCGTTTTTCAATAACGGTAAAGTGATCTCGTCAGAGGAAACACGATCATGCAACGGACGGATCACGTTGTCCTGTACCTTTTGCATGTCAGTCATTCCATCCAAATAAAAAAGAGCGGCGTGTTTATGGCCAGTCGTGATCTCACGAACAATAAAATCCGAACTGTTTCCCATGAAGTCACAAATGAGATCGATATTCTGGCATAATTGTCTTGAAAATTTGGTATGTAACTTCATTTTCACCCTCCTCAGATACGTAGTATTAACAATAATCCGAAATAATACCACAATAATCCATGATTATGTTTGTTGTCGGTAAGGTTAAAAACATCTTTAACGGTAGAGGATTCGGGCTAAGTAATTTTTGAAGACAGCTACGGACAACAAGGAACTGACGATGCAACTCTTGGATAAAGGAAATTTTGATATAGCAAACAGCGTAGAAGAAGGGGGACTACGAAGGGTACAATACCTGCAATAATATACTATATGCCATTTATCTTAAGATGTATTATTTCATGAGAATACGTTAAAGGAGTTTTCCTCATGAATATTACATCTGTTTTAATTTACTGCTTTATTGCCACTTTTACACCAGGTCCAACTAATATCGTTATACTATCTACAGTCCATAATTTTGGGGCAAAAAAAGCAATGAAATATACGTATGGAGCAACTCTAGCTTTTGGTTTATTACTTGTTATTTCTGCTATATTGAATACAATGCTTATAACGATCATACCGAAAATTTTAATTGTTATGCAGATAATCGGAAGCTGTTATATGTTCTATCTCGCCTATCAAGTTTACAAAATGGATACATCCAATCCAACCGTAAACCAATCAGCTACCTTTATGTCAGGCTTCTTTATGCAGTTTCTAAATCCAAAGGTAGTACTATTTACAATGACTGTAATTCCTAGTTTTATTATGCCCCACTATATCGCAATACCTGCGGTGACGATAAGTATTGTCGCTATAACGCTTATTGGTTTTTTAGCATTTGTGACATGGGTTCTTTTCGGTGCAATCTTCAAGGAGTTTTTACAGAAGCATAAAAAGACTGTTAATATAATGATGGCCTTATTTTTAGCCTATGCGGCCATAATGATATGGATGTAGGTAAGCTTGTTAGGGGTGATTGAAATGGACAAATTTATCTATAAGAAATCAGCAGGTATTACTGCATTATCAGCAAGTCTTTCTGAATTTAAGTATAAGAAGCACTCTCACATGGAGTATGCAATAGGCGTAACATTGCGTGGAATTCAAGAGTATACCTTGGATGGCAGCTTACAGTTATCCTATCAAAATGGTGTGATGCTTTTTAATCCAGAACAGGCGCATGACGGAATGGCACATAATAAGGTGGGGCTTGATTATGTCATGCTATATATTGAGCCACAATTGCTTTTGGAGATTATTGAGCACAAGGATATCGTACGGTTTTCAACGCCAATTGTGTATGACTATAGCCTTGAACAAAAAATATTAAGTCTTTCTAAGGCTATCTTAAGCGAAAAAGATGAGGCTTTGTGTAGCGAATTACTTTTATCCTTGACGGATAGCCTTTTTCAAACCAATCTTTCTACAGACAATAAGAAAGAGAACGTGTTAATTCGAATAGCGAAGGATATGATTCATACCAACTTAGAACATGTACTTAAACTTGACGAGATATGTAAAGAGCTTAATTTATCGAAATTTCAGTTTATCCGATTATTCAATGCTCATACTGGAATTTCACCATACCAATACTTTCTTAACTGCAAGATCGAACGTGCAAAGCAGTTAATAGAAAAAAATAGAGATATTTATTCAGCAGTAGCAGAATGTGGTTTTGTTGATTTAACCCATTTAAATAAACACTTTAAAAGTGTATATGGAACAACAGCATTTGAATATATGTCACATTTAAATTGAGGAGGAGGGAATACGTTGAAACAAACTACAGATTTGTTGAAGATGAAGCAAAACAATGAAAAGATTGTCATGTTAACAGCCTATGACTATCCTTCTGCAAAGCTTGCAGAACAAGGGGGCGTTGACGTCATATTGGTTGGTGATTCGCTTGGAATGGTTGTTCTGGGTTACGATTCAACAATTCCAGTTACAATCGAAGACATGATTCACCACACGAAAGCTGTTAAACGAGGAGCGAAGGATACATTTATCATTACGGATATGCCGTTTTTAACCTATCATTTGTCTGTTAGAGATACATTAATCAATGCTGGGGAATTAGTTCAAGATGCCGGTGCCCATGCGGTGAAGCTGGAAGGTGCCGATGAAGTCGTCGAACATATCGCCGCCCTGACAAGAGCAGGAATTCCTGTCTGCTCCCACCTGGGACTGACTCCGCAAACTGTTGGAGTTTTAGGCGGATATAAGGTGCAGGGAAAAGATGCATTAGCCGCTAAAAAATTGCTGGAAGATGCTAAGAAATGTGAAGCGGCTGGAGCATTTGCTCTTCTTTTGGAATGTGTTCCAAGACAACTTGCAGAAGAAGTAACCAAAGCCCTTTCGATTCCGGTGATTGGAATTGGTGCTGGATTGGATGTGGATGCCCAGGTTCTCGTATATCATGATATTTTAGGCTATGGTGTTGAACGGGTTCCTAAGTTTGTGAAACAATACCATTCGCTGAATCCGTTTATATTGGAGTCCATTCAAGCTTATACTGCTGATGTGAAGAATAAACGGTTTCCTGAAGAAAAACATACTTTTACGATGAAGGAAGAGGAACTGAAAGTACTTTATGGAGGTAAGGCTGGTGATTCACGGTACTGAAGATCCGATTATCCCTTATGAACATGGAAAAAATCTGGCTAACGAAATTACAGGTGCGGTTTTACTGAGTTCAATAAAACAGCGGTAGTCTAGGACTTTATTTTTCCGTCCATGGCTGCCGCTGTTTCTATTACTTGGATCATCAGTCTAATGTAGTATCGTTTTACTCTTTGCCATTCCTCGTTCAACTAGTGTTAGGTTCAACTAGCGTTTTCCGTTAGGTAATTAGTAAAAGTACATAAGGGGTTATACAAAATAATGCTTGTTTTCATTAACCCATTGAGTAAATGTTCTGGCTGGCTTGCCTGTAACTTGTTCTACTGTCGGTAGAACGGTATAGGCTCCTTTAGGAGGGTTTTTCCCAATCCCTATAATAAAGTATTCAATAAATTCATTGTCATAGCCTTTGCTTTTCCAATCTTGTTGTACTTGTTCTTCTGTAATTTCAACAAGATCAATGTATTTATCTATAACTACAGAAATTTGTTTAACCATACTTCTTGGAGACAATGCTTCTGGTCCTGTCAAATCATATGTCCGCTTATCATGGCCTTCTTCTGTTAGTGCCTTTACTGCGACATCAGCGATATCAGCTTCATGAATTCTAGCGCTTAAACTATCGGGGAAAGCCGTACGAATAATCCCTTCTTTTTGGATTGATTCTGTCCAACCACTGTAAAGTGCATTTTTCATAAATTCCACTGGCTTTAGTAAAGTCCATTCCATTCCGCTATTTTTAATAACGTCCTCAATTGGGTTCCCTTCAAAATCTAACAGGGCTACAATTCTTGCAACATTAGCTTGTTTTGCCATCTGAATAATTCTTTTGTTTTTTATAAATTTTTCGTCCGATTGTTCACTCTGAGTTATCAGAAACAAGCTATCTATAGTATGGAGATGTGCTTTTATAGTTTCGGGAATATCAAGATCCCCTAGAACTACTTGTGCTCCTTTAGGTAAGTTGCTTTCCTTCCTTGACAATGCCTTTACTTCTATATCTTTTGCAAGTAGTTGTTCAACAATATGACTTCCCACACTTCCTGTTGCTCCTGTAACTAGAACTTTCATTCCTTATATCCTCCCAAGATTAATTATTTAGGTATTACTTTCGATTAGATACTCCTCATGGTCTACTGCTATTTGAAGGTTACTTGGTTATAATAAAGTGTGGTGTAACACCATAGTCAAGGAGGGATTTCATGGAGAATAATGTTCAAACTCATTTAACGTCAGGACAATTTGCAAAAGTGATGGGTATTAGCAAGGATACTTTATTTCACTATGATCGACTTGGAATTCTTTCTCCTGAATTTAAAGCTGAAAATGGGTATAGATATTATTCAATTAATCAAATTGATGTTTTTAAAGTGATCTCAATACTTAAAGAATTAGAAATGCCATTAAAAGAGATAAAAGAGTATTTAAATAAAAGGTCACCTCAGGAGCTCATTGTCCTACTTGAGAAAGAAGAGGCAATGCTGAATTCAAAAATTAAACAACTGCAAAAAATGAAAAGCATAATATCAGAGAAGAAACGAATTACCCAAGCAGCAACTGAGATCATTTCAACTGATATTATTATTGAGGAAAAAAAGGAGGAGTTTTTGGTAGTAACAGAGGCTGATCCTTACACAAATGATAAAAGCATTTACGATTCTATGATAAAACACGAAAAGTACTTGAACATTTATAGTATTGATGCTTCCCATACAGTAGGCTGGATGAGAGATACTACAAGAGTCTTAGCAAATGAAACATTCAATTATGATTATCTTTTTACTAGAGTTAGTAAAAAATCAAATTATTCAAATTTCAAGCGAGAAAAAGGAACATATTTAATCGCGTACCATACTGAGGGATACACAAGCGTATGTGACACTTATGATCGAATAATAAATTATGCTAAAGATAAGAGCATAGAATTACAGGGATTTTTTTATGAGGATGTTTTGTTAGATGATCTTTCAGTTAGAGGTTATGAAGAGTATTTAATTAAGATCTCTGTTCAAATCTTAGAGATGTAGTTTAGACAACAAAGAGAACCCATTTCTCTACTTTACTGTATATAATACTCACGGCAAATCAAACTTTCCTGCTGGTTAAACATCCATGCATCCCAATAAAACATTTTACTGTACAGACGGAATTCTGCATAAAAATAGATACAGGTTTGTTAGTCGTTGTTGAAGAGGTGGGTAGAGAGGCAATCTCCTTTTTCGGAGATTGCCTTTTTCTATTGGCATGCCCTTATGGGTTATGAAAACTGAGCCATTCTCAGGCACAAGTATCCCAAAGCTCCATCAATTTAGTTATGGCTGCATCAATGTTGTCTAGGGACACACCATCTCTGGCTTCCGTAGATATACCTTCCAGAAAGGTAACGAATAGTGTGGTTAACATGCTAACATTTGTGGATTCTTGAAGTTCTCCGTTCTTGGTAGCTCGTTCAATACGAGCATAGAACTTGTTCCTAGTCACTGCTCTTTGCCTGATCAATAGTTCTCGAATATGAGTGTTTTCTGGCGAACAAGTATTTGCAGAGAATATGACTAAACAACCCAAGGGATGGGTCTGCTCAGTCTGCATGATTGCTGAACTTCTTAAGGCTAATTCAATAGCTGTGCGCGATGAAAGGGAATAGTTTGTAAGGCTTGTCGATACTTGTCCGTATGTAGCCAAATACTGGTCCAGCGCTTCTTTGAATAATGCGTCTTTTGATTCAAAAGCTGCATAAAAGCTGGCTGAGGAGATGCCGCCCATCGCCTTTTTGAGTTGAGCCAAAGAGGTTGATTCAAATCCATGCTCCCAAAACAACATCATAGCTTGGGAGATCGCTTCGTCGCGACAGAATTTACGTGGTCTTCCGGTTCTAACCATGGAGTAGCCTCCTTTTACCTTGTACTTATATACTAATCGATCCAAAAGTGATTGACAAGAGCGGGAGGTCTCTTTAAAATATGGAATGATCGATCCATAAATAAATGTAAGGAGGTCAAATCACTGGCACATTTGCTTGGTCTTCCGCTTGAACTTGTTTTCAAATCAATATTAAGGAGCTGCGCTAATGTCCAGCAATAATTCTTCTACTACTGCAAAGATCGCGTCTTCCGCTTCCTCTAGGTCCTTTCCCTGGCTTGGCCTGCTCGCTTTGGCTATGACAGGATTCATCTGTATTATGACAGAAACGATTCCGGCTGGTTTGCTTCCGCAAATAAGTAAGGGGCTTCATATTTCAGAGGCAATGGCCGGTCAATTGGTCACCGTGTATGCTATCGGTTCCTTAGTGGCTGCCATCCCTGTAGCTATAGTTACCCGCCAATGGCGGAGGCGTCCGCTGTTACTTCTGGCTATCTGCGGATTCCTGGTTTTTAACAGTGTCACTGCAATTTCTTCCAGCTACATACTGACGCTGGCTGCCCGTCTACTGGCAGGAGTTTCGGCTGGAGTTCTATGGGGAATGATCGGCGGTTACGCTCTCCGCATGGTCTCTGCTACATTGAAGGGGAGGGGGATGGCGGTTGCCATGGTTGGAACGCCCATCGCCTTGGCTATTGGTGTCCCTGCGGGAACGTTTCTGGGGAACCTTATGGGTTGGCGTTCTGTTTTTGGAATCATGTCACTACTGACTGTTATACTGATCGTGTGGGTGCTTTGGAAGGTGCCGGACTATCCGGGACAGTCCTCCGATAAGCAAACTTCGATCTATGCAGTCTTCCTTACACCGGGGATTCGGCCCATACTATTGGTTGTACTGACCTGGATGACAGCCCATAATATTCTTTACACTTATATTGCTCCATTTCTTGCGGCCAATGGGATGGGGGAGAGAGTGGGTCTGGCGCTGGCTTTCTTTGGCATTGCTGCTCTCGTAGGTATATGGATAACTGGCGTATTCATCGACCGTTGGCTGCGTAAGCTTGTCCTTATTAGTCTTATTTCCTTCGTCTTTATTTCTATTGCCATGAGCTTTAGCAACTCCAATGTCCTTATGATCTATATCATTGTTACGGTATGGGGGTTAACTTTCGGCGGCGCAGCAACGCTATTGCAAACGGCGCTTGCTCAGGCTGCAGGGGAGAGCAAAGTGGATATGGTCATGCCGATTAACACGACCGTATGGAATCTGGCTATCGCTGGCGGCGGGATGGCTGGGGGTATTTTACTTGAAACTTTTGGTGCGGGATCATTTTCATGGGTATTATTCATACTCTTATTCCTTGCGCTTCTCGTGGCTTGGGGTGGCAAAAAGTATTCGTTCCCTCCACAGTAATCTGGTAATTAGTGAGAATTTGTTTAAAAAATTCGCTTGTTATGACTTCTAGGGGTAGTACCAGCGTCGCTGTCACCAGGGGCAAAGTAGATGGATAAATATGTTAAATACAAGTTCTGGGAATTTCGCTATGATTGGAGAAATTCCTGCGTCTCAAACGTATGGAATAAACCTACATTTATCTTGTTGGGTTGTTTACGTTAATGTGCAAAGACAGAGCTAGGCTGCCGACATTGATCGGCAGCCTAGTCTTAGTTGGAGATTGAACTATCGTTTCCCGTTAGCGCAAGTACATTACATTAATTCACCATCTTAATCTCCAGGCCGTGACCGTGACATTTAAAGTTATAGTTGGGGTTTTTCATAACCTCTTCTTTCTGAAGTTCATACATGGCTAGTTTATAGTTTATTTCTTCCAAGTGTTTTTGACTTTCGTCAATTTTCTTCTGAACTTCCAATTTATGCTGCATCAACATTTCTTCTCTTTGCAAATAGGTGCTATTTCCCAATTCATAAAGTTCCTTGTAATCCTTGATTTTTGAAAGAGGCATTCCTGTCTCTTTGAGACAACGAATAAAAGAAATCCAATCTATTTGTTGTTGGTTATAAACTCTACGACCTTTTTCGTCACGAGATATATTTGGTAATATCCCCTGCTCTTCATAAAACCTAAGTGTCTTTGCAGATACATTTAAATTCTCCACTACATATGTCATTGAATATAACATCTATTTGTCCCACCTTTAGTTACAGTTACTGTAACTAAATATATATCATGAAAAGATCGAAAACACAACAATTCTACATGTAATCATATAAAAATAAATCCTTGACCTACTGTAACGGTAACCAATTACACTGAAACAGAAAATAAAATATGATAGCGAGGTTAAGGAAATGAATCAAAAATACAGTAGGTTATTTGAATCCTTCACATTCAGAAGTGGAATAACAATGAAGAATAGTATCGTTATGGCACCTATGACCACCTGGTCAAGCAATGACGATCTTACCATTTCGGATGACGAAGTAAAGTATTACAAACAAAGAGTGAATGGAGTAGGACTCGTCATTACAGGGTGTACTCATGTTACACCTAATGGGCAGGGTTTTACGAATGAATTCGCTGGGTACAATGATGAATTTACTCCAAGTTTACGAAAATTAGCTGAAGCAGCGAAAAGTGGAGGCTCTCCAGCGATCCTACAGATTTTTCATGCTGGCAATAAAGCTTTGCCCGATTTGGATGCAGTTAGTGCGAGTGCATTGCAACCCGAAATTACTAATTTAGGTTCAACGCCAGAAACAAGAGAACTATCACATGAGGAGATTTTGTCGATTGTACGTGCTTTTGGAGATACAGCAAGACGAGCGATTGAAGCCGGATTTGATGGCGTCGAAATTCATGGGGCACATGGATTTTTAATTCAAAACTTCTGGTCGCCAGCAACGAATCAACGGACGGACCAATGGGGAGGATCACTTGAAAATCGCTTGCGTTTTCCATTGGCGATTATTAACGAAATCAAAAATGTCATTGAAAAACATGCTGCAAAACCATTTATGATTGGTTTCCGGCTTTCCCCTGAAGAATCCCACAAAGTGGACGGATTACGTATGAAAGACACGTATGAATTAATTGATTTCCTTGTTGAACAGGATTTAGATTATATTCATGCTTCATTAGATAATGTGTCTTCAAAGCCAGTAGATAGTCAAGATGAAAAAACACGGCTTGAATTAATTCTTGAAAGAGCAAACGGTAAGATACCTGTGATGGCTGCTGGTTCCATACTAACACCGGATGATGCTCTTCAAGCTGCGGAATTAGGATTGCCGCTAGTCGCCATTGGGCATGCGTTAATTATGGATCCTAACTGGGTTGAAAAGGTCGCAAATGGACGTGAAGCCGAGGTGGATTCTGAGTTGAACGTTTCGAAACTCAACCAGCTTAATATTCCAGAAAAACTTTGGAATGTAATTCAAGCAATGCCCGGTTGGTTTAATATTGGGAAATAAAAAGTAGTCCTAAAGGCTACTCAGATTGACGAGAAACCCACGTCTTTTATGAGACTTCGGGTTTCTTTTGCTAATTCTCCGTCCATTCGTAGTTCGGTAGGGCAATTCTTACTGTTGCGGACACACATACTGCGAATGTTTCGATCTTGAAGGCCTTTGCAAATCGGTCGTTAAATAACCTGAATCTAAGGCTACTGCTCCAGAATATTGTTGCGTTAAACTGCCCGTTAGCTTAGTCCCCATGAATAAATAAAAGTTCCGAATTAATTTTTGTATATGGAACTTCGAGTTGTTTGAGACTCATATTGTCTAAAATATACAGCTTGGATATACTTATTTCAAGCGCTAAGTTCCGATACTCACAGTAATAGGAACTTTATTCGGAGGGGATTACATGAAGCGAAATTGGGAACTGGACGAGCTGATTGAGCATTTTACCTATCTCCCGAACGAAATGCAGCAAATAGGGAATAAGAGCAGTGAGACGAGGATCGGTTTCGCAGTCATGTTTAAGTTCTTCCAATACGAGGCGCGATTTCCGTTCCATAAATTTGAAGTTCCTAAGGCCGTCATTTCATACATCGCCAAGCAAATCGAAGTGCTGGCAGAACTGTATGCACAATACGATTGGAACGGTCGGATGATCAAATATCACCGCGCTCAAATCCGAGAATTTTTTGGTTTTCGAGAAAATACCGTTCAAGATTCACAAGAGATGTCGGAATGGCTATGCCAGCATGTCCTTCATCGTAGTCAGGAGTGGGAACATATAAAGGAATCGGTTTACGGTCGGTTCCCGGGAACTGAATGTAGAACCACCGTCACCTGAACGTATTGAACGTCTGATCCGTTCCGCCATTCATACCCACGAAGAAAATTTTTTCCAAGCGACAATCCTGAAACTGCCTCCTTCATCACCAGCGAAATTGGATGCCCTCATTGAAAGCATCGCTATGCTCGATGATACTGGTGAAGATATGCCTTTGAAGACAACGGCCAAGTTTCGTTTCATGAGCTAACGCTGCAAAAAAGATTGATTCTCTCACTCTATGGACTTGGCACCAACACTGGACTGAAACGTGTGAGTGCCGGGGATCATGGCGAGTCATATAAGGACCTGCTCTATGTGCGAAGGAAGTTCATTCATAAAGACAATTTGCGAAATGCCATAGCTGATGTCGTCAACCACATTTTCAAGGTGAGGATGCAAGAGGTTTGGGGCGAGGGTACCACGTCCTGCGCGTCAGACTCCAAGAAATTCGGCGCATGGGATCAGAATCTCATGACGGAATGGCACATCCGGTACCGAGGCCGCGGCGTGATGATTTACTGGCATGTCGAGAAAAATTCAACGTGCATTTACTCGCAGCTCAAATCATGTTCCTCGTCGGAAGTCGCCGCCATGATGGAGGGATTGCTTCGTCACTGTACCGATATGGAAGTCGAGAAGAACTATGTCGATTCACATGGACAGAGCGAAGTCGCGTTTGCCTTCTGCTATTTGCTAGGCTACCAGCTCATGCCGCGTCTTAAGGCGATCCATTCACAGAAACTGTATCGGCCCGAACCCGGCATGGCCGATGCTTATTCCAACCTGCAACTGGTTCTTACGAGGCCGATCAACTGGGAGCTGATCCGCTAGCAATACGATCAAATGATGAAGTACGCTACTGCGTTGCGTCTCGGTACCGCCGAGACGGAAGCGATCTTGAAATGGTTTATACGAAACAATTTGAAGCATCCGACTTATCAAGCCTTGGGGGAACTCGGTAAAGCTGTTATCCTGCCGGGTAGGGCTTTATTTGGTTTGTTCTATTTAGTAAATAGTCTGTGCTTGTATGGTGGAAATTAGCTAGTCTAATTAAGATCTCCGTTGGAATGTCTATTTCCCCACGTTCATAATTGCTGTATATCCGCTGGCTACAATTCAGATAACCGGCCATTTGAGTTTGAGTCAAATCTTTATCTTCACGTAAATCTCGAATCCGTTGATACATCATATTCACCTCGAACTAAGAATATCTTAGCGAAATAATCGCTATTGATTTTTAGCGAATAATTCGCTAAAATTAGTCGGAGGGTTAATAATACATATCAAGAAGGAGTAGATCATGAGTATCTTGGAGAACTTTTATTACGGAAAATGTAACCCAAGTGAACGAATCAAATCGAAAGACACTGAGTTTGAACTGGTCTCTCAGAGAATAGCTGATGCTGAGGAAGCCCTCAAAACAAAATTGCCAGAACAGGATTACAAATTAATTGAAGAACTTTCTGATTTACAAGATGTTTTAATTTCCTTATTGTCCGCTTCGGCTTATATTGAGGGTTATAAAATGGGGGCACTAATAATGATTGAAGTATTTGACGGGAAAGAAGGGTTAAAATAGGTAGTTCAGAAGATTGGAGGGGGCGATTATAAAAATTTTTGAAAGGTAGCTCCTTCATGAGGAGTTACCTTTTTTATTTCTAAAAGTAGCTAGCCTGCCGGATAAGGTTTTTTTTGTTTCGTTCTGTTTAACAAGTAGTCTGTGCTTGTGTTATGGAAATCAGCTAGTTTGATTAGAATCCTTGTAGGAATATCAACATCGCCGCGTTCGTAATTGCTATAAATTCGTTGACTACAATTCAAATATTCAGCCATTTGGGTTTGAGTCAAATCTCTATCTTCACGCAAATCTCGGATTCTTTGGTACATCTTCTCACCTCCAAACCAAGAATATCCCAGCGAAATAATCGCTATTTATTTTTAGCGAATATTTCGCTATTTAGTCGAAGGATTTCATTTAGGTTTAGAGCAAGAAGGGAACAGACGTATGCGCATCCATTTATTGTTTGAAGTATATGATTTTGAGACTCAATATATTTACCAAATATGCGTACGCACCGTTTCTTACTGCACTTGCTTCTGTAGACATGATTTATGTTCTCCTAATATGGTTTTGTTGAAAAATCAAAAGGCCGGCACATTGGCCGACCTGGTTCACCGAGGCTCGAAAGCTGTGGATGTGATCCTTATTTGATTTTCCATGATACAAATATATCACGCTGAAAGTCTAACGAACGGCCATCATTCGGTCAAAAATCATTCAATAAACAGTCTCTTTTCACAGGTTATAATAACCATTTATTATCCAAATCCTATGAATAGATATTATTACAGGAAAAATCATCTACTATATCTCCCTATTTTACGAGTATATATAATTCATGTTAGTATATTGATTAAAATACCAAATATATGAAGAGAGGATTGATTTTATGCAAAAGTTTAAGAAATTGCGTTAGAATTAATTTCTAAACTAAAGAATATTGGATCACGTGCTTGGAATGAACAGATAAAAATTTATGTAGATAAGATACCACTTTTGACCGACGGTGCAAAAGAAACTTTGAAATATTATCTTGGCTATCAAGTAATAATGCAAGCTTTGGATATTCATGGTAGATTTCACAGGCACAGCAGAGGACGGTCTTGCTTACGCCTTAAAATATGTTGGGTTGCCTGCATGGTTGGCCGAACCCGCATCCAGAGCTATTGTCTTCTTCCTGCTGTAAAACCGAACAAAAGGGGGACTAAACGTGTACATACTCGCATTGATTATACTTATTACTACAGGTTTGGTATCCATAGCTGATATTCTGTTTGATATAAAAGATTCAGGTGAAGGAATCCGGTTGATGGTTAAAACTTCACAGGCTCTATTCTTCTTATCATTGTTGTTTTTCACAGTAAAAAGCGGTACCAAGAAAAGAGACTGAACTCGTCACACAAAAAAAGGGTGGAATTGATATAGTTTATCAATTCCACCCTTTTTAGTTATTGCTGCTTCCCGACGTACAAAGCCAATCTGACGATTCTGCCGAACTGTTTCCAAATATTCCTCCACCGCAAGGGATGACTCGGCGATTTTTCTTTCCGGGAATCACTGGAATAGCCTGTTGTTCCTTCAAAAACATGCGAATGACATAGATATCTTACGCGCGGTCGTCAAACACTTGGGATGAACATTCCGGGATTATTCGTTTTAGGCTCCATGTTTTCGACAAACAGTAATGATGGAAGGAGATAAAGGGGTAAACGGTGTTTTATCCCAGTCCGAATATTGATTTTCGATACAAAAGCCGCGGCTCGTTAATAAACGCTGAAGCGTGTCATTATCAGTAAAGCGACATGCAATTCGAGAAATTGTTTTCTCCGATCCCCAATCACGGAACGTGACCCAGTGCATGATCTGGTTACTTGAATCATACGACTGTGTCCCAGATATCTTGACTTTAATTCCATCTTTATCGATAAAATTTCCCCAGATGCTTTCCTCTTGGTTGGATAAATCGGTTCCCAAGGGATTTCGTGTTTCAAAAACAAATATCCCATTTGATTCTAGGTGCTTGTAGACGGTTTCGAGTAAGGCTCGTTGATCGTCATCGCTCAAAAATGCCTGGAATGCATTTCCTGTCAAATAAATCATGGAAAAACGCTTTTCGGAATCGAATGTACGAGCATCAGCTTCAATAAAATCCACAGGCAAACCTTGAGCTTTAACCCGCGCATATTCAAGCATCGATGAAGAAATGTCAACACCTGTTATATGTATCCCCGATTTTGATAAATGAATGGTTGTCAATCCTGTACCACATGCAAGTTCCAGAACCTCGCCTGGGTTCAATCTAGCCATATCAAGATAGAAATTGTATTTATTAGTCTCACCGCCAAATTCAAGATCATAATTAATCGGGTCTCGATACTCTTCAAGATTATCGTGATTTATCAATATGAATCATCCCTTCACTACACTACAGATTCCTTTAAATCATCCTTCATTATACCATCCATTCTCGGTTTTGCGATATATGGAAACCACGTTGATGTTTTATAAAAAAAGGACTGACGCGCCAGCACTTTTAAAACAAAAAAGCCGCTAATTTAGCGGATCTGATGATGAAGGTATAATTATTGTAGGAACAAATAAAGGATTAGATCATTTAACCTACCCAGAAATAAAAAAAATCATAGGGGATAAAATTCTTATTAAATACGCAGATCAAAATGAGACGTAAAAAAGGCGGTTTCCCCTTTTGGGGAAACCATTCGTTATACATAATTCTTTTAAATATTTACTTAATATCCGCATTAACCATACTCTGAATTTTTTATGCGAGAAATTATAGTATTTATATCTCTTTGTTATAGGAACTTCTTCATTTCATTAAATGCTAACTCCCTGTGGCCTGCTTGGCAGTGTTGCTCACCACCTGTTTCTTTAGTAAATACTTTGGTTGTAATGGACGCAGCATTGATTAATTCTTGTTGGATTTGTGCGAGTCGGCTAATAGGTACGTATTGATCATCTTCTCCAGCTAATAAAAGAACATCTTGATTAATGAATGCTCCAATGCCTTGCATCGTGTGCTTTTCGAAATTTTTAATGAGATCAAAAGGCGTTGCTACACCGGTGTTTTCCATCCCTTTGGTAATCTTCCAATGCAAATCAATATTGTGAGTCATCATCTGTTCGAATAATGAATTCACTTGATCTACTTCATTACGATCGACTAGCTGCACTATGCTCTGGTAAGTCTCTTCTGACATTCCCATTTTTAAGGCATCTAAACCACAATAGAAAATGTTAAAAGCAACTACTTTATCGATTCTCTTTTCGAAGGCTGCCGCACGCATTGCTAAATATCCTCCCCAAGAAGCACCTACGAGACTAACACGATCTAATTTGAAATAATCAATCACCGTTGATATGGGCTTTTCCCAGTTATGAATGAATTTTAGGCCGTTTTTTAAAGCAGTTCCTTGGCCAGGGCCATCGAATACAATAATATTGTAATCAATTCCCTTCATAAATCTCATCATTTTAAGCATCTCTTCCATGTAAGAATCATAGCCACCAAAGACAAGTAATGTCTTCGTAGCTCCAGGTGTCAATAATTTTACAGCAGGAAGATACGAGTCTTCATAGGGAATCTTGTAGGATTCATAATCAAAATCATGAAAGCCTTTATAGAACATTTCTCTATATTTTCGATACATTTTTTCTTTATTGGGGTCTGTGGTTGCAAGATAAAATTCTGCAGCTTGATAGTAGACTGAGGCTAAGTCAAAGTCCTTGCTGTCTTCGCGTTTCTTTGCAAAATTGAGCCAAGCTTCATACCAGCTATGGGTGTCTTTTAATTTCGGAATCATCTTTTCCAAGTCAGCTTGTGCTCGATCATCTTCTTGATAATAATCATTGATAAAACGATTAATTTGAAGATTGAACTGTTCGTTATTGACATAGGATTTAAACATATATTGTCCTCCTTCAATTTGGGTATGTGCTTACTATAGAGTATAGTTACTACATAAAAAATAATTAGTATCGCATAATCTGTAAGATATCTTACATGTTATATATGAATTGTTCGAAAACTTACACATAAGGAGCAAGTGGTTAAATGAATGAAGATATCAGAATTTATAAACAAAAATAGCTATTGAGCGAGCTTTAATAGAATTACTCCAACAACATGATTTTAAAGATATTACGATCAAAAAAATCTGTGATCAATCTCTTATCGGACGTTCTACCTTTTATAGTCATTATTTAGATAAGTACGACTTGCTAGAAAAAATAGTTAAACAGTATGCTTGATGTCTATTCAGTGGGTTTTGAAAAATGGCAAAGATGCGAACATCATTTTTCTTTTAGATCAAATGCAAGAATATATTATTAATCAGTTAAAGTCTGACTTGTATCAAGGTTAAATGTTTTAGCTAGTATGAGGGCGGTGAGATTACTTGGTTGATATAGAAAAGAACTTTAAACATAAAAAATATGCACCCCTCGAAGGGATGTGTTTCAAGCTACGAGAAATTGAGCATATCAAGAATCAAGCAAATGATTGGGAGCTAAGACTTCAGTTTATCGAATCCCACACGATTCTTGTTGCGGCAAGCGGTCAAGGCTGGCTAACGATTGATGGGCAATTCACCGAACTTCGACAGGGCAGCGTTTACGTGTGTACGCCAGGAGAACTCATTGAAGCAGCCGCGCACTCCTTTGATGAACGAGGGTTTTATTATCTTCGATTTGATGTTATGGACGATGAGGTATCTTCAGCCCATTCGATGCAGATTATTAAGAAGAACAGCCCGTTTCCGGCTAAAGGGGAAGTTATCGTTACGTCGCCTGTTTCTGTTAATACGTTGTGCGATACCATTAACCAATACTTGCAGGATGAGGATCATTTAAAACGATTTCGCGGGCAAATTCTCTTTCAAGAACTGCTGCATACCATCTTGCAAGATGCCCATCTTGAACAAGGAAACGATTCGGAAACGGCCCTAGACTATATCAAAGGCTATATAGAGCAGCATTACCAGAAAGAACTGACAATCGATCACTTGGCCAAGGTGGGGGGAATGAGTACCCGTCATTTTATGCGATTATTCAAAAAAAGGTATGGCTGCAGCGCGATCGACTATTTGGCAGTGTTCCGAATCGAGCAGGCACAACAGCTGATGAGGTCGGGTGGGCAAAATCGTCTTCGAGATATTGCACGACATGTAGGTTACCATGACGATACTTATTTTCGGCGCAAATTTAAACAGGTATCGGGCGTGCCTCCAGCGGCATTTATGCAGAACAGCAGAAAAAAAATAGTCGCCTACGATTTCCCCAACATTGGACAATTGATTGCGCTTCAAATTAATCCTTTCGCCGCACCAGCCGATCACCCATGGACTGGTTATTACAAGCGAAAGTATCACATGGATGCCGTGCTTCCTCTAAGTTCAAATCAATGGATCAAGAGAGAAGAAATTCGACTTGCTGAACCCGATTTTATTGTTGGTATCGACACTCTGGTATCTCCTGAGGAACAGGAAATGCTGAGGAAAATTGCACCTGCATTTTTTGTACCCTGGGTGAAGAACGATTGGCGTACGCATTTGCGCTTAATTGGGAAATTTCTGGACAAGACCGTAACAGCCGAGACTTGGCTTGAAAAATATGATCGAAGGGCTCTTTTTGTAAGAGAGCAAGTGAAACATGTATTCAAGGATGATCGTCTCCTCATTCTGAGAATCACCGGTGATCGTTACAATGTTTTGGGCAGTAGAAGCCTAGGCACAGTATTTTACGATGATCTGCATGTTCTGCCTGTGCAAGGTGTCGATCTTTTGAGTCAAAATCAGCAGATAACGCCTGACCAACTAGCGAATTTTGATCCAGATCGTTTATTGCTCATCGTAGACGAGGACATTCAGTCACAATTAAGTTGGCAAACACTCATGAATTCTAAGCTATGGAGTGATTTGAAAGCTGTCAGGAACAGCCGGGTGGACTTCCTTCCCTCATATCCTTGGGTAGAATATACGGCTTTCACTCATGAGCTTATGCTGGATGAAGTTTTAAAGATTTGGCGGGATCGTGCATGAAAAAAAGTCGCTATCGTCAATATTCCGAAATTATAAATTCATCTATACTCCTAATATATGATAATGATAATCAATTTTAATTAGAGGTTGTCATAAATAAATCAAATGATCAGGAGGACCACCGAAGAATGAAGCAACAACGACATATAATCGCAGGTTTAATTATCGTATTGTTCGTCATTGTAAGTACTGCTTGTGGAGCCAATAATGCAGGAAACACAGCTAGCAATTCTGAAAAAGCGAATAAAGGAGCCACTGCTGAGCAGCACGTTATTTCAACTTTAAAAGGGGACCTTAGTATTCCAACGGAGCCCAAAAGGGTCATTGGACTCTCTGTTGTTTACCCAGAGTTGTTATATGCACTTGGCGTTACGCCTGTTGCGGTACAAAACTATCATCCGGATTTCCCATCCTATTTAAAGGAACCGTTTAAAGATACACTGAAGATGGGAATTGCCCAAACTCCTAATTTTGAAGCTATTCTGGCCTCTAAGCCGGATTTAATTATTGCCCCTACGTGGTGGTCCGATAAGGATTATGCTCAGCTTTCCAAAATTGCACCAACGGTGCTTTTACCGCAGCGGGATGATTGGCGTGATGAGTTACGGGATATTGGCAAGGTTCTAGGCAAAGTGGAACAGGCTGAAAAGGTCATTCAGGATTTGCAAACGAAAGAAACTGAAGCGAAGGAGAAACTTCATTCTCTAGTTGGTGACGAGACAGTCATGTACATGATGATTATGGCGAAGGAGATCGTTATTTACGGAGAAAATAGTGATCGGGGAATCTTCATCCATAAGACATTAGGTCTAAAGCCGATTAAAGAATATCCACAGGGTGAGCTAAGTCTATCCATTTCATTGGAAAAAATACCGGAATATAATCCTGACCATATCATTTTGCAGTTAGATGATGACTCCAGTCAAGAAGTTCGGAATAGATATGAGGAAATGCTGAACAGCTCTTTATGGAAAAACATGACAGCCGTGAAAAAAAAACAGGTTCACATGATGGGAGGCAAGGAATGGTTTAGTCTTGGCATGTCTCCATTGGCAGATCTTCATGCTATTAACGATGTCGTTCATGCTTTTGAAAAATAGAGAACAATAATGGGAGTGTATGCTATGGGCACGGTTGATTTTCAACATTTGGAAGAAAATTTTTTCCTTACTTTGAATGAGCTCGATAAAACCGTGCTTACCATCCCTGCATTTGATCTATTAAAAGTTGAAAATATGAATCACTTAATCGACACATACGGCACGCTCATCAAAGCTAAAGAACGTTCAGCAGCAGCAGCTTTTTTTATTAGCTGGTACGCCGGGGTATGCGGTGCGATGCAGCACATGCTGTATCAAGGCAACGTGTTGCTGTTGGATTTATCATTATCTAATTTATCCGTACAATTATATGTAGTTGACGGCTATCCGCTTTTTTCATTTAAAATCAACGAAGTGCGATTTAACCAAATTTCGATAATGGACTGGGATGAGGGGGAGAAGAAATCGCTTGATTCCTTTTACAGGGAACAGGTAACGCCTATAATCCAACTTTTGTCCCAACTGGCCCCCATAAACGCTATTCCATTATGGGGACAAATCGTTAATGCGTTGTATGCTCAAATGGAAGAAGAGTTGGCCGAAGCGTCTGATGAAGAAAGTAGAACCAGGATCATTTCTTTTTTCAAATTGCTCACACACGATGTCGATGCTAGTGCGTTCGGACTCCGTAATAACCCGTTTAATATTAAACCAAATTTCATTGAACACCCAAATATCCCTGATCAAAAAATGTTAGTGAAAACAGCTTGTTGCCTGGCTTATTGCTTGGATCGTGAATTTGGTTACTGTTACGCATGTCCGCGATTAAAAGAAAAGGATCGGGCATTAATGAGAGCGAATGGACGTTGTTGAAAAAACATCTGCTTTGATTGGATAATAACGATTGAAGCTATGGAATAACGATTTTGATGGGCATGTTGCGTACGAACAATATATTTTTACAGTTGTTATATGAATTTCTTCATTTCATTAAATGCTAACTCCCTGTGACCTGCTACCACCTGTTTCTTTAGTAAATACTTTGGTGTAATGGACGCAGCATTGATTAATTCTTGTTGGATTTGTGCGAGTCGGCTAATAGGTACGTATTGATCATCTTCTTGATAATAATCATTGATAAAACGATTAATTTGAAGATTGAATTGTTCATTATTGACATATGATTTAAACATATATTTTCCTCCTTCAATTTGGGTATGTGCTTACTATAGAGTATAGTTACTACATAAAAAATAATTAGTATCGCATAATCTGTAAGATGTCTTACATGTTATATATGAAGTGTTCGAAAACTTACACATAAGGAGCAAGTGGTTGAATGAATGAAGATATCAGAATTTATAAAACAAAAATAGCTATTGAGCGAGCTTTAATAGAATTACTCCAACAAAATCATTTTAAAGAAATTACGATCAAAAAAATCTGTGATCAATCTCTTATCGGACGTTCTACCTTTTATAGTCATTATTTGGATAAGTACGACTTACTAGAAAAAATAGTTAAACAGTATGCTTCTGATTTTAAAGTTGAAATTGAGCAGCGTTTTGATCCCATCGAAGATGGTAAGGTGGCAAATGCCATAGAACTTGTAACTGATAAAATGATTAAAAATAAGCTCGAAATTTCAACATTGTTAGCCGTTCATGAAGTAACAGCAGATCTACGTAAGGAATTTGAACAAATTTTGTTTAGGACTTGCTTAGATTATTTAAAGCAACAGAATTCTTCAACTTCGATCGCATTAGAGTATTTAGCAGAACTATATGCTGCTAACTCAATGATGTCTATTCAGTGGGTTTTGAAAAATGGCAAAGATGCTAACATCATTCTTCTTTTAGATCAAATGCAAGAATATATTTTTAATCAGTTAAAGTCTGATCTATATACAAGTTAGCACACGTGGAGTATGGGTTGCAGGAATAAACAATGAAGATCTATCTTGTAAAATGCAAAATAACACTTTGTTAAAGTTCAATCACGAATTAACAAAGTGTTATTTTAAATAATCTTCTCGTTCACAACATTGTTTCACCAAAGGTAACTTACCGGAACTTTAACTTTATAATCCTTGGGTAAGTCCTAATATCTGATCATTCACATGTACATTACTTAATCCCCCGTGATAACAAACTACGGATGCAATGTCGAGATCCAAATACTTTTTCAATGAGAGATGAGCTGCATTTATATCGGGTGTGGTCGGGACATGAATTCCTGCGAGAATCCCGTTTACACTGTACATCGAATCCCCGGCAATAAGAGTTTTACTTTGCCTTAAATAAAGGCTGATATGACCCGGAGTATGCCCAGGCGTATGGATGACTCGAATCCTGCTGCAAAACGGAAGTTCCTGGCCATCTATTAAGATATCATCCACTTTGCCCTTCGGGGGATTCACAAGGTGACCATCTTTTAAAAGAGGGATCTCCCCCTGAATATACGGCTTATCCAGTTCGTGTGCATAGACTTTAATATGATGGCCACACTCCTGCAAAATCTCAGGAAGACAACCTATATGATCCACATCTTGATGCGTCAAAATCACAACTTTTAGTTGGTCAAACGACACGCCTACCTTTTCCATAGCCACGCGTAAATCTTCCATTTGCCCGGGAAATCCTGTATCTATTAATACAGCCATTTCTCGATCCCACAAAAGAATGGGGTGAATCATATTCCCATGAAAATCTAGCTGAAGCATTTCTACTCCCTGTGAAATTTCCATAATATCGGGCCTCCGTACATGTAATTGCCACCCATGCTAAAATAGGTTCATGGGGCGAATCCAACTCTGTAGCGTTGCCGTTCCTTAATGTCAATGGATACGGTGCGAATGGATGTAATAGGAATAACAAGCGTCTGATATTGCGTAACGTATTTAACGAACTTGTCGTCAATCTGATCCAATATCCCGTCGCATACATTTGTCCCATCTATAAAATGAATAGTTACTTCCTTGCCTTGTAAGCTTGCTAACATGATATCACCTCGTATTATTTCTTGAAGTTTCTTGCAGATCATTAGGTTTTGAGCATCTTTACAAAGAAGTTATCACTTGATCAATAACACCATATTCCAGTGCCTCTTGAGCGGACATGTAAAAATCCCGGTCCATATCTTTTTCGACTTTTTCAAAAGATTGCCCGGTCCGTTCAGCTGTGATACGGGTTGCCTTTTCACGCGTCCATAAAATTCGTTTTGCGCTGATCGCAATATCGCTGGCCTGACCTTGTGCGCCGCCGTGCGGCTGATGGATCATGATTTCACTGTTCGGCAACGCCGAACGTTTCCCTTTGGCGCCCGCCAGCAAAAGGATCGCGCCAAACGAAGCAGCAAATCCCGTACATATCGTGTGCACATCGGGTTTGATGTACTGCATCGTATCATAAATGGCAAATCCTGCGGAAGTAGAGCCACCCGGGCTGTTGATATACATGTAAATTTCTTTTTCCGGATCTTCTGCCGCCAGGAACAATAATTGAGCAATAATACTGTTAGCCAAATGGTCATCAATGGCTGCCCCGACAAACACAATACGATCCTTTAATAGTCTGGAATAGATATCGTACGATCTTTCACCTTGAGCAGTTTGCTCGACAACATAAGGCACATAAACACTCATTTTTTATACCCCCAATTTCCTGTTTCCAGTTGATTTCTCCTTGTAAACGAACCGAGGCCGTAAAAAGATACGGAGGCTTTAATGGGAAAACGATTTACGTAAATGGTGTAACTTTTACAACCACTTGTTCGTTTACATTGGAGGTAGCAAATGGTTTTGCTCTAGGAAAGGGCAGAATAAGACCGTGGAGGAGAGGACCTATGCGCATAGATGATTCTATACAAATGACAGATAATATAATAAACATCGAGAACTTGGAGGAATTACAGGCGGTCCTGAAACGTTACTGTCTGTCGCTTACGAAATCAAATTGGGATGCGGAAGAACTGGCTCAGGACACTTGGATCAAAGCATTAGGTAAGTTAAATAGCTTCGAGCATACAAATCCCGAAGCGCTTTTGCTACGGATTGCTAAGAACACCTGGATTGATGACATACGGAGAAAAGCAGTCTACACTCGGATATTGAATAGGGAACAAGCGAAAGTAACTGTACCCGATCATGGATCTTTTGAAATCGAGATAGCGCTGCATTCCTTAATGAATCATTTATCTCCGCTTCAGAGAACTGTTTTTTTGCTGCGAGATGTGTTTGAATATTCGATTCGTGAGACATCCGACATGCTTGAAACAACGGAGGGAGCGGTAAAAGTTGCACTCCACCGGGCACGAAAATCGCTTGGAGCAGTCAGGGAGGATCTTCTCAAAGGAGAGTTATCCTTACCGGAAAGTGAAAACTCGAAAACTTTTCTGAGAGCGTTGACGGCAGCATATCAGATGGGAGATATTGCAGCAATGGTTATGCTCTCCCATCAGGATGAAATGGAGCCGGACGTGGTGATCGGAATCGTCAATCATAAGCTGCACCGGAGTCTCGCTACAATAAAACAAACGGATTCCCATACCATGAGTATGATAGCGGCGTAGTTTGCGAAAAGAAATGCGGAGCTGATCATAGTGGTTGTTTCTGATGAAACAAGTTTCAGCCAATCCAATTTACGAACAGATTGTTCGGGATTACAGGCAGCAGGGTGAAATCATGCGGGGCAGTAACAGAGGCAGCGCACAGCCAATAATGGCAAAGAGTCCATGGTGGCTGTGCGGAAATATCGGGTTTATCATTCAGGAATAATATTTAATTTTTTATATTAGAAAGTGAACCCTGAGAGCTAACCCTTTTAACGTGAAGGAGCAGTGTTTTATAGAATAGCCTTTGCTTGATGCAGTGAAAAAGTTAGACCTGCCAACAAACATTGCGCATGACGACCAGCCCGTTTTCTGACTAGTACAAGCTAAACGGGCAAATTTTAACTTCAGGTACCCGTTGATTTTGGGAGGTAAACAATGAATTTGAATGAAATTAAAAAGTTGCCAGATAATATGTCTAAAGAACAATTAGAATCCTATCTTATTCATTATTTGGATTCGATTGAAAATGTAGAGAAGATTAATACGCTTGAAATGTTAGAATGTTTTTCAGAATTTGCTGATAGGAGAGCTAACACCTATGAATTGTTAAGTGATTCGTTCAGAAAAAGAGTAGATCGTTTTGTACTTAAATTATGGAATGATACATCTTCGGAGATAGTCGATGTTTATTCATCCGTTGTTGTTAATCTAAATTTAAAAATGAGTTACAACTTAATGAAAGACTCTTTAGAAAGAGATCTAAATGAAGAAATCCGAGAAATTATCGAGGATACAATTAACGAGATAGGCGAGGATATAGAGGTCCCATTTAAATTGAATTGATATGTAGATTTTAAAGTTATATTGGGGAAGTGTCAGCTTAGCTAGTACGCCCCCGTGTAGATCAAGAGGATACTATCGGTGCATTGGACAAGCACATTGCGAATTTGTCTGGTAAAACAATCTACCTGTAATATTTCAAACTGTACTTCTATTGATAACGATGCAAGAAGTCATCAACTAATTTGGCGTTTGTCATCTGAATTACAGACTGATTTTCCAGTTCCTCGGCCATATCATCATCCGTCATGGAAACGAAAAAAATAATATCTTCTTTGGATTGGCCGAATTGATTAAAAAGTACATCGTCTGTTTCCTTAACTACCTTGGCCATAATTTTTATCACTTCATCTTTATAGTCAAACACATTTTCGGTTGCATACAGAAATTTGCTAATATGATTGAGATGTGTTGTATCGCCATATTGATATTCGCTTAATGCCCATCTATAATAATTTTCATCTTCCTTGCTGTTGCACAGGTCTTGGGCTTTCATGTTTGTGATATGTCTAACAAGTGATTCCTCCGTATTAACAGCAAGAAACAAGGTGATAAAATCGCTGTCTGTGCCAAAAGCACAAGCGTAAACCTGCTCATTCTTCACTTCTTCCAATATGCTTTTAAGATCATCCAAAAATCCTGCCCTAAATCTTTCCTCAAATTCACTTAGAAAGTTGCTCATCTGATTCATATACTCCTTAATGTCTCTTTTGGTAAACTTAGATTATCAGATTTCTCTAATTAAAGTTAGTTGGAGTTTGTTCAATTAACTGGCAAAAAAAATTTTTAGAAACCCGTTCATTTGTTTAAAAAAAAGTTGTTATAATTGTTAGATCAGTGTGTAGAGATATTGGTACTAGTTTTAATGACCAAAAATATATGTCGCATGATACGTCTACCATCTGAAATATTTTTATTTCGGAGGGAAACAATATGTATAAGGAAGAAAGACTGCCTCAAAACGCAAAAGAAGGTATATTATTTTTATTGATTATTTCAATTATTTCAGTAAACACGATCGCCCCGATTATTATGGGATTGGAGCGCGGCTTTAGTAAAGAAAATTATTTAGAAACGCTAAAGATTATTCCGTTTATGTGGATTATCGTTGTTTTGTTAGTAAGATTGGTTGCGGGACCGTTAGTGGGTAAAGTGATACCCAAATTCGTAGGACAAACAGATGGATTTAATGCTAGAGTTTTATTGAATACTTTATTGAATGTTACGGTCTTATCTGTTCTTCTAACCATTATAGGAACTTGGGTTGGTACGAAACAAATAAGCCTAGAACCTTTTCAGAACTTCTTTCATAGTTGGTTTAGAAATTTTGGTGTAGCATTTTGGATTGAGCTATTGATTGCTCAGCCAATAGCAAGATTTGCAATGAAAAAAATACACGCAAGACAGGCTATCCAAGAAAGAGTGTAAATCCGTAACACGATACCAAAGTCATAATAAAAAACCGCATAACAACGTGGTTTTTCGTAAATCGGTAAAGTTACAAACCATGTAGAAAAAGCGCTGGTCCCAGGCTGGAACCAGCGCTTTTTCGCGTTTCGGATTACGAACTTTCATCAGGCCAAGCAGGCCGGGTTGGCGACTTATTTCCTAAATGACGCTTTGCCGTCCGTTCGCCTCTATACTTACTGGGCCGTTAAAATCAGTGGTCCGTCCGACGTAACTGCGATCGTATGCTCATATTGCGCTGACAACTTGCCGTCGGCCGTTCTCGCCGTCCACTGATCATCGTCGATCGTGATACGGAACGTACCTTGGTTGATCATCGGTTCAATCGTAAACACCATGCCTTCCTTTAACCGAATGCCTTTGCCGGCTACGCCGATATGCTCGTAGCTTGGCTCCTCGTGCAGGCTCCGCCCGATCCCATGCGCCAGCAGATCGCGTACGACCGAAAACCCGTTTGATTCCGCATGCTGTTGAATCGCCGACGTTATGTCGCCGAGCCGGCCCCCCGGGAGTGCCCGGGCGATCCCCAGATCCAAGCATTCCTTTGTCACCTTCATTAATTTTTGCGCTTCCGGCCGGATATTGCCCACCGCATAGCACCAGCACGAATCGCCAAACCATCCGCCGTATTCCACGACGATGTCGAGCTTCAGCAAGTCGCCGTCCATAAGCGCCTGGTTCGAAGGAATGCCGTGGGCCACCACATCGTTGACCGAAATGCAGGTTTCGGCGGGGAAACCGTTGTACCCTTTCGTAAACTGCTTGCCGCCCAGCTTGGTGATGTGTCTGGCAACAAAGTCATTGATTTCCCGGGTGGTGATCCCAGGCTCGATCAGTTTGGCCACCTCGCGGTAGCAGTCCGCAACGATTTGGCTCGCCGGCTTCATTTCTTCGATTTCCCTAGGTGATTTTAGAATGATCATCTTTGTCTATTCGCTCCTTATCAATTCTATAATTTTAAAAACCGGGCGATATCCATGGCCTCCTCGTGCAGCTTTCCGCGGCGAAGCGAAAGCGAGGCGCAGCCGACCAAGGCGGCCAGCAGCATTTCCGCGCGCTGTAGCGGATACGGCGGCTCCGCCGCGTTTCCGCCGGAAGCGGCAGTCCCGTCCACCGCATGACCGGTTTCCAGCAGCGCGGCAAGCGGCGCGAGCACCTCCCGGCGAAAGGCGGCCGAGAGCGGGGCCGAGCGCGCTTCAGGCAGCGAGGCAAAGCCCTCACCGGCCAGCTTATGCAGCAGGTACAGGGCGTGGTCCTCCGCCCAAAGCTGCAGTAGCCGAATGCCGGCGACGGCGACGGGGCCAAGCTCTGCGGCAGCGGCCGGTTCGCGGCTTTCGCTTTGGGAATCCGCGGCAACCGAGTTCCCGGTGTCCGCCGCAGCAGCCAAGCCGAAATGCCAGCCCGTTGGCGCCTCCCCCGAAGCCGAAGCGCGCGGGGCCTCCAGCCATCCCCCGGCCCGCTCCAACGCGTCCCATAGCAGATCGTGGAGCAAATTGCCCTTATTGCTGTAATAATGGTATACCGTGCCATAGCCGAGTCCCGCCTGCACAGCCACATCGCGGATTTCCAGTAAAGGCCCTTTATTCAAAAACACATCGGCAGCGGCTTTCCGGATTTGCGCCAGACGCCGCAGCCGGATCTCTTCGTTTTGTTCCTTCGTGCGTGGAGACATCTCGTCCGTCACCTCTTTTATTTTTGACCTTCT
>NZ_JBBOTK010000013.1:0-96226 GCF_038005565.1 Paenibacillus sp. FSL R10-2748
GTTTACTCACTCGTTGTTCAGTTTTCAAAGATCAAACATTCTTTTTCGGTCGATTCAGTTTATCGCTTCATCAACTCTTATATCATATCATCTCCGAACCAACTTTGCAAGCACTTTTTTAAATCTTTTTTTGTAACACTCGCTCGCAATATTGTATTTCTTGGCCGGAATTAGAGTATACCACTCCGCATATTTAAATGCAACCGTTTTTTAATAAATTGTTTTTACTATCTTTATTGTTGTAATGACATCCTGTGTACTCTGTACTTTTGCTAAATGGACTTAGTTATCTGCATCCAAGAACGACGTGAGATCCATTCAATGATCTCGAATACGCGTGTTGCTCTTTACAACTCAAGTGCATATTCTGCTTTTTCTTTAATATTGATGATTTGACAAAGAAAGGATGGGTAAAAAAGATAAGGAGCTAGCAACAAACCATGCGATAGCAGCTTTGTTTCACGCAACTTTAGGTAATGATTAATTATAACTGTATAGAGGAGTAGATTTACTAATGAAGCAACGAAGGCGAACATGGACGAGAATTGTGTTTCTTATCATCTCTTGCTTACTGCTTTTCGTGATCTCAGGATTTGTGTATGAGTGGATTGCATCCAAAAAGGATAAATCACAATACCCACCTCCGGGGGAATTGGTCGATGCCGGGGGTTATCGACTCCATATTCGTAAACTCGGTAACGGCTCTCCAACAATATTGCTTGAATCAGGGAGCGGGGAAAGTAGCCTGTCATGGAGAGATATTCCCGAAAAACTGTCATCATTCGCCACTGTTGTATCCTATGACCGGGCAGGCTATGCCTGGAGCGAGGAGGCTGCTACTCCACGAACCGGGGAAAACATCGTTCGAGAGCTTCATGTCGCCTTAAAAAACGCAGACATCCAAGCTCCTTATATTCTGGTAGGCCATTCCCTTGGAGGGATGTACTCAAGACTGTACGCGCAGACATACAAAGACGAAGTGGCAGGATTGGTTCTGGTGGATGCCAGGCCTGAAAATGACGCTCGCCGGACAAATGAGATCTATGCCAAGGAACGGCCTAAGGTCAATCCCTCCCCGTTAATATCCATTCTCCTAGAAAAGTCAGGGGCTTTTCGCCTGTTCCCCAATTTAATGCTAACGGGTCGGGTCGAATATCAAGATAGAAAATCTTTTGTGAATATTGTCGCTTCCTCTAAATACTTTCGATCTGTTGCGGAGGAGGGTGATCTAGCAAGCACTACCGAAGATGCCATACGGGGACAGCATCTGGGTAACCTCCCTGTACGTGTAATTGCCCGGGGCATTCAACAAGATTTGACTCAGTTCGGTATTAGTAAACACGGAAATGATCAGATTGAACAAAGCTGGCAAATGGGACAGCGCGAGATGCTTAACATCTCTACAAACAGCAAATTTATTGTTGCCAAGAAGAGCGAGCATATGATCATCCATGATCAACCGGAGCTTGTCATCCAAGTCATCCGTGAACTCATCACCGACACAAGACACTTTCAGTCAACCATGTCTAAAGCATACACAGATGATTAGGGACTTTATATGTTAAACAGCATAAAAAAATAAAAGACGCCCGAGTTCCTTCTATATAAAGGAATTCGGGCGTCTTTGCTGCCTAACACTTATTATGCTTGATTGAGCTTAGGACAAAATGGGCTTGTTTTTAGATGAGGCCTCTGTGACCTTGCCAAGTATCTGTCTCAGTACTTTAGCATTTTCCCCAATAAAACCGGAATCAAGCAGCACATCATGCGTTCCGATGACTTCGTATTCTTTGTATTGACCAAGTGTCGCCTGTTGCCATAACAATTTATCTAATGATGTATCCGGACCAATACTATCATCCTCTGCAATTAGAGCATGGATATTCGCATGAACTTCACCTGAGTTAATAAGCTCATCGCGGTAGACGGAGTAAACCAACATTTTGTCCATGACTCGCTCCCTGTCCACTGGATCGGCGAGGAATGCTTTGTACTGGTCCCTAATGCTGTCCAGTACCATCTCGACAATCTCTTCAAGCTCCTCCGGTGTCGATTCATCCTTGGACATCTTTCTCATAGCATCTACCATAATAAGGTCGCTAACATGGTGACCTCGGCTTTCCATGGCTTTAGCTACCTCGAAGGCGAGATTTCCTCCAAGTGAGTATCCCAGGAATATATACGGACCCTCTGCTTGAATATCCACGATGGCATCGATGTATCGATCCAGCATATCTTGACCCTGGAAACGATCGCCGATAAATTCCATCCCGTACACCTCGCAAAGCCCTTCCAGCTCCTTGGCCATCTCATAGTACCCCAGAGAGTGGCCTACCCGTGGAGGGAAGCAAAACACTTTGAGCGTTCCTTTCCCTGGGAAGCGGATAATTTCCATTTCCTCTTCATTAGCAGCAGTTGTTGCCTGCAGCTTGGAAATTTCATGCGCCATTTCTTCCACAGTCGGCAGATTAAACACGACTTGGAGTGGGAGCTGGACGCCCATACCGGACGAGATCCTTTGGATCAAGCCCAATACTTTCAGGGAATGGCCCCCAAGTTCGAAGAAATGATCCCTGATCCCGATTTCCTGTACGCCAAGCACTTCGGACCAAATCTGAGCGAGCTCTACTTCTGTCTGCGTACGCGGCGCGATATACTCCGCTGTGCTCCGCAGAAGTGTTTCCGGTGCCGGTAGCGCTTTGCGATCCAATTTTCCATTCGGATTCAGCGGCATTTGTGCCAACTGTACGAAAGCAGTCGGAATCATGTAGCTTGGCAGCTCGCTGGCCAGTGCCTCGCGTAGTACGCCGGCTGCAAGCCCCTCTTCGGCCACAAAGTATGCACAAAGCTGAGTACTTCCAGTAGAATCAGCCAGTGCAAGAACAACCGCTTCCTGCACAGATGGCACTTTCAAAATTTGTGCTTCCACTTCTCCCAGCTCAATGCGGTAACCCCGGATTTTTACCTGGTGATCGATCCGTCCCAAATACTCAATATTCCCGTCCGGCAGCCATCGGGCTAAATCGCCCGTTCGGTAAATCCGTGCTCCCGGTTTGTACGGGTGAGGAATGAACTTCTCTGCCGTCAGGTCCGGCTGGTTGAAATACCCCCGCGCTACCCCTTCGCCCGCAATGCAGAGTTCTCCCGGTACCCCCACAGGTGATACCTGAGAAGCGCTGTCCATCATCCATACTTGGACGTTAGCGTACGGTTTGCCGATTGGCACATGCGTTAGAGCCGCAGTCTCAAGGCTCGTTGTATACCGAGTCGCATATACGGCTGCTTCCGTAGGACCGTAGATGTTTTCCAGTACTGCGTAAGGAGATACTTTATAATACTCTTCCACAAGTTTGGCAGGCAGCGTCTCGCCGCAGGCAAACAGATATTTCAGAGTAAGGAATCCTTGGGTGCCGCTTTCTTTCAAGTATTGAACGAGCACACTGAGCATCGACGGCACCAAATTGAGATGCGTGATACGGTTCGTATCCACGGCCCCTAGCAGTGCCATCGGGTCTTTGTCCACGCCTTGTGGCAGGATCACGAGAGTCCCCTCTCCAAAGAACCAGCAGAACAGCTCCGGCACGGAGAAGTCAAAGGTAAATGTCGTTTTGAGCAGGAAACGGTCGCCTGCCAACATCGGATATTCAGCTTCCAACTGACTCAGCGTATGGACGGCAGCGCGATGTTCAATCATTACGCCCTTCGGCTTGCCGGTTGAACCTGACGTGTAAATGATATACGCCAGATGCTCCGGCCCCGCAATTGGCTCGAGATTCGAGCTATCAGCATGATACGCCTGCGGATCATCAAGTGCCAGGATCGTGCCAGTGAACGGAAAACGATCTTTGAGATGGTTCTTCGTCAGCAGAAGCTTCGCTCCCGAATCCTCCAGCATGTGGCGAATACGATCTTCTGGGAACTCCGGATCAATCGGTACATAGGCCCCGCCAGCTTTTAGAATGGCATGAATGCCAATGATCATCTCAAGCGAACGCTCGACCATGATGCCGACTGGTTGGTCCGGTCTGACCCCTTGGGCACGCAGCGTACGTGCAAGGCGGTTCGCCTGCTGATGAAGTTCTCCATAGGTAAGCTCCGTTTCACCGTAAATAAGTGCTGTACAATCCGGTGTGAGTGCTGCTTTTTCCTCAAATATACCGTGAAGGGTCTGCTCACGCGGATAAGGAGCTGCTGTATCGCCCCACACCTCTATAATCTGCGATTTCTCTTCTGGCGTGATCAGCTCCAGCTCATCAATACGGATAGCAGGTTGAACAGCAACGCTTGTCAGAATTCTCGTCAAGTGTCCTTGAATTCGTTCCACGCTCTCCAGATCATAGACGCGGGCATTGTAACGGTACAAGAACTCCAGATTACGACCCGGCAGCACAATGAGGTTAAAATCATAATTCGTCTGTTCAAACATCTGAACATCCGTAATTTTGTATTCAGCCTCTTCACTGGCAATTTTCTCTTCCAAATGCTCTTCTACTGGGTAATTTTCGAACACCATAATATGAGAAATCAAATCTTGCTTTTGTTCGCTCTGTGCTTGAATCTCATAGAGCGGATAGGAATCATAAGCATGTCCTGACAAATATAATTCCTGCTGTCTTTTCATCACATGGGAGAACGAATCGCTTCCCTCGGCCTGTACCCGAACCGGAACTGTATTAATGAAGAGACCGATCATGCTTTCGATACCCGGAATCTCGGCAGGTCTTCCCGATACCACACTTCCGAAGACGATGTCCTGGCTTCTATTGTAACGCTGCAACACGATTCCCCAGGCTGCTTGCATCAGCGTATTCATCGTCACCTGATGCTGTTTGGCCACCTGTTCCAGGCGATCGGTCAGTTCCGCATCCAACGTGAATACCAGCTTCTCCGACACGTAGGCTTCTGCTTTTGCCGATGGCTGTGTGATGGCTTGTGGCAGCTTCGTCTGCTGCTCGTATCCTTCCAGGTACCCTCTCCAGTAAGAGGATGCCTCTTCCTCGCCTTGCTTCTCCAACCATTGAATATACTGGCTGTACGATACAGCTGCAGGAAGCTCAGGTTCCCTTTGCTCACGCAGAACCCCATACGTCTCAAACACTTCCTGGAGCACAAGCGGCATACACCAGCCATCCAAAATGATGTGATGAGAGCTCCACAGCAAATGGTAAGCCTCTTCTGCTGTACGTAGAATAGCAACACGCAGCAATGCTTCTTCAGCAAGATTAAAGCCTCTTGCTTTGTCCTGAGCAGTATAAGCTGCAAGACGCGCTTGAATTTCATCGGCTTCCAGCTCGTGCAGATCCTCGTATACGAAGTCACATGCTCTTTCTTTGAACACAATCTGAATAGGGAAATCGCCCCACCCGGCATGGAAATTGGTTCTCAATATGGCATGCCGTTTCATCAGATATTTTAAGCTGCGTTTGAAATCCTCAGGATAGAATGCTCCCTGAATTTCAAACTTGGCCTGCTCAAAGTAGACTTCCGAATGAGGCTCCAGCAAGCTGTGGAACAACATTCCTTTTTGCATCGGCGTCAGTTTATACATATTTTCAATACTGCCGATATGCCGTGTCTGCTCTTCTAACTCCTCGATTTTTTCCAAGCTGATATCTTTGAGGAGTACATCGCTTGGTGTAAGTTCTGTTCTTTTCTTACTTACGCAATGTCCAATGACTTCGCTGAGACGGTTCTTCAGAATGTCAACAAACTTAGCCACAGACTCCCCGTGGAACTGATGACGGTTATAGCTGACCGAAAGTTGAAGCTGTCCTTCGGCAATCAGTCCATTAATGTTCAATGTCTGATGCTGCACCATCTGCTCACTGACCTCAGGTCCTACTGAGTAAGGCGATACTTCCATCGTCCCTCCTGCAAGATCCTGGTCGAACTGTCCCAAGTAGTTGAAGGTAATCTCAGGTTCAGCCGAGAAGGAGGAGACAGAACCGCCGCTTAAATATTTCAAAATACCATATCCGACACCTTTGTTCGGGATACGACGCAAGCCTTCCTTAATGTGCTTGATTCTGGCGCCGATCTCCAATTCCCCTCCCATCTCAAGGGCGACAGGGTATTGACTTGTAAACCAGCCTATTGTGCGAGTAATATCCAGTTCCGGCACAATAGGCTCCCGCCCATGTCCCTCCAGAAGGATGCCTACACGTTCGATTCCCGTCCACTCGTGAACAGCCATACCCAGAGCCGTCAGGAGCAGATCGTTAACCTCCGTATTGTAAGTGCGGTTCGCTTCTTTCAGGAACTGCTCTGTCTCTTCTGGTGACCATCTAACCGTGACAGCCTCACTGTCTTTGATGAGAAGAGCGCCGTCTACCTTGTCTTTTGGAAGAGGGGCAAAGCCATCTCCCTCTACCTCTGCCCAATAGCTGAGTTCATGTTCAGCCGCCGGGCTGTTTGCAAATTGTGTGATTCCCTCAACCCATGCACGGTACGAATCCGTCTTCTGTGGAAGCTTGACCGCTTCTCCACGTACTGCCTGCTCGTAGCCTTCCTGCAGGTCCTCAAAGAGAATACGCCAGGATACGCCATCCACAGCCAGATGATGAATAACGATCAACAGATGTTCGCCTTCCGCACAGCGGAACAGACCCAGTCTAAAGAGAGGTCCATCCTCCAGAGAGATGCTGCGCTGAATGGCTTCCGCACCCGCTTCTATTGCTGAAGCCGGGTCTGTCTCATCCCGCAGGTCGTGGATCTGGAGGCTATAGAGCTCACCCTCACCCATGCTCCGGTTCCAGGCCTCCAATCCCTGTTCTCCTTGGCGGAACACCAGTCGTAAAGCATCATGATGCTCTGCAATTTTCCGAACAACCTCGGCGAGCGCATCGGTATTGAAGCCATCCCGTCGGTACAACATGACCGACTGATTAAAGTGATGCAGATCCATTGACTGTTCATCGAAGAATCTGTGCTGAGCAGGTCCCAGTCTTACCGCTCCGTGTACCTCGCTTTGGTCCGCAATTCGGCTGACCACACTAACGCGCTGTGCCAGCTCTGCAATTGTCGGATAACCGAACAAATCCTTCATTTCAAGCTTATAGCCTGCTTGAAGAAGCCTTGAGGATACTTGAATGGATTTGATCGAGTCACCTCCAAGCTCAAAGAAATTATCATGAATGCCGACAAGCGGCACGCCGAGTACACCTTGCCAGATTGAAGCCAAAATGTTCTCCACATCCGTCCGCGGAGCGGTAAAGTCTGCTCCCGCCTTTATACCCGAGTTCGGTTCAGGCAGTGCCTTGCGATCCAGCTTGCCATTCGGTGTCAGAGGCATCACGTCCAGTTGGACGAAGTAAGACGGAATCATATATGCAGGCAGTCCGGCAGACAGTTCGTCTCTCAGCTCGCTGACAGACATTTCGCGATCAGCTACGAAGTAAGCACACAGCGATTTCTGCCCATGAGCATCTGCCCACGCAACAACGAGAGCTTCCTCGACAAGTGGAATGTCCAGCAGCTTGGCCTCAATCTCACCAAGCTCAATACGATAGCCCCGTATTTTAACTTGATGGTCAATGCGTCCAATGTACTCAATGTCTCCATTAGGAAGGCGACGAGCCAAATCCCCAGTGCGATACATATTTCCTTCCGAAGCGAACGGATTTCTAATGAATTTATCTGCGGTAAGCTCAGGACGGTTCAGATATCCACGGGCTACCCCGTCCCCGGCGATGTACATTTCGCCCTCCACGCCTAACGGTACGAGACGAAGCTGATCATCCAGAATATGGATGAATATGTTGTCGGACGGCAACCCAATCGGTACGGATTCCCGTGTATCCTTCGCAGGATCGTACAGGTGAATCATGCAGCCGACGACGGTTTCGGTTGGTCCATATTCATTGTAGATTTTGATATTGCCGCCAAAGAGATCTGTGATGGTTTTCGATAAATGTGTGGTCAGATTTTCTCCACCCACAATGAGTTGCTGAATACGACTTTCCGCTGGAATGGTCATGTCTTTTATCAGACTGAGATGCGTTGGCGTCAGCTTGAGAATATCGACCGCATTTTCGCGCAAAATATGCTGAACAACCTCCGCTTTATCTATACCATCATAAATCCGCACTATTCCTCCGTTTATTAACGGAGTAAACATTGATGTCATCGTCAAGTCAAACGAAATGGATGAATACAACGGGAAATCCGTTGGTTTCCCAGCACAATAGACCTTATTGGCCCACCAGATGTAGTTCACGATCCCTTTGTGGTTAATCATGGTTCCCTTCGGATTTCCGGTTGTACCCGAGGTATAGATTAAGTACACCAGATCGTTTCCTCCAACAGGAATATTGGGATTATCCACCTCGGTTCCGTAGATGTGCGGGGAATCCAATTCCATAACCGTTCCCTCAAAAGAGGCCAACTTAGTCAGGTGGCTCTGTGTGAGCAGAATTTCAGCGCCAGAATCCTTCAGAATATACTGAATCCGCTCCTGCGGATATTCAGGATCAATAGGTACATAGGCTCCACCCGCTTTGAGTACACCCATGATGGCGACAAGCAGCTCTACAGACCGATCTGCCAACAGACCTACCACTTGTTCACTCCGTAGTCCTTGGTCTATCAAGGTGGAAGCTAGTCTGTTCGCCTGCTCGTTCAGCTCCCGATACGTGATCTGGATGTCGCCGTTTACTGCCGCAATCTTATCCGGCGTACGGACAACCTGTTCTTCAAACAAGGTATGCAGACCCTGATCACTTGGATAGGTATGGGCCTTGCCGCCCCAGTCAAGCAGGTTCATCCGTTCCTCAGATGTTACAATCTCCAGTTCCTGTATCGTCGCCTGCGGACGAGCAGCCACCTGATCGAGCATCTGCAACAAGTGTCCTCCGATTCGTGCAATGCTTTCTTGCTCGTAAACCGAAGCATTATAGCGAATGCAGACCTTGATGTCTTCGCCTGGAATTACAACCAGGTTAAAGTCATAGTTGGTTTGTTCAAACATGGTGAAGTTGGCAACTTCGAGATTGTCCTCCGTTTGATTACCCGATTGCTCCACCTGTTCGTCGAGCGGGTAATTTTCAAAGATCATAATATGAGAAATCAGGTCCTGCTTTTGGGTTGTTTTCCCCTGAATCTCATACAGTGGATAGGTGTCGTAGGCACGACCAGCCAATGACTGTGCCTGTGTACGTTTCATCACTTCGACAAAGGCTTCGTCTTTGGATGACTGTACACGGATAGGTACTGTATTGATGAATAGACCCACCATATTTTCGATCCCTGCAATCTCAGCGGGTCTACCCGACACAACGCCGCCGAAAACGACATCCGAGCTGGCATTATAACGTTGAAGAATCAGTCCCCAAGCTGTCTGCATGAGTGTGTTGACGGTCACGTGATTGCGCTTCGCGACAACATCCATTTTACCTGTCAAAGATGCACCCAGATGGAGAACATGCTCTTTTAGAACATAGCCCGCTTCTTTTGCTTGAGATTTCGTTTTACCTTCCGGCAATACGGTGTTCCCGTCATAATCTTCAAGATATTGGCTCCAATACGTTGAAGCTTCTTGATCATCCTGTGCATCAAGCCACTCGATATAACGGCTATAGGGCTGAGCTGGAGGTAGGACAGGCTGTACTTGCTGTTTCTTAGCAGAATAATAATCGAACAGCTCCTGTGTAATGATCGGGATACACCAGCCATCCATGACAATATGGTGGAAGCTCCACAATACAAGACAGCTTTGATCCTTCTGCAAGACGGTCACCCGCATCAGCGGATCTTCTGACAAGCTGAACCCCTTAACCATATCTTCAGCAATATAAGTCTTGATTCGGGCTTCTTGTTCCTGCATAGATGCGTCGCGCAAATCTACGTAGTGCAGAGGGATTAACCGTTGCTTAAAGACAACTTGCAGCGGTACATCAGCAATGTTGTTGTAAAAGCCGGTACGTAGTATGGCATGTCGTTGCACCAAAGCCTGGAAGCTCTCGAAGAAGGTATCTACATCGAAGCTGCCACGCAGCTCAAACGTTGCCTGTTCAAAGTATGAAGAGGAGTCCGGCTCCAGCAGGCTGTGAAACAGCATTCCCTTCTGCATTGGCGTCAGCTTGTACACATCCTCAATCTCTCCGATATGAGCCGTCTGCGCCGTGAGTCGATCAAGCTGCTCCAATGTTAATCCTTGGAACAGAACATCACTTGGTGTAAGCTGTGAACGCTCCTGAGCCACACAATGACGGATGACCTCACTAAGGCTTGACTGTAATAATTCAGCAAAATGACTCACCGTCTCCTTACGATACTGCCTGCTGCTGTACGTAATCGTCAGTGATAGCTGGCCTTCGGCAATCATGCCATTCACATCCAGAGCATATTGCTGTGGTGTGAGATCGCTGAGCGCTTTACCAACTGAATGTGTGGATAGGCTAAGGGCATTACCCTCCAAATCCTGATCAAACTGCCCAAGATAATTGAAGGAAATTTCCGGCTCCACGCCGAATCCGACACTTTTCTCCGGTGCCATATACTTCAGAAGACCGTAGCCGATTCCTTTATGCGGAACCTCTCGCAAATTCTCCTTGACGCGCTTGATTCGCGCAGATACTTCCTGTCTGCCTTGCAGGTTCAGCAGAACTGGATACTGGGTTGTGAACCAACCCACGGTACGGGTAATATCCAGGTCTGGTACGATCATTTCCCGTCCATGTCCTTCAAGATTGACCAAAATCTGCTCCATGCCTGTCCAGCGCTGAATGGCTGCCCCCAGAGCAGTCAAGAGCAAGTCATTCGTCTCCGTATGATACGCCCGGTTCGCTTGTCGCAACAGCAGGTCAGTTTCCTGCGCAGACCACGTTACCGTAACCGATTCAGTATCCCGAATGGTGCCCGGCTTCTGATCCTCATCCTTCGGCAGTGGGGCCAAAATCGCCTCCTCAATCAGCTGCCAGTATGCACGCTCCTTGTCCAGAGCAGGCCCTGCTGCATACTTCGTCGCTTGCTCAGACCATACAAGATACGAATCGGTCTTTTGTGGAAGGACGATTGCTTGTCCATTCCATGCCTGCTCGTACCCCGCTGCAATGTCCTCAAACAGGATGCGCCAGGATACGCCGTCAACCAAGAGGTGATGAATGACAATCAACAAATGATCGCCATCGTCACAATGGAACAGGCCTAGCTTGAACAGTGGGCCACCTTCCAAGTCAAAGCTTGCCTGAATGGCATCGGCTTGGGCCTGAACCGCAGCTGTCTGGTCTTCCGCCTGCCGCATATCGGCAATGTCCAATGTGTAGAGCTCGCCTTCGTCCGTTCCCCGATTCCAAGCTGCGTATCCAGCTTCTGTAGGCCGGAAAACCATGCGCAGCGCGTCATGATGGATCGCAATTTGGTCCATTGTCAACCGGAGTGCAGCCTCATCAAAGCCGTCTTTCCGATAGAGCATGACGGCATGATTATAATGGTGCGGCTCCGCTGTATGGCGTTCAAAGAACCAACGCTGAATTGGCATTAACTCTGCTGCACCTTTAATTTCGCCCTGTTCCGCTATACGTCCAGCTGCCTGAAGATACGGGCTTAGCTCGGCAATTGTCGGATATTTAAAGAGATCCTTCATCTCTAATTTATATCCAGCTTGGAACAATCTCGAGGACACTTGAATCGCCTTGATGGAGTCACCACCCAGATCGAAGAAATGATCATGGATGCCAACCTGCTGCGCTCCCAGCACACCTTGCCATACGGAAGCCAAAGCTTCCTCAACTGCGTTTCTCGGCGCTTCATAAACCGCCCCAGTCTGCACATTGGCCTCAGGAGCCGGAAGCGCTTTGCGATCCAGCTTGCCATTGGGTGTCAAAGGCATCTGTTCCAATTGCATAAAGTAAGATGGAATCATATAAGTCGGCAGTTCGGCAGCCAAGGCTTTTCTCAACTCGCCTACCGTCAGCATCTGATCGGCAGTGAAATAGCCGACAAGCACTTTTTGTCCACTTCCATCCTCCCGGGCGAGCACAACGGCCTCCCTTACAGACGGAGCATGGAGCAGCTTCGCTTCCACTTCGCCCAGCTCAATACGGTAACCACGGATTTTAACCTGATGGTCAATGCGTCCCAAATACTCCATGCTTCCATCCGGCAACCAGCGTGCCAAGTCACCCGAGCGGTACATGCGCTCGCCCGCTTCAAACGGATGAGCGACAAACTTCTCTTCCGTCAATTCCGGTCGGTTCAGATAGCCTCGCGCCAGACCTACGCCCGCCACATAGAGTTCACCCGGAATGCCAATCGGCTGTGGACGGCGTTGTTCATCCAAAATGTACGCTCGCAGTGTCGGAATCGTGGTGCCGATATTGCTGCGACCCTGTTCAATTTCCAACTCTGTAATTTCCTTGTAGGTTACATGCACGGTCGTTTCGGTAATGCCGTACATGTTAATGAGCTGCACTTGCGGATACTTCGTTCTCCAGTCCTTGAGCAGGGCCGGGGCTAATGCCTCTCCACCGAAGATAATCAAACGGAGGCTCAGTTCTGCCGCCTGATGACCAAGCTCTTCCTGTAGCAACTGATAGAAGTACGTCGGTGTCTGGTTCAAAACGGTGACCTTCTGATCCTTAAGCAATTGCAAGAAACGATCTGGACTCTTCGCGGTAAGCGATGGAACGATGACCAACCGTCCTCCGTTCAGCAATGCTCCGTACATTTCCCATACAGAGAAGTCAAAACAGAATGAATGGAACAGTGTCCACGTATCCTGAGGACCAAAATCAAACATATTTTTATCATTAAAGAGCAAGCGAACTACATTTTTATGCTCGATCAGCGTTCCCTTTGGCTTGCCTGTCGTGCCCGATGTGTAGATGACGTAGGCAAGATGCTCCGGTCCGGCTGCAGGCTGCAGGTTTGAGACATCTTCCTTATAGGAAGCCGTTTTATCCAGACTTACGATGTCCCCAGCGAAGGAGACACGTTGCTCCAGATGCGCTTGTGTCAGCAGTAGCTTGGTTCCCGAATCCTCAAGCATAAAGCGAATGCGGTCCTCTGGATATTCAGGGTCTACAGGGACATAGGCTCCGCCTGCCTTCAAGATGGCTAAAATCCCGACCACCATTTCAAGGGAACGATCCGCCATAATTCCAGCCAAACCGTCTGGTTGCAAACCACGTTCCCTTAGCATTCTGGCAAGTCCATTGGCCCGCTCGTTCAGCTCGCTGTAGGACAGGGCTGTATTTTCACATACGACTGCCACTGCATTCGGAGTACGTGCAGCCTGTTCCTCGAACAGCGCATGGATCGTCTTGTCACGAGGATAATCTGCCTTGGCTTCGTCCGGCGCTTTCATCAGCCTTGATTTTTCCTGAGGTGTCACGATATCAAGGGATGACAACGGCATTCCCGGATTGGAGACGGCTTCCCGAATAAGCTGTACAAAGTGGCCTGCCATCCGCTGGGCAGTCTCTTGTTTGTAGATCGCAGTCGCGTACTCAAGCGTGCAGTTCAATACCCCGTCTGCTTCACTCACGGTCAGCGTGAGATCGAACTTGGCAGCCGGATGTACATTATCGTAAGGAGTGAAGCGCAATCCTTCTATTTCTTGTTCTCCCTGCTCGATATTTTGCAGGACAAACATGGTATCAAATAGCGGGTTACGGCTCAAATCACGCTGAAGCTCCAGCTTTTCTACCAGCTCCTCGAACGGGTAATCCTGGTTTTCATAGGCCCGCAGCGCTGTTTCCTTCACTTCCTGCAGATAAGCCTCGAAAGGCTTCTCTCCTTCTGGATAAGTACGAAGTGCCACTGTGCCGACGAACATACCGATGAGGCCTTCGAGTGTCGCATGGGATCTTCCTGCCACAGGTGAACCGACAATGACATCTTCCTGACCTGTGTACTTGTGCAAGAGCGCTGTATAGGCTGCCAACAGCACCATGAACAGAGTGGAACCCGTTCGGGTAGCCAGCTCCTGAAGTGAAGCACTCAGAGAAGAATCAATTTGGAAGTCGATTCGATCGCCCGCAAAGCTTCGCACCGCAGGACGAACTTCATCCCCTGGCAAATCCAGCACTGGCAAGCTTCCGCGGAAAGCATCCAGCCAGTAAGCTTCCTGGGCCTTAAGACGCTCGCTTCCGAGCTGCTCTTGCTGCCATACAGCATAGTCTGTGTACTGGATCTGTAGTTCAGGGAATACGTCCTCCTCTTGGTAGAAGCGGAGAAACTCTTCTATGAGAATATTCATAGAAACCCCATCTGAGACAATATGATGCATGTCAAACAATAGTAAATGGCGCTCATGTGCAATTCGAATAAGGCCGACCCGCAGCAATGGAGCTACACCTAAATCAAAAGGACGGACAAACTGCTGAAGGGTAGCTCCTGCCTCTTCCTCGCTCAACTCCGCATATTCCACAGTAAACGGAACATCCGTCAGGAGCTGCTGTACAGGTTCACCGTTCACGGTCACAAAACGAGTACGCAGCGAACCATGACGATGAATTAGACGACGGAATGCCTGCTCTAGCCGTTCCCGATCCAAAGCTCCCTCAACGGTAAGGATACCCGGCATATTGTAGCTCAGCTCTCCACCTTCCAGCTGACTTAGAATAAACAGTCGTTTTTGGGCCGAGGACAATGGATAATGCTCTCTCGCTCCCGCTGTAGGAATTTCTTCGAAATTCAGCGGTGTATAGCCCTCAATGGCACGAGCCAATCCTTCAATAGTAGGAGACTCGAACACTGCTCTCAGACTAATCTCGCGATTCATTTCCTTGCGAATTCGTGAGACTAGCAGGGCTGCACGCAGTGAATGACCTCCAAAATGGAAGAAATTATCCTTCACTCCCGCGCTCTCTACACCCAGCACCTCTTGCCAGATTTCGGCTAATTGAATTTCCACAGGTGTCCTTGGAGCCTCAGATGAAGCCGCTGCCCATCCACGCTCGCCCTGCAGCGCTTTTCGATCGATTTTTCCGTTCGACGTCAGAGGCATATCCTCCAGTTGTATGAAGCGGGAAGGGATCATATATCCAGGTAATATCTCCGACAGGACGGCCCGAAGCTCGGATACCTCAAGTTTCTGAGCAGCTACGAAATAAGCGACTAGATCTTTGTAGCCGTCATCGCCCTCTACAGCCATGGCTACGACTTCCTGAACGGACGGCACTCTGAGCATTTGTGCTTCTACCTCGCCTAGCTCGATACGGTAGCCGCGGATTTTGACTTGATGATCTATTCGGCCTAAGTACTCGATGGTTCCATTCGGTAACCAGCGAACCAGGTCACCCGTCCGATACATACGCTCTCCTGGAGCAAACGGATTGTCCACGAACTTCTCATCCATTAACTCAGGCCGGTTATGATACCCCCGTGCTAATCCGATACTCGAAATGCATAGCTCTCCAGCTACACCGACAGGTTGCAATCTAAAATGGTCATCCAAGATGTACACACTATGGTTAGCAATAGGTCGTCCAATAGATACAATATCCGTTGCTTCCTCACTGTCCGGGACAGACCAGATTGTGGTGCATACGGAGTCCTCCGTTGGGCCATAGCCATTAGAGTAACGTACATGCTTCCTCCACTCTTCGATCAACTCGACCGATGCGGCCGATCCAGCGGTTAGCAGGCACCGCAGTGTTGGCAAACGCTCTGGATCAAGGTGGATAGCGTAAGCGGGTGGCAAAGTCGCTACCGTAATCCCCTTATCGTTCATGAACTGCTCGAACAGGGCATGATCTAAAATATCTTCTGTAGAAGGGATGCACAGAACACCCCCATGGCTCAGCGCCGTTAAAATTTCCGAAACCGATGCATCAAACGACAGGCTTGCAAACTGAACGATCCGATCCTGCGGTGTAACTTCGAAGTGTGCCCCATATACGTCTGAAAGATTTGGTAGTCCCCGATGCTCGACTAATACGCCCTTAGGCTGACCCGTCGTACCTGAAGTATAGATCACGTAAGCCAGATCATCCGGGCCAGCAGTATCCTCCAAATTCGAGGTGTCGGCATCATAGGTCGATGATTCATCCAGCAGCAAAACATTTTCCGTCCATCCGAGATGCTCCAAGAGATAGGCCTGCGTAAGGATCAGCTTCGCTCCGGAATCTTCAAGCATATAACTGATTCGTTCTTTCGGATACTCTGGGTCGATTGGAACATAGGCACCCCCGGCTTTCATAATGCCGTAGATCCCAACGATCATTTCGAGCGACCGTTCAGCAATCAGTCCCACCAGATCTCCCGTCTTGATTCCCTGAGTACGGAGCCTTCTGGCCAGTCCATTGGCTTTTGCATTGAGCTCGGCATAGGTCAGACTCTCGTCCTCGAACCAAATGGCAGTCGCATCCGGCGTTCGTCCCGCCTGTTCCTCCAATAGCCCGTGGAACGTGTTACAGTGCTCGTAAATGCCTTTTGTATTTCCCCATACGTTCAGAATCTGTTCTCTCTCCTGCGGCGTGACTAATTCTAGTGCATCCACGGAAATAGCAGGGTTCTCTACAATTTGTTCCATAAGGTGAACCAGATGGCCCTTGATTTGCCCAATTGTCACTTGGTCATAAACAAGTGCATTGTACTGGAACAGCAATCTCATCTCTTCGCCAGGGAGGACAATTAAATTAAAATCATAATTCGTTTGCTCAAGAAGCTCCGCTTCCTCAATCTCAAAGGCAGCCTCGCCACCACCCAGACGCTCTACCTCCTCCTCCACAGGATAGTTCTCAAACACCATAATATGGGAGATTAGATCCTGCTTCTGATCCGTCTGAGCCTGAATCTCAAACAACGGGTAGGTGTCATACATATGAGAAGCCATATATTGTTCCTGCTGCTGCTTCATCAGAACGGTGAAGGGGAGATTCTCCTCTGTCTTCACACGAACGGGAATCGTATTGATGAACAAACCGATCATCCGGTCAATGCCCGGAATTTCTGCTGGTCGGCCTGATACTACACTTCCGTACACGACATCCCGGCTACCGTTGTAGCGTTGAAGCGCAATGCCCCAGAGGGACTGCAGCAATATATTCATCGTGACATGAGCATCCCTGGCCACCTTTTCAAGGCGCTCAGTCAATTCCCTGCTGAGAGGATAATTCAGCTTTTCTGCTACATAGCCTTCTCCCTTACTTGCTCCACCGACTTGAGGTAAAAGCGTCTGCTGCTCGTAACCGGCCAGATATCGGCTCCAATAGTTGGACGCAACTGCTTCATCCTGCTGTTCCAGCCATTCGATATATCGACTGTACGGATGGACCTCTGCCAGCTGCGGCTCTCTTCCTTCCAGGAGGGCAAAATAGTGTTCAAATACCTCCTGCGTAATTAACGGAACACACCAGCCATCCATGACGATGTGGTGAAAGCTCCATAAGAGGCGGAAGCTCTCTTCATCTGTTTGTAAAATTGATACACGGAGAAGCTCGTCTTCAGCTAGGTTGAAGCCCTGTGCTTTGTCCTTAGCACCAAATGTCTTCAGGTAAGCTTCGCGCTGCGATGCATTCATCTCACGCAGGTCTTCGTACACCAATTTAGCGCCTCTGTGTCGAAATACAACCTGCAAAGGCTCGCTGCCCCATCCGCTGTAAAAGTTCGTGCGCAGGATGGCATGACGCTCCACCACGGCATCCAGACTGTGTCCGAATGCAGTCGGATCAAAGCTACCCTTAAAGTCAAAGGCAGCCTGCTCAAAATAAGCACCTGTATGCGGCTCAAACATATCATGGAACAGCATGCCCTTCTGCATCGGCGTCAGACTATATACATTCTCAATATCGCCTATGTGGCTGGTCTGCTTAGAAAGCTCCTCCAGATCGGCAATGCTTAGACCCTTCGCAAGCACGTCGCTTGGTGTCAATACGGTTTTTTCTTGGGTTACGCAATGCTGGAGAAGCTCTCGCAGGCTTTCTTCAATATATCCAGCGAGCTGTTCCATCGTAGATAACTTATACTGTTTTCCGTTATAAGTAATCGTCAGAGTCAGGGCTCCGTCCGTCACCATGCCATTGATATCTAGCGTATAGGCTGGTTCCTCCAACAAGCTTTGGGCGCTTCCGGTCGGATAAGGAGAAATCTGCAACGAGCTGCCTTGCAAATCCTGATCAAATTGCCCCAAATAGTTAAAAGAAATCTCAGGCTGCAAGCTGAAGCTGTCTTCATCCAACTGACTTGCCATCGTTTTAAGCAACCCGTAGCCAATACCTTTGTTCGGAATTCGGCGCAGCCCTTCTTTCACAGACTTGATCAAGGAGGCCACTTCTGGGTCATCCCCCAAGTCTAAAATCACCGGGTATTGACTTGTAAACCAGCCGACGGTACGGGTGATGTCGATATTCGGTATAATCGGCTCACGACCGTGTCCTTCCAGATTCACAGCAACCTTTCCGATGCCAGACCATTTGGATACCGCCATGCCCAGAGCAGTCAATAGCAGATCATTCGTCTCTGTTTGATAAGCACGATGGGCTTTTCTCAACAATTGGTCGGTTTCTTCTATAGTCCATTGTGCTGTTATTACTTTGCTATCCTGTAAAAGAAGGCTTTCCACAGCCTCATCCTTCGGCAACTGTTCGAGTGGCTGATTCTCCAGCTCCCTCCAATACGCCCGATGAGTCTCCATTTCAGGACCTTCCGAATAACGAGCAAGGGCGTCTCCCCAGTCACGGAAGGAATCCGTCTTCTGCGGGAATGTCAGCGCTTGTCCTTGAATCACCTGCTCATAGCCTGCTGCAATATCCTCGAACAAAATCCGCCAGGATACTCCGTCCACCACCAAATGGTGGATCACGATCAGAAGATGGTCTCCATCCTGACAATGGAAAAGTCCTAACTTCAGCAGCGGACCTTCTGCCAGATTGATACTGCGCTGAATGTTATCCGACAGCGATGTAATGGCTGCAGCCGGATCGGATTCATTCCGTAAATCAGCGGTGAACAGGCTATAAAGCTCTCCTTCTTCAAGATCACGATTCCAAGCTTCGTAGCCATGCTCTGTCTGACGGAAAACCATGCGAAGGGCGTCATGATGCTCAGCGAGTTTTCTTAGCACCTGATGCAAGGCCTTTTCCTCAAATCCCTGTTCACGATACAGCATAACCGCTTGATTGAAGTGATGAGGCTCTGCCTGCTTCCGTCCAAAGAACCACTGTTGGACTGGAGTCAAGCGAGTCGTTCCACGCACAACTCCCTGTTCAGCCATATGCACAGCCGTTTGTATTTCAGCGCCTAGCTCGGCAATGGTTGGCGATTTGAACAGCTGTTTCATCTCTAACCGATAGCCGGCCTGCAGTAACCGTGACGACACCTGAATAGCTTTTATGGAGTCTCCACCCAATTCAAAGAAATTGTCATGGATACCCACCTGTTCGGCACCCAGTACCCCTTGCCAGACAGATGCCAAAGCTTCTTCAGCCGGTGTACGAGGAGCTGTATACTTCCGTCCTGTATGCGCGCCTACTTGAGGAGCCGGCAGAGACCTGCGGTCCACTTTTCCGTTTGACGTTAATGGCATACGGTCCATCTGGATAAAGTAGGATGGAATCATATAGCCCGGAAGTACCTGCGATAGGGAAAGACGTACTTCGCCTGCCGTGAGCGTACGATCCGCCACATAATAAGCGCAAAGCTGCTTCTCTCCAAGCTCATCCGCGCGAACGACCACTACGGCGTCGATTACCGACTCCACCTTGGCCAGTTGGGCCTCGATTTCAGGGAGTTCGATGCGGTAACCACGTATTTTGACCTGCTCATCAATTCTTCCTTTAAACTCCAAATTCCCATCTGGAAGCCAGCGTACCAAATCCCCAGTTCGGTAGCAGGGTTCTCCGTCCTTCACAGGACTAGGAACAAATTTCTCTGCTGTGAGATCAGGACGATTGAGATATCCGCGCGCTACACCTTCACCCCCGACAATGAGTTCACCCCAAGCACCAATAGGCTGTAATTGCAGCGATCCATTGACCACATAAGCGGTCGAATTACTAATTGGGCGACCAATCGGCACACCCCCTTCGGCACGATCTGGAATCTTGTAGGTGGTGGAGAAGGTCGTATTCTCTGTCGGACCATAGCAATTGATAGGGACAAGATCAGGATTAGCCTCGATTACACGATTCATATGAGATAGAGACAGTACGTCACCGCCGACTAACAATGCTTTTAGCCCTCTGAACAGGTACTCATCCTGCAGGGAAAGCTGATTGAAAAGGGGTGAAGTAAGCCACAATGTCGTAATCCCGTACTTGGCAATAGCCGCTTTGAGCCTATCAGCAATCAGAATGTCGTCATTCTCTACAAAATAGAGCTGCCCACCGTTAAGCAACGCTCCCCATATCTCAAATGTAGAAGCATCAAAGGCCACGGCTCCTGTTTGCAAAATTCGTGTGGATTCATTCAGCTCTACATAATTGGTCTCTTTGACCAGACGGACCACGTTCCGGTGTTCAACCATAACGCCCTTCGGTCTACCCGTCGTACCCGATGTATAGATGACATAAGCAAGCCCCTGCGATCCCTGAGCCGTCTCCGGCTGGGCAGGCTCAGCAGCATAAGCCTCTTCACTGCTAAGATCGACAATTGGTATACCGTAGTCTACACTTATAAGCTCGCCCTTTTGCACCAATAATAACTTGGCGTCGGAATCATCAAGCATATAACGAACCCGATCTTCCGGGTAATCAGGATCAATCGGCACATAGGCTCCACCTGCCTGAAGCACCGCGAGCATACCAATGACCATCTCGATGCTTCGTCCCCCCATCACGGCCACAGGCTGCTCCCTCAACGTTCCCAAACGACGCAGTGTTTGAGCCAGTCGGCTCGCCTTGTCTTCCAATTCAAGGTACGTTAGCTGGACATCGCCGAATACAAGCGCCGTCTGCTCTGGTGTACGCTTGACTTGTTCTGCGAACAGCTCATGAATGGTCTTGTCCCTTGGATAAGGAGCCGATGTCGCATTAAATACTTCAACGATCTGTACTTTCTCCTCCGGTGTGATCATTTCAATCTCGGCCAGTTGCAACTGAGGATTGGCCGAGACTGCATGCAGAACCCGGAGCAAGTGCGTTGCAAGTCGCTCTACACTTTCACGCCGATATAAAGCCGTACTATACTCGAGGCCAAAGGCTAATTTTGATCCCTTCTCCTCTACATTGAGGGACAGGTCAAACTTGGCTGTGACGGTGTCCATCAAGTAAGGAGTAAAGTGCACTCCGTCCATATCCTGCTCTTCCTGCTCGGTATTTTGTAATACCAATAAGGTGTCAAAGAGCGGATTGCGGCTGACATCACGTCCTACGCCCAGCTTTTCGACCAATTTTTCAAAAGGGTAATCCTGATGCTCAAACGCCTTGAGCGCCGTTTCCTTGATTTCCAGAAGATAATCCTGAAAGGTTTTATCTCCTGCCGGGTAGCTGCGCAAGGCCAGTGTGTTGACAAACATTCCGATGATGCCCTCAAGCTCAGCCTGCGGTCTTCCGGCTACTGGAGAACCTACGACGATGTCCTCTTGTCCTGTATATTTGTGCAGTAGTACCGAATAAGCGGCCAGCAATACCATATACAGTGTAGTACCTGTACGGGATGCAAGCTCTTGTATCGCCTTATTTCCAGACTCATCCAATGTAAAATCAATTCGGCTACCCTCGAAGCTCCGAACCGAAGGTCGTTGGAAGTCTGTAGGCAAATCCAATACCGGCAACTCTCCTTCAAAGGATTGCAGCCAATATTTCTCAAGATCTTGCCATTGATTCTCTGACTGTTCCCGTTGCCATACGGCATAATCCTTGTATTGGATGTGCAGTTCTGGTAGCTGTTCTCCTTGATACAAATGAGTAAGTTCCTGTATCAATATTTGAATAGAAACCCCATCTGAAATGATGTGATGCATATCAAACAGCAACAGATGACGCTCCTCCTGGAGCTTCACCAAGCTAACACGCAGTAATGGAGCCTGGCTCAGATCAAAGGCACGAATAAAGTTGTGAATGAGCGTATCCGTCTCCTCCACCGAAGCCTCTGTGTAGTTCAACGCGAACGGCACATTCCTATGCACACGCTGAACAAGCTCTCCATCCTGCATATAAAAGCCGGTTCTCAGGGATTCATGACGCTGGATCAGTGCCTGGAACGCGGACTCCAGCCGCGTGCGATCCAATGGTCCATCCACTGTGAAGACCCCTGGCATATTGTAGCTAAGCTCTCCCCCGTCCATCTGTCTCAGCACGTATAACCGCTTTTGCGCTGAGGACACTGGGTAAGCTTCGCTTTCCGCTGCCCGCGGGATGGATTCGTACAGGGTCGGAATGTGTTTTTTCACAAGTTGCGCCAAGGATTCGACCGTAGGTGACTGAAACACCTCACGCAGCGAAATGCTACATCCCAATTCTTTGTGAATCCGTGAAACGAGCACTGTTGCCCGCAAAGAGTGACCCCCAATTTCAAAGAAATTATCTCTGACACCGACGCGGGTAACTCCCAAGATATCTTGCCAGATGAGTACCATCTGAGCTTCCACAGCAGTTCTCGGAGCCAAATAAGCCTCGCCGGATTGTACGCTGCTTTCAGGAGCCGGCAACGCACGGCGATCCAGTTTGCCATTTGGCGTAAGCGGCATTTGCTCCAGCCGGACAAAATAAGAAGGAATCATGTAAGCGGGGAGTTCCGCTGCCAGCTGAGACCGCAATTCCCCCGGCGAAAGATCACTGGAGGCTACATAGTAGGCGCACAGCAATTTTTGGCCCTGTTCGTCATCCCGTGCGAGGACAATCGTTTCTCGTACGTTCGGAGCCTTGAGAATTTGGGCTTCTACCTCGCCAAGCTCAATTCGGTAGCCGCGAATTTTGACCTGATGGTCGATCCGTCCCAAATATTCAATATTGCCATCAGGCAACCAACGAGCAAGATCCCCAGTTCGGTACAGCCGCTCTCCCGCCCGATACGGATGCTCAACGAATTTCTCAGACGTCAAATCCGGCCGATTCAAATACCCACGGGCAAGACCGTCCCCTGCAATGTATAGCTCTCCCGGAACCCCAACAGGCTGCAGCCGTCTTTGCTCATCGAGAATATAAGCGCTAAGTGTGGGGATCGTTCTGCCAATATTGCTTTTCCCCGCTTCAATCTCATGTTCCGTGATTTCCTTGTAGGTGACATGGACTGTTGTTTCCGTAATTCCGTACATATTAATCAGCTGCACATCAGGATACTTGACCCGCCAGTTTCTCAGAAGAGATGGACTTAAGGCCTCTCCACCAAAAATGATTTTTCTAAGGCCAAGCTCTGTCGAAGAGTGCGTTAACTCTTCCTGTAGCACCTGATAAAAATACGTCGGCGTCTGATTTAAAATGGTGACTTGGTTGTCTTTCAACAACTCCAGGAAAGCTGCTGGGCTCTTGGCTGTGAGAGATGGAACAATCACCAATTTCCCTCCGTAAAGAAGCGCTCCGTACATCTCCCAAACGGAGAAATCGAAGCAGAACGAATGGAATAGCGTCCACGTATCCTGAGAGCTGAAATCAAATAGATTTTTATCGTTAAAGAGCAGTCGAACTACATTTTTGTGTTCAATCAGCGTGCCCTTTGGCTTGCCGGTCGTACCCGACGTGTAGATAACATAGGCTAGATGGCTTGGTCCCGAAATACTCTCCAGATTGGAAGCATCTCCTGTATACGTTGTAGCTTCGTCCAAACTCACAAGCTTTCCGTCAAAAGTGGTGCTCTCCCATAGATGACTTTGGGTGAGCAACAGACGGACCCCTGAATCCTCCAGCATATAATGGATACGTTCCTCGGGATAATCGGGGTCAATCGGTACATAGGCACCACCTGCTTTCAAAATGGCCAACATCCCAATGACCATCTCCAAGGAACGGTCAGCCATAATCCCTACGAGCGTATCTGCAACTACTCCCTCGGAGCGCAAATATCTCGCAAGCTGGTTAGCCTGCTCGTTTAGAGCTAGGTATGTAATGCTCTGTTCGTCCATCTGAACGGCTACGTGATCTGGCGTGCGCTCGGCTTGTTCCTCGAATAAGCCATGGATGGTCTTCTCACGTGGATAATCGACTGCAGCGCCTTCCGAAAGAGCCAAAATGGATTGCTCTTCTGGTTCACCCAATAAGTTTACCTCTGCGATAGAAAGCTGAGGTGAATGAATGATCTGCTCGGCGATCGTAAGCAACTGGGAAACCATGTCCTTAACTTCACTGCGTTCAAACAGCTCCGTCCGATAATCGACATCCAGTACCAGTTCGCCTTCATCCAGGATCTCCACGATATGAAGCACGAAATCGTTCACTTCGTCCCCGCAGAAATCATAATCCGTCAAAATGCGCACATCATCCAAATCAACCCAATTGATAAGACGATATTCCATTGAAACGCCAAAAAGCCGCTGAATATCCTTGTTACCATGCATTTCTCTAAGATCCTGAATTAACTGATTGTACGGATACTTCTGATGCCGCAGGACTGACATCTGATCTCTGGCTACATCCTGCAGGAAGCTCAACACATCCATATCCTTTTTGACGTATGTTCTGGCAGCAGCGGTGCTGACAAACATACCTATCTTTTGCTTCTCTTTTTTGTTCCCCCGGTTAGCGAACGAAGTGCCAATCACCACATCCGGCTGATTCGTCATTTTGTGTATGTAGATATACATCGCACCCATGAAGAACTGGAACAAAGAAATCCTGTTCTGTTGGCAAAATGCTTGCAGCTCGTGATATAGCACTTCTGGTACGGTAAAATGCTCCCGAACGGCGTGGGTGCTTAAAGATAACGGATTATATGACTTCCAACCCGTAAGCTCAGGCAAATCAGAAAATTTATCCAGCCAGTAAGCCTTATCCTTTTGGTATCTGTCAGAAAGTTCGTATGCATTCTCATCAGCAATATATTGAATATACGAGCAATCGTCGCCCAGCTTCGGTTCATTTCCTTGAATTAACTCCATGTAAAATGCTGTCAGCTGATTGCCATAGACCACCATTGATATTCCGTCAGAAATAATATGGTGCATCTTGATATTAATCCAATACTCTTCCTCGCTAATCTTCACAATTAAAAACTGGAAGAGCTCAGAATCCAACAGGGGCAAGGGCTTGCTTTTGTGTTGCTCAAGTAAGGCTTCCACCTCAGATACACTTTCATAGTGGCTAAGATCCAGGCACTCCAGCTGTCTCTCTTCATAAGGAACGACGTACTGCTGAGGCACTCCATCCACTGAGGTAATACGGATGCGGAACGCATCATACTGTTTGATAATCAAATTAATGGACTGCATAAAGGCAGCAATATTGATGTGCCCCTTCATCTTAGCTGTACCGGAAAGCTGTGACACTGACGTATCTGGGTAGAGTAATTCGGTATACCATATACGCTTCTGCGCATTTGTTAAATCATATAACTGCATGTCATTCATCTCATTCACTCCTATTCCATGATGTGAATATCCTCCCGCTGCACCTGGCAGTCAGGAGGACAAAAGGACAGTTTAACGTGCGCTTCCACCCTGTCATTGATCCAGTGAAACAATTTCTTCCGCCTCAACCACCAATCGATCCCCTACGGAAGCCCGACCGCTTCCAAGAATATAGCCCCGCCGACGCTTGATCACTTCAAAATAAAGATCAATTCGGTCCCCAGGCTTGGCCAAGCTGTGGAATCGAATTCCATTGAGGTTAGTCAGGTATGAAATTCCTTTTTTATCAATCGCAGCGAATGCCGCTAATTGTGCAAGCGACTCCACAATCAACATAGGAGGCATGTATGGGTTAGTGTCAGTAATGAACCACTCACTCCAGGTGACAAGCTTGTATCCCTTCGCCCATTGCGACGTTTCGTACCCGGTCACGCCATCCAACAGAAGAAATGGGTACCGGTGCGGAAGCACATCCGGGATATGGATCAGCTCTTCGCTCACAGGCTTATTCCCCTTCCCACTTGCGAACAGCAAGGCAGACGTTGTGCCCTCCGAAACCAAATGAATTGCTAATCGCCGCGCGGACCTCGCGTTCCTGATATACATGCGGCACAAAATTCAATTCAGGAGCTTCAGGATTGTCGCAATTGAGTGTCGGTGGTACTTTGCTGTGAATCATACTCTGCACAGTCGCAATTAATTCGACTGCCCCTGCACCGCCCATTAAATGGCCAGTCATGGATTTAATAGACGATATCGCCAATTGGGGGGCATGCTCCCCGAATACTTTTTGAATAGCGTTAATCTCCATACGGTCATTAAATGGCGTACTCGTACCGTGGGCATTGACATAGTCGATTTCCTGCGGTGTCAAGCCGCCATCCTGCAGTGCGATGTTGATCGCTTCTGCCGGGCCGGAGCCAGAGGGATCTGGAGCCGTGATATGATACGCATCAGTTGTGCATCCGTAACCCACAACTTCGGCCAGAATGGTGGCTCCGCGGTTCAAAGCATACTCCAACTCCTCCAGCACCAAAACTCCTGCTCCTCCACCGATGACGAATCCATCGCGATCCACATCAAACGGACGACTAGCCTTCTGCGGCTCTTCATTACGTCTGGAGAGAGCATGGATATTCGCAAAAGATGCTAGATCAAGCTGACTAAAATTGGCTTCTGCTCCACCAGCAACCACGACATCAGCCGTGCCGTACTGGATCGTACGTAATGCCTCACCAATGGCATTACTTCCTGTGGCACAAGCCGTAACCACAGCAAAAGAAGGCCCCTTGGCTCCAATAGCAATGGAGATTTCACCAGGTGCTGAATTAATCATCATCGAGGAAACAAAATAAGGAGAAACTCTTTTGGGACCAAGCTTTGTTAATTTCCCATAGTTCTCCTCTATAACGTCGAGGCCGCCTGCTCCAGAGCCGACAATAACCCCCACGCGACTTGCATTCCGCTCATCAATCACTAATTTTGATTGCTCCACTGCCTGCCGGGCAGCCGCCAAAGCAAACTGAGTGAACTGTGCGACTTTATTAGCTTCCTTCTTGCTCATATATTGCAATGGGTCAAAGCCCGTAACCTGTGCACCGATCTTTGTCGGAATGTCCGCTGTATCGAAAGCAGTGACAGGTCCGATTCCGCTTTTTCCTTCCAACAGTGAATTCCAGAAATCCGTAAGATTAAGCCCGACCGGCGTTACGACTCCCTGTCCAGTCACTACAACACGTCTTCTCACTGTATCCACGTCCTTCGTTGAAATTAATTCTTGGAAGCCTGTTGCTCGTAGAGAGGAAAGTCGCCATACACATGACTGATTTTTTCATGCACATCCGCAAGATCAGCATATACCTCGACGACCACAAGCTTGTTCTCCTGATACTTTTGCCAAGCAAGCTGAAGCTGTTCCCGTGCCTCTCCCTTACTCCGAATTGCAAGGCTTTCCACAAACTCATACTGAGGAATTTGAATTCCTGTCTTGGCCGCCTCAGAAACAAACGGGAGGGACTGCCCTGTGAGATGTTTATAATTCATCTGATTCTGCAACCAACCATAGCCACCATTATTGAGTACGATATAGATTAACGGTATTTGATACTCCACCGCCGTCATAAAATCCGAACAGAAGAGATTGAACGCACCGTCACCTACAAGTGCCACTACTGGACGTTGTGTCGCCACGCTTGCTCCCAGAGCAGCCGCCGCACCGAATCCAAGACTCGTTTGATCACTAGGAACAATCGAAAGAGAACCGTGGGCAAAGCGAAAATATGGATAAAAATAGGACCACATATCCTGCAATCCATTCTCTTGAAGAAGCACCAGATTTTCAGGGAACTCCGTCTGAATCATGTCCAACAGCTCAGGAACGTGGATTCCAGGGGTCTTTTTCAGCTCTTCCAGATAAATAGCCCTGTGAGAAAAAGCCTCCTGTTTACAACTCCCAATCGTTTCAAGCCACACTCCATCAGGCTCCTGCCCGCGCCGTTCAAGCCACTGCTCCACCGCTGCATATCCATCACCGAGCACCTTGATACCCTTGTATTCGTGTGCAAAATCCTCCAGATTTACATTGACCTGAATCAAAGGTGTATCCTGTAGCAAAATATCCCACTCGAAGGTAGCCGTTTCTTCCAATCGACTGCCCAGTGTGATCACCACATCAGATTCCTTCCAGATTTGTCTTAGACTGAGATCTGTATAGAGTCCCGCAACACCACAGAAGAGTTCGTGGTCTTCATCAACTACACCCCGTCCCGAGGCGGTTGCGAACAAGGCCGCTCCATGTTGGTTAGCGAACCGCTCAATCACATCACCTGTACCTGACTTCATGCCGCCTCCGACTAGAATGAGTGGTCTGCGGGCGTTCTCAATAATTTCCCACGATGCATCCAACTCCCGACGAGACGGAGAGCACGACAGCTTTTCTGGTGGGGTAAACTGAAGCCCTGTTGGCACAGGCTGGTCCATCAGGTTTTCAGGGAGTTCGATATAGACGGGACCCGGTGCTCCATTGATAGCCAAAAAGGCAGCCCGCTCCATCGCCCATACAAGCCGATCCACATGCTCGACACGATAAGCCCATTTTACGAGCGGCTTCACGAGTGAGATTTGATCGGCTTCCTGAAAGGATCGGGTACCCAGCTTGTCTCCGCCAGTGCCAAGCGCCAAAAGCAGGAGCGGAGCGCCCAGGTTCTTGGCCTCCAGTAGCCCTGTAAGTGTATTACTGAGCGCAGGGCCTTTCCCCACAACGCATACGGACATCTGGTTGGTGGTGAGCGCATAACCTGCTGCCATAAACACAGCATTACGTTGATCTTTGCACAGAATAAAATCCATACCGGATGAGGGGAGTGACGATACGATTTTGAGATCATCACTTGGTAATCCAAAGAGATGCTGAACCCCAGCCGATTTTAAGTAGCCAATGATGGCATCCCAGGGAAAGAAGCTCGCAGTCATACCAAACTCCTCTTTTCCGACAAATATTCTGCGACAATTTCTGAAATCAAGATCGGCTTCGAAATGAGCTTGAAATCGTAAAAAATATAGTTCGACATCGTGCCATAGCCACCAAAAGGCTTATTGCCTTGATCCACATCCTCAAGCGTCTGATTAATGGTCAGCGTGTGCTTCTTTCGCAGAACGTCCGCCAGGTGACTAGACCCGTATAAGCTGCAACCCATTGCTCGTTCACTGAAATAACTGGAGGAAATACGCTTGATCAGCTGCTCGTCGTCTCGGTAGCTAACCACGTTGAAGACCGGTGAAAAATACTCAATAATCTCCAAATCCTGATCTAGCTCGCTATATACAACCGTTGGCTCCATCTTTTTCGTACGGAAATCAATGCCACCGCCGTAGATAATAAACTTATCGTTCGTATTAAAATATTCAGAAACTGAGTTCAGCGCATCTTTATAGAAAATAGGGGAATAGTTTGCGTTCGGATCATCGTTGGCTCCAAACACAAGTTGGTCAAGCCGCATAATCAGCAGGTTTTTGAAGCTCTCTGTCACATCTTGATGTACCAGAATGATGTCGGGTCCCAGGCAGTCCTGTCCTGAGTTGAACAGTCTCATTCGGATTACATCGGTAACCGCCAGTTCCAGATCAGCATCGGGTCCGATGACGAAAGGATTGATCCCTTGTCCATAGAAGATGTAGAGTTGGTCTTTTCGGATTTGTTTTTTGATCTTCTCCGCATTGACATAGCTCCCGGTGAACACCACAATATCAGCTGGCATAACCGAATTTTCCATAAAAACCCTTTGACTGACCTTACGAATATAGATGGGTAATCCGTGTACAGCCTGAAGCTTTTCATGCAGCATGTTGACGTACTCGTTTACGTGAGAAGAAGGGCGAAAGTCTATATTTTCAACGTACAGGGACGGAATCAAGAGGTATAATGCATAGGAGTACAAAATGACGTTGGAAGGCATGAATACAGCCATAGATCGTTGCCAGCTTGGCTGATAGGTCTGCACTTCTTGCAGAGCACCTTGAAGTGTGAGGATCGTGGAGTCAATTTCTGCATTGGCGGCCCGATAGGATGAAAATTGCGTGAGAATATCCATCACTTCCTGCCGATTTTCAATCAAATAATTGAGGCATTTCAGAATAGATTCATGCCTTTTCAGAAACAGTGTGTTTTCTGCCAGTTCTGGATTTATACTCATGGCACATTCTCCCTTTCCTGTATGCAGTTTTGGTATATATCTTGTTATGCTTTGCGAGAAGCAGCTTTCTCTAGAGCAACACGCTCCATCTCCAGACGATCTACTTTTCCATTGCGATTTAAAGGAAAATGATCGAGCGGAAGCAAAAGATCGGGAAACATGTATGAAGGGAGTACCTGACTCATCTCTTTGCGGAGCACAGGCACGACCTGTGAGGAATCACTTTCGATGAATGCGACAAGCAATGTCCCTTTAGCCTCATCCTCCAAGGTAATCACGCAGGATCGGTAGCCTAGCGAACCAATTCGGTCCTCAATATAGACCGGAGATACCATGTAGCCCATCCGGTTGACCGTCTTACCGCTGCGACCAATGACATACAGCATTCCGTCATCCAGATAGCCCAGGTCCCCCGTCTTGAACCAGCCGTCCTGTAGAACGGATTGCGTCAGGTCTGGACGATTTAGATAACCTTCCATGCATCCAGCACTGCGTATCCACACTTCGCCTACGATACCGTCCGCCTGCTGGTTGCCTGTAGAATCTAGTATTTTCAGATCCACACCAGGTAATGGTAGGCCACAACCCTTCGGACACTCTAGCGTCCCCAGCGTAACGTTGCCCAGTTCAGAAAGGCCGTAACCATTCAGCAGGGGCTGTCCAAATATGTTGTTAAATTTCTCTTCAAGGTCCTGGGTAAGTGGGGAACCGCCTACGCACCACATGCGCACCGGAGCTTCCTTGACCATTTCCAGTTGTTCGGGTTTTCGGTTTAGCATACGCAACAAGGTGTAAAAAGCAGAGGGGTTAGCGTCTACGACCGTCGCCCGGTCTTTCGTAATACTTGCAATGACGCTCCAGAGGTTTTTTGGATTGCAGATGATGAGAGAACATGAAGTTAACCACCAGGAGAAGATAAGTGAGATTCCATAAAAATGAGAAAAAGGCACAACGGGGAGCATATGGTCAGACGGTAGGTAGTTCATGGCGTGTATGGAATGCCTGATATTCTCCATAAAAGCTGAACCAGCTTTCACGATTCCCTTGGGTTTGCCCGTCGTACCTGAAGAATACAGAATGAGCGCATCTGACCTCTCGCACCACTTGCTAAAGTCGAGGGCTTCAAGCTTTGGCTCTCCCACCCAATCCGGGTGTACTGCTTCTTCTTGAATCAGATCTTGAATCAGAATAACGAGAGCATGAGGAAGTTCTAAATCGGAATCCGTAAGGATGCAACAGGCACCCGCTTCATCATAGATTTGGGCCACCTCATCGAGCACAGTCTGCTCGTCCACCACAGTCACCGAAACAGCAATATTGCACAGGGAGAACAGAGACACAACAAACCAATAGGAATTGGCCGCTTTCAGAATCACTCTACCGTCTTCGGGAATTCCTCTGAGCGTCAACATCCGGGAGAAGATCGTAACGTCTCGCTCCAGACGCTCCCTAGTCATAATTCCTTCAGGTGAGATAATACGGCAATCCGTATGCGTAATAAGCACAACGTTCCCTCCTTACATCCCCGTAATATGGTATCCAGCATCTACATGGATAACTTCACCCGTAATGCCTCTCGATAAATGGGAAAATAGGAATAACGCCGTATCTCCGACTTCCGACGTATCAACCGTCTTGCGTAGGGGCGTAGTTTCTTCAATATGTTTGAGCATTGTGTTAAAATCTTTAATGCCATAGGCAGCCAAGGTCCGTATCGGACCAGCGGAAATCGCATTTACGCGAATGCCATATGTGCCCAGATCATTCGACAGATAGCGCACGCTGGCTTCCAGTGAAGCCTTCGCCACACCCATAACGTTGTAATTTTTGATCGCTCGTTCTGCGCCAATATACGTCATGGTGACGATACTTCCACCCTCTGTCATCAGTGGGTATACTCGACGGGAGACAGCAGCCAGAGAATAGGCACTGATTTCTTGTGCAACGGCGAATCCCTCACGAGAAGTGTCAACGAACAAGCCATCCAAATCCTCAGCCTTAGCATAGGCGACACTGTGAAAATAACCATGTAATACGCCTACTTTTTCTTTTAGAAAATCCGCCAATGCATCAAGCTCTTCATTGCTTTGAACATTACAAGGACAGACCAGTGCTCCTGGAATGGTTTCAACGAGCTTTAGTACCCGCTCTGCAACCCTCTCATTTTCGTAAGTAAAAATGAGCTGTGCTCCTTCAGCAGCTAAAGATTGAGCTGTCCCCCAGGCAATACTCCTGTTATTAGCCACGCCCATAATCAAAATGTTCTTACCGCTCAGTAGTACTGCCACAGAAACCACCTTTCTTTTTTACATTTTTAAACAAAATAACAACTTAACTGCGTATGTCTACATTTATAGACATATGTAATCTTTCCTGGAATATTATCGCGTTAATTGCCAAACTTGGATAGGCGACGTTTTAGGCAAATCACAAAATTTATTTTAAAATTGGTGGAACACATCTTGTATGCTGTCTGTCATCTCACAAGAAATAGTTGTGTTGCTTCTGTTGGTCTGTGTTCAAATCGAAAGGAATACATGTATGTGAAAAAAGGTAGCGAGGCAAAAACAAGGTGACTGTCAAAGCGAGTTAAACATAAAATCCGCATATTTTTGTAAATATTTACATTCCGATGACAGAATCACCCACCTACCGGAAGTAACCACTTCATTTTCACCAACAATGACTCTTCCGATTTGAACATCCTGAGTGACCAGCCAGATATCATCTAAGTGTAAGCCTTAACCTTTATAGACTACGCTTTTGTTTTTTGGGAGCTAAAGTATAGCTAAAGGAGACAACAAAGTCGATTGCCAGAACGATTGCCCATGTTTGCATAATGCCCTCCAAAGACATCGTACGCTGAGGATCATCAACATACACAATGATGGCGAGCAACAAAGCATTACCTATAGCCCAACCCAAAAGGTGAAGCAACCAACCTATCCTTTCCTCTTTTGCATGAGCAGCACCATACTTGCGTTCAGGCTTGGGTCCCTTACCAAACCAATGGGAGAACCGTACATCCGCCCACTTAATTAACCTATGACCAAATGCTACTGTAATACCAAAATAACAGGCCGCCAAGCCAGTAGCAGTCGTAATCTCCATGCCACTTTTCACCGTGATGAACACCGCAATCAGTAACAGGATATCAATAATGGGGGTAAATAGTAAAAGAAGACCGCCTAACTTCTTCAAGCCAAACATATACCTTGCGATCAAGCCTGCAACAACAAAAACCCAAAATAAAACTTCAGCACTAATAATAAATAAATACATAATAGATGATTCCTTTCAAATTAGAAATTGGTATTTACCAAAACTATCCCCCTTTCATGCCCACTATCATACAATATTATACATAATATTCCTAGTATTTTGTCTATAATTACATAAAAGGAAACAAATAGCCGTTTTTTTCTGCGAAAAACAGTATCTGTTCAGAACATTTCGTTTTGTTCTCAAAATGGGCATTTTACATGATATGCTACCCATAAAGAATTATGATGATCTGAAATGAAAAAAGATGTACCTATGCTAATCAGCACGGGTACATCTTTTCTACAGATACACTATCCAATTACAATATGCCCTTCGGGACGACGGTACAATGTCTTGGTCGAGCGTGGACGAATGGCATAGGCAATCGTAAGAGGACCAATCCGACCAATAAACATAGTCACACAAATAATCAGCTTGCCTGCGTCAGACAATCCTGGCGTCACTCCTACAGACAACCCTACCGTTCCGATTGCGGAAGCTGCCTCAAATGCAAGGGAGAGAAATGGCGCATCCTCTGTCATTAAGAGCAGTATAACCATAATCGAGAATATAAATAGGGCCAGTACAATAATGGTCAGCGCCCGCATCATGATATCTTTGGGGACCCTATGACGGAAAAACACAATTTCCTTCTGTCCTCGCATGACGGCGATTAGCGCACCTACCATAAGCAGAAACGTAGTCGTTTTAATTCCTCCTCCCGTGGAGCCCGGAGAAGCACCGATAATCATCAGCAACATAATAAAAAACTGACTTGCCTGCCTTAACCCGCTGATATCGACTGTGCTCGTACCTGATGATCTCGTGGAGACCGATTGAAAGACAGCTCCATATACTTTGCCTTCCCAGTTCAGCGCACCCAAGGTTCGTGCATTGGTAAACTCAAAAACAAATAAAACCAGCGCACCAACCACAATGAGCACTCCCGACACGCTAAGCACCATTTTGGAGTGTAGAGACAGTCTCCGGGTACGGCGAAAATCGAACAGATCGCTAAGTACAAGGAAACCCAAGCCTCCTGATATAACGAGCACAGATGCAATCATATTGAAAACAAAATCTCCAGCGTACTGTTGGAAGCTAGTCCCGAACAGATCGAATCCCCCGTTATTAAAGAGGGATACGGAATGGAATATTCCATAATATATCGCTTGTCCGACAGGCATCTCTCGCATCCACCGCAAAGCTAAGACGACGGCAGCTATCGCCTCAATGGTAAAAGAAAAGATCAGCACCTTGCGAATAATACGCACGATCCCTTCCATGCTATCGGCATTAATAGCCTCCTTAAGCAGCAACCGATCCTTTAACGATAATCGCCGCCCCAACAACAGCGCAAACAAGGTCGCTAAGGTCATAAACCCCAGCCCGCCTAGCTGCATCAGCACCAAAATGACGGTTTCGCCAAACATCGTATACGTTGAATCGACGTCAACAACGACCAGTCCTGTGACGCAAGCGGCTGAGACGGACGTAAAAAGCGAATCAATCCAATGCGGAGCATGACCACTATGATTGGCAACAGGAAGCATCAGTAGCAAAGTACCCAATGCAATAATCAATAAATATCCGATGACCAATATAAAAGGAGGCGATGCGAACCGACTAAGCTTGACGCTGCGTTTCATTAGAGTATTCTCTCCATCCGTTCTTATGAAAAAGAGGAACAAGACACGGGAAGCCCGGCTGATCCTCTATATTCATAATGTTATGTTATTCTACTGTTGGTTACGCATATGCGGGAAAAGCAGCACATCGCGAATGGAAGGCGCATCTGTCAGCAACATAACCAAACGATCGATGCCGATGCCCAGTCCACCTGTTGGTGGCATCCCGTATTCCAAGGCGCGGATAAAGTCATCATCCATTTCATGCGCCTCGTCGTTACCGTGCTCACGTTCCAGCAATTGTGCTTCAAAACGTTGGCGCTGGTCGATTGGATCATTCAGCTCAGTGAACGCATTCGCATGCTCACGAGCAACCACGAACAGCTCGAAGCGATCCGTAAACCGCGGATCTTGTTCGTTTTTCTTGGCCAACGGCGAAATTTCAACCGGATGTCCAGTAATAAAGGTCGGTTGAATAAGCGTTTCCTCTACGAACTGCTCAAAGAATGCATTCAGGATATGGCCAAATGTCATATGCGGTTCAACCGAAACTTTATGCTCTTTCGCAAGGCGATGAGCTTCTTCATTACTCATCTGCACGCTAAAGTCTACGCCTGTTACTTCTTTAACAGCATCAACCATGGAGACTCTGCGCCATTGCGGCGTCAGATCCACTTCCTGGCCTTGATATTGAATATGCTGTGTGCCCAGTACTTCCTGCGCAATATGTGCAACCATGTTTTCCGTCAATTGCATGATATCTTTATAATCAGCATACGCTTCATACAGCTCAATCATCGTAAACTCAGGGTTATGGCGGGTCGAAATACCTTCATTACGGTAAACACGACCGATCTCATATACTTTCTCCATTCCGCCGACAATTAGTCGTTTCAAATGGAGTTCAATAGCAATACGCATATAAAGCTGCATGTCCAATGCATTATGGTGCGTAACAAATGGCTTCGCCGCCGCCCCGCCAGCAATGGAATGTAATGTTGGGGTTTCAACTTCCAAATAGCCGAGCGAATCGAGATAACGACGCATGGATTGAATAATACGGGACCGTGTAATGAACGTTTTTTGTACTTCAGGGTTCATAACCAAATCGACATACCGCTGACGGTAACGCAATTCAACATCCTTCAGGCCATGATATTTCTCTGGTAATGGATACAAGGATTTGGACAAGACCTCAATATCCAGCACTTTGATTGTCGTTTCGCCCGTTTTGGTCTTGAAGAGCACACCCTTAACACCAACAATATCACCCAGATCCAAAATACCAAATGCTTTATATTTGGATTCAGGTACCGTGTCTTGACGAACATAAATTTGAATACGTCCGCTAAGATCCTGTATATGAGCAAAGCTGGCTTTTCCCATAACACGTTTAGCCATAATACGGCCTGCTATGCTAACTTCAATATTCTTTTCTTCCAGTTCTTCCTTAGTCAAACTGTCATACTTGTTCAGTAGTACGCCCGCTTCAGCCGTGCGTATGTATTTGCGTCCAAAAGGATCAATGCCCAATGCGCGAAGCTCGTCCAATTTGGCACGACGAATTTGTAATAGTTCACTTAATTCCTCGCGATTTTCTTGTGTTTCCTGGTTAGTAGTTTCATCCGACATGGTGCTAAATCAGCTCCTTCAATATGAATAGACGGGCCGGGGTCCGTCCGGGTGTAGAGAAAAAAAGCTTCCACAAGGAAGCTTTTACATTAAATTCCAAAGTCCGCGTCTTATTTCTTGATATCCACGATTTTATATTGAATAACGCCTGCTGGAACGGTGACATCCACAACAGTTCCCTTTTTCTTACCGAGAATTGCCTTGCCAACCGGACTTTCATTCGAAATCTTATTCTGTAGCGGGTCGGATTCGGCGGAACCTACGATAGCATACTCTGTAATATCTCCGAATTCCAAATCTTCAACGGTCACAGTTGCACCTACTCCCACAACATCGGTGTCAATTTCATCACTATTGATAATGCGGGCATTGCGTAGCATCTTTTCCAACGTAATTACACGGCCTTCAATAAAGGCCTGCTCATTCTTCGCATCCTCATATTCGGAGTTTTCACTAATATCTCCGTATCCGATGGCTACCTTAATCCGTTCAGCCACTTCGCGGCGTTTGACAGACTTTAAGTTCTCAAGCTCATCTTCGAGCTTTCTAAGACCTTCCTGTGTCAGAATGACTTCTTTATCGCTCATCTTAACCGATTCTCCTGTCATGGGAAAAGTTTAAAAGTGCATCGGAATGCACGCTTTCAAAACATAATATGCCACTCTGAGGGAATGAGAACATTTCCTGCTGTTGTCTTGAGAGCTGCACACAATTTGTAGCATACATCAAGATTTTATACTGAACGATTATAGGGCAAGCAATTGGAAAAGTCAATCGCGTGCGCAGGCCGGAACAGCTTCCTTATTGCGCAACAGCAGCAGGAGAAGCAGCACTTGTAGAAGGCTCATCGTTTTCTACCATGTGCAATTGAGATACAAATTGATCCAAAATACGTACCATATCGTCGCGCTTTGTTTCTTCCATAATGACATCCTTAATACGTGCAGAACCTTTAAACCCCTTGAGGTACCAAGCCAGATGCTTGCGCATTTCACGGACAGCTACCGCTTCACCCTTCAATGCAACCAGACGATCCATATGCAGAATGGCAATGCGGATTTTTTCTTCCGGTGAAGGATCGGGCAACAGCTCACCTGATTGCAAGTACTCAATCGTACGGTAGAGCATCCACGGATTCCCCAGAGCACCGCGTCCGATCATAACGCCATCACAATTGGTCAGATCCAGCATGCGGCGGGCATCTTCCGGTGATGCCACATCACCGTTTCCAATTACAGGAATGGAAACTGCTTCTTTAACTTCTTTTATAATATCCCAATTCGCATGTCCCGTATACAGTTGCTCCCGTGTACGGCCATGTACGCTAACGGCCTGACCTCCGGCACGTTCAACAGCGCGAGCGTTCTCTACGGCATAAATATGCTCGCTATCCCAACCAATACGCATTTTCACGGTAACCGGCTTGCTTACCGATTCCACTACCGCCGATACCATTTCATAAATCTTGTTTGGATCGAGCAGCCAACGAGCACCTGCATCACATTTGGTCACTTTGGGAACCGGGCAGCCCATATTGATATCAATAATATCTGCATTCGTTTCCTGATCTACCACCTTCGCTGCTTCCACCAAAGATTCGCGGTCGCCTCCAAAAATTTGCAAGCTAAGCGGCTTCTCGCGCTCATCTACAAACAGCATCTCACGTGTACGCTTGTTGCCGTGAATGATGGCCTTATCACTAACCATCTCTGCACATACCAAGCCTGTACCGAACTCCTTGGCGATCAAGCGAAAAGCAGGATTGCACACGCCTGCCATGGGTGCCAAGACGACTTGGTTTTTCATTTCAATATCGCCGATTTTCAACATATCTGTTCACCCCTTTATTCCTTCTTTTATATCGTATACTTATCGTCATTCCGTCAGTTCCCGGACTTCAATTTCTAGCGTTTGGGCGATGATGTTCAGCATGTCTGGGTCTACTCTACGATTGCCTCGCTCCACAGCACCTAATACAGTCAAAGATATACCAGTACGTTCTGCCAACTCCTGCTGTGTGAACCCTTTTAGCTTCCGAAAGGCGCGGAGTCGTTGCGCCAGCTGCATGTTTTCCAAAGCTGTATGCCGTCCTTTCCATCCACAGAATTCAATGCAGTATGCACGATACTGTACAGACCGGACGGATCTTGGTTCGGAACGATATCAGCCAAAGGAACCAGCACAAAAGCACGCTCCAACATACGAGGGTGAGGAAGCTCCAAATCCGGTGTAGCCAGTTGCGCCGCTTCCATCCATAACAAATCCAGATCAATGGTTCGTGGCCCATTAGGAATGTGTCTTACTCTCCCCAGACGACTCTCCACCTCCAGCATATATACCAGAAGCTCCTCTGGAGCAAGTGTTGTAGATACGGCTACCGTCATGTTCAAAAAAGAAGGTTGATCCAGATACCCAACAGGCTCTGTTTCGTACAGGCTGGAGCACCGAAGCACCCGTATACCCGGATGTTCGTCCAGCGCCGTAATGGCTTCATACAGGGTATGCTCGCGCTCCCCCAAATTAGCCCCTAAAGCAATATAAGCCTCTGATGCCTCAGAGGTCGAATGTGCATTCATGTATCGTTCCTACTTTCTTGCGCGATAAAGCTCAACCGTCACGCCTTGAAAATGAATATCAAACGGCGGATGCGGCTTTGTGACTTTGACAGTCAGTGCATTGACACTAGTATAAGTGTCCAGTAGGGAAGATGCAATACGTTCGCCCAAAGCTTCAATCAATTGGTAAGATTCCTTTTCTACAATATCTTTAACGGTGTAATGCACCTCGGCGTAATTAACCGTTTTGTCCAAAGCATCCTGCTCACCCGCTTCACGCAGATCAAGCTCCAGTTCCAAATCAATATAGAAACGTTGTCCCAGCTTGCGCTCCTCTGGAAAAACGCCATGATATCCGTAATACTCCATACGATGCAAAACCATTTTATCCATCGTGGGTATCCCCCCCTGTTTTTTATTAGATTTTCTCAATAAGCTCAACTTAAAAGTTTCGTATCGTGCCACTGCGCAGTCGGATGGTGCTCCCCATCGCCACTGCCCCAGATTTCTTGAATAAAACCTATAATAAAAGTAGAAATTCGGGGAAGTGATGCTTCCGAAGCGAGCTTTCCTACGGAAAGCTTTTAAAGCGACCGCTTTGCTTGTACAGCACCATTCCGCCTACTCCGTTCTCGTTCTACTTGATCTATTCTTCTGTTCACCTTACACAATAAATAACTCCCTAAAAATACAGTGACTTTATGGCGCGTTGTAGCGGAATGAAGGATTTGAATCCGGAGAAGCGAAGCGCTCGCCTTTGCAACGGGATTCTAACAGTCATATGTTTACCAATTCAAAAGAATCCCGTTGCAACAGCGATCGCAGGATCAAATCATTCATGAAGCGTCTTCTAACCACCATAACTCAGTGCATTTTTAGACCCGTACACCATCGCATCACACATACGTACGGTGCGCTTGATTTGCGCCACATCGTGTACACGCACAATCTGGCACCCTTGAGCAATGCCAAAGGCAACGGTAGCCGCCGTGCCCTCCACCACATCATTCACAGGCAAATCCAGTGCTGTACGAATAAACCTTTTGCGCGACGTAGCCAATAACAGCGGAAAGCCCAGCTGACTCAATGTATCGAGAGAAGTCATGGCATGAATATTTTCATCGTAATCCTTGGCAAAACCGATACCTGGGTCTAAAATGATCTGTTCCTCACGTACCCCCGCATCCAGCGCTAATCGGATACTTTCTTTTAAATCGGACAGCATATCAGAAACTAAATCACTATAGTTACGGTCATGACGATTATGCATCAAAATGACCGGGCAATCGAATTCCGAAGCTACACGTGCCATATCGGGGTCTGCCTTAAACCCCCACACATCATTAATGATATGTGCGCCAGCCTCAAGTGCCTGCCTGGCTACCTCGGCTTTGTAAGTATCTACAGATAACGGAATGTGCGGTGCGATACGATGGATGGCCTGAACGACCGGAATGACCCGAGCCAGCTCCTCTTCCACACCTACTGGATCATGACCCGGGCGAGTAGACTCCCCACCAATGTCAATGATATCCGCTCCATCTTCCACCAGCTTCAATGCATGTAAAACAGCAATCTCGGGACTATAATGTAATCCTCCATCGGAAAATGAATCCGGGGTCACATTCAGTATACCCATGATCTGTGTGGAATGTCCGAGCGTAAGCTCGGCATCCCCCATTCGGTAACTACGTTGATAAAGGGTCGGTATGTTCACTTGATCCCTGCTTTCTGTCTATAATCGTGCAACAGCAAAGCTGTTATGGACCTGGGCTGCGTCAAGGGAACCGATAAATGGTTCGTTGCTCCTCCCGGCTCCAACAACAAATCCACGGGCCGTATTTCTTGTATAGAGTTGGTCATAAAAATTTCATCAGCCTGTTTCAGCTCGTCCCAGCGGTACAGGCCTTGCTCACAAGGAATGTCTCGCAGATCCGCCAGCTCTAAAATGAATTCACGCGTAATGCCTGGCAGAATCCCTGTAGACAAGTCAGGGGTATACAACGTATTGTTCCGCACAAAGAACAGATTGCTGACCATTCCTTCTGCCAGAAAACCATCCGCCGTAAGCATCATTCCTTCAGCCTTATAACGGACAGCCTCGGCATACTGCTGAAGTTCCCGCTTTGCAAGAATATTATTCATATAATGGAGCGACTTTAAGCGAACCTCACCCTCTGGAGTATTTCTGGGAGTTCGCAACAACTGAAGCGCCGATGGGGAAGTGGATTGCCCGGTTTGTGTATTGGTAGAGGGCAACGGTTTAGCGAACAGAATATAATTAGGACGCGTATAGTCCCCTGTCGGCAATCCTAGCACCTCTTCGCCAGCTGATACGGTGTAACGGATATAGGCTTCATCCAGTCCATTCGCCACCATCAGATGTTGGATGTGTCTCGTAAGTTGCTCCTCATCCGGTTGAAAAGGAATGCCGAGCATTCGGCAACCTTCCTGCAGTCGATGTAGATGCCGATCCAGCAAGAATGGGACACCCTTGTAGGTGCGGAATGTTTCAAACAAGCCCATTCCGTATAAAAAGCCGTGATCACTTACGTGAATCACGGCTTTTGCGGCTTCCGTGAGGACGCCGTTGACTCCGATATATTTCATGAATCAGACGCCTACCTTGCGTTTTAGGAAATTGCGTAACAGTTGATGCCCATAATCCGTAATAATGGATTCTGGATGGAACTGAACTCCTTCTACGGCAAATTCTTTATGCCGCAAACCCATAATTTCACCTTCTGCGGTTTCCGCGGTAATCTCTAGACACTCAGGCAGACTCTCGCGCTCCACCAGCAATGAGTGATACCGGGTTGCTGTGAACGGAGAAGGCAAGCCTTCAAATACTGACGTATTGTGATGAAGAATCGGTGATGTTTTACCGTGCATGAGTCGTTCAGCCCGGATAACCTTACCGCCAAAAGCCTGTCCGATGGCCTGGTGGCCGAGGCAAACGCCAAAAATCGGAATGCGACCTTTAAAATGGCTGATCACATCCAGTGATATCCCTGCCTCATTCGGCGTGCATGGACCCGGCGAGATCAAAATATGCTCTGGTGCCAGCTCTTCTATGCCTTTCACATCAATCTCATCGTTCCGTTTTACGGTTACTTCTTCGCCAAGTTCACCTAAATATTGAACAAGATTGTACGTAAACGAATCATAATTATCAATCACCAAAATCATACGACTCACCCTCCTGTGATACCGCTTCTGCTCAAAGCGGCTTCTTCTTCACCACATTGTACCGCCTTCATGACAGCTCTAGCCTTGTTCCGACATTCCCGATATTCCCTGTACGGGTCTGAATCAATGACGATCCCCGCACCTGTCTGTAAATAGGCAGTGCTGCCTTTAACAGCTAGTGTTCTTATTATAATATTTAATTCCATATTGCCGTTATAGTCAATCCATCCAAGGGACCCTGTATAAGGCCCCCGACGAACGGGCTCTAATTCTTCAATAATTTCCATGGTGCGCACCTTGGGTGCCCCGGTAATGGTTCCGCCTGGAAAGGTAGCAGCAATTACATCTATAGCTGTACGACCCGAGGCTAATTTTCCTTCAACCTGAGAAACCAGGTGCATAACGTGCGAATAGTATTCGACCGTCAGCAGTTCAGGCACATGCACCGATCCGTATTCGGCAATCCGTCCGATATCGTTACGCTCCAGATCGACGAGCATAATATGCTCGGCGCGTTCTTTTTCGCTTGATAGAAGCTCTGCTGCCATAGCGGCATCTTCATCCGGTGTTAGCCCTCTTCTTCTCGTACCTGCAATTGGTCTGGCGCTCACACGTCCATCCTCCAGCTTCACCAACAATTCCGGCGAGCCACTAACGATCCGTAAATCTGGCATACGCAGCATACCCATATAAGGGGAAGGATTCAGCAGACGAAGCCATTCATATATATTTTCAGGGAGGGCTGTAAGCGCACGTTGCTGACGAATCGATAAGTTGACCTGGAATACATCCCCTTGGGCAATGTATTCCTGCACACGTTTCACGGCTTGTTCAAAATCTTGTTGGTTGAATGCCGCTGTCCAGCCTTCAGATTCAAGATGAGCAGCCTCTAACCCTTCTTCGGCGAGCCTAGCACAACGACGAGGGTACGCAGGATCAATCTCTCCTGCATTTATGATGTTATTCCACTGAGTCAGCATACGTTCTGCACGTTGGGCAGCTTCCGCGTAATGCTCGCAAAGTATAGGATTCGGCCCATCCAGCATAACGCGATTGGTCAAATCGGTATCACTGCTGACTTTATCGGAATGCGCAGGAGCGGGCATATGAACAGCACAATATATGGAGGATTTTTCGTGATCGTAAATCCATAGCTCATCCACCCTCATCCATACATAATCAGGTATGTCTGTATCGTCTGCAGCTTGAGATGGCAAACGCTCCAACGAGCGAGCTACATCGTAGCCAAGATAACCCGCAAATCCTCCAGAGAAAAAAGGCATGCCAGGTACACGCGGCGCACGGTAAGGAGCGATCCAGTTGCTCATGACTTTCAAAGGTTGACCATGCATATCTCCATGTTTCCCGCTTTGCAAATCAGTCCAAACTGCATGTTCTCCCTTGCCCTCCAATATAGCAACCGGATTTAAGGCCAGATAGGTGTACCTCCCACCTTTAGCGCTCTCCAGCAAAAAGGCATATGGAGACGAATCCTCCCAAGCCTTCCGCCACGATGACGGTAGCCCCCCCACGGGTAATGGGTACTCAGCAATATAGGGAAGTATGCTCCAGCCTTCCTCCTGCCAAACCTGCCACTGCGTCTCCGTCACTCTAGCTGTCGATTTCATCCGTGTGTGCTTCCCCTTCCCTACTTTTCAATAAGTCTATATTCTCTCCTTAAAAAGAAACCCCCACCCCCCTGCAACAGGGAAATGAGGGAATCCTTACGTATAGTATACACAATTACGACATAATTACAGCTCGAAATTGTATAGTGGTGTGCTCAGGTAACGTTCTCCATTACTTGGAACAATGACAACGATCCGTTTACCCTTGCCCAATTGCTTAGCAAGTTTCAAAGCCGCATGAACAGCCGCGCCAGATGAAATACCGGACAAAATGCCCTCTTCCTTGGCCACTCTACGTGCTACCTCGAAAGCTTCATCGTTTTCTACATGAATAATTTCATCATAGATATCGCGGTTTAAAATTTCAGGAATAAAGTTGGCACCAAGTCCTTGAATTTTGTGGGGTCCTGGCTTACCGCCTGCTAACAGTGGGGAAGAGGCAGGCTCTACAGCCACAACTTTAATATCAGGGAATTCTTTCTTAAGCACTTCTCCGGCACCAGAAATGGTTCCGCCAGTACCTATTCCAGCTATAAAAGCGTCCAGAGTTCCGCCAATGGAACGAATGGCTTCCACAATCTCAGGACCGGTCGTTTCACGGTGAATTTTGATATTAGCTTTGTTCTTGAACTGCTCAGCAGCAAAATATTCTGGATTTTCACTCAGCAATTCTTCCATTTTCTTAACGGACCCGTTCATGCCTTCTGATCCTGGTGTTAGCACAAGTTCGGCTCCATAAGCACGCAACAAATTACGACGCTCTATGCTCATCGTTTCTGGCATAACGATTACTGCCTTATAGCCCTTCGCAGCAGCAACCATAGCCAAGCCGATTCCTGTGTTACCGCTAGTTGCTTCAATAATCGTACCGCCTGGCTTAAGCAGACCTTCACGTTCAGCTTCTTCTACCATGCTAATCGCAATACGATCTTTTACACTGGAGCCTGGGTTCTGATATTCCAGTTTCAAATAAATTTCGGCGCTATCTTCCGGTACGATCCGGTTGAGCCGAACGAGGGGAGTTTCCCCGATAAGTTCGGTGATGTTATTAACAACTTTAGCCATGATAATTCCTCCCTGACTGTAGATGATGTATTAAAAATTGCGAAATCATTTTGTAGATCATTCTTAGTCAATCACTTTAATTCTGTACCGTTCATTTAATTTCCGATAAAAATAGTGGGTTTTATACGCTAATCATAACAATCTTCAATTCCAATGTCAATACGAGTGAGTAAGCCGCGATGCTGTCAACACGCGTTATCAGCATCGTGCTTCCTTCAAACCAATATTCTTTCACTACGTTACAGAGCAGCGGAGGATGCATCTTTTCCAGATAAAATACGCGCTCCATATTTATCACGTAGACTCTTCTCGACCTCTTCCAAAGGAGCGGCCTGTGCAAGCGCAAGAGATCGGCGAATTTGCTGCCGGATCTGCTGCTTATCCGGAGAATTCTTCAACCGGACATCCTGTACATAAATGACAGCATAGCCATCGTTAACAGAGATCGGACCTGCAACATCCCCGGAGCTTAGCTCTCTCGCCGCCTTCATGATCGCCTCCGGTTGCAATGGATCATATTCATCCACCCATCCCAAATACCCGCTGCTATCCTTGCCAAAAGGCTTACCTGAATACTCTTGAATCAGCACATCGAAGCTCTCCCCCTGCTTGACCCGATCTAGCAACGCTTCTGCTTCCTCCGCATTATCCACATAAAGAGCTGCCAATTGGATCTGCTTACCGACGGCAAATTCCTCAGGGTGCTGTTCCCAATACTCGTCAATCTCAGCTTCCTGAACTTGAATACCCTGCGTGGCTATTTTCTCCAAACCAATCCGGTATTCCGCTTCATTCCGCAAGTCAACCGGATCTAAGCCAAACTGTCGCTGCATTTCATCAAAGTAGGCTTGATCTGAGTCATACCCTTTACTATCCTGCTCCAGCACCTGCTGTAAATCCTCTTGGGTGATCTTGATACCGAGACGCTTGGTTTCAGCCTGCACGGCTTTACGATTCAACATTTGCAACAGCGTATTGGTTCCATATCGCTTTTTCAGTTCCGCTACCCACTGTTCCTCCGATATGCCTTCCTGACCCATCTCCGCCACAGTATGATCGCCGTCATCCTTGCTTACATCACCCGGCTTTGACAGCCCCCGAAGCATGATAAGACCACCCAAGGCGGCGACGCTAACGGTCAGAATAATGACAGCTGTCCATAATCCTTTTTCCCGTGTAATCATCGCTTGCACCGCCCATCCGGTTAGGATTTGGCTTGATCTAACAGATTTTGCAATTCATCCTTATTAAACTGATAAGCCTCATTACAAAAGTGACATACGACCTCAGCCTGTCCTTCTTCCTCAATTAACTGCTCTAATTCGCTTTCTCCCAAACTGATCAATGTTTTTTCCACGCGCTCACGTGAACACTCACATTGAAAATGGATATCCAATTCATCGAGAATCCGAACGTCCGGCAGCATCCAGCGCAGCATTTCATCAAGTTCCAACCCTTGATCCAGCAAAGCAGTAACGGGTGGAATGGAGCTGACTGCATTTTCGATCGCAGTAATCTCATCATCATTCAAGCCTGGAAGCAACTGAATAATAAATCCACCGGCCACAATAACCGTGTTATCCGTATCTACCAGCACACCCAAGCCCACCGCTGACGGGGTCTGTTCCGATTTGGCAAAATAATAGGTAAAATCCTCACCCAGTTCACCGGAAATAATCGGAGTACTGCCGCGATACGGTTCTTTTAACCCCAAATCCTTGATGATATGAATGAACCCCTCTGTACCTACGGCACCCGCTACATCCAGTTTGCCCATACTATTGCTTGGCAAATGCACATGCGGTTCAGTAACATAACCTCGCACTTCCCCTACAGCATTGGCATCAACGACGATTTGCCCAATCGGTCCATCACCTTTAACTTGAATGGTCAATCGCTCTTTTCCTTTTAGCATAGAACCCATAATAGCACCTGCTGTGAGGGTTCGCCCCAAAGCAGCGGTAGCCGTTGGATACGTATCGTGTCTTCTCCGCAATTCCTCTACCAATTGAGTTGTCCGAACAGCAAAAGCTCTAACCCTCCCATCCATGGCTGTGCCACGAATAAGTCGATCCTGCTTATTTTCCATATTGATATCCTCCCTATTCACCAGGACAGCTATGCTGCTTATTTTCGTTAGTATTGCTCATCATTGAAGCATAATTTCCTATTATATAAACAACCTGCATCGACAGATCACGCGAATTGTTCAAAAACGTAACATATTTCAGTATAGACGAAAAACGCCGCTAATCCAAACCGATAAAATCATTCGGTTGGACTCAGCGGCAGCTTATACCCACTTTTTTATTCGGCGTTACGTTGGTAAATGATGCGCAATCCTTCGAGCGTCAACATCGGCAACACTTTTTGAATGCTCTCCGCCTCTGATGCGATTAGCTCTGCAAGACCTCCGGTAGCAATAACTGTAGGCTCCGCCTGCATTTCTTCCTTAATGCGCCGCACAATGCCATCCACTTGCCCAGCATAACCGAAGATAATCCCAGCTTGCATGGCATGAACCGTATTACGACCAATAACCTTTTTGGGTTTCTCCAACTCGATGCGGGGTAGCTTGGAAGCCCGTTGATACAATGCCTCCGTCGAAATCCCGATACCCGGCACAATGACACCGCCCAAGTAGTTTCCCTTATCGTCAATACAATCAAACGTCGTCGCTGTCCCAAAATCCACCACAACCAGCGGCCCGCCGAACCGTTCGACAGCCGCAACAGCGTTCACGATCCGATCCGCACCTACTTCACGCGGATTCTCATAACGCAGGTTAAGACCAGTCTTGATTCCCGGTCCGACGATTAACGGCGTTTTGCCTATGTATTTATCGCACATTTCTTCTAATACACGGACCAACGGCGGAACGACAGAGGAAATAATAACTCCCTGGATGTCATCCTTTAATACGCCACCCATACTAAAAAGATTATGTATGAGTACGCCGTATTCATCTGCGGTTGCCTGTCTGGAGGTACTGATCCGGTAATGGTGTAACAGCTCCCGCCCTTCGTATATCCCCAGAACAATATTGGTATTACCTACATCCACTACAAGAATCAATGGGTGTCACCTATCTTTCTTTGCGTTAAGGTCAAGGCTGATATCCAGGTTATGAAAAGAGTATGTCAGCCTGCCTACAGAGATCACATCTACGCCACTCTCAGCCATCTCACGCACTGTATCCAGCGATACATTGCCCGAGGCTTCTGTTTTGACATGTGGTGCCCGTTCCCGAATGAACCGAACGGCTTCCTTCATATCTGGGGCAGACATGTTATCCAGCATAATGATATCCGCCCCAGCTTCCAGGGCTTCCTGAACTTGTTTCATGTTTTCCGTCTCTACTTCAATCGTCATCGTATGCGGTATATTAGCGCGCGCTCGACTTACAGCCTGTTCAATCCCACCTGCACCCTTAATATGATTATCCTTAATCATAACAGCATCGTACAGGCCAAAGCGATGATTCGAGCCACCGCCTACACGCACAGCATACTTCTCCAGCAACCGATGTCCCGGTGTTGTTTTACGTGTATCCACCAAGCGAGTGGACAAACCATGCAATTGATCTATAAAAGCCCGAGTCCGCGTGGCAATGCCAGACATCCGTTGGAGCAAATTTAACGCCAGTCGTTCTCCGGTCAGAATTGCATGAGTACTTCCATTCACTTCCGCCAAAACGCTTCCCTTTTCAATCCACTGTCCGTCCGTCACCAGCGGAGTGAACGACAAGGAAGGGTCCACTACCTGAAATACAAGGGCAGCCACGGGTAAACCGGCAACCACGCCGCTCTCCTTGGCATGAATGACAGCCTTGGATTGGTGGCCCTGCTCAATCGTCCAGCGCGTGGTCACATCGCCAGAGCCCGTATCTTCTCGCAGCCAGCTGCGAATTTGTGCTGTCAGTTCTTCCTGATATCCACTAAACTCTCCATAAAGCTCGCTGTTAGATGTCATGAACGTACTCCTCCGTTATCCCTTGCTCACGTCTCTGCTGAACATGCTTTCGCCAGACGCTATCATCTGTCTCAGGAAAATCCTCGCGATAATGCGCTCCCCGGCTCTCCTCACGCAGCAGCGCACCATCTGTTACTAATAAAGCACAGGTGAGCAAATTGGCAAATTCGATCTCTTCCTGGCTAGCGATCACAGCCTCAAAAATAGGCATTTGCCCTTGCAGCTCGTCTAATGCTGCTTGCAGCCCCTCGCCGTGCCGACGAACTCCAGCATAACGAACCATTGCTTCTTGCAGCTTATGCCGCTGCTCCGTGACGGATGAAGCCGGGAACTCTGTACGGTTATCGCTATAAGATATCAATGTATGGCCGACCAGCGGTGGCAATGAATGCAGTCGCTCAATAATCCTGCTGGCAAATACAATAGCTTCAGATAACGAATTGCTCGCCAGACGATTAGCTCCGTGAACTCCTGTAGAAGAGGTCTCCCCGCAGGCGAACAAACGCGCAATGGAGCTTTCCCCGTGTAAATTGGTCTGGACACCACCCATCATATAATGGGCAGCAGGCGCAATGGGGATCCAGTCTGTCGTCATATCCAAACCAAATGACAGACATGTCCGATAAATTGTTGGAAAACGTTGCTTCACCCGCTCTGGCGGCTCGTGTGTAATATCCAGGTATACAAACGCAGCTTGGGTGCGTTCCATCTCATGAATGATAGCACGAGCTACGATGTCTCTGGGTGCAAGCTCCTGCCGGGAATCATACTTGTCCATAAAGCGTTCTCCGTGAATATTGCGTAACACGGCTCCTTCTCCCCGTACGGCTTCGGAAATTAGAAACCTTGGAGCGCCCGGATGGCACAACGCCGTAGGATGAAACTGTATGAATTCCATATCCCGTACAATCGCCCCAGCACGATATGCCATAGCGATACCATCCCCGGTTGCAATATCCGGATTGGTCGTATATCGGTATAATTGCCCGCTACCTCCTGAGCACAAAATCGTTGCATTAGCGGTTATATACGACCTTTCCCCACCTGGCTTTTGGACGAGGGCCCCAATACACTCACCATGCTCCGTCAGCAGATCAATTACCATGCACACTTCCCACACTTCGATACCGGGATGGGCAGCAACCTGCTTTGACAACGCACGAACAATTTCATAACCCGTAGCATCTCCATTTGCATGCAAAATACGCCGATGACTATGCGCTCCTTCCCGTGTCAACGCTAGTTCACCATCCACACGATCAAAAGCCGTTCCCAAACGTATTAACTCCTGAATGCCAACTGGACCTTCATGGACAAGCGTACTGACCGCCTCAGATTCACACAGACCTGCACCAGCAATCAGGGTATCTTCCATATGATAAGCTGGTGTATCCTCGTCCGATGTGACAGCAGCGATGCCGCCTTGAGCATAACGCGTGTTGCTTTCCATCAAAGTCTTCTTGGTAATCAGCAACACTTTCCGATTCTCCGCAGCCTTAATCGCCGTATATAAGCCCGCAATGCCCGAGCCGATAATTAACACGTCGGCCTCCAATCGGGTCAATTCCGCTACATCAAAATCAACTAGATACCTTGGAATCATGCCTTCACCTGATTTCACAGAAGAATAGCGCACACCATAGGTTCTACAGTATGCGCTCACGTATATGTTCAAAATGATAGAAAGTCGATTGCAGCGGCTGTTGGCTTTTATAAGCTAAGAAGACGACAGCCGTTTATTTAACAATAAATGTACACAACGTTCCGGTGTCTGTCAAATCACGTTAGCAATAATCTTCCATTTAAAAAGCTCCGGAAAACCCATAATACCTGGTTCCCCGGAGCTTACATATACGCTTATTCAACTATCCATCGGATGATTAGGTTGTTGTCGGTGGAGTACCACCGGAGTTGCCCGAATTGTTATCATCCTCTGGCTTTTGCAGATTAGGGATATCATTCGGTTGATCCGTTGTATTCTTAGGCTCGTCATCCTTACCTTGAATACGTACACGGACGTCTCCAATGTTGTCGATCACAGGCTCACCATTTTCCGGTGTTCCTTCTCCCTCAGTCGTGCCACCATCCAAAGAACCTGTCTCAATCAAACGTTTGATTTGTTCAAGTTCCAAGGTTTCTTCTACCAGCAAGGTTTGAGCAATCAAATGAACCTCTTTGGAATACTTGGTCAGGAGTTCTCTAGCACGCTCATAAGATTCAGTGATGAAGCGATTCATCTCCTGGTCAATCTGATAAGCGATCTGATCACTGTAGTTCTGCTCATGACCGATATCGCGTCCAAGGAATACTTGGCCTTGTGAAGTACCGAACTGCATTGGACCAAGCTTCTCACTCATACCATATTCTACGATCATGCTGCGTGCAATGCTTGTCGCTTGCTGGAAGTCGCTATAGGCTCCCGTTCCGATCTCACCAATGAACAGTTCCTCGGATACGCGTCCACCCAACAATCCAGTGATTTTGTCCAGCAATTCCTGCTTGGTAGTCAGCATGCGGTCTTCCTTCGGAAGCATGATGACATATCCGCCTGCACGTCCACGTGGAATAATCGTTACCTTGTGAACCATGTCGGCATTTTCCAAGAAGAAACCAATAATCGTATGGCCTGCTTCATGATAAGCAACAATTCGTTTCTCGCGGTCACTGATTACGCGGCTGCGTTTTTCTGTACCTACGATAACACGGTCGATGGCTTCATCTACTTCTCGCATCGAAATATCTCTGCGGTTACGACGAGCCGCCAACAAGGCAGCTTCGTTCAACAGATTTTCCAGATCAGCGCCTGTAAAGCCTGTTGTACGTTTCGCAATTACGTCCAATTTAACATCCTTCGTTAATGGCTTGTTGCGAGCATGTACATACAAAACTGCTTCACGGCCTTTAACATCTGGACGGTCAACCGTAATTTGACGGTCAAAACGTCCTGGACGAAGCAACGCCGGGTCCAAAATATCCGGACGGTTTGTAGCGGCTACGATGATGATACCTTCGTTTGCGCCGAATCCATCCATCTCTACGAGCAATTGGTTGAGCGTCTGCTCACGTTCATCATGTCCGCCACCCAATCCGGCGCCACGTTGACGTCCAACGGCATCAATCTCATCAATGAAAATGATACAAGGTGCGTTCTTCTTCGCGTTCTCGAACAAATCACGAACACGGGAAGCACCGACCCCGACAAACATTTCTACAAAATCAGAACCCGAGATGCTGAAAAACGGTACTCCGGCCTCGCCTGCAACAGCTCTCGCCAAGAGTGTTTTACCCGTACCTGGAGGGCCCACTAACAGAACACCTTTTGGAATACGAGCGCCCACAGCTGCAAACTTGCGTGGGTCCTTCAAGAATTCTACGACTTCGACAAGCTCCTGCTTCTCTTCGTCAGCCCCTGCCACGTCCTCGAACGTAACCTTCTTCTTCTCTTCGTTATACAGACGGGCTTTGCTCTTGCCGAAGTTCATAACTTTGCCGCCACCGCCCTGTGCCTGATTAAACAGGAAGAAGAACAACAGGAACATGATCACCAAAGGAATAATAGAAGTCAAAAACGTCAGCCAAATGCTTTCGCCTTCCATTTTCTTCTGCACGTATTCAAACCCGTTCGTTTCGCTGGCATTCACCAGTTCACTTAGTGCTTGATCCGTTGGTGGAACATATACGGAAAAATTGGTCGATTTAGCATTAGCCGGCTGCTTCTTATATGCACCGGTTACAAGATAGGCGTAACCGTCAAATTGGACCGTTACTTTAGAGATGTTATTAGCTTTAACCTCTTGCCGTAATTGGTCATATCTAGGGAGATCGGAGGCTTCGTTACTGTTGCTAACAAACTGAACGATACCCACCACAACTAAAAAAAGAATCAAATAAAAACCAGAATTCCGGATGAACCGATTCATCCCCTACCTCCTCTCGAGACACTTAAGTTATTTTACCATAGCCTGTAAGTCCTTCTCAACAAAGGGCCTTATTTAGTCCTAGGACTGGAGGCTGAGATTAGCTGGTGTAGATTTCCGGCTTTAAAATCCCTATGTATGGGAGGTTCCGGTAGTGCTCGGCATAGTCCAGACCGTAGCCGACAACAAACGCATCTGGAAGCGTAAATCCAGTATAATCTGCTTCAAGATTAACTGTCCGGCGTGCAGGCTTGTCGAACAAGGTTACGACACATACCGAATTGGCATTACGGTTTTTAAGCAATTCAATCAAATGCGTCAGCGTCAGGCCGCTGTCGATAATATCTTCGACAATCAGAACGTCGCGTCCTTCCACAGATGCGTCCAAATCTTTAATGATTTTGATGATACCTGAGGATTTTGTGGATGCTCCATAACTTGATACAGCCATGAAATCAAGCTCCAACGGCACTGTAATGGATTTAACCAAATCAGCCATAAAGATAAACGCACCTTTCAGCACGCAAATCACCAATGGATTTTTCCCTTCATATTTTACGCTGAGCTGTGCACCCAATTCCTTAATTTTACTCTGAATTTCTTCTTCGCTGATCAATATTTCCTGAATATCATTCTGCAACGGTGTAAACCTCCTAAGTTTATACTATGAAAGCCGTTCCTGCGCAATTACCGGTGCCCCGGACTCTCTCGTCTTTGCCATGACATATATATAACCGAAGACGTGTGCTTTTGCACCGCGGCATGTACAGAACGTCGTACGCCCGGAATCCAGAGAATAGCCCCAGAGTGGTCGCAGACGATGGGAATAACGGAACGCATTGAAGGAGGTATTTTTTCATCAATAAAAATATCTTTAACCTTTTTTCTTCCGTTTAATCCCATTACATACATGGTATCTCCAGGTAATCGCGAGCGTACAGTCAAAGGCAGACTCAATTGATCTGCGTCGAACCACGCTTCCTCCTTATTCACCGGATGGTCCGCATCCGAATAGGAAGCCCTTCGCCACCGAAGTATACCACCTGCCTCAGGCAACTCTAGCTCACCGGAAATAGGCAATACACTTAGTCCATAGCACCATTCGCCCATAACGACTTGCGTACGGTCAAACAAAACCGCCTGGTCATATTCGCGGACTCCAACCGCACCGCCTCCCAAATCCAAACTCCATGTAGACGATGCCTCTTGGAGAAGTCTTAGTCGAACGGTCTCAATTTTACGAAAATCAAAATTTTCACTGTCCGAAGGCAGATAATTTAATATTAGTTTAATCAACCTCCGTTGTAAAGCAACGGATAGCTTACGGTATGAAGCGATGGGAAACATGTACCTGCCATTATCCAAGCGCACCATTTTCTCGTATGCCGACAGTGTGGATGCCTCCATAAAGTCATTTTCGTCAGCCATCGTTTCGGCCAGCCGGTTTAGGGACGGTGTCAGTCGCTCATTATATTGCCCCAAAAAAGGAAGCACATCCATGCGAATGGCGTTACGACGGTATTTGGATGATAAATTAGTGCTGTCTATCACATAGGAAAGACCATAAAAGTTACAAAACTCAATCAGGTCAGCCTTGTACATACGTAGCAGCGGGCGAATGAGTTGCACATTTTTTTCCCTGCGCGCCAAACGCATACCCGCCAAACCTGCTGGGCCGCTACCACGCAGCAAGTGCAAGAGAACCGTTTCGGCTTGATCGTCGCCGTGGTGGGCCATTGCAATATGCTGTGCTTCCCACTTTGTAGCCATATCATGTAAAAAGCTGTAGCGCAGCTCGCGAGCTGCTTCCTGTGGTCCCTTCCCGCTCTCCTTCATATAAGCGGGTACATCCACCCGAGTCATTTCAAATGGAAGTTCAAGCTTTCGGGCAATATTGCGTACCTCTTCAGCCTCCGCATCCGATTCCTCTGGTCTGAAGCCATGATGAACGTGAGCGCAGACGAGTTGTAAAGGCATATGTATAACGGATATTTCATGTAAAATGTGCAAAAGGGCCACCGAATCCGGCCCACCGGATACAGCAACCACAATGCGGTCTCCGGGGCTCCACAGTGAATGATCTCGCGCCAAGGCGAGCACTTCCTGTACAACACCGGTCGGTTTTGTTGTTCCCATTCACGACCCTCTTTTCTCCCGACCGTAAAAATGATGATCATCTGTTATCTTATGTAAGTCATGCTGCTACCTTAACGCAATCCAGAGCGCTCCGGCAAGCAGCAAAAGCGATACCGTGAAAGCATATCCCAGCCAGCGTGGGTTCCCTCTTTTGACCGACGATTGCCTGACATGTGCGGAAGCCAAACGTGACCAAGATCGGGCCGCTGCACGAGTATCGGAATATTCTCCACGCACTGCACCCAGTAGCCATTCGGCATAGGGGCGTAATACACGGCTGCGGCGAATGATGACCGTCAATTCTGCCGTATTACGCAACTGTGGCAGCCTGCTCGCAGCCGCCTTTAACGATTCACTCTCCAATATATGAATCGTTAGAAGAGCGAAGGCAAACAGGTCATACTGGGAATCGGCATTTCGGCTGCCAGCATTCCAGAATCCCCTGTCATACCATTCTGTAAATTGTTTAACACTCCGACCAGCAAGAGACACCCCACCGTAGTCAATTAATTCAGCCTCTCCATAGGCATTGACCAAAATATTCTGCGGCTTCAGGTCGCCAAACACCCATCCTGCCTGATGGAGATCCGCCAGACGATTCAGTATACCGGTTCCAGCCACACCATACCATTCCGGCCCTTTGGCTGCCACAAAACGATGAAGCGGATCACCCTTAACATATCGCATAACATAAAAGGGGATTTCTCCGCTGCGTAACACTACATCATCCACCTCAAACAAAAAGGAAGGATTTCCATTTCGCTGAAGGGCGGCCTGAGTCCCCTGAGACTGCAATGTGGTTAGCACATTAATCTCTGATTGCAGATCAAGCGTGTTCTTCCCCATTTTCAGAGCAAATTGCCGATCGGCCTGTGCTTCTTTTACCAAATATACAGTTCCGTTCGCTCCCCGGCCCAGCAAGCGCTGGATGACATAGCTGCTCCGCTTCCACTTGCCCTTGATGACCGTTCCGGGTGCAAGAACGGGATCAGACGACGTAGTCACCGAGCATCCCTTCTCCTTTGCCATAGGATTCTTCCAGATCTTTCTGTTCTCCTAGTGTAACATATCGGTAATAATCAATCACTTGTAAAATGGCAGGACCTGTCGGTGTTGCCCCTTTCATCCGCAAGCGTCCAAATATCGATTTGATCTGGTTAAGCTCAGAGGTCCAACCGATATCCATGACTGCGTCTTCTCCCATTTTTCCGCCCGGAAAATGAAATACAGATATACGGCTGTGTCCGCTTCTGGACTGTAAACTGAGCAGCAAATCGCGAATGCTGTCCTCTACAGCAGGCAGCTTGGGCTTCATGCTCGCACTTGCATCAATGAGCAAAGCAATCTCCAGGGTGCTTGTTTCTGTCAGCTCATCCATCACCTCAACCACCTGGGCCCGTTTGGCCGGAGGAAGTTCACCAATATGTTTAGCGCCACCCTCACCCAGAATGTGCGTTAACTCTCTATTAACCGCCTGCTGAATGGTTTGAACCACCGTTTTGCGCGTCATCATCTGCATGGTCTGCGCCAACTGCTTCGTCCCTACGATCTGGCTAAACCCTCCCCCTGCTTTAGCAATTTCTTGAATCTCCGCGCTGCCAAGCTCGCCAATAGTTCCATAATCTATGACTCCGGCGACGTTCACTGTAATACCTTCTCGTAAAGCTTGGGCAGCCGCCATGACTGGACTAACACCTACATTTGAGCATCCGTCTGTAATGATCAAAATTTGCTTCATTGTTTTTTGACCTCCGCTTCCTCTTAATCTATCCCGATAGATTCTATCTTTGCCTAATCCGGAACGATTCAAACGAAGGATGCGGATTTTTAAAAACGAATAAGGAATTTCCCGGGCAATGTCGGATTAGCTCACCGTCCGTGGACGTTCCAACCACCTCATGCCAGGTACATGGAGAGTTGCCCATTCTGGGCGGAAGTGATCTATTTTACTAACGACTACTGTCATATCATCATAGATTTGATTTTGTTGGTATCGAATAACCCTTTCTAGTAAGCAGTCGGCCAACTGCTGTGGATCTTCGCTTTCAATTTCCTGAATCATGCGTTTCATCCATATTTCCTTATTAACCGCATAACCCGGTGAGTCGTATATACCGTCTGTAATCATAATGAGAATATCACCCGGCTGGAGCTGCAGTGATACCAGATCAATTTCAATATCCTGTATAATGCCAATCGGCAAGTTGCTGGCAGATACGGGAATGACCTCCTCCCCTCTTTTAATAAAACTCGGCGTAGACCCAATCTTCATAAAGGTTGTCTGGGCCGTGTACTGATCAATCAGCGCCATATCGACCGTAGCATACATTTCCTCAGGTGATCGCAGCATCAGGACAGAGTTAACCGACTTGATCGCCAATTTTTCGTCCATACCCGACTGCAGTAATTCCTCCAAAATGTTAAGTGCTGCACTGCTCTCTTGCTGCGCGCGCTCTCCGTTCCCCATACCATCGCTTAAAGAGACTGCAAAAGTCCCGTTCCCTAGCTCCATCATGCTGTAGCTGTCTCCTGAGAAAAAATCGCCTCCTTTGGCGGCACTAGCTACTCCTGTAGCAATCTCATACGTTTTAGCAGAGCCGAACATGACTGTAGCCAAGCCTTGGCGGCGATCTGCCTCCGTTTCGCGCATCACAGCTATATGCTCGTCCAGTATGTCCGACAGAAGTGGAGCAATGATTTTCCGACATTCATCAAATCCCCTTGTATAGGCATGGACAATCTCAATTTCTACCTGACCTGCATCCAGGTTAATGATCTCAATGGATTGAATGGACAAGCCCAGTCTATCAAGAGCCTCCCGTATTTGCTCCTCCTGCCGATGCATGGTCTGCCCTTCCCGCTGAATTTCTCGCGCTAAATCCTCCATGATTTGTGATACCCCCGATAGCTGGTCAGCAACAAGCTGACGACTATCGTATACTTGGCGCTTCCACTGCATATTATGTTGGTAGAGGCTATACTGCTGCTTCATCACTTGCAGGACAGCGCCCGTTTTAGCACATGCCTTGCTCCATTGCGGCGGTATCTGCTCTGGTTCCAAATCCGGGTTATCCTCAATGGCGCTCATCATTTCCGTCATATACTGATGAGTTTGCATAAACTTGCCGTCCCAGCACTGCTCACACTTGAAGCAGGAGGCACATGTCCCTTCCGCCACCGCATTCATAAAGTGTTCGATTTCACCATCCGACTTCGTGCTCTCACTCGCAGATATCTGATGAAAGCTGCGGGATAGCTGACTGAATACACGAGAAAACTTCGTTACCCGCTCTGCGGTGAGGTCGCGGACCCTTTTGGCATACTCATGCTGAGATTTGGCGTGGTCCTGCGTACCGGGAACATAGGTAGAAACCGCTTTAAAGAAACTTTTTGGGGTCATTAAGAATAATAGAATTGCCGCACAGCTCTCCCAGGTTGACGTCAGCACGTCTCCGGTCCCGTCCAAATAGATTGTCAGAATTGAGGAGCCTAGCAGCATCCCAAGCGCAACAGCACCTTTTTTCCCTTCACGCAGCATTCCTGCTAGCAAACCTGCAAAAGCGAGTAAACTCATCTGCACAATTGCAGACATATTGGCCAAGCTTAAAATTAAACCAGTAATTACACCGACTGATGCACCCAGCGAAGCACCTCCCACCAAAGCAAACACCAAGACCAAATATCGCGACAGCACATGATCGACAGACAATGAATGAACAGTCCAGCCTACTGCTCCCGTCATCACAGAGGCTAATAAAATAATAAGACATAAAATTTCCTCATTTTTGAGCTGGCTTGTCTTCTTGCGGTACGTAAACAACGGTATGGCCTGCGTGAACACCAGCGTAAGCATAAAGCTGAGAACCGCATCCGTTCCCACAATGATAAGCTCATACCATGTGAAAGTTGGAGCCATCACGGTGTTAAATAAATTGACCATAAACACCGACAAGAAAACCATAAGCGGGGCATAGGATAATTCCAGACGGTCGAAGGCTCGTAGCCCGCGATACAGGAGATAAAATACCAGTAGCTCACCACCAATCATAAATAACGATGGGTAAGGAGCTAACAGGCTGCCTAACACAACTGATACAGCTACAGGCAGCATCAGATCACGCCGAAGAAACGTTATGACCGCAAAATAAGCGAGGGCAAAGGGAGAAAGCTCGTCCAAAATAGTGGCGCGTCCCAGTAGAACTCCCATAGCTGACAATAGCAGCATCCATCTTTGCGCCGTTACCCATTGCACCACTTTATGTGAATCCAGCCGTTTCTTGAGTCTGGAAGACCAACCTTCCGTACGCTCTTTGGATTTGGACTTTCTAGATTTTAACCCCGGAAAATGTACCACGTTCCATTTCTCCATCATGCGTCAGGCACCCCATTCATCAATTTGATGTTCCCATCTTAAACCAGAACGATTGAGAAAGTTTGTCAGAACCTCACGTCTTATTCCAAGAAATTTCCGACAAAAAAACGTTCAGCGCGAAAGGACAGAGCATCACTCTGAACATCAAGCTACGCCCGTATGGAAGCCGATGAAAGAAACGTCCCGCTACTCCTTACATAACCTCTCGATGTCGTTCATCCTGATGTCCAAACTAGCGATTCGCACAGAAGATAGACGGAAAACCGTTGGAGTTTGTCGGACGATTATGTCCTCACGACAAAAAAAACATCCACTTTCCAGCATCGTAGCTCTTATCTTCTTCGCCAAAATTGCGAATCTCATAAATGCCCGTACGACTAACCACTGGATTCAGCGCCGACAGACGCTGCTTATCGCATCTGTTGTCGGTAGAACGCAAAAAAACCGTAGCAGTCTCTCGACTGTACGGTTTTCCGTGTATGATTGATACGGTTGTCAAAGTGAATTAAACACGCTTCGCGCCGCGTCCTCCGCGTTTACCTTCGGTGTTCTTTTTCAGCGACGAAATGCGTTCCTCACTATCTTTCAGGAAGCGTGACATTTTATCCTCAAATGAAGGTTTACCCGGTGCAGGCTTGAAAGAACGGCCTCCACGATCGCGGTTGAAACCACCGCCACCACCACCGCGTCCTTGACTTGGACCTGAACCTCCACCGCCGAAACGGTCGCCTCCGCCTGGTCCTCCTGTACGCTCCGGTCTTGGAGCTCTTGGGGGACGGGCTTCACTTGCCGGCTTGTCAATCGTTTGCTTAATGGAAAGTCCGATTTTGCCATCTTTGTCAACATTAATGACTTTCACCGTCACAACATCATTAATCTTCAGGTGGTCGTTAACATCCTTAACATAGTTATCGGCGATTTCCGAGATGTGAACGAGACCCGTGACACCTCCAGACAAATCCACAAATGCTCCAAAATGCGTGATGCCTGTCACTTTGCCCTCTAACTTGGTGCCCACTTCAATTGCCATAGAATAAAATGATCCTCCCTTAAAATATACAACCGATTTTTTTGCAAAAAAATCCCGCTGTGGTGATTTGATTATACAAAATGGCGGAACCAAGGTCAACTAAGCATTGGCCCGATAATGTTCCTATTTCTGATCTCCGATGATTGGCGTCTCTTCCGGTTTGTAAAGACCGTACTTGCTTCTGGCAATCTCGCCAATGTACTCAGGGTCCTTGAGACGATTCACTTCGGTTTGAAGCTGTTGTTCCGTTTGTGTAGCAGCTTGCTTCTGCTTTTCCTTCTGGGTGAGCTGTTCACTTCGATCGGCCATAATCATGCCTTGAGAAAAAAAGGTAAAAATTGCCCAACTACCAAAGGCGGCAAGCGATAGCAACCAAATCATGATTCGCCTGCGCCCGCCCGCGTTGGACTTGGACGTAGAAGATGAATGGCGATCTACAGACGAATTACGCATGATACTACCTCCTTCCAAACCATCTTTTCGCTGTGTTTTTCAGTCTGATACCCAGCTTTACGAGCAACTCTGGAGTCTTCCAGCGCGCTTTAAGCGGACCGATCAGCCATAGGATCGGCTTCCAAACCGGCATCAGGATGTATATCAGCATCCTTCCCAGGAACACAATAAGTGCCCATGTCCATCCGACCAGCTTGCGTAACAGCCGATACAGCGCTAACACCGGAAGAACAATCAGGATGCGCAGTATGCTGTTCACGATCAACGTCAGTCTGCGAACTATCTCTAATAACATTACCACAAAACGTTGGGTTGTAACACTAAAGGCCCAAAAATAGAGCCAAACCCCCAAAAGTAGTCCTAAAAAGACATAAAACCGCAGCTCACCGCGATTACTCGCGTATAGCACACGGAAAATAAACAAAGCCGAGGCCACCCAGTACAGCACGTCCAACATATGAACGCTCCAGCGGGCAAAATGAAAGCGGATGGACAGCACCCGGTAGCTGTCAAACACCACTCCCATGGCTATGCCCGACAACAGCATCCATGTCAATGTCAACCATTGTGTGTAAGGGTTCATTTGAAGAGCTTGCCGAATAGGCTTTTTCCGTTTTTGGCCGGGGCCCCGGGCTCCAGGTAGACGAGGGAAGTAATCAAACCTTCAATGGACAACAGCCCCTCTTCTAGACTGAGGTTTTTGATATGTAAATGTTGTCCGCGAATGGTGAGATGACCCAGCTCGGTCTGAAGCAAAAATTCTTCACTGTCAAAGCTCTCCACATTGCTGACGCCTGAAATATCGAGTTGCTTGCGGCTTTGCATGCGCAGATCATGGTGCTTGGACTTCCCTTGTTCAATCATGGCATGTACCCCTCCTTCTGTTCTTAGCTTATGAAGGGGGCCGTATGATTTAGAACCGCTTTTGCTGTTAATCAGCATATGATGGACGAAACCTCGTCATCTAAAGAAAAAAAAGCACTCCTTCATAAAATAATGAAGGAATGCTTTCATGTACAGTTGTGAGAAAATCAGATGTCTGCTTACCAGTTCAAACCATTGTCCCTGGCAATAGGCTCTTCCTTTACCAAAGTGTACATACTTGCAGCCTCGTCCTTGCGTGTAGTGTCGGCGAGCCGTTCCACTCGCACGGTCACCAGCTTCTGGCCAAACTGGACGGTAATTTCATCGCCTACTTTGACCGCACTGCTCGGCTTGGCTTCGCGTCCGTTCACCAGCACTCTCCCTTGTTCGGAGACGTCCTTGGCTACCGTACGCCGCTTAATCAGCCGCGAGACTTTCAAGAATTTATCAAGACGCATTAGTTAACGGCTTCTTTAAGCTTATTACCGGCTTTAAAAGCAGGAACGGTCGATTCTGGAATTTCAATCGTGTTACCGGTTTGTGGATTGCGGCCTGTACGGCTGGAACGCTTGCGTGTTTCGAAAGTACCAAAGCCGATCAGTTGCACTTTGTCACCGCTAGCGAGTGCATCTGTAATTTCACCAAGAACGCCATTCAATACAGCTTCAACGTCACGTTTGCTCAAACCGCTTTTGCTGGAAATATTGTTGATCAGATCTGTCTTGTTCATAAGATAAAAGCCTCCCAAATGTCAAAAAATAATCATCACGCTGCATGTCCATTTATGGAGCAGACGTGAGGTCCAACTGTGGCCGAAGCCCTCCTGAATGTCACTGTAACACGCTTAACTATAAGCTACAGTTATTTTCAGAATTACTACAAGTTATTCTGGCTTGTCCGTAAAAATCCTGCAATGACAGGCGTTTTTTTATTCGACCCCAGTTAAGCCAACATCCTACTACAAAACTCTGTCCATTGGCAAGTCTTCACAAACTGGGCCTTCTTTCAACCCTGCATATGTCTCATTTTACTGTTCTGTGCAGCCAAAAGCGAATATGTGGAATCACGCTTTGCCAAGGAGCTTTTTCGCTTCCTGCCAGTAAGTCTCCATTTCATCTACGCTGCTGTCTTCGGGACGGCGTCCCTGCTCGCGTAATTTCTGCTCAATATACTGGAAACGGTCGACAAATTTGCGATTGGTGGCGGACAATGCCTCTTCCGGATCTACTCCCATGAACCGAGCTGCATTCACTGCAACAAATAATACATCGCCTAACTCCAGCAACTGGGCTTCCACGGCATGCCCTTCACGAACCGCTTCCTTCAGCTCAGCCACTTCTTCGTCCAATTTATCGAATACGCCCTCAATGCTATCCCAGTTAAAGCCTACTTTAGCTGCTTTCTTCTGGAGCTTGTACGATTTCATAAGAGCAGGCAGATCACGTGGAACCCCATCCAGTACGGAAGGGTCTGCTGCCGTCGTGCCTTTAAGCCGTTTTTCCTCAGCCTTCATCTGCTCCCAGTTTTGCAGTGCCTCTTCCGCATCATTCGCTTGATTGTCACCAAATACATGTGGATGACGGAAAATAAGCTTATCATTCAGCCCCTGGATAACATCATACACATTGAAGGTTCCGACTTCCTCTTCCATTTGGGCATGCAGTAAAATTTGCAACAACAGATCGCCCAGCTCTTCCTTCATATGCTCAGGGTCGTCCTCATCTATCGTTTCAATGACTTCATACGTTTCTTCGATCAGATTTTTGCGGATCGACTGATGTGTCTGTTCACGATCCCATGGACAGCCTTCCGGACTGCGTAAAATATCGACAATCTCGTGTAAACGGTCAAAAGAACGCCGTTTCAGCGCCTCATCTTCACTGCGAGGTATGTATACCAAGGATAGGTTCCCGTAGCCCTCTACTCGATCTAGCTCGTACAGCGGCACCTTGTGCACCGCTTCCTCGCCTTCCACCCCAAGAGCGTGACCGACGTACACCTCATAATCGTCAGGATACCGCTCCATCAGGCACAGCTTCACATCAGAAGCCGTGAAGGTGTCATACACCTGTCCGATCAGCGTATGCAGCTGAGGCTGGAGCCAGCCGGCATCCAGTGTACCTGCGTCCAACAGTTGGAAACCCTCGATCGGATCAAAACCAAGACGCACAAAAGCCTCATCCAGGAAACTTTCGCCACCCAGAATGTTCAGTTCAATCCCTTGCGCAGGACAACGCTCCTTAAGCAACTGCACCGCTGCTTCTGCCACCATCGGGTGACCGGGAACCGCATAGACGATTTCGCTTCCGTCTGCCGCCTTAGCAGCTGTCGTAATTAATTGGCTGGTAATTTCCTCGTATACCTCTGGAAAGGACTCCTTTGTCTCATATACCTTGTCAAACGACTCAAAAGCCACTTCAAACTCATTCAGCACTTGAACCGCAGGATGCTCCTTGGTCCGCAGATAGAGCGCTGAAGCGCCCCGCATTTTGTTCAATATCCCTATCGTAAGCTGATCCGGATCTCCCGAGCCCAAACCTACGACCGTTAATGTTACGCTCATATCCAATCCTCCGTTTCGCAGAAACAAGGTTCATGCTCGAAAAAATATACGGCCTACCCCCGCTTCCGCTTCCTTTGCTTTGGGACTTACTATACCACAAAGTTGTATAGGCTCATAAAATGGCTGTGCCACTTTCGCGCCCTAAGCCCTATGCCTGGGCTAAGCCAGTACACGCAGCCTGCGCAGCACGGCTGCCAGCGGGCGTCCGAGCTTGGGCACCGCCACAAGCTCGGCTTCCGTGATCAGCCTCAAGCGTGCGAGGCCGATCACGAACACAACGGCGCCTGCTGCTACGCCCAGCAGGCTCTCCGCGGCTGCCGTGGCGCGACCTCCGGCAGCCCATCCCAAGGCACCCAGCACAGCGCTGGTGCCCCACATCGCCGCCCCGGCCGCACCAGCCAGGGTGATAAGCAGTGCCGCCGGCTTGAGCACGCTGGCGGACCAGCTCCCACGCAGGCCTACCAAGCGAGCCAGCAGCACGATGTTGATCACCGCCGCCAGCAGATAGGCGACAGCCCCCGCAATGGCGGCTCCAGCCGTGCCTAGCTGCGGCACGAGCAGCCAGTTTAGCAGCGCCTTGGCTACTGCGGCCGCGAGCATCGCCAGAGCCGGCGCGCGAACCGCGCCAAGCCCTTGCAGCAGCGCAGCCGAGATGATGCTGAGCGTACCGCCTACGGCGGTTAGCGCCATCCAGCGCATGACCTCGCTGCCGGTGTCGTCCGCATACAGCATCACATTGACGGGCACAGCCAGCACGATCAGGCCTGTCGCAGCGGCTAGTCCCAGCAACCAAAACCAGCGCAGCGATTGCTCGCACTGGCGACGTGCCAGCTCCGTACCGCCGGTCACCCGCGCCTCAGCCAGCGATGGAATGAATAATGCCGACAGTGTGGTAGCAAACATCATGACTAGCTGTACCAGCGGCAGACCTCGGTTATACACGCCAAAGGCCACCATAACCGCAGTATCGTCCAAACCCTCCTGCTTTAACAAGCGAGGTACGGTAAAAGTGTCTACCAGGCTAATTAACGGAACGGCTAGCGCTCCAAGGCAAACAGGCAAGGCGTAACGCAGCAGCGCCTTTAGCAAGGCACCGTTGCTTTCCGCCGGGTATAGCTCTCCAGTTTGTGCTTGCACTGTCGCCATGACCGTCCCTTGCCTTCTAAGCCTCTTCCTGTGATTTCGCCAATATAGCAACATGACGACCAATCCCGCTGCTCCACCTGCTGCTGAACCAAACACTGCTCCGGCGGCAATCATATCCGCCCCCGCTCCTTGCGACAGCATGAGCAGCAACAGCATAATCATCACGCTTACCCGTATCGCCTGCTCCGTCACTTGGGAGATAGCAGTCGGAAGCATATTTTGCAAACCTTGAAAATATCCTCTCAATCCCGCCATAACCGGTACGAACAAAAAGGCAAACGCCGCCGCCCTCACCGACGGAATAACGTGAGCATTGTCGATCCATTGACCAATGAGCGGCGCGCACGTATACATCAGCACGCCCAAGATCAATCCAAAGACACCCAAGACAAGCGAAGATAGCCGAGCAACACGTTGCCCCGCTGCCCGGTTTCCCACTGCCTCAAACTCAGCTACAAATTTGGATATTGCAGCCGGAAATCCAGCAGCTGCAATGGTAATGAACAGCGTATAAAAAGGATAAACCGTATTATAAATGCCAAACACGCCGTCGCCGCCGATATTCTGCAGCGGGATTTTTTGCACTGTGCCGATCAGCTTGCTCGCTACTGCTGCCAGTGTCAAAATGACAGCACCCCGTAGCAGCCGCGAAGCGGCGCGATTTTCCTGCATTCTCCGTCTTCACTCCCACCTGAAATATGCATCTTTCACGAGTCCTATTATACCGCCTCTTCTCCCGGAAAGAAAAAAAACCCTGTACAACGTAGGACGGCTTTCGCCATTCTGTACGTCATACAGGGGTGAAACGGGATGTTACTGTTCCATTTGTTTGCCCAGGAAGCCAGCGGCTGTTTCAGCCATTTTGATCTCCATTTCGGACATTTTTACATTTTCGTCCTTGTTCAACAATACAACGGAACCAATGGGATCACCACCGGAAACAATGGGAGCCGCCACAAAGGACGAGAGTGTTTCTTCGTGGTCTCGCGTTAGCTCATAGGAGCCGCTGGCTGTCTCCAGCACAGTTTTGCGATTATCCATACTACCTTCGATAATGCTACCGATTGGCTTGTCCAGAAACTCTTTTTTAGAGCCTCCAGCCACCGTAATAATGGTGTCCCGATCGGTAATCATTGTAATATGGCCCGTGCTTTCAAACAGGGACTCAGCATATTCTTTGGCGAAATCACCAAGTTCACCAATAGGTGAATACTTTTTCAAAATGACTTCTCCGTCACGATCCACAAAAATCTCAAGCGGATCTCCTTCACGAATTCTCAAGGTGCGGCGAATTTCCTTTGGAATAACTACCCGCCCAAGGTCATCAATACGGCGAACTATACCAGTAGCTTTCATTTCACATGTTGCCCCACTTTCTCAAGAAGAATTTAGTAAACTACTGACGGTATCGAAAGACGCTTCCACTCCCCCAGAAGCGGTCACGAAGAACGTCACGGTCATGGTGTTTATGGTGATATCTGACCATAGTATTCATCTGTTCCCAATTCCTTATGCATGTTCAGTTATTTACCTTCGTTTGTAGCTCCATCTTTGGCTGTTCCTGCATTGGTATCGCCCGTACCGTTTGTTGCTGCGCCCGGTGTAGTTGTGCTACCAGCACCGGAAGTTGCACCGCTTTTCTCTTGCGTAGCTGGTACCTTCGGCAGATTGATTTTCAAATCAAGCTTCGTCAAATCATTTTCGGTAAAGTTTTGGATACTTTCCCCGGCCAATTTATTTTTCAGGGCAGCCTTTTCGTTGTCTTTCAATTTATCAAACGTTGGCTCATTGCGGGACTCCACTTTGATCACGTGATATCCGTATTCCGTTTCCACTGGCTCACCGATTTTGTTAATCGGCTGAGTCTCAGCGGCCTCTTTAAATGCAGGTACCCATTGCGCTACGGATGCATTCTCATACAGACCTCCGTTAGACGCAGAACCTGGGTCTTCTGAATACTTCTTGGCAATCGTCGCAAAATCCGCTCCTCCGTCCAGCTTCGCCTTCACTTCTTTAGCCAGCTTGAGGGTGTCCTCTTTTTTGCGCTGTTTCTTCGTTTTAGGATCTTCGAAGTTAATCAATACATGACGCACGGTTGCTGTTGTGAATTGATCTTTATTTTTCTCAAATTCCTGTTTTAGCTGATCATCTGTTACTTTGTTAGTTTCGCTGTTGATTACCGTCATTACACGCGTGAAGTAATCTTTCACACCTTGTTCGGTCAGTTTTTTATCACTCAGAAATGTCTTGAACTTATCTTCTCCGACTGACTTTTTATACTGCTCCAGCTGTTCGTTCCCTTCTTTGGCACCCTGCTCCTTGGCTTTGTCGTCCGCTTTGGCCGCCAGAAGCTTGTACACCACTTCCTGCTTTACAATTTGCTCCCGTACCTGATCCGAAGCTAACGCAGCCTCATATTCCGGGTAAAGGAATTTCATCATGCTGATTTCTTGGTTGAACTCATTTTCGGTAATGGTTCCACCCTTATAGGTCACGACAACCTTGCTGTTGTCCTTCGGTTCATCCTTGACCTTGTTCTCATCCGCTTGCTTCGTACATGCTGCCAGCACGGATATAGCTAGCAGCGCTGCCATTCCCAAGGAGAGCATTCTCCAAGGTTTTCTTTTATTTAGTTGTGGCATTTTGCAGTTCCTCCTTCAATGTGAATGCTTCTTTCAATGCACTCAAAAATTGTTCCAGCAGTTCTAGCAACTGTGGATCATTTAGACCTTTGCCCTTTATGCGTGCGCTCATAGAAGTGCCCTGTTCAAATTGTACACGTCTTTCAAAGCGATTGCCAATCTCGGCAAGTTTAGCAGTCTGTACCGCCTGCTGGCGCCCTTCATGGAATTTCAACACTATATTGTCATCCCGTTGCACTATGGACTCGATGCCATACATGCGTCCATATACCTTGAGACGAGCCACGGCTAGCAAATGAAGCACAGCCTCTGGCAGATCGCCAAATCGGTCGACCAGTTCATCTTCCAGTTCAGAAGCCTCGTCAAAGGTGCTGACCGCTGCAACCTTTTTATAAATCTCAATCTTCTGGATGCTGTCATAAATATAGTCTCCCGGCAGGTAAGCATCGACGCCTAAATCAATCGACGTACTCCAATTCCGATTGGACTGATCCTCTTCTCCAAGTACGCTGACTTTACGTTTATTAATTTCCTCAGCTAGCATCTGCGAGTAAAGATCAAAACCGACGGATGCGATGAATCCATGCTGCTCAGCGCCAAGCAAGTTACCCGCTCCACGGATGGACAAATCGCGCATTGCAATCTTGAACCCGGAGCCCAGCTCCGTAAATTCTTTAATCGACTGAAGGCGCTTCTCTGCCACTTCCGTGAGCACCTTATCCCGCTGGTACGTGAAGTAAGCATAGGCAATCCGATTGGAACGACCTACACGCCCACGTAGCTGATAAAGCTGGGATAGCCCCATTTTATCGGCATCATGCACAATGAGTGTATTCACATTTGGAATATCCACACCGGTTTCGATTATGCTCGTGCTGACCAGTACATCATATTCGCCATCCAGGAAATCCAAAATAGTTTTCTCCAGTTCGGTTTCGGACATCTGTCCGTGACCCACGCCCACCTTGGCCTCCGGTACGAGCGCATTGATCTCTGCAGCCATCTCCTGAATGCCCTGCACGCGATTATACAGATAGTACACCTGCCCTCCGCGTGCCATCTCGCGTTCAATGGCCTCACGAACTAGAGTTTGGCTGTGCTCAACCACATAGGTTTGCACTGGAAAACGGTTTTCCGGTGGCGTCTCAATGACTGACAAGTCACGTACACCCAGCATGGACATATGCAACGTACGCGGAATAGGTGTTGCCGTTAACGTCAGCACATCTACGTTCGTTTTCAGCTTCTTCAGCTTTTCCTTATGGGTTACGCCAAATCGCTGTTCTTCATCGACAATCAGCATTCCCAAGTCCTTAAACACCAGATCCTGCGACAACAGACGATGGGTACCAATGACAATATCGACCGTGCCTTGCCGGACCCCTTTAATCGTCTCATTCTGCTCTTTGCGCGAGCGGAAACGGCTCAATACCTGAATATTGAACGGATACCCTGAAAAACGTTCACGGAACGTCTCATAGTGTTGTTGTGCCAAAATTGTCGTCGGTACCAGCACCGCTACTTGTTTACCTTCAATAGCAGACTTAAAAGCAGCACGAATAGCAACTTCAGTTTTGCCGTAACCTACATCACCGCATAGCAAACGATCCATCGGGCGACTCTGCTCCATGTCCTTCTTAATCTCTTCAATGGCCCGAATCTGGTCACGTGTCTCATCATACGGGAACATATCTTCAAACTCTTGTTGCTCAGGTGAATCCTTTTCAAAAGCAAACCCTGGTGCCGACTGTCGTTCTGCATATAGCTTGATCAAGTCATCCGCAATATCCTGAACCGAGCTGCGCACCTTACTTTTAACCCGTGTCCACTCATTGCCACCCAGTTTATAAATCTTGGGTTCCTTGTCCTCTGAGCCGACATATTTCTGAATCAGATCAATTTGTTCAATCGGCACAGACAGCTTATCTCCACCCGCATAGAGGACATGCATGTAATCCTTATGGATACCGCCAACCTCCAGCGTGCCGATCCCCATGTACTTCCCGATCCCGTGATTTTGGTGTACGACATAGTCGCCCACCTTCAGCTCGCTATAGCTCTTAATCCGTTCTGCATTGTCCACATGCCGGCCCTGCTTACGAGCTTTCCGCTGCTTCTGGGAAAACATTTCACCCTCGGTAATCACTGCCAGATGAATAGACGGCATTTCAAAACCGCTTTGCAGATTGCCTATAGCCATCGTCGGCTCATCAATACCGTAATCTTCAAGCACTCTGCGCATCCGGTCCAGACGTTCATCTCCACTCGCCAGCATCATAACCTGTGTGCCTGCTTTGCGCCAACGATCCATCTCCGCCTTGAGCACATTCATTTGGCCATGAAAATCCTGCATGCCTCGGCAGATGAAGTTCAAAATATTTTGTGGCTGGGTATGAGGAACCTGACGGAGGAAAATCGACAGGAACAACGTCTGAAATCTCCGGTTGTACAGCAGATTGTCCGCGTCATCTGACAGTTCTAGCTGCGGTAACGTTTTACCGTTTTGAAGCAAATGCAGATTCCATTCTGACTCATCTCGTTCCAGTTGCTTGGCTGTTTCCAGCATACGTGCCGGTTCATCAATAATCAGAATCGTATCTTCCGGCATATAGTCTGCTAGGGTTTTACGTTCAGGATACAGCAGGGAGATATATTTATAGATTTCGTCAAAATACACATGCTCTCGCAGCAACTCAATTTCACGATGGATCTCTTCTTTCAGATGCTGCTTAGCTTGACGATCCGTCATTTTGCCCAGCTGCTCCTCCAACAAAATAGCAGCGGCATCCGCCGCCTGGTCCATACGCTGGTTATTCGCAATAACTTCCTTACACGGTGTTACGGTAACGTCCTGAACCTTTTCCACCGAACGCTGATCTTGCGGATCAAACTTACGGATCGAATCAATTTCATCGTCAAACAGCTCCACACGATAGCCCCAACGGGTTGTCATGGGATAAAAATCAATAATTCCTCCGCGTACGCTCATCTCTCCACGTGATTCCACACGCTCTACACGCTGGTATCCCATCTCGACCATATGTAGCAAAAACGCTTCCAGCTGAATCGTTTCGCCTTCTTTCAGCTCAATACGAGCCTCACGCCATGTTTCCGGAATTGGCAGTAAACGTCGGACACCAGAAAACGGCACGACAACAATCCCACGAAAACCCTGGGCGCAGCGTATCAATACATCAATTCGTTGGGACAATGTCTCTGGACTGGATATTGCTGCTTCAGCAGCTACCAGCTCATTAGCAGGATACAATAAAACCTGATCAGGAGAAAGCGCTTCCTGTAAGTCATCTGCTATTTTTTGAGCGGCAAACATATTGTGCGTCATGACCATTAACGGTCGTCCGGTATCTTCGGCAAGCGCGGCCATCAGTACCTGTCGGGAAGAGCCTGATAAACCTGATATCAGTTGTTCCTTCATTCCTGATGATATACCTGCTGCAATGGATGCATAATCAGCATCCTTCGTAAAAGCCTGAATAAGTGCTTGTAACAAAAAAGGCACCCCTTTATGCTTATAAATAGTTACATGTAAACCGAAAAAGAAGCCTCAGCAATGCTGCCAAGGCTCCATAAGCGGAATTGCCGCTTCACCTCTCAAGCTGGTACATCCTACCAGTTGAATACCTGTTATTGGAGCGGATTAACGAGCAGACTCAGCTCAGGATTATTCTCCAATGCCTGACTGCAATGCTCGCAAATGACTTTGACGGTCACTTCACCACCCGAATTATACGCTATTATATCTCTACGTTCGGCAGGGGTCAAGGAATGGAAGCCCAACCTTTCTTCGGTTATTGCCGCGGAATCAATTCGTCCCAAGAAAGTTCGACAATGTCTGCATACATAATTAACAATCATGTAATGTATATGCCTCCTGAAAGTTTTCTATACCTTTCAGTATGTCCAACAATCTTCCATTTAAGCCCGTCTGCCTGCGTCTGAACTTACTTGTTGAATTCAGCCATCGTCCGTTCAAACGGATGACTCAAGCTATGCTCTAAGGCGTTGCACGTGTCCTCGATCATTCCGGCCAGTAATTCTTTTTCCTTCTTGGGAAAGGTACCCAGAACATAATCGACAATAGCATGTCCAGGTTCCGGGCGGGAAATGCCCATACGTATCCGATTGAAGGACTGCGTGCCGGTATGCTGAATGATCGATTTAATGCCGTTATGACCGCCTGCGCTACCTTGATAACGCAATCTTATTTTACCGACTTCAGTATCCAGATCATCGTACACGACAACCAGATCTTCCATATCGGCCTTATAGTAGTCCATATAAGCACGTAGAGACTCGCCTGATAGATTCATATAGGTCATTGGCTTAATCAGTACGGTTTTTACGCCACCAATGTGGCCTTCTCCAATCAACGCCTTGCATTTGCTTTGGTTAATCTGGATGTTATGACGTGAGGCAAGAGCATCCAATGCCATAAATCCGACATTATGTCTCGTTTTCTCGTATTGGGGACCGGGGTTGCCCAATCCTACAATCCACTTCATAACCTTGACACCCTCTTTCGCAGTCTGTATTTTTTGGTAAAATAGTTGTATTGAATAGGAAGGTGCGTGCCGGTATGCTCAATCAAGGTGATATCCTCTTATATGACAGCCATTTTCTATATCATTTAAAACATTCCGTTCCTGTCCAGATATATGACGGGAATGTACATATTCAGATTGGCATCGTTGCGCGTTTTAATGAGCATTTCGTCGAAATAGAGGACACACTATACAATCGTCAACGCTTCACATTCATATCTCGCCCAGGCTTTTAGCCTGACATGCTGATAGGGGTTACCTTTTCCATATGGAAAAGGCAACCCCTTTTTAATGAGCCAGCGCTTATTCGATTTCAAACAGTTTGCTGATCGACAATTCTTCATGCACACGGATGATAGCTTCTCCCATTAATGGAGCCACAGACAATACCTTCAGCTTGCTTGTCGGATTCGGGTGAACGATCGGGATCGTATCCGTCACAACCACCTCTTTTAATGGCGAATTCTCCAGTCTTTCCATAGCAGGACCAGAAAGCACAGCATGTGTACAACATGCATACACATCTTTTACGCCGCCTTCTTTAAGCGCATTTGCACCTAATACAATCGTTCCGGCTGTATCAATGATATCATCAATTAAAATAGCCGTTTTACCCTCAATGTTCCCGATGATATTCATCACTTCACTGACATTTGGCTCTGGACGACGCTTATCAATAATAGCGAGCGGCGCACTCAGGAAGTCCGCCAGCTTACGCGCACGAACAACCCCGCCATGATCGGGTGAGACGACAATCGGGTTCTCAATTTGCTTGGAACGGAAATATTGGGCCAAAATTGGCGCTCCCAGCATATGATCCACTGGAATATCAAAGAATCCCTGAATCTGCATCGCATGCAAATCCATACTGATTACGCGGTGAGCCCCCGCCTTTTCAATCAAGTTAGCGACAAGTTTCGCTGTAATCGGATCGCGTGAACGAGCTTTACGATCCTGACGAGCGTAACCGTAATATGGCATAACGACATTGATACTTTTGGCAGAAGCGCGTTTAAGTGCATCAATCATAACCAATAACTCCATCAAGTTGTCGTTAACCGGCAGACAAGTTGACTGCACAATATACACATGGCAGCCGCGTACGCTTTCCGACAGCTTAACCTGGATTTCACCGTCACTAAACGATGTGGTATGGGATTCCCCCATTGGGATGCCGATGTAGTCCGCAATCTGGTGGGCTAACTTCGGATTGGAGTTACAAGTAAATATTTTGAGTTTGGAATCGCAATAAGTCATTAATAGAAACCCTCCGTGCTGGTTCATTCATTACAGATTCAACAGCTTGCTGATTAAGGTCATTCCGATCTTTTCTTCTTCGCTTTGGCACGTGCGCGGATTTTGTCCGCATATCCGGCTTTGTTCTCTTGACGTGGTCTGGCAATGGCCAGATCGTTATCAGGGACAGCATGTGTTACAGTGGAGCCTGCTACAACATAAGCACCTTTTCCAATCTTAATCGGGGCGATCAGATTCACGTTGCTGCCAATAAAGGCATCGTCTTCAATTTCTGTAATAGATTTATTATATCCATCATAATTGACCGTTATTGCCCCGCAGCCAATATTTACGTTTGTACCCACCTTGGCATCACCGACATAGCTCAAATGAGACACCTTGGAATGATCTCCAATGGTCGCATTTTTCACCTCAACAAAATCACCAATTTTCACATGTTCGCCAAGCTTCGCGCCTGGACGCAGATAAGCAAACGGCCCCACAGAGGTACTGCTTCCCACTTCCGCTTCGTTCAACACCGAATGTTTTACCGTTGCGCCTGAATGGATAATCGTATTCTGAATCTCAGCCTGCGGACCAATCACACAATCTTCTCCGATTTGTGTTTGACCATGCAGCCATGTGTTCGGGTACAGTACCGTATCGGAACCAATAACAACCTCGCTCCCGATATAGGTAGAAGACGGATCAATGACAGTGACACCATTCAGCATATGCTTGCGGACGATGCGCTCACGCATATAGCCCTCAGCTACCGACAAAGCGACTCTGTCGTTAACACCGATGGATTCAGACACATCATCTGTCAAATACGCCTCAACCTGCTCACCTTCACCATGCAAAATACCAATGACATCTGTCAGATAATATTCCTGCTGTGCATTGGTGTTCGTTACCTTGTCCAGCGCTGCAAACAGCTTGGCATTGTCAAAGCAGTACGTTCCCGTATTGATCTCCCGGACAGCATCTTCCTCAGGTGAACAATCTTTCTGTTCCACGATCTTGAGCACGGCCCCGGAAGCATCACGGATAACTCGTCCATATCCTTTCGGGTCGTCCAACTCAGCGGTCAGAATCGTCGCAGCCGCCCCACGGCTCTCGTGCAGTTGCACCAAGCCCTCTAGCGTTTCCGCTGTGATCAAAGGAGTATCCCCACAAATGACAATGGTTGTACCTTTTTCCTGACCGAGCAAGTCCTTGGCTTGCTTGACAGCATGGCCCGTTCCCAACTGCTCTGCCTGAAGCGCATATTCTGCCGACGGTCCCAAATAAGACTGTACCGCCTCTGCTCCATGACCCACGACGACTACACTTCGGGACACACCGATTTCACGAACCGTGTCGAGCACATGCCCGACCATCGGTTTTCCGCACACCGGATGCAGAACTTTATATAATTTGGATTTCATACGTTTTCCCTGCCCTGCGGCAAGAATGACTGCCAACCTTTCCAACAAGTCCAACCTCCTATCCTGAAAATAACAGTTACCCCTTGGCTAAAACGTTAATTCCCAGATCAGATTTTGCTTAACTTTTCACAATCCTCCTGAAAAATAACGGCGAACCTTTGGTTAATGGCTATTTTTTCAGGCCAGCTTGTGCTGGACATTCATCCCCGGGACGCATCGCTGCCTAGTCCCTGTCTTATGAAAAAGCCGCTTCGGCAGCCCGGATGGCTCCAAGTTGCCTTAAAACTGACTGTTAACTCACTAAAGAATATATCTCATTCCAGACAAAAAGAAAAGAGAGCCACAGTTAGTGGCTCTCTTTTTCTTTTGTACCCCAATCCTGCTTTAGGCGAATTAAGCGCCTTCTTCAATAGCAACTTCTTCATCCACAGCTGCACGTTCGTACTCAGTCAATACAGCAGCTTGGATCTTCTCACGGGTTCCTGAAGATATCGGGTGAGCGATATCGCGAAACTCTCCGTCTGGAGTTCGTTTGCTTGGCATAGCTACGAACATCCCGTTATTACCGTCGATAACTCGGATGTCATGAACAACAAACTCATTATCAATCGTAATGGATGCAATCGCCTTCATTCTTCCTTCTGAGTTCACTCGGCGGAGTCTAACATCCGTAATCTGCATGTGTGTTTCACCACCTTTTTCCAAATAGGACTTGGTGTATACATTCCACACAGCAGTTCGAAATCCTTCTTTTTTTCGGCAATTCGTATCCTAAATTCAGGTAATTTTTTTGAAAAGATTTCTTTTCGACATATTTAGGTATTTTATGATGGATTGTGACAATTTACTGCCCTGTTCACTCATCAAAATAATTGCCCAGCTTGACTGTAATTTGCTTGCTTCGAGAATCGACTGCGGTCAGATTCGCCAGTGAAATATAATCGTGCAGCAGGCGCTCTTCGTTCTCCACCTCGCCTGATTCTACCAGCACACCTACACCGGCCACCTCAGCATCAAACTCAGCCAACAAATCGACCATCCCCTGAATGGTGCCACCGGCCTTCATAAAATCATCTACGATGAGCACACGCGATTTCTCACGCATCGCACGTCTGGATAAAGACATCGTATGCAGGCTCTTTTGTGATCCTGAAACATAATTAATACTTACAGCCGAACCTTCTGTCACCTGATGATCACGCCGTACGAGAACGACTGGCAAATTCAGCTGTGCTCCGGTTGCATAGGCAAGTGGAATACCCTTGGTCTCCACCGTCATAACCACATCAATCTGACGATTGGCAAAAGCGGTCGCGAATATTTTACCAGCTTCGTTCATCATCGCAGGTTGGCCCAGCAAATCGGACAAATACAGGTATCCTCCCGGTAATATGCGGTCAGGCTGCTCCAGTTGCGCACACAGGTCGTTCGCAAACGCAAGCGCATGCTGCTTGGAAAGCCTTGGGATCAGTTTGACGCCCCCTGCCGCTCCCGCCAGAGTCAGAAGCTCGCCAGTGCCCTCATCCTCAAATACTTCCTTGATGATGGCCAGATCCTCGCTTATGGACGACTTAGCTGCCCCGTAGCGATCCGCAAAATGAGTAAGAGGCACCAGCGTATGCGGCCGTGACAACAAAAATTGCGTCATTTCCACCAATCGTGAGCTTCTTTTAAGTTTTTTCACAACAATTCCTCGCGATCTATTCTCCTGCCGCCCGCTTTGTACAGTAAAGCACCGGCGGACTGGCCGGTTGCTGGCGGAATGTAAGTGATATAGTAAAATCCGAATATTTAATAGTAAATATATCATCTTCGTACGTATTTGTACAACAATTACCACTATAATAAGAAAAAAATATCTAAAATCAGGTCAAAAGTCGTACTGCATACACATCTTTACAAAACCCTCTTAGTCCGTTGTAAATCCGTGGCACTTTGGCTTCCTTCGATACCAGTCCGAACACTGTAGGTCCACTACCTGACATCAGCACACCATCTGCTCCTAAGCGGATCATGGAGCTTTTAAGATGCTCTACCTCTGGATACAGCTTTAGTGTTACATCCTCCAGTACATTCCCCAGCGCGTTGCATACATCGGTAAAAGAGGCGTTACGGATCGCATGCTCCATCTGGCGGGCAGACGGGTGGTGCGTAATCTGGTCTGCTTTGACACGACCATACACTTCAGCCGTCGACACATTAATCGGCGGCTTCGCAAGGATCACCCAGCATTGTGGCGGATTCGGAAGTGGCTTGAGCAGTTCTCCGCGTCCGCTCGCTAAAGCTGTACCCCCTGTAATACAGAAAGGTACATCTGATCCCAGCTCAGCACCCAGCACCCTTAATTCTGCATCCGAGATGCCAAGCTTCCATAGCTTGTTCAGTCCACGCAGCGCTGCGGCAGCATCACTACTTCCACCCGCCAACCCTGCCGCCACCGGGATATGCTTATCCAGATGGATGTGGACGCCCGTAGACACGTTATAACGTTCTTTGATCAGACGCGCAGCCTGAAAAGCCAAGTTCTTTTCATCCAATGGTATGTACCCGGCTTGACTTGAAATAATAATGGTATCACGCGGTAACTCGGACATCGTCAATCGGTCAGACAGATCGACCATGGTCATAATCATTTCGACCTCGTGATAACCATCGTCCCGCTTACGTAGAACATCAAGCATTAAATTGATTTTCGCCGGTGCTTTTTCATATATTTTCAAGGCGTTCACCCACCTTCAACTTTTCCCTCAAGACAGCTTAACATATTATATCAGACTCAGCGTGTCAAGTCATGAGGTTCAAAAAAGCGGAGATGACCCGGTCTAATCCCGGATATCCCCGCTTTTCATCAGCACCACCGATAGCTACGATTTGCGGGAAGCTGCCTGCTCGGCAAGTTGGATAGCCCGCTTGACCATATTGCCCGCATCCTTGGCTTTAATGCCTCCCCAACCTTCTTCCTTGACCGTGTCGTAAAACCCAAGATCTTTGGCCAGCTCGTACTTTAGCTCCTCCGACATGACACTCCGTCTTCTTCGGCTCATACATACGCCTCCTTCGGCAATGGAATAAGGAAGATCATTCCCGGCTTAGTATGTGCAGAGATGTCATGCTTCATCCTGCTCTGTATATACAAAACGGCCCCGTCATTTGAAATGACGAAGCCGTCGTTAAACCTGCAAAGCTGGTATAAATCACGAAATCAATTAAGGTGTTTCAAAATATTCGACTACACTTGTATGGGAGTCGGGATCATATACGCTGACTTCCACCGACTCGGTAAGGATGTCAGCATAGCTGTAGGAGACACGTTTAAACGTCTGTTGCTCCTGATCCAGCTTGACGATAAAAACAGAAGGGTACGTTTCTTCCAAGACACCAGTTCGTTCGACGGTCTTACGGCGTCCGCCGTTAGCCCGCAGCAAAATTTTTTGCCCTACATGTGCGTCGAGACTGCGTTTGATTTCCAACAGCGTATTTTTAGCCATTGCCTAACGACCACCTCTTTCCTTGTCCATTATAACGAATTTTAGAGGGATTGTCAAATCAAGCTAAATATTATAACAACACGAAAAATAAGTTGTCAATTTAATTTTTTGCGAACAGGAATAATTTATATAAAAAATGACAAAAAGCCTCTAAAAGCAGAGGCTTTTTGTTCAGATTAATCCTATTGGCACATTTGAATCCTAGATTGCGGAAGGCGTTACTTTAAGCGTAGACAAATTTTCAAGCTTCGGCAGGCCGATGCGATAGCTTCCCCTAGTTTCAATTCCACCCACTCCGCGGCTGCCACTGATTGTCTGGTGAAACAGGTCCCCCATGTTGACCGTATCACGGATCGAAGTAAAGGCCGCCTTGGCAGCCACGTAAACGGGGTCCAGCGCGTGAATCAGGATACGCCCTGGTGAGCTGGCAAAGTTCGCTCCCGCACGTAGCAACGCTTCAAAATGGGACTGGCACGCCCCCGCTACAATCGTCAGCGAATCCAGATGACGTTCATATTGTCTTGCTACCTGAATCGCCGCCACAAAATTTTGCGAATTTTTATAACTTTTCAAGCTGTACAAATCATAAGGCTGTGGCTGCTTCAGCACACCGTCATGTCCGGTAATGACCACGATATCCGGACGGATACGGGGAAGCAGTCGGTACAACGTGTCCGCCATTGCCGATTCGTGAACGTGATGTCCCTCTGCAGGAACACGGAGCTGTTCATATAAACTGAGACATTTTTTCAAATAGCCGGGATCCCCATCCAGATGAAGAACCTTTCCCGGCATTTCAAAATACGTTGACTCGACCGGATCACTCCAGTCCCCAACCAGAGCTGCCTGACTACGAGCAGCTTGCTGCTGGCGTGCCCGTTGCAACAGATTAAGAGACTCACCAGCCTTAATATGGGCCTGCTGAGTCTTACCGCTAATCTGGTCTGCAGGCACTCTGACCAGATCGTTCACCGGGGAATCGGCCAGCAGCCGAAATTCTATTCCCTTAATGATCGCTTTATCCCGCTGGATGTCCTCAACACGAAACGTGACATCTCCGCCGTACGATTTCCGAACGACCAAGTCTCCTAAACTCATCACACTGTATCACCCCTCCTATATCGTATGGGTGAATGCACAGTTTGGTTCCAGCTTAGGATATACCTGCCTCCAACAGCACAGCGCTGAGACGCGCAAATTCCTCAATACTTAGCGTTTCTCCTCGACGGGAGGGTTCAATACCAGCTTGTTGCAACAACGGCTCCAGCGTGTCCCTGTTCTCTTTGGTGAAGAAACGGCTTTTTAAGTTATTGGAAATGGTTTTACGACGCTGGGCAAAAGCAGCATGAACCACTTCAAAGAAATGCTTCTCATCCACCACTTCCACTGGAGGGGCTTCCCGTACACGCAACCGGATGACTGCAGACTCCACATTCGGCTGGGGAATAAATACTGTATTCGGCACAATACAGACTAATTCAGGTTCGCTGTAATATTGCACCGCAATGCTCAGGCTGCCGTAATCCTTCGTTCCAGGAGACGCAGCCATACGCTCAGCCACTTCTTTTTGGATCATAACGACGATATTCTCCAGAGGGAGCTTGTCCTCCAGCAGCCTCATCAGAATCGGTGTAGTAACGTAGTACGGCAGATTAGCCACGACACTTACTTTGCTCACGTCTGCAAAATCGGCTGCGAACACCTCGCGCAAATCCAGCTTCAACACATCTCCATGACGTACCTTCACATGCTCGTAAGGGGCCAACACTTCTTCGAGAATTGGCAGCAGCCGCTGGTCAATCTCGACAGCGGTAACTGCCTTGGCCGATTGGGCTAGCTTCTCGGTCAAAGCACCAATCCCAGGACCGATCTCAAGTGCGCCCTTCGTCTCATCCAATCCGGCAGCATTTACAATCTTATTGAGAATATTCTGATCAATCAGGAAATTTTGTCCCAAACTCTTTTTGAACGAAAAACCGTGCCGTTGAATAATGTCCTTCGTACGCCGCGGTGTTGCTATATCTTGAATCCCTGTCATACGGATATCACAATCCTTCACTTTCAATTTGTGCCAGCGCCCCGGCAAATTCCTCGCGGCTGATCTGAAATACAGAGAGCCGTTTATGTAGCTGCTTTCCGTTACAATAACCAATACCCAGCACATTCCCTAAGGCCATACGGCGTGCAGCAGCATTGGGATGGGTGATGAGTCCAGCATCAATCAGGTCCGCCCACTCAATCAGCGGGTCGGCGCCTTCCACTGTCGTATGGACCCGTGCAAGAGCGTGTCTGATCGCTTCCGGTGAGGCATTCTCCACGCCAATATCTCCTTTACGCGTCGCTTCTGCCTCGGGTATAAAGGCCTGCTTGCAGCCGGGTACCTTGGAAGCGATAATCTTACGGATGCGCTCCCCTGCATGATCGGGATCGGTTAAAATGATGACCCCCCGCCGCTCCTGCGCCAATGCAATTTTACGCAGCGTCATTTTATTAATGGCGGAGCCGCCAGTTTCTATCGTATCCGCTTCAACAGCGCGGCGAATGGCCACCGTATCATCCCGGCCCTCTACCACGATCACTTCCTTGATCATTTGCGTTTCCCTCCACTGCTACACAGCAAGCTATATTTATCTTTCCCTGCTTTTGAAAACAAAATAAGAAGAGGATATCCTCTTCTTAGCATGGCATAACTATGTTGTTAATACTATCGCATTGCCCTCAACATACACAACCTGTTTTAGTTGATTTCAGGCTTTACCGGTCCGATAACATAAACGGTTTTACCGTGCTTACGACCAAATTGGTTGGCTCGGCTCAAACTCTCATAATACACATCGATTTTGTGGCCTTTAATCGCGCCACCGGTATCCTCCGCACGGCGGAAGCCCACCCCTTCGATATACACCCACCAGCCGATTGGAATTACACTCGGATCGACCGCGATGGTGCGTCCTTCCGTGACACGTGCGCCGGATGCAGTACGTGTACCGATACCTGGCTCCTGTGAGGAATACGCCGTCATGGAGACATTTTGTAAAACTTTGCTATATTTAAAATTGACGCCTGCTTTACGGACAGCACTGCCCGAACTAACCGTTGTTGCCTTAACCGCATCATTGGGACCGACGGAAGCAGCCAGAACGACCGGTTTTTTCTTCGTTCCTACTGCAATGACTTTATCCACACGGTTCTGTGCAACCTCCTTGTTAACCAGCTGTTTGGATACCAACTTTCCATCATGATATACCTTTTGAACGTGCTGGACGACCACACCCGATTTGCCGCTTTGAATGACCCGATTATCGCCTTTATAAAGACTCGGATCGGCCGTTTTGATGACCTGATAAGGCACCTGTTTTTTCTGTTCGACCTGCTGTTTCTTCACACGGACGATTTTTATGTCCATGTTAGACGAAACAGAGGCATCCAACGCAGGATAAACTTTATCCGTTGATGATAATTTATAGCCCGAGGTACGAATGGCACCTTCTACTGTATTTTCTGTTGTGTACAGCTTTTTCGTCTCATTGCCTGAAGATACTTTGACTTGATTGGCACGTTTAATGACTACGCGATCGCCATCCTGTATTGCTCCATTTAGCGGCATGGAAACTGTATCATGCGGCTGAAGTGAAATGGAATGCTCGCTCAGCAAATCTTGAAGCTTGGATTCCCGGGTTTCTACCGCAGACGCCTTGCCATCGATGACAAAAAAGACTTGTTTTTTAGATTGCGTGTACATCAGAATTGAAATCATAATCGTTAGCGCGATTAGAAATATAGCAACCAAAGCAGCCTGGCGCACATTCTCTTGCTTCCAACGCAATACGTAAGACATGCTGGATGAGCGTGACTCATGGGTATCCTTTTTTTGGAAAATGCCCATTTCCTCCGTCCTCCTTACATAGCCCGCCGTCTGGAGTAAGACATAGTTGAGATTTGACGTGACTATAACAGATTTTCTACAAGACAAGCCCAAACTGCGACTGTCCTGCACCATGTACCCGTCTTCGCGGCATGCTGTCCTCCCCTGTTTAACCACAGTATGATGACAGATTTTCTTTTATTCACAACAAAAAAAGCCAGAGAAAGAGACTAGAGAGCTCTTTCGTGGCTTCCGGCATGTGTGAATATGCGGGAAAACTCATGCACGAGATGGCTTCTCTCTTGTTACGCTTACGGGGTTAGCTGTCGGGTTCGGACGTAGAGAGTCGCCCTAGCTTGGGTCAACCGCTCATGGCGGTCGCCTTCACATTCACCCCGAAGACCCAGAAAGAAATCGAAATACGGCTCCTCCACCTATTCAATCCCATCCGGGGAAAGAATTTCGGTCGAGCCGGCCTGGCGGAAGAGACGTTCCCTTCTTGCACATATGCCGGACGTACTGTAAGCCATATCGGTTCCCCCGTTCCCTGTAAAAGGGACTCAGCGAGACTGGTTCATGAAATGACTTGTTGATGTTTACATTCAAACAACAATTCACTGAAAAGATGATATCCTGTTTCTATGCATGTTGTAAAGCAGGTTTCAAGTACATTTTTTAAAATATTCGGTTAAAATATTGTAATATTCTCGAGTTTCCTGCAACAAATTCATGATTAGCTTCGTCTATCTCTTTATTTTGATCGATTTCTTCACTTTTTCATTGAATGTCAAATCGTTCCAGGGCATTTTGGGTCGTTATTGACACTAATTCCTCCACTGTAATCCCTTTGATTTGGGCTGCAGCCTCTGCTACCAGTCTCACATGTGCAGACTCATTTCGCTTCCCACGAAACGGATGAGGCGTCAGATAGGGAGCATCAGTTTCAATGAGCAGACGGTCCAGCGGCACCTGTGCGAGCACCTCTTTTGGCTGCTTGGCATTTTTGAACGTTATTGGACCACCAAAGGAAAGGTGAAATCCCATATCCAGCACCATTTTGGCTGTCTCCCAGCTACCCGAAAAGGAGTGCATGACTCCTCCAATCTCACTCGCTTTTTCCTCGCGCAATATCCTAACAATATCTTCATGTGCATCCCGGTTATGAATAACAATGGGCATTTTGAGCTCACGAGCCAGACCAATTTGATTTCGAAACACCCGATGCTGCACATCCTTCGGTGATGTATCCCAATAATAATCCAGACCGATCTCTCCGATGGCTACAACCTTTTTATGACTGCATAACGATGCAATCCATTCTAGATCGCCCTCCTGCATTGTAATAGCATCCTGCGGATGCCATCCAACTGCCGCATAAATAAAATCATACGTCTCGGCCAATTTCATAGTGGATGGAATGGTCTCACGATTAAATCCGATATTGATCATCCGTGTTACTCCTGATTCGACAGCACGTGCTATAACTTCTTCACGATCTTCGTCAAATTGTGGCGCATCCAAGTGAGTATGAGTGTCGAATAAATCCAAGGTTTACATCTCCTTTTTTTACTTACATTTCTATATAGTTGTCTATTCTTTGACAAAATAATTCCTTATTTCGGCAGGAAGCCTGTCTTTTACCGCGTTCAATTTATTCTGGGGAAAATACATATGATATTTTCCTCGGTGAATACCACTTATTGAGCGCACAATTTCCGAAACTTCGGATATTTCACTCACCTCGCCCTGACGTCCAAGCAGTAAAATCTGGTTGTCCGTCGAGCCACCCTGCCGAAACACATCATAAGGAAGATCTGTCGGAAAATCAATTTCAAAATCATATTCAGGGTGCAAACCAGCCTCTTTCAAAGCTTCTCTAATACTGTCAATGGTATCTGTATCCATATTTTCAATCTCTACATATTTATACAATCTACGGTCCATAAAACGGCTGCTCAAATCACTTAAAATCTCGTCCTTTTCTCGTTTCCACTGGCTAAATACGGTCTGGATTAATGACTCGTCGAGCATCAGATATTGCTCTACTGTAAGCTCTCCTTTCAACAGATCCGGCAGCGGGTCCAGCAGAAAACCAAACTCATATCCGTTTTTAAACAATTCCTTTGCTCGCTTGAAAATTTTACGTAAAAGGATTTCCGAGCTGCGTGTTACAGGATGAAAATAAATTTGCCAATACATCTGGTAGCGTGACATTAAATAATCTTCTACTGCATGCATGCCTGATTCCTTCACAACAATTCTCCCATTATGAGGACGTAGCAGTCGTAAAATACGATCCAAATCAATTGTGCCGTAGTTGACACCTGTCGAATGAGCATCCCGCAACAAATAATCCATACGGTCAGCATCTAGCGGACTGGTTACCAAGTTGACAACGATTGGCTTATCATACGTTTTGGCTATAACCGCAGCCACCTTTTGTGGAAGCTTGTCGTCGACTTGCCGTAGCACAGCGTTGATCTTCGTGTCTCCCAGTACAATGCGGCATGTCCAATCCTCATGGTTCATATGAAAGGCTTCCTCAATTGAATGAGAAAATGGGCCATGCCCCACATCATGCAATAGGGCTGCACACAGAGCAACCAGCCTTTCCTCCTTCGGCCAATCTGGGAAATCTCCACGTTCAAATTGAGAAATAATACGTCTCGTAATCTCATATACGCCCAATGAATGTGAAAAACGGCTATGCTCCGCTCCATGAAACGTAAGATACGATGTGCCTAACTGCCGTATGCGCCGTAAACGTTGGAACTCTGGCGTGTTGATCAACCGCCATATCACAGTATCCTGAACATGGATGTAATTATGTACCGGGTCTTTAAAAACTTTTTCTTCACTGAGTGGCTGGTGCAAGATATCAGCTCCTTTAATATTCGGAATAATGGATTAAAATACAATAAAATCCTAAATGATTTCCCTCATTCGACATTCTTTGTCGTAATATGTCGAATTATAGTTTTTCGACATTTCCAAATCGACAAACTGAATAAATCATCAATAAGATAAGGCAATACACATGAGTAAAGGTCTTTAATCTAAATACTTTTGCATAATCAGACTGTTACTACATTTTTAAGGTTGACTGTTTTGGGAATCGTTGGTATAGTAAATATCAGAAAAGAGAAAATTTTGTCGAATCATGACACTTATATTATTTTAAACGGCGAGAGGAGCCTGATTTATTATGATGAAATCCACTGGTATTGTAAGAAAAGTTGACGAGCTCGGACGTGTTGTTATTCCAATCGAATTGCGTCGTACCCTGGGAATCGGAGAGAAAGACGCTTTGGAAATTTATGTTGATGGCGAACGCATCATGCTTAAAAAATACGAGCCTGCTTGTATCTTCTGCGGCAATGCTGAGAACGTAATTTACTTCAAAGGGAAAATTGTTTGCCAAGATTGCATTTCTGAAATCCCAACACCTGTGACAAACTGAGAATTTTAGTATATAATAGACTTATCAGATATTGTTAATTCTAACCTTTTTCATATATACTCCTTGTTGCCTTCCACGGTTTGAACCCAACCGTTGGAAGGCCCTTTTTTGTTTAGACAGATATTCATAAGAGTGCGTTGTAAACATCTCTCTTGGAGATTGAACGATCTGTGGCTGTACGCTTCATTGCATCCTTACGTGTAAGTCCCTCTGCCTCGTAATGTGCGACGTGGGACTCCAAAGATAAGGACTGCCACCACGCCTGACGTTCCTGTTCCTCTTCCTCTTCGTCTTTTCCTTCAACCACCAGGCAATATTCACCAATCGGTGGATTTCCCTCTAGTCTAGCAAGGCATTGCTCCACGGTTCCCCGAACCCATTCCTCATGCAGCTTGGTCAGCTCACGCGCAAGCACCACTTTGCGTGAACCTAATGTTTCCTTCAACACCATCAATGTCTTCACAATGCGATGAGGCGATTCATAAAAAATAATTGTGCCGTGAGATACCTGAAACGATAGCAACAGCTTCTCTAGATCCTTTTTCTCCCGTGGTGGAAAGCCAGCGAAGGTGAACCTTTCTGTATCCAGTCCTGAGGCAATTAAAGCCGATAGTGCCGCATTTGCTCCTGGGATAGGAATGACGCTAATTTCCGCTTCCAGTGCCAGCTTGACCAGATCCGAACCAGGGTCAGAAATGGCCGGTAGACCTGCATCGCTAACCAGTGCCAAATTTTTTCCTTCTATTATATAACGTATCAGTTCAGGCCCACTGGCAGCCTTATTATGTTCATGATAACTGAAGAGCATATCCGGTGTAATTTCGAAATGGGTGAGCAGTTTGCGTGTCTGCCGCGTATCTTCGGCAGCGATAATACTACATGATTTTAAGGTGTTAATCGCCCTAAAGGTCATATCGTCCAGATTCCCAATGGGTGTTGCAACAAGATACAACTTTCCCCGTTCTTCTTCGCTGGTACTAAAGCTTTTTTGTACAGCTGCTTTCACACAGAATCCCCCTTGCTTACTTCTCCATAGATATCTCTTATTTCCTGAGTATAATTCCCATTTTCCTGATATACAATGAGCGGAGGCAACAGACGAACCTCCGGTTTGCCGTCACGTAATGCTTCAACCAGTACCATATTGGCTTCCATATGAACTCGTGGGTGAACAAAACGTATTCGTTTGGGTTCCAAACTATGATTACGCATCAAGGTTATAATCTCACCCAATCGCTGCGGGCGATGAACCATGGATACTTTGCCCCCATTACGGACAAGCCGGGTGGATGCCTGAATGACTTCTTCCAGTGTACAGTTCACTTCATGACGGGCAATTGCCTGGTGAGGATTCAGCTTGATATCGCTACCATTTAGCGGCATATAGGGGGGATTCACGGTAATCGCATCATAAACACCATGTCCCGTGATGTGAACCAGCTCACGTAGGTCCCCTTCCCGAATCTGAATTGCTGCTTCTAATCCATTCAAGCTGACACTACGTCTAGCCATATCTGCCAAGCGTGGTTGAATCTCAATTCCTTCAATAGACGCTTTTGTTCGTGTCGTTAGCAACAACGGGACAACCCCATTGCCAGTACACAGATCCAGGATCTTTCCACGCTGTGGAATACCAGCAAAACGTGCCAGCAAGACCGCGTCCATCGAGAAGCTGAATACTTCATCACTTTGGATAATGCGCAAATTATGTGAAAGTAAATCATCAATTCGTTCAGACTTCTTTTCATTTTCGTCCATAATGCTCTCCCATCTTTTATAACCAAAATCGCTTTTCACTCATACTTCCTTACAAAAAAGCCGTAGGCATCTTGCTCCTACGGCTTGTTTTTATTTATTCAAAAATGACAGACAGAAGAGGCAATCGCCTTCCGTTCGCAAATGTCCGTAATACACGTTGCATATATGAAATCCTTCATGATACAGCCTTGCTAGATTGTCGTAGCCTTCGCCCACGACCTCACCCGTTTGCCCTTCATCCTTAATGACGATCGGAGGAGGAAGCTTCGGCTTGTTTGCCGTCTTTTCTTCTCCAGAGGTTTCACGTTTGAGCATCTTGCGCACCTGTTCGTTTTCAATCGTTAGTCGTTGATTTTCCTCCAGCAGCTCTTTTACTGCCAGTTTCAATTCACCCAGATCGCTATGCAACTGTCCCATTTGGGTTTCCATTTCGTGAATACGCGCAAAAACATTTAATTTATCCAAGTTTCCACCCCGAAGCAACCTAATGGTTTACTTGACGACTACATCGTCCATTGGAAGTTCCTTGACCTTACTGATCTCAAACAGTTGAACATGCACCGTGCGATGACCTGCATTCACACCTACGACTTTACCTTCTCCCAAAGAGGTGATAACCATCTTACCCACCTGAGGTAGCTCTTCTCGCATGCTTTCGTAGTTATCATGTTCAAACTTGAGGCAGCACATCAATCTCCCGCACAACCCGGAAATCTTCGTCGGATTCAGCGACAAACTCTGATCCTTCGCCATCTTAATAGATACCGGCTCAAAATCCCCCAGCCATGAGGAGCAACACAGAATACGTCCACAAGGTCCGATTCCGCCAAGCATTTTAGCCTCATCCCGTACGCCGATCTGCCGCAGCTCGATCCGTGTACGAAAAATACTGGCCAAGTCCTTTACAAGCTCTCGAAAATCCACCCGACCCTCTGCCGTAAAATAAAAAATGATCTTATTGCGGTCAAATGTAAATTCTACATCTACCAGCTTCATTTTAAGGCCATGGTCTTTAATTTTATTTAAACACGTGCCGAATGCATCCTTGGCCGCCAATTTATTCTCTTCTACAACAAGAGCATCATCATCCCCAGCAATACGAATGACTTTTTTTAAGGGCAGGACAACATCCGAATCATTTACCTCTTTTTTGCCCACTACAACCTTGCCATATTCAATACCGCGCGCGGTCTCTACAATGACGCAGTTTTCTTTCTCCACTGGAAGGTCCAGCGGATCAAAATAATAAGTCTTGCCCGCCTTCTTGAAACGGACACCCACTACACTATACAAAAATTAACCCCCTTGTATGCCACTAAACCTCATTTGAAGCCGACATTGTACGAATGGCCGCAATTGAAGTCTCACTGTCGCACAAACCGGGAACCTGGCGTCGCGGATTGTGCAGAGTGGAACAAGCGCGCCTTCCTGTTAGCCGGTGATAGAACCGCTTGTATCGGACAACCCAATCAGAAGCTGCTCCACGCATAATTGCCCGTTGACGTGAAAACGGAGCTTCTTCCTGCAATTCGCGGCCAAATCCATATAAGAGACCCATTGTTCCGTGCTGCGGGTGATTGCCAATTTGGAGACGGACTCCAAATGATCTATGAAAACAATGCTTTCGTGCCTTCCGTAACGGAAATGAAGCATATCCTTAAACCACAAATGAAACAGATGAAACAGAATATCCAGGTGTTCAGAAAGTCCAGTTTTAAAAATCTTCTGTTGAGCCAGAATAATAGACGAGCTCCCCCGACTCATGGACTCCTTCACTAATTGTAACACTACGTTTCTAATTTCTGCAAACCAATTCTGCTGGAGAATTTCTCTACATGATTCCAGTCCTGAAGCAATATGAACGACCGACCGGACAAGCCCTGCCGTATAGCCTTCCCCAATTAACGCCTGCATCATCACTTCCGGCTGTAAAGCGTGGAAAGGAACCTGCTGCGTCCGTGATTGAATCGTAGGTAGCAACGCCTGTCCATTTTCAGAAATGAGTATACCGACCACTGGAATCTGGGGCTCCTCTAGAAATTTAAGTAGGCTATTAGCAGCTTGCACTGTCATGGTATCCGCCTGTCGAATAATATATACCTTCGGATTGGAGCTTTCAGATTTGTAAGAAAATATACGTTGAAGCCCGCGAATCTGATCAATTTTAATCGTAGCTCCATCCGGCTCTACAATGTGCAAATCTGGATGATTCCCGTGCTCTACCTTACGGCACGACAAGCACTCCCCACATGCATCATCCGTCTGTCGCTCACAAAATAAAGCCTTAGCAAAGATCTGCGCCATGTTCATCTGCCCGCTTCCCGGCGGCCCGCTAAAAACATAGGCATGGTTGACCGTATGATTCCGTAGTGCACTTTGCAGCATTTTTTTGGCTACATCCTGGCCCATTATATGTTGAAAAGACATATTTCCTCACTTTCTCCACTGAAAACAACTGTGATCCCTCAGCAAACCGTTGTTCTTCCGGGCAAACTTTGTTGCTATTTTCATGATTCCAACTTCAAATCCTCGTTTTTCGGGGCAACTGCTGCTATTTCCGTATCACGTCTGCCCACATATACATAGTCAAAAATAATCTGCCAGCATGATCAGCAAGCAGATTATTTCTTCGTGGCAACAGCCCGTCTGTATTCATTTATAACATAAGTCTGCATTAAAATGAGAGATTAATCAGCAATCCTCTGATCTCACCGACCCCTTGCAAAAGCTCAATCTTGCCTTGTTCAGTTTCAAGCAGCTCATCCGCCATTTTGAGCAACAGCTCATCCACTTCATCAATCAGCTTATAACGTTTGCTGCGTCCCCGGCGATCCCAACCCTTTGTGTCCTTCATGGACACGCCTCGCCGAACTGTATCTTCCAAAAAACGTTTAACCAGCATCTTATAAGCCTTCAACTCACGAATCGTCATTGAACGTGCAAGACGATCTCCCTGCATTTGTATTTCCTTAAAGCGCCGATTCAATTCCTCCTGCGAAGCCTGCTCCCCATTTTGCTGCATAACGTCGGAGAAGCTCTTGGGCTGAATTGGCTTTGCACTCATTTCATTTGTAGACAATGTACTTTGTAAAGGGCGATAGCCCGGATTTATTTTCATATAAACCTGCTTTCTCCCCGGATGCTTCCACTTTCCCCCTTCATGAACAGTTCAAACTAGAACTCGGGGTTTCTTCGGCTTTCCGGGGACTACGCTGTAGCGCTGCCGTTTTAGTGGATCTGCCCTCACTCCCATCATGTGAGAAGATACAGGCGATTCCCCTATCATATCGGCAGAATAGGCCCTATTGTGTAGATTCAGAAATGCTCGAAACGGTCTACAGGCATCACGAATACCGTCGCTCCACCCACCTGCACTTCAACAGGTAACGGTAAATAGGAATCCGTCGTCCCGCTCATAGGGGTAACGGGTGTGACCAGCTGTTCACGAACCTTGCAACTGCTGCGAATGACGTTCATTAATGAGTCCACCTGATTGTCATCAACACCGATCATAAATGTCGTATTACCTGCACGCAGAAATCCTCCTGTGCTCGCCAATTTGGTAGCACGGAAATTAGCTTTCACCAGTCCGCTGGATAATCTATTACTGTCCTTATCCTGTACAATCGCAATAATCAGCTTCATCCTGTATTCCTCCTTCAAGTCATATTAGAGACAACCTTGTCCCTAGCTCAATTTTACCGTATATCCTTCGACAATTATATGCTAAAATTCTGAACAAACCGCTTTTTCAGCAAATCCTTCAATACTTGCTCCACCTGCTCTGGCGCCGGAGATGCATCAACAATTGTAATTCGCTCCGGAAATTTGCGAGCCAACTCCAAATATGCCTCTCGCACCTTATGGTGAAACGATATACTCTCCATGTCGAGGCGGTCCATTTCTGCTCCTCGTGACGCATTAATTCTTGCCAATCCCAATTCGGGCTCAATATCCAGATAAAATGTGGCATCCGGCTCCCAATCATCCACCGCGAAGCGATTAATTGAAGCTACCTCTTCAATTCCGATCCCTCTTGCAAATCCTTGATAGACCAAGCTACTATCCACAAAACGATCACATAATACGATAGCTCCCTGTTCAATAGCCGGCTTTACCTTCTCCACCAAATGCTGACGCCGCGCCGCCGCGTATAAAAGTGCCTCTGTTCGAGCATCCATACTGGTATGAGCAGGGTCCAAAATGATAGAGCGAATCTTTTCGGAAATTTCGATGCCACCCGGCTCCCTCGTCGTGATGACTGGATAGCCTTCTTCCTCCATAAACTTCGCCAGCCGTTGAATCATAGTTGTTTTACCGGAGCCGTCTCCCCCCTCCAGTGTGATAAAAATGCCTTTGCGATTCATGTTATTCCCTGCTTTCCTGCCTGAAAAATAAAAGTCACCCACAGGCTACGTATGCTTCTTTTATTCAGTCTTCTGTATTTGTTAAGTCTCTAGTATCTAATCTTTATTGTAAACGGAATACCCGAATTGTAAGCATACTTTCATCTGCTATCCCATGCCACTTGGCTCCCAGCTCACGTAGACGACTCATCCGCAGTGCAATCGCTTCTGTGATTGTTTCTCCTGTATATAACAGCGGAATACCTGGAGGATACGGGATAATCATTTCAGCCGCTACCCTGCCAGCGGAATCCTCTACAGACACGTTCTCTATCTGATCCGGGCTAATCGGTCGAAGTCCAAACGGCACCGGACTAGAGTATCCCTTCATTCTATCATTGTTCCACGTGGAAAAATCTAATTCGAGTCTTTGCAGCTCTTTTTCCGTTGCCCCCGGCTCACCAGCCGTCTCCTTAAATCTTATATCATTATCTATATGCACAAGAGCCTGCAACAGGTGACTCGCATCCTTAGGCGTAGAGCCTAACGTAAACAATAAAACAACATGTTTTTCGTCGCTCATCTCTGGAGTACATCCATAAGTCTCCAACTCATGCTTGAGTCCAAACCCATCCAGTATCCCCCATGTATCATACAGCACCAATTTAAAAGGGTCCTGGGTTGAATATCCGCTTATTCCCTCCTCAGCCCTTTCTAGGACCTCAGAGATTCCCCTGTGAGCGCCTTTCCCCTCTAGTACCTGCTGTGTAGGTTCTAGCAAGCGAAAGCGTGGGAGCTGCTCCAGGCCCTTTCTAAAAGCATCTGCCGCCGCTAAGCCCACTGTAAAAGCATCCGCTCCATACGCCTCTATATACCATCTTGCCAAATCCAGTGAAGCCATTAACGGATAAGAAGGGCTAGAGCTCTGCACCATCGCCAACCGCTGACGAAGCAGTTCCCGATGGATTCTCTCTCCCTGCACATGTAACATGGCACCCATGGTCATCGCTGGAAGCATTTTATGTGTCGACTGGACGACTACATCAGCCCCGCAGGACAGCGCAGAGGCTGGCAAACGAGGATGCAACCCAAAATGGGCACCGTGTGCCTCATCTACCAATAGCGGCACATGGGCTGCATGACAAGCCTTAGCCGTTGCCGTCAGGTCATGCCCCATCCCATAGTAATTAGGTAGTGTAAGTAACACCCCTTTAGCCGAAGGATAGGCCTTCAGTGCAGCCTTTATTGTATCCGTCGTTGGGGCAACCGCCAGTCCGCTTAGTGTATCTATTTCCGGATCCAGGAATACCGCGTTAGCCCCTGACAGCATGAGACCGTTCAGGACAGATTTGTGCACATTCCTCTGTACCAGCAGTAGATCTCCCGGCTCCGTACATACAGTTAAAATCATAGCCAAATTACCGACCGTGCTTCCTCCAATTAGCCAAAAGCTCTCTTCAGCACCAAAGCACTTTGCAGCCAGTCCCTGCCCTTCACGAATCACATCTTCTGGGTGATGCAAATCATCCAGTCCAGAAATTTCTGTCGCATCAATAGACATCACTTCTTGCAACAGAGACGCAATATTTTCATGCTCATATACTTGTCCATTTTTATGACCGGGTACATGGAAAGAAGCATTGCCCTGAGTCCGGTAACGTATTAGAGCTTCCATTAATGGTGCATGTACCGCCTTTTTCCCCATCATTCTGCAATCCTTCCAAACAAAGCTTTATATCTACCTTATTTTATCGTAAAATCAAGCGGAATCCTACTTTTACTCACAGAAAAAAAGGCCCGTATCGACAGACCTTGGAATGCCAATCCTTCAAAGACTAATTAGCAAAGGATATTATGCATTTTTCTGTACCCAGATTTGCTTTAATTGATCAATAAAAAAATGATATTTGGCATCAGTTGCATCCGTGTGCACCATTTCAGCTTCACACGTATCACAGATAAACTCGGAAACGATAAAAATGCCTTCATGCTTGTGCTGCCCGCATATAATGCAGCGGTGGCCGCCTTGATCATGCATATCCATCCCACCTTGTTTCTTTTACTATTAGTATGGGGCACTTTCTACTATTTTAAACCTTTTCATAGCCCAGTTCGACGATATACTCTATATATATTCCTTCTGGGCCATTATGGTGTTTGTACCCCGTATGTTTAAAAAACAGCCGTCTATGCCGATATAATAAGAAAAGCTCTTATGTATGGATACCCTTTCATCGGAGCCCTTGAACACTTCATCAGTGATAGCTTTTCCATTAATTATAGAGTAGGCTAGCTAACACTGGATGTTGATCATTCTGTATTTCTACAAAAACGATTAAATGCTTATTTAAAGCGGCATGAGCGAAGTACCGTCCCTTTTTCCGGCTGTGGACGGGAAGCCACTTGTGATGCAGTAGATTAATGAAAGGACTGTTCGCATGACAGAGGAAACCGGAACCAAAGCTACCTACTATCACTACAAGCTCATTAAAAAAATCAGTATACCGCGTCAACTAATATGGAGTCACATCACATTACCTATTATTATGCTTCTCTTTCTGCTTCTTGCCTTTTCCTGGACTAGCGTGTTTTTGTTTGCTCTTGCCTTTTTCCTAACCTTATGGGTACACTTCGTAATCTCACGATCTGTCCTATACATCGGTGGCGGAACATCCTTCCGCAAACGCTGGGCATTCCATCGTAAATTACCTTGGCTAGGCTATATGACAGACCAGTATATAGGCTATAGCATCTTTCGTCGTGTGCACATACATACCCTCTGGATCGGTATCTGCTTATCAGCCGTATTCATTCTCTGGTCTCCACCAGCCTTTACTGTATCCTTACTCTTCTGGCATCTATGGCTTATTGCACCGCGTCTATACATCCTCAGTCGGCTTACAGGCGAGAGAAAAGACGGCATGTTGAAGTTTACCGATGAAGATGCCTCATATTATCAACAGTAAATCTAACCACTCATTATCCGTACAGATAGAAAATTCAGGTCTGAACTAACCTACACCCATATAGACCGAAGCAATAAAAAAGGAGCAACCTCAACCGGTTACTCCTTTTTTTGTGACTTAACAACTGTAATCGTTATATTCGCTTATCAAGTAAACTTTTCCTCATCATTATCCTCGTTATTCATGTAGAGCATTTGATCAACATGCAAATATATAAAAGGAAGCCACCCCTACTCAACTGCAGTTCTGAGTGCTTCCCCATATCCGATCTCTTCATTCATCATTATACACAGCATACAATACGCTATGAGTTTACTAAAAATATGATCTACAATAAATCCTATGCTACTTACTCGGTTAAAAACCGTGTCCCTAATTAAGATCCACGCTTTTGCTCTTCACAACAGCCTTTCTGTCTTTTGGAACCAATACAGTAAAAGAACCATCATGCACAGATAAATGCACCATGTGTTTATTTTTCTGAAACACCTTCTGATTCGAGGTGGATAAATTCGGTTCCTCAGTCCAGCCCCAAGCTGCAATCTCCTCTAGATAAGGAGCAGGTAGACTATCACTTTCCTTCAATGCTGGCAGTGCATAGCGAACATAGTCCATGTCCGAATTACTGCTGGCCCGATCGGTTTTACTAGCTTCTTTGGGAACCGGAAACGTCTTCTCATTGGCAGCACCCTCAAACGATGTCCAAGAAGGCTCCTCCTCCACGCACCCGGTAAGAATCGCGACAGCGACACTGAATAGCACCAATAGAGCAAGCCATTTATTTCGCCGCATGATCTTCCCTCCTTACCAGCCTGATTGACTATACAAAATCCTATGATGGAGTTTGCATAATTCTGCAATAATGCAGCGTGTGTGTATGGGATTCAATACCTATATTATACAGGGTTTACTCTTACATTCCGTAACAAAAATGTTACCTTCCTTTTGTAAGGATATTTCTAAAGTATACGTATATGCAAAAAAAGA
>NZ_JBBOTK010000014.1:0-71077 GCF_038005565.1 Paenibacillus sp. FSL R10-2748
TAAATTGGCTTGATTTTCTGGAGGTGCGGAAACAAAAAGCCCTTCCTTAAAATAAAGGAGGGCTTGATACCGCTACTTCTCATATTTTCCGTTCCTATACCGATTTTGTTAAGCCGATATGGGTGATCATGGTGTCATACGGTTCTAATTCCATGGTTTGTTTGCCATATTCCGTTTCAATCGTCGTTCTTTGAAGTTGATCGCTATTGTTAATAACAACCAACATTTTACTTTCTGGATAATAAGCACACTCTGTATATAGGTTATCCGTAATGTACTTCGTTTCATGTAACTCATTGCCTGCAAAGCGAATCAAATTCAGCAGCAACCTTGTATTTTCCCAGCTGAATTCGAAAGAAGGAAGGTAGATCCCCTTTCCTTTACCGAAGGCATGTGTAGACAGTGTTATCATACCACTCGTTTCTTCCACTACCGCAGCTGACCCATCAGTAAGATAAATGCTATTCTTTGGCGTTATACTGGCTCCTTCAGGCACCAATCCATGCTCATCCCTAACCTCATAAGTCCATCTTCCATGACCTACTCTGGAGCCTGTATCCTCATCCAGTCCAAGAACATGTGCCATTCTGAAAAAGCTGTCGTGACCTTCAACCGCAGAAGGCTGGTTGATGCCAATAAAGGTACCACCCTCATAGACCCATTTCGTCAGTAAGTCCACACACTTGTTGTCATTCCAGTACTCCCCACCACTCCATGCTGAACCGGCAGAGCCAGCATTGATCACTACATCACAATCCTGTAGAATTCCCTGACGGATATCTTCAAAATCAATGAATTGCACTTCAATCGGCAATCCGGATAAAGCCTCATTGACATGAATCAAATCATGCATATACGTTTCATGGAAATGTCCGGACAATGTCCACGATCTCAATTTTCCCCAGCTATGCAGAATAGCTACCTTCGTCTTAATATGATAGGGCTTGCCTTCATGGTGCAGTTCCTTAATTTCTCTGAATTCATTGGCGATCTTTTCGATGTAATCGCAAAAATCCGGGTAAGGCTCTACAAGGTGCAAATATCCGCCCAGTCCAATTCGGTCAATAGGCTCCCGCAGCAAGGCGCGCCGAATATTAATCCAATACTTTTTGGCATCCAGCGTGGGGTTCCCCCCTTCCATAAAGGTAGGAAGCCCGCCTAAACCAACCGGAAATAAGTATGGATGCAGCCGAATCTCATGTGTATTCACTTTTACACCTGAGCAAAGTCTCGCCTCGTAACCTGAGAACACACATTTAATCAACCCGTCAAATCCAAACTCTTGAAAACGGTCATTGTAAGGCTCCATGCCAACCCAACTGTCATCATAGAAAACATAGGCCAGCTTGTCGTGCCTATGCACAATGTCAATTAATTTCTTGCCAAATTCAATCACAAAATCATTGATAAATGCCATCCAATCCAGCTTGCGCTTCTCAGCCGGGATATGACTGACGCGGTATTTTCCGCCATTCACAAAATCCTCGGCAGTCATCGAATACCCGTATGTCTTGGCAAACAGATCAAGCGCTCTTGAGCTTACCGTAAAATCGTATGATCCCCAGTCAGAGAACAGATGGCGATTGCGCTCATTGCTGCCCCAAATCCAGGCGAAATTATAAAATAAGGAGGTAAACCGAACAACCGTGGTTTCCTTATGCTGGAGACACCAATCCTCCATCCAATCCAGCAGATACTTTTGCGTTTCTACATAGATAGGATCTATCTGCATCAAATGCTCTTTGTCCCAATGATTCGTTGTGTGATTGTACATGGAAATCTCTTCCCAGATCCGGTAGGCCATGAAGCTTACGGTGTATTTATGCCAAGGAACAATTCCGGTAATCACCACATTTCCAGATTCCCTTTCATAATTCCACTGTTCTCTTGGAACTTCCTCCCCAGTCGTTCTGTCAAAAACCTGCCAATAGTTAAACGCCTCTTTGGAATCATTAACTCTGAATTGTTCAGCAAAAAAATCCTCCATCAGATAGATGGATATATAATCTTGTACAGCTACCTTCGGATTTGTAATTAAAAAACACTGCTGCAGCTTGTCAAGATTGTGGGACGCCCACTCGTTATGATCTCTGATGATACAGATTGTCGAATATATGCCGTACCCAGCGTTAATAATCTCGTCGGACAATTGCGTGCCGTCACTATCACGAATGACATCGGCACCCCACCGTTCAGCTAATTTTAGGGTCAGCGCCTCATAACCAGATTCTCCCGGTAGTGTAAAGGCCCCCGTTGTTTGTTTAGACAACTTCGATCCCTCCTAATTCAACATATCGGATAGAAAAGCCAACGCCAAGCCTTGTCCCCAGCCCTGAATCCAGTCTTTTGGAATATTGCGATACCCATCCCGATCTTTCATAACCGCTGTGCCGCCCGACACACCTAGTACCCGTCCGTCCTCGCTAATATGGTTCAAGATGCCGTCCAATGCCTTTTGCACGTATTTGGTATGCAGCGGATTGCCGTTATTGATCATGGCCGCCGCGATACCGCAAGATGCAGACACCTCCTCGTAGGACTCCTCGTCATCCAGTACCGTCCGCCATAGGCCGTTCTCCGTTTGAACACCCTTTAGTGCCGCCAGTTGATCCCGAAGCGAACACTCCACGTCCATGCACTGCGGATATAAATACCAGTCCTTCAAATGAATTTTAACTTGCGACATGGTATAGGCTCCCCAAGCATTCGCTCTCCCCCAGAAAAATCCGGACATGTGATCCTGCTTGACATTATTGTAGCCATGGTACCAGAAACCGCTACTAGGGTCTTGCAGGTATTTGATATGCCAGTAATATTGGTTTAAGGCGTCCTGGATCATTTCCTCATCCTTTAATTTGGTTCCTACACGGAGCAGAAAAAATGCCGCCATAAACAATGTGTCCGCCCATGCCTGTTCTGGAAAATCATTAGCAACGGATACCGTATGCTGCAGAACATTGTCTCCGAACCTGAGAGCATGGTTCCGAATATAATCCACCTTGCTCATCACAATATCCCAATATTTCTGGTCCCCTGTTTCTTCATACAATGTGATCAGCATATGACCCATGGCACATGTGTTTACCGTCCAATGCGGCAGCCCCAGCTCGATATATTCATCTGCCCATTGCACAAGCATATTCAAATACTCTTTATTTCCAGTTTTGGTATAGGCTCTGGATACCCCATAATAAGCCACACCGCAAGGCCAGTCCCACGTCAAATCCATCGCCATTGTTTTTCTGACGACTTTGTCGATAACTATTAACATCTCTTCCTTGTCATAAGTTAATTGAAGCATCTATGTTCTCCTCTCTTTCGCACACGCCCCCAAAGGCGCTTGAGAGCTGTTCGTCACTGTTTTGAAAACGCTTTACTTATTCCATTGTACGCAGTAAAATAGTCTCCATCTAAGCATATTCGCAACAAAACTGTGCAATTCCAATCATTTATGTGATGATTTTGCAAAAATCCAATAAGCGACTTCCAATAAACAGTATATAGATCGAAATGGTCTAGTTCGTCTATATATTGCACCTTGGAGCGATTGGAATCGAATTTTGCAAAATCCTGATGTATATAGGCTGGTTAAAATCAAAGTCATGGGGGTATGGAATATGCCCAGAAAAAAAAAGCCCGTTATAGAATACCGACACTACAGCTTGCCCATAAATTTCCCTGTCTTGCTATTAAGCGGTGAGCGTTGGAAGATTTCCGATATTAAAAGTGAGCATCTCCATTTCCATAACCATTTGGAGATTGGTATTTGCTATTCGGATGGCGGCTTCATGGAGATCAAAGGAGAATCTGTCCCCTTCAAAGCCGGTGATGTGACCTTCATCCCCAGGTATCTTCCTCATACCACGTACAGTTCGCCAAATACAGCCAGTCTTTGGTCTTATATCTTTTTTTCGCCAGAGGACCTCTTTCAACATTCATTTAAAAGTGCTTATAGCAACTTCGAGCCGAATTTGTGGGTAGTGAAGGGTATGAACTGTATATTGAATAAGGAGCAACATCCCAAGGTTTATACACTTGCGACTTCAATCGTAGAGGAATTAAAACAGCAGAATCCTTACTATCAGGAAAGTGCCTACGGCTTATTGCTATCCCTTTATATAGAACTCCTTAGAATTCATTCCAGGAATGAACTGTTGGCAGATCAAGAAACAGAGCATAGTCTGAAAAGCGATTTTGTCATTTCTCCGGTTCTGGAGTACATCACGAAAAACTATATGAACCCCATTACTATGGATTTTTTGGCCGACCTGTGCCATTTAAGTACAACTCATTTTCGAAGAAAATTCCATGAAATTATGGGGACGTCGCCTCTCGATTTCCTAAACAGCACTCGAATCGAAGAGGCCTGCAAGCAGTTAAAAAGCACGGAGGATTCTATTCTTTCGATCTCTGAACAAGTCGGTTTTCACTCCATTTCCAGCTTCAACCGTTGCTTCTCCAGGCTTATGGGAAAGCCGCCCAAAGAATGGCGTAAAGGGGCGCAATCCGAAGCGCAATCCGCGAAAGCGTCTATACTGGAGTTTACGGGGTGGATTTGATTTTACCAAACGGAATCAAGCAGCTCGTCCACTTCCCGCCAAATATCATAGTGGGTGACGTAGGACATTGCGGCATCCGTTCCAACCCCAATTTTGATATGATGTTCCATTGCCTGTCGCAGTCCCTTCAACATCGAGTCGTACACAAGCTGGGAATTTTCCTTAACAGTCTCATTCACCTTCGTTAGGCCCGTGTCCAATTTTGCAGTGGGATACGCAGCCTGCATCGTAGGAATCAAGGCGGTATAGCCCTTTAATGCCCTAGGATTGTTTTTGTAAAGACTTATGATCTCCTCATCCATCTCCGCACCGTGTTCAATGGTATCCACCCCACCCTTTAGCGCGATTCTTACGCCTTCGGTACTTTCCACATGGGCCGCTACACGCATACCGATTTTATGGGCTTCCTCGCAGATGGCGGCTACCTCTTCCTCCGTCATTTGCAAGCGGCCTGCTTCGCCGACCATGTTGGCATCGGTACCCCGCCAGTCACGCATATTTTGATTAGATCTACTCCGTTTTTCACATTGAGTCTTACATTTTTTCTCGCTTCCCATGGCGAATCGCCGATCAAAGCCAAATAGGGTGCCCCATGACCACCCGTTACGCTCAGGAAATACCCGGACACCAAAAGATTGGGGCCAACAAACCGGTTTGCATTAATTTCATCTCGAAGCTGTACATCAGTATAAAAAAATTCACCGACGCTGCGCATCGTGGTTACACCGGAATGCAGTGCCGTTAGAGCATTTTTCTTGACCCGTTTTTTTAACACGCTTCGGCCCAGCCTCGTATCCAAAATATGACGGAATGTAAAATTCAGCAGCCCTTCGCTTGCAGACAGCGTAAATGGCTTTCCATCTGCAAAAAGATGGACGTGCGCATTAATGAGGCCAGGCATCACATATTTCCCCGCTACATCGATCGTTTGATAATGGCTGGGAATAACCAAATCGCTTGTCTTCCCGATCTCCTGAATCAGCCCGTCTTCGTGAATTAAAATCGTCATCATTTTTTCAACGTCTTTTTTTGCGTCTCCATAAATCACATTGCAGTTCTTAAATGTATAACCTGTTCCCATCGTTTCTCCCTCCTGCTGCGCTCATGGTGTTTAATAATGAATTATCTATTCATTTTTGGGATAAAAAAATATAGGGACTGTCTTGATGCCAGAAAAATGATGGACCGTCCCGCAAATATCCGCCTACTTGTCGACATTATTCATTCAAGCTTTTTAGTCCATGCAGCCTGTATAGGCTAAGTGCCTCAAAAACCCGTTTCCGGCTATCGGCGCTCATATCCCTCTTCAATAAATCCAAAGTCATATGGATGACATTATTGGCAATGATGTTCAGCAAAATCATATTTTCATCAGTTCCGATTTCATATCTTTTATAATTTTTTTTCAAATAAGGCTTCTTGGTTTCGATCATCAGATCGATCAGTTCTTTTTTTGCATCGCTGTAAATCGTCCCTTTATTTTTTTCGAAAATAATGACGATCTGCATGCTATATTGAGTTAATAGGTTGATTTGTTCCTGAACAATGGCAGATTTTTTTTCGTTATTGGTTTCTTCAAAAAAAGTTTGGTTATCGATATGAATGCTTTCCACTAACACATTCTTCAAATATTCCACTAAAGACGGCGGAACAACCGAATAAAATAACTCCTTTTTATTTTTAAAATAAGTATAAATATTTCCGACTGAAATTTGGATTTCATCCGCAATATCGCTCATTTTGGCATCTACAAAGCCTTTTCGAAAAAACACCTTTAAAGCGGCTGATTCAATTTCTTTTTTCACTTCATCTTTTTTCGCCTGTATAATAAACACCCTCGATCAATAATGAATAAACCATTCATTTTTAGTGTAGTTCGGTGGTTTTGATTTGTCAAACCGGAGCAAAACAACGACATTATTATGTTCAGAATATATTCGGATATAAAAAAACAGGGAAAAGACATGATGGAAGCCGGTTTGTCCCGTTCTCCATTCAACCTGTTCCCCGATTTCTTTTAAATCTTCATTCATGTTTTCAGCACAAGTTTGTCACAAACCCTGACACGACGTGCCAAAATCAATGAAAGTTATTTATTTTCATAATGTACTACGCCGTAGTTCATAAAAATACTGCACACTGGGATGCTCTAACTTCATCTTCTCGGTCATGTTTAATATTCGCTTTTTTCCTACTCGTCTGTCCACTAAAGCTAGAATATTCAATAAGATATCATGACTCTCTAAGCTTTCCTCTATAGAAGTAGTTAAAAACTTATTAGCTACAACATTAAAATTAGACTTGCTTAACGAGGCCTGTGCTGACAAAAGCTCCTTTGCATGCTCTGATATTTTTCTACCTCTTGCAATTACTTGTAGACGATCCTCCGGAACATTCCCATTAGTATCTTTTCTGATCGCTTCAATTTCTTCATTGCTGATAGGAACTTGGATATCTGGATCATTCTTGATTTCCAACTCCGTCTGATACCATTTGATTGGACTAGTGATATCATTCATATTGAGTATGTTCTTCTTATCTACAGTTATATAACAAATTCCAGACTTATCAGGCAAATAACGGTAACTGGTCGCTCGGTATTCGACCCTTCCGTCTAACGCAGGACAGCGGAAGCTCTCCAGTTGTTGCTTCAATTTACTCCAGGACATATACCCTCCTATGTTTTCAATGCCTACTAACAGCCCGTTCCCCAACTTGGCAATTTAATTTCCACGTTACTCTACCTCATCATGTTCCTTGCTTCCAAACTCATCAAGCAATGTACGCACTTCACTTGTTGATTTGGCGTTCATTAAGCTGTTTCTGAGTTCACTTGCCCCTCGGAATCCACGGACATATATTTTGAAGAAGCGGGCGAGAGGGCTGAACGAACGTGGCTCCTGCGCTGAATAATGATCATGGAGATCTAGATGAAGCCGCAGCAGTTCAAGCAATTCCTCACTGCTGTGTTCCTTCGGCTCCTTCTCAAACGCAAATGGATTCTGGAAAATACCACGCCCAATCATAATGCCATCCACTCCATATTGCTCAGCGAGCTTCAAGCCGGTCTGACGGTCCGGAATATCTCCGTTGATGGTCAGCAGTGTATCTGGTGCCACCTCATCACGAAGTTTCTTAATCTCCGGAATCAGTTCCCAGTGAGCGTCTACTTTGCTCATTTCCTCTCTTGTCCGCAGATGAATGGACAAATTCACAATGTCTTGTTTCAAAATATGGGTCAACCAGTCGCGCCATTCGTCTACGGTAGTGAAACCGAGCCTTGTTTTTACACTGACGGGCAGTCCCCCGGCTTTGGCGGCCTGAATGATATCCGCTGCGATTTCGGGACGGCAGATCAGGCCGCTTCCCTTCCCATTCTCGGCTACATTCGCTACAGGACATCCCATATTAATATCGATGCCTTTGAAGCCTTCTTTCGCCATACCGATGCTCATTTCACGAAAATATTCCGGCTTATCTCCCCAGATATGGGCCACCATGGGCTGTTCATCCGCTGTAAAAGTCAAACGCCCGCGTACACTTTTGTTCCCCTCCGGGTGACAATAACTCTCTGTATTCGCAAACTCCGTAAAAAACACATCCGGTCTGGCTGCTTCACTTACGACATGGCGAAACACAACATCCGTCACATCTTCCATCGGTGCCAGTATAAAAAAAGGTCGTGGCAACTCACGCCAAAAATTATTCGTCATATCAAAAACTCCTCTATAAATACCAGGACAAATCTTTGGTCCCAAAATGGTAAAGCTATCCTGTTCATGTCCTTGCTTCTTCTTCACATATAACATGTTTAAGCAACGTAGTTCAAACGGCAGTATATGTTAAGCATAGACATCTAAATGAGTATATCATACCCAATAGAGGAGCATACTCCCCAAAAGACTCGCAAAAAAGGAAGAGCGCCGCCCCTCCTTGCCATCTTCTATAACGTACTGCGCCGCAGTTCATAGAAATACTGCACGGCATAACTTCCCCCAGCTTACTCACTTCGGCAAGGTCAATGACTTGCTCTTCTTCTAACGTATCCACGTAGCGAGGAATATTTAAGTTAAACTCATTTGCTTTGATTTCTTCAAGTGATGCCACATGAGCATATTTATCAACGGGTACACGATTTCGGTGAGTTTCGATAATCTTATTAATGTTTTCATTAGTAGGTTTGTTTTGTTTGTGCTTTCCTTCCATTGCTCCGTGTTGAGTGGTATGCGCAATTTCTGCACTAACCACTTTTTCATCGAGCTCACCAGTCTCAAAAATATTTTTTAAATGACGAGAAATTGATGTTCTATCGACATCGAACAATTCTTCGATTGTTTTTTTTGGTTGCCCAGATCGTTTCATCTGGAAAAAGAACCTCCAATTTTCATCGGCATCATACATTAAAAATTGTATTTCTTTCATAATGCTCTCCCATCTACACACCTTGTTGAACGGTTTCGACCCTATTAACTTTTCACAATTTCATCCGCTGGTTCGTGAATCGTGTCGCGCAACCCGTTTCGATATTTCATTTTAGGTAAGGAGTGTATTATTTTTTCATCATGAGCCAGTGTCGTATAGTCAGAACTTACTTGAGAGATAAGTCACGGATTTGACCCGTATCATCCGAATCTTGCAAGCCGTAGCGATGGCGACTAAACAACTCCCGCATGAGCATTGTGATAATATCCATAATTCCCCACTTCACTCGGAGGTCAAGAAACATTCTATCGAAGCTAACATTGTTCGCTTGCTGCATGATATGTTCACTGTCACTCAGCTTCACAAGATACTTAAAGTCAAAGCCTGCAGGTGGGAAGTGACCTTTAATAATTGCAACAGCCGCATTCATAATCTTAGTCGCATAATTACAATCATCCAACCCATTGGCGAATTGATTAAATTTTTCTTGCGTTCCTTGGCTTCTTCATCTTTGTCTTCGTGAACTTGGTTTAATAATTGCTCCACGAGTTCAGTAAGATAATCATAGTCAACTTTAACATCCTTCACATGTGTCATCCGCAGTTTGTGTTTCAATTGTTGTCTGAAGCGCGTTCTTCTAGACGTATGTTGCCTCTACTCAACCATCGCGAAAGTCAAGCTTTTATATTTCTTTTCGTTTTAAAATTCGAAAGACGCGAGCAAGCTCGCGTCCCCAATTCAAATACTCGCTTGCTCTAAACCCCGCTGTACCAACAAAACCACGCTCTCCACATGCACCGTATGTGGGAACATATCTACAGGCTGTACTTCCACTGTACTATACCCGCCATCCTCCAGTATCCTTAAATCCCGCGCCAGTGTGCTTGGGTTACAGGATACATACACCACGCGTTCTGGCTTCATCTCCAGAATGGTGTCGAGCAGGCGTGGATCACAGCCCTTGCGGGGTGGATCGACAACGATAACGTCGGCGGTGATGCCTTGCTCTTTCCATGCAGGAATGACATCTTCGGATGCTCCTACCTCAAACTTCACATTACGCATTTCGTTCAACAGCGCATTACTTCGTGCATCGTCGATGGCTTCTTTGACGATCTCCACCCCGTACACCTGGTCCGCATGCTGAGCGAGGAACAAGGAGATCGTGCCGATGCCACAATACGCATCAATTACCGTTTCTTTGCCTGTGAGTCCAGCATATTCGACCGTTTTACTATACAGCACTTCCGTTTGCACAGGATTCACCTGATAAAAGGATCGTGCGGAAATCGCAAACTGAACGTTTCCAATATAGTCGTAGATCACGTCACGTCCCCACAGTACACGAGTCTCGTCGCCAAAAATAACGTTCGTTCGCTTCGTGTTCACGTTCTGGCATATGCTTGCCACGTGTGGGATGTGCTCACGAATACTGCCGATCCACGCGTCTGCGTGCGGAATATCTCGCCCATTCGTGACGAGCACTAGCATCATTTCACCTGTGCGAAAAGCGGTCTTCACCACGACATGGCGCAACAGCCCGCGTCCAGTTTCTTCATTATATGCACTGATGCCCAGCATTCGGCCAATCTCTTTGACACGTGCGACAACTTCGTCGTTGCGCTCGTCCTGAATGAGACATGTGTTCATATCCACGATGCGATGGCTGCCACGTGCGTAGAAGCCGCCGACAAGCCCGCCCTCGGTGACACCAATCGGCACTTGGGCTTTGTTTCGGTACCGCCAAGGCTCACTCATACCGAGTGTAGGATGCACGACTACGCCTTGTACACGCGACATGTGGTCTGCATTTCCATCCGCAGAGTCAGCCAAAACCTCTGCAGTATGCTCACTGGACTCCGTAGCCACACTGAGCTTCCCGATACGCTCCAGCACATCCACCACATGCTGCCGCTTCCAACCCAGCTGCGCTTCGTAGCTCATATGCTGGAGCTGACAGCCACCGCATTGATCGTAGATGGCGCACGGAGCTGCAATTCGGTCTGGGCTAGCCTGCGCGATATCCAGCAGCTTGGCATAGCCATATTGTTTTTTTGTTTTCAGCACCTTGACCCGTACCTTTTCCCCCGGTAACGCACCTGGAACGAACAGCGTAAAACCCTCAACACGTCCTACACCCTCGCCGTCATGGTTCATGCCGATGATGTCTATCACGGCCTCATCGTTCTTTTGCACAGGCAGATCGGTACGCTCTGCACTGGATCGGATATGATTGGAAGCTTCCTGACTGCGCCCACCTCTGGAAGAGCGACGAGAATCTTGTCCGTTCTTTCTCTTCTTCCGATTCGAATCATTCATATTTTCATTCACATTTCCATTTTTATGTTTGATTTCGGCTTGAAGTAGCCCATTTCCAGCTCTAACCCGAGACTGTTCCGGTTCGCTCTCTCTTGTCGCCTTCATAGTCTTTTTGTCCTGATTTCCTTGAACAGGAGTTGCTGTTGCTGCATTCCGGCGGCTTTTTCCACGTCCGCTACGGTTATTCGTCATGATTGTCACTTCTTTCTGATCTTCTTTTTATGCGGTATTTTCCTTCGAACGTCTAACTAGAATGGTCATCTAAGCATACAAACATCAACTCGAAAATGCCGTTACTCCCCACGGAGAACGGCAAGAACCAATATGTTCACAAAAACAACTACCTACTCTGCATTCCATATACTATATTGCGTTGCCGCCCGGAAGCAGAAGTATTTCCTCATCATTCCTCACCGGAAAACATTCAAATGATGAGGTAAATTCTGGAAAGTCGCTGGTAAGGTGCCCCCCAGTTCGCCATCCAGATTAAGCTGGACATAGCCGGGTGAGGTCACTTCCATGTAATCTGTTTTAAAATAAACAATCTTCTTATCCTGCAAATGCTCACCACGCAGAGCAAGTGTTACCAATCGGATCATTTCCGCCAGATTGCATTTCCGCACAGCGATGACATCGAGGAGCCCATCATCTATTGTCGCCCCGGGAGCAAGCTTTTCAAACCCGCCCACCGAATTCGTATTCGCAATCAGGAAGAGCATAAACTCGTCGTGAATCACTTCCTGACCCGATGCCTTGATGATCAGCTCCTGTGGGGCAAGGCTGACCATCTTCTCCATACCTTTAAAATAATACGCCAACTGGCCAATCATCGTTTTTAGCTTGCTCGGAACTTCATACGTAAGCTCGGTTAAAGTTCCCCCGCCTGCAATGTTGATAAAGTAGCGGTCGTTCGCTTTTCCGATATCCAGTGGCTTCGGATTTTGACGAATAACTAGGTCGCAATAATCCTCCCAGTGCTTGGGGATGCCCAGTGCCCTGGCGAAATCATTCGTCGTCCCCAAAGGAAACACACCCAGGGGCGGGCGGTTTTCTCTTTCAGCCATCCCGTTAATGACCTCATACAATGTACCGTCGCCACCAGCGGCGATAATCATGTCATACCCACGCTCAATGGCCTCTATTGCGGCACGCGTTGCGTCCCCTTCACCCGTAGTTGCATGGCAAGAGGCTTCAATACCACCTTCATCCAGGCGCTGCAAAACATCCGCAAGACGACGCTTCATTTCCTCACGCCCAGAGGTCGGATTATAGATTAATCTAGCTCTTTTCATTCCGTTACGCCACCCGTATATTTAATGATATTTATATTCACATAGCAGTTCATCACATTCAGTCTGTACAAAATATCATCATACTGGAAAAAGACCTCTTTTACAATAAAAGAAGCCAGACTTTGCCCAAATAAGGAAATTTAAGGCTAAGATGACGCTATAGCCGAACTAGACTACCTATGACTTGACCTTGCTTGCTTCTGCACACTTTGCAATAATTCACGAACTTGTCTATCCATCCAGCTTGTGAGCAAAGGATGCGGCAATAAAGGATCTCCTGAATAACGGTATTCGAGCCCCTGCAAGCGTTTAGGAATTATGTGACTTGTAAAATATCCAGAACTCAAAAATAGCGGTGCCACAATAACATCATGACCCCGCTCCTGATTCCAATACGCTGCCTTGTCGTACACACTCTCGGGATTTAGCAAAGCGTGGTCCGTGATGATACCGCTCACGCTTTGCACCGTACGGGCCAGGGAAGAAATCCCCTGCTCCCAGCGCTGAAAAAAGCCGTTGTGCACACTGCCGTGACCTACGAGTAAAATAACCTCTCTCGCAGGGTCGGCCGACAGCGGGCGAACCTTGTCCCACACCATGCGGGCAACATCTTCTCCATCATCCAGCGGACTGCCAAAATGTACTCGCGCCTTCATTCGAAACGGCTTCAAATCTGTTTCTTTGTCCGGCGCATCTTTGACACCCAGCGCATAGCTAATCTCATCTACATGCGTACTGCCTGATGACACAAACAAAGGTATAACCAATATATCTGTTACACCCAAGGCTTCCAGATGGTCAATACCATTTTGAATCAATCTTTCTTTAACCGTTTCCAAAAATGAAACCTCTACCGGTATTTCTTCCGGCAAATGGAGCTTTGCAACTGCCTGATCCACCTGTTCCACCCAATAAGGCTCCCTAGAGCCGTGGCTGATTACCAGTATCCCAGGGCTCCGCATTAGCGTCCCAGACGTTCCAAAGTCATTTTATACCCATCATTACCATAGTTCAGGCAACGTTTAACACGTGAAATGGTGGCTGTACTGGCCCCTGTCTCTGCTTCAATCTGATTATATGTGCTGCCTTTGCCTAGCATACGGGCAACCTCCAGACGTTGGGAGAGGGATTGAATTTCATTAATCGTGCACAGATCATCAAAAAATACATAGCACTCTTCCAAATTTTTAAGAGTTAAAATAGCTTCGAACAATTGATCAATACTTTTATCATTAAGCTTCTTAAGCTGCATGGATTATCATCTCCCAAGGTTACGATCTCTCCTCATTGTACCCGAGGAATAGTCGGTTTTTCAAGCATTAACGGTTTCACGCATTACAGAACAACATTATGACCATAGAAACGTACCGTACGAATGCCCAAATCCGCTTTTATACCTGATTTCGGGACACGCGCCTAAACCCACTGTGCGTTTGTAACATACAGTAGAGTATCAACCTGCAAAGGAATGTGATCTCATGCCTGGACACTACTATCATCGGAGGCCGCTACAGCGCTCCCTTTCCGATCCGTATAGTTCATCTCCTTATCCCGGACTCGATCCATACAACGAGGTTCCGCAAGCCGGTTCTTCCGGGCTGGTTCCTTACGAGGCGCCAGCGAGTATTACGGATTCTGCCGTGGTCACACCAGACCCGGTTCCAGCCAAAGGAGGACTGCTTGGAGGTCTTGGCAACCTCAGTAATCTCAACGAAATCAAAGGCTTCATTGACCGTATGGGTGGTATTGATGGAATTGTTGCTACGGTCGGCAAGGTGCAAAAGGTCATGTCCAGTGTGCAGCAATTTGCTCCAATGGCGAAGCTGATTATGGGCTCTCTCCCAGCATTCGGCAAATCCGCGAGCAAAAATTCTGCAACAGATATCGCCGAGGAATTGGATGAATACACACCACCACGCCCACGTCGGAAAAAGACACAGCGCAAAAGCACCACTACCCCACGCAGACGTCCGCGCAAGCGCAAAAGAAAGTAGACTATACTATTTGAACCAGCCTCGGCGCATAAACCAGACCACCATTGCAACACTCAACAAAAACATGAAGAACAGTACGCCAAAATATCCATATTTCCAGCCCAACTCGGGCATATTCGAAAAATTCATACCATAGATTCCTGCAATCAGCGTCAAGGGCATAAAAACGGTCGTAATTACGGTCAGCGTCTTCATAATTGAATTCATGCGATTGGAATTGAGCGATATATAACTGTCCCTCAGGTCGGCTGTCATCTCGCGGTCGGCCTCCAGCATGTCTGTCAGCTTCAATAAATGATCATATATATCGGTAAAATAAGCCATATGATCTCCTTGGCCCTGCACATGCTGCGAATTCAAAACTCGGTACATTAGATCACGCATGGGTACGATGGTACGGCGCAGCTTGAGCAGCCTGCCACGCAGGTCAAACACCTGCTTCATTAATTCCTCTACGGATTCGCGACCGCCCAAGCCCTCCAGCTCGGCCAATTCATCCTCAATCATAAAAAGGCTCGGAAAATAGTTATCTACCAACTTGTCCATCACCGTGTAGGCTGCAGCCAGCGGTCCTCGCGACCATATTTTGCGTTCATTCGCATGCTGAACAATCCGCTCCCAGGCTTGATCCAGCTCCTCTAACTCATGATGGTGATATGTAACCAAAAAACGACTGCTAATAAACATATCCACTTCTTCCGCAGCTAACGTATCTACATCAAGCGCATGCACGACCAGAAACTGCACATCCTCGTAATAATCCAATTTGGGACGTTGCAGAACATGCATACAATCCTCCACAGCCAGTGGGTGAAAATGAAAATAACTCGTCAGCAGCTCCGTCTCGCGATCTGTAGGCTCGCTAAAATCTACCCACATCCATATATAATCCTCCATGACGATCTGATCCAATGGTTTTCCCACTGTTACCTGATGATCATGACCTATAGCCAATGTACGTATCACCGTACGTCCCCCTCGCTTACACTTCCGTCTGATATGTTATTTATATTTTATATAAGCCAATTAACATTATACAAATCTCAAGTTCTAAATTCCTTTTAATAAAGAAAAGGATATCTCCGGGCCAACATGCCTCCCAAGATATCCTTATAAAATAATCAATTCATTATAAATCAAATCTTTTTCACAAACCCCGTGCTTGTCGCTTCATATCCAAACCGTTCCTTTAGCCCAAGCTTCCGCTTCCTGATTTAACGCCTTTCCGATGCCTTTATTACGATGTTTTGAATCCATCACAAAAACGACGATACGCGCGTAATCTTCATCTCGCTCTCTTCCCCTATACCCACTCATTCAAGAGTGAGGCAGGCTCTTTGCACGAAAAGGAGCAATCAGCGAGTCGTAGCGCAGTGGTCCATTTGAATTTGTAGAAGCAACAGCGATCGAAAGATCAAATGGACTGCGGAGCGATCGCACACTACGTCCTTACCTGCACTCACGGCAAACCTTGCCCACTTACAATACCTTCTCCAAGAAACTAATGGTCCGCTCATTTTTCGGATTACCAAATACCTCTTGTGGCGTTCCTTCTTCTACGATGTAACCACCGTCCATAAACACGACACGGTCGCTTACTTCGCGTGCAAAACCCATCTCATGCGTTACGATCATCATCGTCATGCCTTCACGCGCCAGATCTTTCATTACGCCGAGCACTTCGCCCACCATTTCAGGATCGAGCGCCGAGGTAGGCTCGTCGAACAGCATAATGTCTGGATTCATTGCTAGCGCACGTGCAATCGCCACACGCTGCTTCTGACCGCCGGAAAGCTGTCCTGGCAATGCATCTGCCTTATCGACCAAACCTACACGATCCAGCAGCTTCATAGCCGTTTCCCGGGCCTCTGCCTTGGACTGTTTGCCCAGTTCAGTCGGCGCGAACATAATGTTCTTGAGCACGGTCATATGCGGAAACAGATTGAAATGTTGAAATACCATACCTATATTTTCACGGACTTTGTTAATGTCCACGTTTTTGTCACTCAAGTTGTAGTCATCGACAATGACCTCACCTGCGGTAATTTCTTCAAGCATGTTCATACAACGCAAAAACGTACTTTTCCCCGAACCAGACGGGCCAATGACACACACAACTTCGCCTTCACGTACTTGCATGTCGATGCCCTTTAGCACTTGATTACTACCATAGCTTTTTTTCAGGTTTTTAACGATAATTTTACCCACGGCGAACTCTCCCTTCAAGACGGTTGGAAATTTTGGTCAGGACTGTAATGACGATAAGATACATCACCGCTACTACCAGCCAAATATCAAAGGATTGGAATGTCCGCGCAATAATGATCTTACCCGATTGGGTCAATTCGACCAAACCGATAACAGACAAAATGGACGTATCCTTCAACGTAATAACCAACTGATTGATAAACGACGGGATCATGATTTTCACAGCTTGTGGCAAAATGATTTTAAGCATAGCCGTCCGATAGGGTAGACCAAGCGAACGAGCTGCTTCCATTTGTCCCGGATCAATGGACTGAATACCACCACGGATAATCTCAGTTACATACGCACCCGCATTCAGGGATAACGTCAATACAGCCGCAACAAAAAGCGGCATTTTGAAATCCAGTGCCTGTGGAATACCAAAGTAAATAAAGAAAGCAAGCACGATCAGCGGAATACCGCGGAATATATCGACGAATACAGTTGCAATACCACGGAACACCTTGTTATGGCTTACTTTCATAAAGCCAAACACCAACCCTAGGATAAAGGCTACGAGTAAAGATACAAGTGTGTACAGCAACGTATTTCCCATGCCCTTAATCAGCGAAGGCAGCGAAGCGGAAATCAGGCCCCAGCGGCTGGTTTCTACAGGCGCCACACCTTTGCCCGATTCGCCAAGGTATTTAGCCAAAATTTTATCGTATTCCCCGCTATTGCGCAGATTAACAAGCCCTGCATTAAATTTCTCCAGCAACTCTTGGTTCTTGCCTTGGTTAACAGCAAACCCGTAAGAAGCACCTTTTTCCTTATCTGTTACCAGCTTAAGGCCGTTATTCTGGTTTACACCGTATGCCAGTACCGGATAGTCATCAAAGCAGGCAACCGAATTACCTGTTTTAACTTCATCATACATTTGAGAAGAATCGTCGAACGGTACTGTAGTAAAGCCGTATTTGGCCTTAATGGATTCTGCGAATGTGTAACCTTCCGTTCCTGTTTTGACAGCGACACGCTGTCCTTTCAAGTCCTCATAGCGTTTAACCGTATCATTATCCTTGCGGACCGCCATGACGACGCCTGAATCAAAATAAGGCTCGGAAAAATCAAATTTCCGCTTGCGTTCATCGGTAATACTCATCCCGGCAATGACACCATCCACTTGATTCGTTTCAAGGGCCTGCACTGCCGCGTTAAAGCCAAGGGGCTTAATGGTATATTCAAAATTCTGATCCTTGGCAATAGCTGCCAGCAAATCCATGTCGATACCGACAAATTTACCATCTACATCTTCAAACTCAAAAGGCGCGAACGTTGTATCCGTGCCGATATCATACTTTGTTTTATTTTCTGCATGTGCCACTACACCGAAATTACCGGCCAGGGCAACCACAAAAAACAAACAAATCATGAGTGCTATTAGTTTTCTAGATTTTTGCATAATTTCCTCCAGTCAGTTGAACGGTTCAAAGTTTTCTGTTTATTCTACAGGAGTTATTAAAAATTGACTACTTTGATGTCAGGTATTTTTTGAAAAACGTTTCATGGAACTATCTGGATGTGTGAACTTTGAAGAAGCAGTTTTATCCCAGAATGCCAATAAGCCCCTGCCGCAAAAAGCGGACGGAAGCTTATTGTGTATTCTATAGTGTGTACCTTTTTTTCAAGAAATAATAATGAACTAAAAAAGAATTTTGAAAATCAATCCAGATAACAGTGCAGCAATCGGTATGGTTATCACCCAAGTAATAATAATTCGACCGGCCAACGACCAGCGCACAGCGGAAAAGCGCTTCGCAGAACCCACACCCAAAATAGCCGAAGTAATGGCATGAGTAGTACTTACGGGCAAATGAAGCAATGTAGCTGTGAAAATAACAGAGGCTCCCGAAATGTCAGCTGCGAATCCGTTAATTGGCTCGATTTTAAAAATCTTGGTTCCCATCGTCTTGATGATTTTCCAGCCCCCGATAGATGTACCCAGCGCCATGGCTGTTGCGGCTGAAATTTTTACCCACATGGGTACTTCCAAATGGTCCTGATACCCCGCCGAAACGAGTGCGAATGTAATAATCCCCATCGCCTTTTGAGCATCATTCGTACCATGCGTGAACGACTGAAGCGCTGCTGTAATGACCTGCATTGTACGAAACCCTTTGTTCACCGTATGCGGACTACGATGAGCGAAGATATATTTTAAAATCATCATCACGATGTAACCGACGACAAAAGCAATCAACGGGGAGAAAATAAGTCCTTCGACAATCCCGATGAAGCCGCTCCAGTTTAATTTATCCGATCCCGCACCTACATACACCGCTCCAGCCAATGCACCAATCAATGCATGAGAAGAGGATGAAGGAATACCGAACCACCAGGTTAAGAGGTTCCAGATAATCGCAGCGATCAGCGTCGCAATGACGATATCAATTCCATTCGTAAGCTTGGTTGGATCAGCGACACTTCCACCAATGGTCTTCGCAACCCCTGTAAACAATATTGCCCCGAGAAAGTTCATGACCGCAGCCATAATAATCGCACGTCGCGGGGTCAATGCACGGGTCGATACCGAAGTTGCAATCGCGTTCGCCGTATCATGAAAACCATTAATAAAATCAAATGCCAGAGCAAGAAAAATAACAATACCCAATACCAATAAACTTGTATCCATGTAAAAGGACTCCCTTACGAGTTACGCATAATGATGGATTCCAGCATATTTGCAACATCCTCGCATGAATCCGTTGTCGTTTCAAGGCGTTCGTACAATTCTTTGCGTTTAATCAGTTCAATAGGGTCAGTTACAGTTGCAAACAGGTTTTTAATGCAAATACGCAACAATTCATCCCCCTGATTTTCCAAATCATTCAGGCGAATAGTGTATTCACGAATGGCCAGCAATTTTTTCTGTGAAAGCAAATGCACAGCTTTCTGAATTTCGTAAGCTGATTGACGCAAAATATCAGCGAACTGCACAATATACTCGTCCGGCTCCGTAATATTGTACATATAAAAACGAGAAGCCGTCGCTTCAAGACCGTCCAACACATCATCCATGGTTGTTGTCAGTTCCATGATGTCGTCGCGTTCCAACGGCGTAATGAAGGTCTTGTTCAGCTCAGTAATAATCGTGTGTGTGTAATCATCACACTTATTTTCATACTTCTTCATTTCATTTGTAAACAAAGTTACATCCTGAAGATTTGAAGTATGTTGGGCAAAATAATCGGCTGCTTGCACGATCGTATCTGCCATATTTTCCAACGTCTCGAAGAATATATCCTTTTTCTTCAATCTCATAACGATTACCCCTTTACGAAAATATCCGCAACCTGTTTCGACTGCAATAGACAACCTTTGCTATCTTATCACACTCATCAATGTTTTTGTAATGTTTGTAAAAGCAAATTTAATGATATACGTATACATTGCCCGACATGGAAGGTCATTATCCGACATTTTTTCCCTAAAAAGGTGTATTTCGTTTTCTAATTTGCTTCTATGGTTACATGTTCCTTTAGTGAAGTATCTGCAGGTACCACATGTATATAGGATGTACCTGGTGTTAACGGGATTTCAACCCCATTTTTCATAAAACGAATCGCATCACCTGGTGTATGTTGCCACTCAGCCTGTATTAACCGTCCTTGTTGAAACACCATGGCCTCTCCGCTACCGTCCAACTCAACACTTAATCTGCCTACATCATCCAACGTTCGATGTCTAGCGCTCATCACAATGACATTGGCTGCTGAGAGCTGTTGGTTATTATTTTGATCCACATGTGACTTTTCGTTCACAAAACGCTTATATTGTTGATCCGCTGGATCATAGGTATAAGATACCCGATAGCTTTTAAGCAAAAACCGGATTTGTAAAGATGCTGCAGTCTCGTCCACCATAACTGGGGTTTCACCGGATTTGAGGTAAGAATATACTGGAACGTCCGTCTGCTTGGCATACCCTTTACTATCGCTTCCTTTGCGCAGTCTGTTCACGTCTGTGTATAAATTATGTGGAGGACGACGATCTTTGCTTCGCCAGAAGTAAGCCCCTCCATTTGAAATCTCATCCAGATGTTCCTTCCGCTGCTGCTGTAAAATCGCATAGGCATCTGTGCTTCCCCCTGCGTGTATCGGCAACGCACCATAGGTTTCGCCCAGCTCAATCAAATATGGTCGAATGCTACGGACCGGTCCGATCTTTACATCTCCGCCATGACTTTGGAAAAAAGCGACCAGACGGGTAATCCCACCTTCTGCAAGAACTTCATATACCATGTCTGCCTGGCTAAGTCCTGCCTGTGGACGTGCAGCCGGAGCATTGTTGATCATGACAGCGAGCGGTCGCTCCAAAACTGGCTGCTCCACCGGAAGACCGGTGAGCGGAGCTGTAAATGCCGGAATAGACTGCTCCTTCCGCGGTTCAAGTGCCTCCTTCTCTGTTTCTTGCTTGGTCAGTTGGGGAACGGATTCAGATTCACCCGTATTGGACATAGCAGAACAAGACATCAGCGTCATGCATAACAGAGCTGAGGCCATCACACGCAACCAATGATTTCGTTGGGAAATGGGCCCGGACAAGTTCATCCCTCCACTTAGTTATTTTTCTCATTATAAGCTTTATTTCCTGTTTTTGTCTTGATTGAAGCATGACCAATCTATAGAATACTTATCTGAAGACATTAAAATTTAAAAAATATTTAGACTTTGTGATTTTTATCACAAATAACTGTAACTGAACCTACTACAATAAAGGTGTAGCAAAGATGATCATCCCCAACAAAATGAAATACAACCAACATTATAGATTAAGAAAGAGGAGTGGTTTGAATGTTTAACAGCTGGTTACGTGAGAACAAAGTCGCAATGTGGTTGCTGACTGTAGTACGGGTTTATCTAGGGTATGAATGGATGACCCACGGACTTGAAAAGCTGACAGGTGGATTCGATGCAGGCGGATTTATCTCGGGGGCCATTGCTAAAACAGGTGGAGACCATCCCGCTGTACAAGGCTGGTGGGGATCGTTCCTGGAAGCCTTTGCCCTGCCGAATGTAGGTTTGTTCAACGTCCTGATCCCATTGGGTGAGTTCTTGGTAGGGGTTGGCCTGCTTCTCGGTACATTGACTACACTGGCTGCTTTGATGGCTATGGTTATGAACTTCTCGTTCCTGTTCTCGGGTACAGTAAGCACCAATGCAATTTACCTGCTGTTTGAAATCTTCCTTGTAGTTGCTGGTGCAAATGCCGGAAGAATTGGCTTTGACCGTTGGGTACTGCCCTTCCTGCGTGGACTGTTTCGTAAAAATAAAGATACCTTTCCAGCGGACCCTAGCCGAAAAATAGCTTAAACATCCCAAAATAACCGTTATCCTCCGGGGTAATGGTTATTTTTTTTGTGCTGTTATGCTCACAAGAGGTCTTTCAGCTCCTTCTAACTCGGACTCTTTTATCGGATTCATCATCCCCTCCAAACGTTTACAAGTTGGATACAACATGGAATGCTCACGATACATTTACCCTATACACTACAGTTACATCAAAGAACGTAATGGAGGGTTATATCATGAAAAAAATTACCAAAGCCTATCTCATGCTCGCAGCCGTAACTTTCACAGTGCAAACTATGGGATTGGGATATACGACATCAGCCAAAGCGGCGACGTCTACTATGACATCTCAGGCAGAAAGTGTACAACATATCTCCAAGACCTTCGAGCAGCTACTACGCCAACCCGGCAAGCTACCTCAGGCATTCACTTATTTGCAAAAGCATATTCAATCCATTCCAGCCTCTCAAGCTACCATCATGGTGCTTCATCTGGAAAATGCACAGAACCAGCAATTGGATTCCTATGCAAAGACCTTATACCCGGCCTCTGTTCAAACCAAAATAAATCAAATCTATAAACCCGGTGATTCGTTCACAAATGTAATCATCCGTTCAAGCGATGTGAACCTGAAAAAGTTGCTAACTCAAACAAGAGATGCCGGCTACAAACTTGAAACTGCAGAAGGCATGTACTACCCAGTCATCAACTATGAAAAATATAAAGTCTTCGGGAAGCACACCACGACAGATATCCGCAGCTATATTGACATCATGGCGATGGAATCCGGACAGGCGGCTACCAAGGATGCCGCGCTCCGTATCGGCTATCAACAGTTAGCCGGACGAGTGCTGGCACAGGAGGCATTTTTAAACCAATATCCTCATTCCAACCGTACACAAGCTATAAAAAAATTGCACGATCTGTACTTCTTCTATACTTTCTATGGCACGAACAATACGCCATTATTCGATTATGATACCGGAAAGATTCATCCGAATGCCAAAAAAGGGTATCAATTCGTCGTTCAACGTAATATGGATTCGAAGAGTACCTACATTCAAAAGCTGAAAGCATTTATGACACTATTGGATCAAAATGGAGATCAGCGTACTACGCAGGTATCCACTTGGCTAAAAAAGAACGTGCCTTCTAATTAATCAAAGACGCAAAATACACAAAAGAACTTCCATTCCCACACACCATGTGGATTCGGAAGTTCTTTTTTTACATTTACGTATCACTTTCTTGACCAAAAGCCCAACAATTGAGACTCAACGAGCCAAGGACATACGATTGAAAAAGCTTATGCGCAGAGCGCTCATGATCCGCAGCCCCCATCGCATAAAACAAAGGTGAAAAATGCTCTATTCCATAAGAAGGTACCGCCTGTTTGGCATATGGAGCCTTTTTGTCATATTGGAATAGGTGGCGCAAATTCCAGTCTTGAAGCTGCTGTGCAATCCAGTCATCATATTGAACGGCCCAATCGGCTGGCTCACTCGTCTGCTTGAGTGTCCGCAAGTTGTGGACCAATCCGCCGCTACCGATAATCAAAATCCCTTGTTCTCGCAAAGGCGCCAGCATCCGTCCAATCTCGTATTGCTCCTGGGGAGCGCGCCGAGAATCAATGGATAAGGGTACGACCGGTATGTCCGCATCAGGATATATATGCCGCAAAACCACCCATGCTCCATGATCCAGTCCTCGGTTCCGAACCGGCTGGTGGAACAGGTTATGCTGACTGAACAGATGCTCTATCTCCTCATACAGCTTCGGATCGCCTGGTGCAGGGTAATCGATTGAGTACATTTCTTCGGGAAAGCCATAGAAATCGTGCAACGCTGCATGCTGATCATCCGCGCCAATACATTGATCGGGGCTATCCCAATGCGCTGAAAAAATGACAATTCCTTTGGGTCGGGGCAGGCTCGCGCCCAGCTTTGCAAGAAAGCTGGTATATGCGTTATTTTCTACAGCCAGTGTCGGTGAACCATGCGCAACAAAAATTGAGGGTAATGTCATCGCTGCCAACCTCCACACGCCAGTATAGTGTTACTCTTCCATTTTACTCCGGCGGAGGCGCAATTTCCAATACAATCCGTTACACACTGAAATCAGATCATCCAGTGCTGCCAATCCCGTTGAATATTTTCCTGTTCATCCAGCCATTCAAGTGTCCGATCAATGAGCCGTTGCCGCTCTTTACCTGACGAGAAAGTGTGATCCCCCTGGAAAATAATCTCTTTATCACAGCGTCCCTCTGGACGCATCCAGAATATCTTTTGAAACAGAAATGCATAATCCACAGGAATAATATCATCCGAGGTGCCATGAACAACGAGCACATCTCCGTTAAATTTAACGGCCTCCTGGAACGGCTGAAATTGAGCTAACGACTCAAAATAAGCAGGCGTAAATTTATAGCCCAAATAGTCGGCATGACCGGATTTAACAGACTCATCGTACACGCTTCGCTCCGTAATTTTGACGATGTCGTTGAATGGATAGCCCACTGCTGACCAAAGAACCAGATTTTGTACTCTCTTATCCCGTACGGCTGTGAGAAGGGCAACTGCGCCCCCCAGACTGTGACCGATCAGCGTCACCTTGGTCGGGTCAATGTCCGCGCAATTGACGGCGTAATCCAACACGGTACGTGTCTGATTAATCATGGATTCGAGCCCCTGCTTGCCGTATTCACCTGTGCTTTCCCCACAACCGGCAAAATCAAAGCGCAGGACAAAGTATCCCCCTTCGGCCAGTTCACGCGCAGTCTTGACGAATAATCGATCTACTCCGATACGATTGCCCACAAAACCGTGACATATAACAACGAGGGGAACTCGTCTCTGACGCTCTCCCTCATTTGTACGGTTTGGATAATGAATTGTTGCGGCCAGCTCTTCATGTTCAAAGCGAATTCCAATTTGCCGTTCCATCCTGATTCCCCCTGTTTCAAGCTTCACTACACATTTATGAATTCAAGCTCATATAGTAACGTGGAATATCCATCCAGGATATTCATTCACTTTAATTCCGATAAGTTTAATAAGTTTTATAGTAAAGTCAGTCTATCATCGCCCTGCTTCCTTGTCAACCTGTCAGTTCACATCGTTAAAAAAGTAAACAAATAGCGCTCCCCGGTGCGATTCCGGAGAACGCTATACTACACTTATTAGAGTGAATCCACTACATTAAAGTAGACATTCGTTATTCGTAGCTGTTCCTAAACATTTGGTGGGTCTCCGTTCGTCCCTCCCACTCCAGCTTACAAGAGGCGCCGTTATGTTCATCCTCATGCCACAGGCTGCGGTAGTTCTGTGCACCTAGTTCACCTGCAAATTCTGTATCCTCAGCCACTTCAATATCGTCCAGTATACGGTAGGTTGGAGAAGTTCCTTGAACACTCCGGTGACTCACATTTGTAGACGAGGCCACCCCGCTATTCCTGTTCGAAGCGTTTGCTAATCGTTTTTGGACTGAATAATCTGCCTGGTTCTCCAGTTTCATGATGCCACACCCTCTTAACGTTTATATTCAGGTTGCTCTATGTGCTCACCCTGTATCCAGTTTGAGGAGAATGCAGCGGTAATATACATTTTATAGATAAAGTCTTTTGCCATCCGACGCTTCCTCACGTATACTGTCTTTGTTACGAAATGGCGGTTCCATCAGCTCGGGATACGCTCATAAAGCAGGAGGAAGAAATGAATAAAGCAAAAAATTATACGCTTATTGCATGGATTGCCTTGTCTATGTTTTTTTTGACACAGGCAATTATCGGATGGTTTGTCACCTTTACAGGTGGGGATATCAAACCCTTTGAAAAAATCAGCCTATCCACCCTTATCATCATCGCCGCAGGAGCCATTCTACTCGTTGAAGCCCTGATGAATTTTATGGACCGTCCCGAAGAAGGCGAGGAGACACAACAGCCAGACCATGCCCCTGTAAAGCCCCAGATGAATCTCAAATCCATCTTGATGTATGTTGTGTTAGTTGTCGTGATTCTTGTCGCCGGACTGGCGCTGCGCAGTGTACTGCCGGTATTCAGGATCTCACCTTGGGTAAATTTAATTCTCGCCGCCATCGGCTTTATTGGACTCAAACCGATTTTTCTGCGTAAAAAGCGTTCATAGCCCGCAATTCTCATTATATGGAGCTGCCTCATTTTGGATCATAGCAGCTCCTTTTCATTTCGATCAGGCAACCGACTTACAGCTTGAGCGTGCGCCAAAAAGCCGTATTCCTGGCCTGCAAGAAGCTGCATGGGGGAATACGGCTTGATATACTTTAAAACTTATTTGGAAAATAGTTGTTCTGCATTATCCAGAGCAATTTTATGTCCCATCGCGGAATAGTCCAGCCAAGGCTGTCCGTCCAACATGTAGACATGCCCTTGCTTCACCGCTTTGAGACCTTGCCATACTGTATTTCCTTCCAGCTGTTTGTATACCTTTTGGGCATCCGCGCCTTTACTGATGATAACAAGGATCGCATCGGCATCATAATCCGGTAAAACCTCTTGGGAAACAACTTGATAAGCCTTGTTGATCTTTTCTACACCCTTGGCTGGCTTCAAGCCCAAGTCCTGATACAACAGCGGTCCTACGGGACGCTTCATCCCCATAACACGAACCTCTTTCGCAGTCACACGTACAGCCATAACCGTTCCGTCCCCAATTTTTGAATGAATCAGCTTTTTGACTCGTTCCTTCTGTGTATCATAATCTTTTAGAAATGCGTCTGCCTGTGCTTCATGTTTGACCATAACGGCTATTTTTTTCAATTGATCCTTCCATGTGCCTTCATCCAGATCAAAAACTTCGGTCGGCGCAATTTTTTCAAACTTGGCCACATCGGTTCCCGAATATTTTTTGTCCAAAAAAATATGATCAGGTTGAAGTTCCAATACCGCTTCCATATCCGGGTCTGTGACAACACCTAGCTTACGGGTACTTTGAAGACGATCTTTTACATGGGGCAGAAAATCCTTCACATCTCCACCAATGACCGAACCAGCCGGAGTAATGCCCAATGCCAGCAGGTTGTTCGTCAAATGAATAGACATCGAAGCAATACGTGAATCCGCACTAATGGTTGTCTGCGCACTGCCAGCCGCTTTCGTATCTGTAGCCTGTTTGTCGGCTGCTTGTCCGCAAGCGGACAGCATGATCATGCATACAACAAGAGTTGTGACTACCCATGAACGTTTAAAATCTGAACCCTCAAATTTGTGCTTTCTCATGATTACTCTCTCCTATGCTACAGAAACTCTACATTATAATGATCAATATAGAAGGCTTCTGCTTAGTTATTAATTTCAGCGGGTTGCATCATTTGCATCATATGATTTCACATGTACCTATTCCTTCTGTCATTTTGTTCGGGACAACAGGAATAAAAAGTACGGAGCTCCTACCACAGCAACCACCACACCTGCGGGAATCGCATTCGGCTGAAACACCGAACGCCCAATCGTGTCTGCGGTGACCAGAATAACGACCCCGACCAAACAGGCTACTGGCAGCAAATGCTGGTACATCGGCCCAACCAGACGGCGAGCCAGATGAGGCGCAATCAGCCCAATAAAACCGATGCCTCCAGCCATGGATACGCTGGCACTGGATAGAGCCACGGCTGCGCCCAGCAGTAATAGACGCTGGCGCTTCACATTTGTGCCGATTCCAGCTGCGGTCTCGTCGCCCAACGACAGATTGTTCAGACTGCGCGTCTGCGACAGAACGTAGGGTAATACAATGACTATCCAAGGCAACAAAGCCGCTGCGTGTATCCAATCCCGGCCCCAAACGCTGCCAGCCAACCAACGTGCAGTAAATGCGTACGTATCCTCATCCAGCCGCAACGACCAATACAGCGTTATGGCGCTAAGACCCGAGGCTACACCGATGCCGGACAAAATCAGACGCACCGGCACGATTCCTCTGCTGCGGTTATAGGACAACAAAACAATTAGCACCGCCGCAATGACACCTCCTGCAAAGGTAAACAAGGGGATCAGAACGGCGGCCGATCCGTCCAGGTCGCGAAAAAAGCTAACGAACATCACCAGTCCCAACGCAGCCCCCGCATGAAGACCGAGCACTCCCGGATCAGCAAGTGCGTTCCGTGACAAGCCTTGCATGACCGCCCCGGCTGCGCCTAGTCCCGCTCCAGCTAGCACCGTTACAACAATACGAGGCAGACGATACTCGAACAGAACGATATGATCACGTCCGTTGGCACCGCCAAACAACGTATCCAGCACGCGTAGCGGTGGAATACGAATCGTTCCGGTATTCAAACCCAAAACAAGGACAGCAAAGCTGATCCCCGCCAATACCAAACAAACGAGCCAAGCCTTTTTCGTTCTTGTGTCCCCAATCCCTAAAGAGCGACTCACTATAAATCCCTCCTTTCCTTACGGGCGAGAAAGAGGAAAAAGGGTACTCCGATAAAAGACACCATAATCCCAATAGCTAGCTCCTCTGGCGGATTTGCCATTCTCGCTCCCAAATCTGCCAGCACCAGTAATACGGCTCCCAATAACGCAGACAGCGGCACGATCTGGCGATAATCCACACCGATTAGCTTGCGAGCAATATGTGGGATAACCAAACCTACAAAGCCGATGGCTCCGGCAGCCGATACAGATAGGCCGGCCAGTACCACTACAGTCAGCAGACCCAAAAGCCGGATACGCCTGAGATTCAACCCAAGGTTTAACGCCACCTCATCGCCCATCGAAATCAGCGAAATGGAACGTGCCAGCCCCATAGACCAGACGATCACAATAAGCAAAATCGGTGCAAGAATCTCAAGCTGCGACCATTTAATCCCGGCTACACCACCCGCATACCAGAAGGCTAAATCCTGACTTAGATCAAAATAAATCGCAATCCCCGAAGTCATGGAACCTAACAAGGCAGCCGTGACAGCTCCAGACACCGTCAATCTCATAGGTGTCAATCCTCCCGGTGCAGATGCTCCCAGACCAAATACTAGTAAGGTACTCATCAGCGCCCCTAGGAACGACAATACTATTAACGCCCCATAAGGTAGATTGGGGAAAAAGGCAAAACTCACTGCAACCACAAACATCGCTCCTGCGTTAATGCCCAGCACACCTGTATCTCCCAGCGGGTTGCGTGTAATACCCTGAATCAGAGAGCCTGCCACCGCCAGCGCAGCTCCAATAACAGCTGCACCGAGTACACGCGGTAATCTCAGCTCGTGAATGATCTGATGTGTCATTAGCGAACGATCATAGTGAAATACTGCCGACCACACGGTGCTTACGGTCAAGTGCTTGGCTCCAAAAGAAATGGCGGCGAATATGGCCAAAGCCAACAATACAGCCGAAGCTGTGAACAACAACGCCTGCCGAATCCTACCCGCTCGAAGCACTGGAGGTGCTGTTATGACTACTTTAGGAACTTCCCTCTCTGTCAGATCTGTATGTTTGTCCATGCTGTCTTTGGACTGCATTTGGTGAGGTCACTCCCTCCATACCTGAAAATCATCACGTCTCTTATAACGATAATGATAATTATTATCAACTTGATACATAATAGCATGTTTCTATGACATTGCAAGCCAAAAACTGTTCCCCCTTAGGAGGAACAGTTTTTGAATATATCTATATGATTTTACTGCACAAATGACTCCAAACGGTCCTCTCTTTAGTACGTAGGCCAGCCTGCCGAATCCCATTTCAAATCACTAATCAGAAGCTTTGGATTTCCACCATCAGTGGCATCATAGGCATGACGTGCAATCACACTGTTGTTATAGACAGATTGTCCACCCGGTCCCTTCCAACGGTCATTCCCTGCATCCAGTATCGTTCCACCGCCATCCATCAGGCTTTTGCCGCTCTTGTCCACATACGGTCCGGTAATACTAGTAGAGCGACCGTAAATAATCTTATAATTACTGTCTACGCCTTTGCAGCAGTTATCAATGGAAGCAAACAGATAATAATAGCCGTCGCGGTATGTAACATGTGGCGCTTCCAAACCACCAGCCGTACGCTTGGCGATAGAATAGATCTGGCCCGTAGGCTTCATCGTATTCTTGTCCAATCGAGTCACTTTCAAGCCTGAATTCCATGAACCAAAGGAAAGCCAAGGGTTACCGGAAGCGTCAATGACGAGATTTGGGTCAATAGCATTATAATCGTTAGCATCCGTCGTACGCAGCACTAGTCCATCATCTCTCCAGCTCCCCGCGCCAATGCTCGTTGCGGAAGCTAGTCCGATAGCCGAGGTCCGGGCACCAAAAGTAGAAATGGAATAGTACAGCCATACCCGTCCATTATACTTTTGAGCATCCGGTGCCCATACATCGTTAGTCTTTTGCTTAGGTACATACGATTTCCACCATGATGGCGGTGACAGGAATATTTGCGGCAATCTGTAAAAATTGCGTCCGTCATCCGATCTTTGAACCTGTATCCCCTGCCCTGTGGAGAAAATATACCATGCGTTGCCTTCCTTCGTAATGGACGGATCATGCACTGCCACATCGCCAGTTAACGCCCAATGCTCTGCGGATGCAGATGGCATCACTGACAGCATTAAAGCAGCCGAGGTTACGGCAGCAAACGCCGTTCGGGTCAATTTACTCTGTACTGATTTTTTCCATGCCTTCAACATTCTTTCGCACCTCCGAATGAGTATCTTATAATGAAATTCAGGTGACACACCTATTACATTAGTGTTTATACTTATGAAGTTACCCATATATTAACCTATCAACTTCAGTTTTGTAAACGCTTTATTTCAAATAAAAAGAAATTCATAAACTACGCATAACACTATACATACGAGGATTTTGCAAAATCCTGATACAAAAAAGGAGCCCGTAGGCTCCTTTTCAAATTAACATATTAAATAGATTTTCGTTTTTGTTCAGTTCCGTATATTTAAGCCCCTTGCGGTTCATTCGTTCAATTAAAGGAAGATAGTCATCCTTGTGGAACAGCTCAATGCCGACCAGAGCTGGTCCATTTTCCTTATCATTCTTTTTCGTATATTCAAACCTAGTAATATCGTCGTCTGGTCCAAGCACATCCTGTAGAAACTCACGCAGTGCCCCAGCTCTTTGCGGGAAATTCACCATAAAATAATGCTTCAGTCCTTCGTAAATGAGGGACCGTTCCTTAATCTCCTGCATACGATCTATATCGTTGTTACCACCGCTGACGATACAGACCACCGTTTTGCCTTGAATCTGCTCGCGATACAGATCAAGTGCTGCAACAGGCAGTGAGCCCGCAGGCTCCACAACAATCGCATTTTCATTATACAGCTCCAGAATCGCGGTACATGCTTTACCTTCCGGTACCTTCACAATATCGTCCAAGGTATGCTTACAAATATCGTATGTCAGCTGACCCACACGCTTCACTGCAGCTCCGTCAACAAACTTGTCTATTTGATCCAGTGTAACCACCTTGTGCACACGCATCGCTTCCGTCATCGACGCCGCGCCGAGGGGTTCCACGCCAATTACCTTGGTGGACGGACTCACGGTTTTAACATACGTACCTACGCCTGCCGCCAAACCGCCGCCGCCAATCGTTACGAACACATAGTCCATAGGTGTATCTAGGCTCTCCATCACTTCCATCGCAATCGTACCATTGCCCGCAATAATTTTCGGCTGATCGAACGGATGGATGAAGGTCATTGCCTGCTCGCTGCACACCTTCATTGCCTCGTCATAGGCATCATCAAACGTGTCTCCGGTCAGAATGACCTCTACACTGTTACCGCCAAAGCGACGAACCTGCTTCACCTTCTGATTAGGCGTTGTACTCGGCATAAATATTTTACCGCGGATACCAAGTGCATTACATGAAAAAGCCACACCTTGCGCATGATTCCCCGCACTCGCACACACGATTCCTTTTTCCATTTGCTCAGGGGTCAAGCTACGGATCATGTTGTAAGCTCCACGGATTTTAAAGGACCGCACGACTTGGAGATCCTCTCTTTTCAGATACACATTACAGTTATATTTGGCCGATAGGACGGCATCCCTCTGTAAAGGTGTACGTACAATCACCTCACGCAGCATATGATGCGCCCGTACAATATCCTCCATGCCAACGGTTGACGCCATGGTCGGGTCAGTTTTCTGGGTTTCTGTTGGTTCCATAGGTTCTCCACGCTCCGCCTGAATATTTCTGTATTTGAGCATTTTGCATAAATCCCAAGAGCGATTTCAAATCAGCAATATACAGATCGAAACGGTTTAGTTCGTCTATATATTGTACTATTGAGCGTTAGGAATCGAATTATGCAAAGTACTGTATTTGAAATCTTTCAAATATCATACCACGTTTACCCATAGCTTGTGCAGATGATAGTCATGAAAATGAGAATGAAAATCAATCGAATCTAAAAAAAGGCAGACCGGGACAATGCCCGATCAGCCTTTTCTGACGTTGCACATTTCTTGTATTCCATTGCTCTATTTAATACCTTTCCGATTACCCTTTTACTCCACCTGCCGTCATTCCTTCAATAAAATAACGCTGGAAGAACAGGAACACGACGAGAATCGGTAAAATAGCCAAAACGGATCCCGCGATCAGCACATCATAATTGTTGCCATACGGCGTCAGCAGACTGGACAAACCAATCGGTAGTGTCAGCATGTCATTGGTACGCAATACAATCATCGGCCACAGGAAGTTATTCCAACTGTTCATCGCCTGCAAAATAGCCATTGCCGCAAATGCTGGCGCCATCAGAGGCATCATAATCCGTACGAAAATGCCATATTCTGAACAGCCGTCAACCCGCGCAGCATCCATGAAGTCCTTGGGAACACCACTCAAATATTGACGGAAGAAAAAGATCGGGATCGGCGCGACGACGAAGGGTAGAATTACGCCCCATACTGTATTAATCAGCTTCATGCCAATCATTAGCTTGTAGAGCGGCAGCATGATAATTTCTACCGGGATCATCATCACGACCAGCACCAGTGTGAAAATCACATTTTTCAATCTAAAACGGTACATCTCCAGACCGTAGCCTACCATCGCGGACAATATCAGACATAACACCGTAAACAAGACGGTAATAACAATACTGTTCCAGTACCATTGAAAATAATCCGTCGTCCCCTGAAAGATGAACGCATAGTTTTTCAAGGACATGATGCCCCACTCCAGCTTAAGATTCAAGCCGTAGCGCAGCAGCTCCGTCGATGGCTTGAACGAGGCAAGCGTCACGGCAAATAGCGGAAACAGGGCAAACCCGGCAAACAGAATGAACAGGACAACGAGCAATGCGGATAACGAGCCTTTTTGTTTCTGAGCCATCGCTTAATCCTCCTTCCGGAACATGCCGAAAAATTTGAGCTGGATCAGGTTCAGCACGAGTGTAAATACAAGCAATACAATGCCTACCGCAGCTCCAAAGCCCATACTGTTCTGCTCCAGACCTTGGCGATAGAGATAGCCAACAATCGTTAAACCAATATCGTTCGGGGAGTTATTTCCGTTCCACAGCATGTAGCTCTCCGTGAACATGGATAACCCCGCATAAATGCTAATCGTAAATACGTAGATCGTCACTGGTTTCAGCATAGGAATCGTAATCCGCCAAAATGAATCGAAACGACTGGCTCCATCAATCTGCGCAGCCTCATACAACTCGGGAGGAATGTTCTGGAGTCCCGACATGTAATACAGCATGTTCACGCCTAACCATCTCCACAAGGCCAGCACGATCAACGCTAAAAAGCCGGTGTTCGCGTTCATTAGCCATTTGTAAGGCTCCAGACCGAATACCCCCAACAGGGAGTTCATCAGCGAACCATCCAATTCCCCGAACATGAGGCGGAAGATCGTTCCTGCTACCACCACTGAGGTTAGTGCAGGGATAAACATCACGGAGCGAAACAACCCTCTGCCCGGCATTTTAGGCGAATTCAGCAATACCGCCAATACCAGCGGCAGAGGAATCAGCACGACCAGGGTAAGGAGCGTGTACAGGACGCTATTCAATATCGCCTTTCCAAACGTAGGATTGATTAAGTCCTTATAATTTTCCAGTCCAACATAAGTTGTTATCCCTGGCAGGACTTCCTGAAAGCTCATAATGACCGTCGATATGACCGGATAGGCAAAAAATAACGCAAAGGACAGTAAAAATGGAAGGACAAACACATACGGTGCCGTACGGCTGGAATGAATAAAGCGACTCCATCGGCTTCTGGTCGGACGCTGAGGCTGTGGCGGCTGACCTGTCGGTACATTAGCGTTCGTATGAACGGGCGTTGCCATGAATCTCACTCCCTTTCCTGTTGGGGTCTATCTCAGTTCATCTGCCAGCTCATGTAGCACCGTGGCTGGATCTTCGCCATTCTGTAGTGTCCGATAAAGTATTTTATTGCGCACAGCACTGGCGATATCAGGCGTTTTCGGACCGATATGCACCGCATTGATTTCATCTTTGACTTCGATGAGCGTGTCAAAAATATTCGTTCCGAAATACTCCGTAAATTTATTCTTGGCTTTGGCTTCCGGCATGGTCCACACTTCACTACGGATGGGATCAAAACCAAGCTGCTTCCAGATCTCCACATTCCCTTGCTTGGATAGCTTGGCAAAGGCCAGAAAGCGCATCGCCAGATCCTGGTGCTCTGATTGGTTCGTGACTACTGTTCCGGTTCCACCCATACCCGCTGAGCGAAAACCACCTTTTTCCCACGCTGGCATGGGTCTGATGATAATTTTACCTTTTAGGTCAGGCATGTAATCCGTAAAACGTCCCATATACCACATCGGCATCCATACCGAAGCGGCCCCACCTTTGTTCATAAATCCGTAGTATTCCTCCATGTGATGCCCGCCGCCCGGTGCGGGAATAGCGATTTTGTCTTTTATCATCTGTTGAAGAAACTCGAGTGTTTTAATATTGGTTTCGTTATCCAACGTCAACTCTCCCTTGTCATCCAGAAAATCTGAATTTTGCTGGGAGATCATCGGCCAATAGCTCCATAGGTCATTCGTTTCTAAGGTCGCCATGGGCTTGCCTGTTTTCGCCAGTACTTGCTTGCCTGCAGCAGCATAGTCTGCCCAGGTGACGATGGAATCCGGGTTTACCCCCGCCTGATCCATAATCTCTTTATTGTAATACATCACTTCGGCCCCAACGTGGAAGTCAATGCCGTAATATTTACCGTCTTTGCCGTAAATCTGTACTCTGGAAGGCACAATGTTATTGATCTCGGGGTCAATCACCGGATTGAGCGGGACCAGCTGCGGTATGCCTTTGAGGAAATTACCAATCTTGTTCACCTCGATATCCGCGATATCCGGCGCTCCCACCCCCGATTGCAGCGCAATCGACAGCTTACTGTGATGGTTATCATAAGGAAATGTATTCGCTTTCAAATTAATCAATTCATCAGGGTGCTGTTGGTTCCATTGGTCAGCCATTTGCAGAAAAAACTTCTCATGCAGTTCATTGAACGTCCATAATACAAGTTCTGTTCCCGGCCCATCCTTTTCATCGGTCTTGAAAGAACAGCCTTGCAGCAGTCCAGCCATCAAAACCACCGCCATAAGCATCAAAGCCATGCGTTTTCTTCGCAGCAGCATATCCTTCCCCCTTCGCATGATGAAATCCTAATTCGTAAATGATTGCGCTTTCTTTTATTATTTAACATCAACACAAATTAGTTTACAACAACATTATTTATAAAATATTTATTTTCAACGCAGATTAGCGTCTCCTTTGCATTATAGGGGGAAAATGAATTGAATGAGGCTATGATGATTTTTGCATAAAAAAGAGGCCCCACTCGAATTGAAACTCGAAGTTGGGCCTCGCTTTTTTAACTACTCTTGGGAATGGGCTGCTTCGTCCTTCACTTCTTCCCGAAATGATCTAATACTTTCTTTACGACGATTATTTTTTTCTTCGATCTGCTTACGCTCCTCGTTGCTGATTTCAGAGGAAAATTCGTTTAGATATCCTTCAGCTTCATGCAGGTTCTGCTGTGTGTTCTGAATACTTTGTTGCAAATGTTCAACATTATCGGCTCGATTATCTGGTTTTGCCATTCGTTTGTCGCCTCCTAATAATGGGGTCGCTCAGTAGAGCGCTAATCCGTAGCTTGATCGCTATCGGAGCATTTTATGCATTAAAATGCTCCCCAAACCACTTTCCTGCGGCTACGGCTTCAGTCCGAGTCAATTGATGACCATTTCGTTCCCAATATGCTTCCACCTGCGCTCCGGCCCCTTCCAATAATGCTTGCAGCTCCTGAGATTCCGAAATTGGAACAATGGGGTCATTCTCACCGGAAGACAAAAATACAGGGATACCATTCAAAGCGGGCAAATCCAGCCCACGCAACGGCACCATTGCATGGTGTAAAATAGCTCCACGTAACGCTTTTGCATCGTGAAAGAGCATGCTGGCGGCTATGTTTGCACCATTGGAGTAGCCAAGAGCCACCACGTTATTACGATCAAAATCGTATTGCTCTGCTGCTGTGTCCACAAATTCGCTCAGTTCTTTGGTGCGAAATACGAGATCCTCAATGTCGAACACTCCTTCTGCCAAACGGCGAAAGAAACGTGGCATCCCATTTTCCAGCACATTTCCTCTCACGCCTAACACAGAAGCTCCCGGTGCTACCATCTCGGCCAAAGGTATCAGGTCTTGTTCGTTCCCGCCTGTACCATGCAACAGCAAAATAACCGGGGCTTGCGGATGATTTCCTTTACGAAATACGTGTTTCATTTATATTTCCTCCTCATTTTTTCTTTAAATTAAGATTCTTATTTTTAGTATAAATTAATTATAGCCAACTTCGCTGCCTTTTACAAACCTAATTAGTCTGATCTACATCTTTTTCTAAAACCTGAACCTAAAAAAGGAACCTCCCAATCCACGTAAACGTAGAATTAGGAGGTTCTTTGTACATTTAATCTTAATATTAGAACAGCAGCTTATCGGGATGCGTGCCTACACGCTCATCAAGATGAAGACCATTGATTCGTTCAATATCCTCAGCCGTCAATTCAAAGTCGAATAAATCAGCATTTTCGCGAATACGATGCGCGGTTACAGATTTGGGAATCGTCACAATCCCCCGATCCAGATGCCAACGCAAAATAACCTGCGAAGAGGTTTTACCGTATTTGGCAGCAATCTCAACGATGTCCGCTTGCTCGGTTAATTTCCCCTTCATCAGTGGACTCCACGATTCAAGCTGAATCTGGTGCTCCCGGCAGTATTGATGCAGCTCTTGTTGAGTCAGACGAGGGTGAAGCTCCACTTGGTTGATGACAGGAACCATATTGCTGTCTTTGAGGAGGTCTTCGAGATGGTGAACTTGGAAGTTACTAACTCCGATAGCGCGTACGCTTCCTTCTTCATACAGTCGTTCGAATGCCTTCCAGGTTTCCTTGTACTTATCCTTGCCAGGCCAATGAATGAGATACAGATCAATGATATCCAGACCCAGCCGCTTACGGCTTTCCTCAAAGGCACGCAGTGTTGAATCGTAGCCTTGATCCTGATTCCATAGCTTGGTGGTTACAAACAGGTTTTCTCTAGCCGCTCCACTATCACGAATGGCTTGTCCAACCAGTTCCTCGTTGCCGTAGATCGCCGCTGTATCAATGTGACGGTAACCGACCTCAATAGCTGTTTTGACCGCTTCGTAGACCTCATTGCCTTCCGCCTTGTAAGTACCGAAACCAAGCCAAGGCATCTGAACTCCGTTATTCAGTACAGTTGTATCCGCAATGTTCCCCATGTCTATTCCTCCTGTTCCTGATTATGAATTATCCAACGGGATGATTACAGTTTAGTTGCATCCTGAAAAGCATTCACTTGAAGCGGAGCAGCCAACAATTCTTTAGCCGCGGCAACAAATGCCTGGAAATGGGCAGAATTATTATGGAAATCTACAGCAGCAGCATCTTTCCACTCTTCAACCATCGTAAATGCGTTGGGATCATTCAGATCCTGCATTAACGTGTAACGTACATTGCCTTCTTCAGCTTGGGATGCGCTGATCAGCCCTTGGGTTTGTTGCAGAAAAGTCTCTCTTTTTTCAGGTAAAACTTTCATATCGGCATGAATAATAATCATATTATGTTCCTCCTCGTATTATGTAACTATTTCTATTATAGACCATTCTTTCGACAGAATAAAAGTGCGGGCGTTTCTGTAATACAGTAAAATAGATCGTATGGGGGAGAAGATCAGCTGATCCGTTCCTCCTATATTTTGTTTAACGGCGGTGAAGGCATGTGCGTTTTCAGACAAAGCTAATGGTATTTATATCTCTTTTAGTACTGGTAGTTACCGGGCTGTTGGGATTATCCTTTCGATATATGATCACCTCCGCTCTATATGATGAAATCGGAGAAAGGGCGCTCACCGTCGCCAATACCCTCGCCGTAGATGCGCAGGTCAGAGACGCTCTGGAGCAGACTGAGACGACGCAATTGCGTTCGCGTATCAACGAGGTCATAAAGCCTGTCCAAGCCAGCAGCGGCGCTGATTTTATTACTATTGCTGATCGTCATCTCATTCGACAGTGGCATGTAAACCCGGAGCGCATCGGCACGCCTATGATAGACCCCATGAATGATAAGGTACTGCAAGGGCAGTCCTTTATCACTGAATCGACGGGTTCTCTCGGACCGTCAATACGCGCCAAAACAGCCGTTTATGATACGCAAGGTAAGGCCATCGGGCTCGTCTCTGTAGGTTTTTTAATGACAGATGTGCAGCAAAATATTCGTACATACACATATGCATGGCTCTGGTTTATGGTGGGCGCGCTGATGATCGGCATATTGGGAAGCCTGGTTATAGCGCAACGGGTTCGACGCGCACTGCATGGACTGGAGCCAGTGGAGATCGGACGGTTGTACCAGGAAAAGCAAGCCATTATTGAGTCCATCGGCGAAGGAATTATCGCGGTTAATAGTAACGGACAAATCACACTTGCCAATCCACAGGCAGCTCGCTTGATCGGACTCCCCGCGGAAACCTCTATCTACGGATGCGACCTTCGTCACTTGACAGGTGTTCCAGATGTACTGGTTGATATGCTTGTTGCCGATTACACAGTAGAGCATTCAACGATGGGGCCAGATCAGGGACAGGACATATGGAATAAGGAAATTGAGGTCCAGCAGCGAATTGTAGTCGTCAGCCGTGTGCCGATCCAGGATCGTTCCGGTCGCATCATGGGCACGGTTGCCAGTCTGCGTGACAAGACCGAACTGCTCCACATGACACAACAGTTGACAGAGGTCAAAGATTACGCGGAAGTACTTCGATCACAAACACACGAATACGCCAATCGGCTGTATCTTATATCCGGCCTGATTCAGTTGGAGTGTTATGACGAAGCGGTGGACTTTATCACCCAGGAATCAGAGGAATATCGTGTACACAGGCCGATTGGCACAGCTCTCCTAACCGATTCAATCATCGCCAGCCTACTGATCGGTAAGAAGAAACAGGCGCTGGAAAAAGGGGTTTTACTCCATTTTGATATTAAAGGAGCATTCTCAACCCAGTCTCCTACGTTGGAGTGGTCCTTTCTCGCTTCCATAGCCGGAAACCTGCTGGACAATGCCATGGAAGCTGTTGCGATGTCCTCCATCTCTGACGGACAGGTCTGGTTCCGGCTTGAAGAAACGACTGAAGCCATCATCGTCGAAGTTGCGGATAACGGATCGGGAATTTCGGACGATATCCAAGAAAAGCTGTTTGTCAGGGGAGCTTCGACCAAAGCAGATGCAGGACATGGATATGGCCTTGCTCTCGTGCTGGAGTACACTGAACGAATGGGCGGCTCTATTGAAGTGCATGAACGGCCTGGTGGTGGAAGTATTTTTGAGGTATACATTCCTTTACATAGGACAGATATGAGTAATGATGCAAAAGGAGGTTATGCCCATGAATGAGCGGGTTTTATCGGACATTGAGGTTCTTATTATTGAAGACGATCCGCGAATTGCGGAGATTAACCGCCGATTTATTGAAAAGGTGGATGGGTTCACCGTATGTGCAATCGCAACGAACGAATTTGAGGCAAAACTTCAACTGGACGTGCTCCGTCCTCCTCTAGTCGTGCTGGATGTTTATTTTCCTGATACGGATGGTCTAACCCTGCTATCGTTCATCAAGCAACACTATCCGGGTACAGATGTTATTATGCTGACTGCCGCCAAAGAAGCTGAAACAGTGGTACAAGCCGTTCGAGCAGGCGTGTTTGATTTTATCGTAAAGCCGCTTATATTCGAGAGATTGCGTGCGACCTTGGAGGAATATGCCCGGTTTCGGCGACAAATCACAACATGGCAAGAGGAACAATCCACAGTCGAACAATCTGAAATTGACAGTTTGCTTCAAAGCGCGGGCACCGGTCGGATGGCGGGGAACGGAGTCGGAGAATTATGGGCCAAAGGCATCGATAAAGTAACTTGCGACAAAGTGCTAGATCTCCTGAATCGACGGGGTGAGGTGACTACAGGTACAGTGGGAATTGAGCTGGGTATGAGCCGTTCTACAGCCAGAAGGTATCTGGAGTATTTAGTGGAAAGTGGCGACGCGCACCACGATCAGGTGTACGGAACCGTCGGCAGACCGGAGCGTATCTATCGGCGACAGCGGAGGGATACATAAACCGCCCAACTCTGATGTCCTGTTACTTCCCCTTCTTCCTATTCATAATTTTATTGAATTTAATTCACTTAATCGATCAAAACGGTTTAAATGACCACATTATTTACGTCCTCCTTCCCGATTGCTAGAATGATCAACAGTTAGTTGATTGATAATGATTATCAGTTTCTCTGATAATCATACTGGAACGGGGGATAACGTATGGCAACACCGAAACAACCACTGCGCACAGGCATGCTGCTTGCAGCGATCCTGGCACTACTGACGGTCATTATGGCGGGATGTGGACGCCAGTCACAAGATAACAGCGCAGTAGCACCTCAAGCAACAGGCGACACTCGAATGATTAAACATGAGATGGGAGAAACCAAGGTTACAGGTACACCCAAAAGAATCGTAACCCTGGAATTCTCTTTTGTCGATGCCACAACCCAACTGGGCGTTACTCCTGTCGGCATAGCTCAGGAAAATGACGATGATATTGATGGGTTGCTCGGTAAGAAAATCAACTTCACACCAGTAGGCACGCGCAAACAGCCAAACCTGGAAACGATTAGCTCCCTGAAGCCGGATTTGATTATTGCCGATCTGAATCGTCATAAAAGCATATACAAAGAACTAAGCGAGATTGCTCCGACCATTGTTCTAAAGAGCCGCAATTCCTCCTATGAACAAAACCTGGCATCCTTCGGTGTCATCGCCGATGCGTTGGGCGAGAAGGAAAAAGGCGAGCAAATTCTCACTGCGCATAAAGCTACCATGGAAAAGTTAAAAGAAGGCATCAAAGCTGGCGAGTCACGTAGCGTATTGCTAGGGGTATTCCGCTCTGATTCACTATCGGCTCACGGTGCTTCATCCTTTGATGGACAACTGCTGGAGCAAGCGGGTATTCACAATGCCCTTCAAAATACAAGCGAGCCTACCGTCAAGCTGACGCTGGAACAGATTGCACAAGCGGATCCTGATGTGATCTTTTTGGTGGAAGCCGATGAGAAGCTGATTGCGGAATGGAAGCAAAACCCGCTTTGGCAAAACATTACGGCCGTCAAAAAAGGGGAAGTTTACGAAGTGAACCGGGCACTATGGACCCGGTACCGTGGACTCGGCTCAGCCGAGAAAATACTGGAGCAAGCCATTTCGCTTCTGTATCCCGCGCAAAGTAAAGGAGACGGCTCCCGTTGATCGGACAAGTCTCACGCGACCGGCTGAATAAGCCGGTCTTCTTTGCACTTATCGCTGCGTTGCTGGCTGGATTGCTGCTCAGCGTGGCGATTGGCCCAGTCAGGATGGACATCCCCACCATGCTGACTGCGCTGTTCACCGAGCATCCGTCCAAGGATCAGCTCATTGTCTTGACGGTACGCCTACCGCGTGCCGTTATTGGCCTAATCGTCGGGGCGGGGCTCGCCGTGGCTGGAGCCCTGATGCAGGCCATCACACGCAACCCGCTGGCCTCGCCGCAGGTATTCGGGGTCAGCTCAGGCGCTTCGCTGGCTGTCGTGCTGTCCGTCGTGCTGCTGCCGAATATCGGATCGTCCGGCAGCATTTATTTTGCTTTTGCCGGGGCCATCGCAGGCGGCTCCTTCGTATATGCGCTGGCCGGAACGGCGGACATGACGCCGGTTAAGCTGGCCCTTGCCGGGATGGCCGTGCATCTGTTGCTGGCCTCCATCACCCAGGGACTGCTCGTGTTCAACGAGCAAATATCCGATGTGCTGTATTGGCTCGCCGGAGCCATCGATGGTTCCACTTGGGCCGACACGCGTCTGGTGCTGCCATGGTTCGCCGTGGGTATGATCCTTGCGCTGGCGCTGGCCCCCTCGCTATCTGTGCTGAGCCTCGGGACGGAAGTCGCACAAGGATTGGGACAAAACGTACGTCTTGTCCGTCTACTGGCCTCGGCCTCAGTGATTATGCTGGCAGGCTCTGCCATAGCGGTAGCTGGGTCCATCGGCTTTGTGGGCCTGATGGTGCCGAATATCATCAAGATGTTTACAGGCGACAATTACAAACGGGTCATTCCCCTGTCTGCAATCTGCGGAGCTCTGCTGCTGACATATGCAGACGTGCTTGGACGATTCATTGCATTTCCTTATGAGTCGCCCGTTGGTATTGTAACGGCGCTGGTGGGTGCGCCCTTCTTTTTATATCTGGCGCATAAGAACGGGAGGACTTCACGATGAAAAAACTGTGGATTTTACTCGCACTAATGCTGGGTGTTGCTTTTATAGCTATAGGCGTGGGCAGCACCTACATTACGCCCTCTGAGCTGATCACAGCTCTGACTGACCAGAATGCCTCTTCCTGGTTCATCGTTCACCACTATCGGCTGCCACGTGGTCTGCTGGCCATCATGGCCGGAGCTGGGCTGGCAGTAGCCGGTGTTCTGCTACAAGGCATGATCCGCAACCCGCTAGCCTCGCCAGATGTGGTAGGTGTATCCAAGGGGGCCGGCTTTGCGGCGGTTCTCGTCATCGTACTGCTACCCTCATCCCCAGTGGCGCTGTTGCCTGTAGCGGCCTTTGTCGGTGCCGGACTAGCTGCACTGTTGCTCGTACAGCTTTCGATGAAGGGAGGCATGCGTCCCAATATGCTAGCCTTGACCGGACTGGCGGTGGGCGCTATTTTTCAGGCTGCGACCGATTATATACTGGTCAAGTATCCACTCGAAGCCAGCGACACGCTCACTTGGCTAGCTGGAAGTCTGTGGGGAAAAGGCTGGGACGAAGTGTATGGGCTACTGCCGTGGTTAATCGTGTTGCTGCCTCTCGCCTATACCCTACAGCGCAAGCTCGACATTATGAGCCTAGATGAAGAAAGCTCTGCTGGGCTGGGACTTAGCGTGAAACGCGTGCGTACAGGACTGCTAGCCGTGTCAGTCGCCTTGGCTGCCTCCTGTGTTGCTGCCATCGGCTCCATCGGCTTTATCGGACTGCTGGCACCGCATCTGGCACGGCGGTTATTTGGCAATCGCCACCGCTATCTATTGCCCGGCTCGGCGATGATCGGCGCCCTGATTCTCGTCCTTGCTGACGCGCTGGGACGAGGTCTGAGGCCGCCGCTCGAAATTCCCGCTGGCATCGTGACAGCCGTCATTGGCGCGCCATATTTTCTGTATCTATTGCTGCGGGAACGCAAACAAAAAGGCAGCGGATAGGATTAGGATAAGAAGTTGCGCAGCGCTGCTAAACGCAGTACTATACTCTAGCGTTTAGCAGCGCTACCTGTACACCGATACGCCGATTAACTTCTTCTCTAAACGATTCATCATGCAGTAACCTCTTTTTAAAAACATTTATCATTTCAGGAAAGCTGGCATTTGTGCTAGGGTCCAAATCGTTAAAAAAGACAGCTAGCTCTGTCGAATGCCCTTCTTTATCTGTCGCATACATTGCCAGTGTCAAAACGTAAGCCGTGGAGCCTCCTTTTTGCCCAGTATGTTTCAGGAATTGCTGGTTTTCAGGAAGAACCATAAATGGTTCCTCCATGACCTCGGACAATAACTTTTGCTCAGCTTTTGTGAACCCTTGACGGCGGTTCAGCTTACTCATTAAAGAGGCATAATCGGCTGTCGTTGAAGCTATAAAACGATCCGTATTAATACGGTCATAATCCTGATCATACCAGGTCTCAATATCTGCGTTTTTCTTGTAAGAACCACTCACATCACGGCGCAGCTTGTTATGAATCACGCGGGCATATCGGCGAAACTCCGTGTCCGACATCGCCTGAATGGCTTCTTTGGCAGAAATATTATTCTTTGTATTATTCCAATTCTCACCTTGTCTCTCCTTCATCCATTCGTAGGGAATCAAAATGGAGGATACAAACGGATAAATGGGATCATGATTTTGCAGCCCCATTTTGGCTCTCGTCCGATTGATCGCATCCACCCCCAGTTTGTCCATTAAATACTCCGCATTGGCGTTGGAACTAAATTGAATCATCCCCTTGGCGACGTCTCGTACAGATACAGTTTCATTCTGTATCCGCCCTTTAGCCTCCATATTCTGTAGCCACGCCGTATGAGCACCACCATCCAAACCCGGCAAATAAAACCTTTCCAGCGAAATCAGCTTCACTCTGTCATCCGGGTTGATCTGATCCACCGCCGCTTGCTTGGCATATTCGATCGCAATGATTGTTTTGACGGTGCTCGCCAAAGGCATCATCCGGTTTTCCTCTTGGCCTGCCAGCTTTTTTTCATCTCTCAGAATCGTAATCGAAACTTTTTCTGCATTCTCCTCCACAAAATGAAGTAAACGCGTGGCAGCATCCTGTTCCTTTGTTTCACCCTCAACCTCGGCTGCAATCGCAGTTGTGGGCCGGACGGTATTCGGGGGATTAGCCACTTGATTCTGCATGAAAGATAGTAATCCTGTTGCCACTCCCATAACGATGAGCACTGTAGCCAAAATAGTTGCTACTATGATAAGGCGCTTTCGTTTCACTATAACCTCCCCCTGTATACACTTCATACACAGGTTTATTTTCCCATTTTTATATTTCAATTTCTATTTTAAACGAAAACACAGTACAAAAAGTTTCATTACGTGTCATATTTTCAAATAACATAAAAAAAGAGAGCCTCCTGTACATAACACAGGCTGACTCTCTTTCATTACCCTTCGACACTTATGCTGGATAGGGTACTTCGGTTCCATTCAATATGAGGTGCATCCGAATTTCCGCTTTTAAGGAGTCGGATACTGCACAATATTTTTCCTTACCCATCTGAATCGCTTTCCATACGCGGTAATCTGGAATATCTCCATCTACATGGAATGTCAGATCAATCGCTGTAAAGCCTGTCGGCATTTCTTCCTTGCGCGTACCTTCTGCGTCAATATCAATACGAGTAATGTCCGACAAGAAACGATCCAAAATCATTGTGATATCGATCCCCATACATCCTGCCAGACCTGCCAACAGCAGTTCCATGGGTGTCATCCCTTTACCATCACCGCCATAAGCCGCCGTAGCATCCATCCCTACAGAATAACCGGATGGTCCCTCCGAAGTAAACGCGCGTTTGCCGTGCCAAGTTGTAGATACTTTCATGTTCAAAGGCCTTCTTTCCATCTTAATAATCTATGATTTATCCTCGATCTTACTTTAAAACTCACTGATTTGGCGTAAAAATTTCTGTGTTCTCTCATGCTGGGGAGTGTCAAAAAATTCCTGTGGCGCTGCCTCCTCCAAAATGATACCATCTGCCATAAATATAACCTTGTCTGCCACCTCGCGAGCAAATTTCATCTCATGAGTAACGACGACCATCGTCATTCCGTCTTGAGCCAACTCTCGCATAACACCCAGCACCTCCCCTACCAGCTCGGGATCAAGCGCCGATGTCGGCTCGTCGAACAGCATAATCGCCGGGTCCATCGCCAGCGCACGTGCAATGGCTACCCGCTGCTGCTGTCCACCGGACAGACGTGAAGGATGTACATCCTGCTTATCCGATAACCCCACCCGCTCCAACAACCGTTGTCCGATGGACATAGCCTTGTCGCGCGGCATTTTTTTTACTGTCAGCAGTCCTTCAATGACATTGCCGATTGCGGTTTTGTGCGGATACAGATTGAATTGCTGAAACACCATCCCCGTCTGTTTGCGAATATCACGAATGGCTGCTTGGCGGACACGAACGGGAGCCGTAGCATCTACCTCAATCCCATTCACCTCAAACTTGCCGGAAGACAGCTCTTCCAGACCGTTCAGGCAGCGCAGCAAGGTACTTTTACCTGAGCCGCTCGGGCCGAGTAATACGACGATTTCACGAGCAGCAACCTGAAAATCAATGCTTTTCAGAACCTCTACCTGTCCGAATCGTTTACCTAATCCGTTTGTTGTTATCATCATCTATCATCTCCACCTTAATAAGCTCGAGCCAGACGCTTTTCCACCCGCTCCAGTATAGCGGAGAATCCAATGCTCATAATCCAGTACATCAGGCCAATTTCGAGCAGAAACGGCATGTAGAGCAAATACTGTGCCTGTAAAAGCTGTGCCTGTCGCATCAATTCACTGACCCCGATAACCGACACCAGCGACGTTTCTTTAAGCATACCTACAAATGTATTCCCCATCGGTGCAATTGCAATGCGTACCGCCTGAGGAAGAATAATGCGCCACATCGTTTGACCGGGCGACATTCCCGTCGCATAAGCTGCCTCGGTCTGTCCCTGGGGTACGGCTAAAATAGCTCCACGGAACGTCTCCGATAAGTACGCCCCTGTATTAATACTGAGTGCCAGACAAGCAGCCGTCAGCGATCCGAATGATATGCCATAATCATCCAGTCCATAATAAATGACCGCAATCTGCACCAAAACCGGCGTCCCCCGAATGATCGATACATACATGCGCGCCAGCCATCGAACGGGTCGATTCCCCTTCAACCGGGCCACAGCAACAACCAAACCAATGATTAGGCCAAAAAACATAGAGACAATCGTGATATAAAGCGTATAATAAGCACCCTTTAATAAAAAAGGGACGTTCTCCCACATTAATTCAAGCATCGGTTATATTCCCTTCTTTCAGACGAGTGGCCCCATGTCAGCATAAAAGCCAAGACTGGAGCCAGACGCCTCTAACAGGCTTACGTTATTCTTTTGGCTCCTCGCCAAACCATTTTTTGAAAATTGTTTTGTAAGTGCCGTCTTCCTTCATTTCCTTCAAAGCCTTGTTCAAGGCTTCTTTGAGCTCAGGAGTTTTCTGGTTAATAGCTACACCCGCTTGGTCCGATTTAATCGGCTCGCCTACGGCTTTAATTTGGAACCCGTTTTTATCAATAATGGGCTTGAGAGCATACAGATTGTTAATGGTTGCGTCAATACGGCCAGAGTTTAAATCCTTTAAGGAAGTAATGACATCATCATACGTTTTAATCTCAAAATCGCCTACCTTCGGTAGTACTTCATTCCGCAGATAAGATTCATCATTCGTTCCCAAGCCGACACCAATGGTTTTGCCTTTAAAGTCCTCCAGCTTGGTAATATCATTTGTTTTGCTGTTTACGATAATGTTTACATTGTTTGTGATATAAGGCTCAGTGAAGTCAATGGCCTTCTTACGATCCTCTGTGATCGTCACCTGGCTAATCACTGCATCGAATTTTTTCTTTTGCAAACTTGGAACCAGTCCCGAGAATTCTTGTGCCGTGAACTCCGGTTTCACTCCAATCCGCTTCGCCAATTCTTTGGCGATATCCACATCAAATCCATCCAATTCCTTGTTGTCGTTCAAAAAATTGTACGGCGGATAGGTGCCCATCATGCCTACCTTAATTACACCAGCCTTCTTGATTGCTTCGAGCTGGTTACTCGCTGCCACATTACTGCTACCCGCTCCATTACTAGTATTAGAAGCTTCTGGCTTAGTACCGCAAGCGCTCAGCACAAGGCTGAACAATGCCAGAGCCATGAGTGTAGTTACCAAGAACCCTTTTTTACGTGTTTTCATGTATCGTTCTCTCCTGTCTGGATGTAAATGATTGAGTTCTTCTATGTGATTTGGCTATATTATTTGTTGCCAACGCCCCATTCATGCGATGTTGCACATCTAGCTTTGACCTAATAGTCCATAAAACTCAAAATTAGCCGCCTCTGCTGCCAATCTTTTAGCAGTTATCTGCGTGATGTGGTCATGTGTTCCCTCTGAACCGAATAGCCAGCGTGTAATGACACCTTCGATCATACTCATGAGTAGTGCCGCCCTTAATTCGACATCCAATTCAGCAGGCAACATGTTCAGCTCGATCGCTCTTTCCATATTGCGCCGGAATGCCAGCTCCATCGCGGCCCTTGTCTCTCGGATACTCTGGCGCACCGGTTCATCGACACCGCTGCCGATCAGCAGCAAACCCATCAGATAGCGGTTCTCCAATGCAAAATCAAATAACCGAACAAACAGCGCCTCTGATGCCTTAACCATATCAGCCAGCGTTCCCGCGTCACGGCGATATCCCTGTCCGATCGCTGACAGTAGTTGTTCACGACCAGTAGCGATAATCTCCAGCGCCAGTGCCTCTTTACTTTTAAAATGCCAATAAAACGTGCCTTGGGCTACTCCCGCCTCTACCACGATATCTGAAATCTTCGTTTGATGGTAACCCTGCTCGGCGAACCGCTTCAATGCAATGTGAAGAAGCTGTGTTCTGCGGTCTGTTTCTTCTCCCGCGTGCTCAGCAGGTTGGTCATTTGAGACGGTCTCGGACTGCTTCGCCTTCCGTGGCTGCATGGGTTTCCTCCTCCCGATTGATCAGTCAGTCAGTTTTGTATTTTTAATCCTATAGGATAAGTATACTTTTGTCAAACGAAAAAAGAGAACCTCCACAGAGGTCCTCTTTATCCTATATATTACTGCTACAGCAATGCTTTTGCCGCAATATCCGTACGGTTTTGTTTACCTTCAAAGGTAATACGATCCGCCTGTTCGTAAGCTTTGTTCCGTGCCCCGGCAATATCACGTCCCAAGCCGACCACACCTAATACACGTCCGCCGTTCGTTACCCACTCACCCTGTTCGTTGATGCCTGTTCCAGCATGGAACACAATGGCTTCGTCTACCTGTTCCAATCCGTGGATAGGTACGCCTTTGGCGTAAGCTGCAGGATAACCTCCGGATGCCAGCACCACGCACACCGCCGCTTCATCCTTCCACTCAATCTCCACCTGATCCAGCGTGCCATTTACAGCAGCAAGAAATATATCGAGCAGATCGGATTTTAAACGAGGCAGAACCACTTGAGTTTCCGGATCACCGAAACGTGCATTAAACTCAATGGTCTTTGGCTTGCCGTCCGGCGAAATCATCAATCCAGCAAATAATACACCTCGGAACGGACGCCCTTCAGCAACCATGGCCTTGGCCGTCGGCTTAATAATCGTCTCAATAGCTTCCTCAATAATGGAATTGGCTATGTGAGGCAACGGAGAATACGTACCCATGCCACCTGTATTCGGCCCTTTGTCACCATCAAAAATTGGCTTGTGGTCTTGCGCCGCAGCCATCGGACGAACCGTTTCACCGTCGACAAAGGAGAGAATCGACATTTCCTGACCAGCCAGAAACTCCTCGATCACGACTTGTGCCCCGGCTTCACCAAACACCTTGGCCACCATAATGTCAGAGAGAGCCTTTTCCGCTTCCTCCATCGAGTACGCGACCGTTACCCCTTTGCCTGCCGCCAGTCCGTCTGCCTTGATGACGACTGGGATCGGTTGCTCCTTCAAGTATGCATGTGCTTCCTCGTAAGTATAAAACTTGCGATAGGTTGCTGTCGGAATATGATATTTATGGAGCAAATCCTTCATGAAGATTTTGCTGCCTTCAATTTCCGCTGCATTTTTACGCGGTCCGAATACTGGAATGCCTTTCGCTTCAAAAGCATCCACAATGCCATCTGCCAGCGGATCATCGGGACCAACCACGACAAGTCCTACCTTTTTGGATTCCGCCAGCTCTGTCAGCGCGTCAAAGTCACTCACCGGAATCGGCACGCACTCCGCTAACTGTCCGATACCAGCATTGCCTGGTGCGCAATAGATTTGCCCGGCCTTGGGGCTCTTCTTCAGCGCCCACACAATTGCATGTTCGCGGCCGCCCCCTCCGATAACCAAAATATCCATTCAGGTGTTTCCTCCCGCTCCCATTAGATTGTTCAGGTGAAAATGCTGCTGCATCCTCAACTCATACAAGTTAGTGCTTGAAATGACGTACGCCTGTAAAGACCATGGCAATGCCGTATTCGTTAGCAACCTTGATGGACTCTTCGTCTTTGATGGAGCCGCCCGGCTGAATAACTGCTGTGATGCCTGCTTTAGCTGCCAGCTCCAACGTATCGCCCATCGGGAAAAATGCATCGGATGCCAGTACGGCACCTTTTGCTTTGTCACCGGCCTGCTCGATAGCAATCTTGGCCGCACCGACACGGTTCATTTGTCCTGCGCCTACGCCAATGGTCATATTATCTGCCGCCAGTACGATGGCGTTGGATTTCACATGCTTAACCACTTTCCAGCTAAACAAAAGCTGTTTCAGTTCTTCCTCGGATGGTGCCCGCTCCGTTACAACTGTAAGTGCATCCGAGTCTACAGCGTGAATGTCATTTTGCTGAACTACCATGCCGCCTTCAATGGAAGTCACGACGAAACGGCTCTCTGCCTGTTCAGACCGGGAAAGCTCACCCAGATCAAGCAAACGAATATTTTTCTTTTTCGTTAAAATCTCCAATGCTTCTTTCGTAAATCCCGGTGCCAGTACAATTTCCAAAAAGATCTCACTCAGCTTATTCGCTGTATCACCATCAATAATCCGGTTAGCCGCTACGATGCCACCAAAAATCGAGGTTGGATCAGCTGCATACGCCTTGCTGTACGCTTCATAAATACTGCCGCCGATTCCCACACCGCAAGGATTCATATGCTTAACTGCTACTACTGTAGGTTCGCTGAATTCTTTAACGATTTGCAAAGCAGCATTAGCATCATTGATGTTATTGTAAGACAGCTCTTTGCCGTGAAGTTGTTTCGCTGTTGTCAGTGTACCCTTTGCCGCCAATGGCTCACGGTAAAATGCCGCCTGCTGATGCGGATTTTCGCCATAACGCAAATCCTGAATTTTTTCATAGGTTACGGTGTATCGCTCAGGCAACGGCTCGCCTGTCACATTCGACAAATAATCGGATATCAAAGCGTCGTATGACGCCGTATGACGGAAAACTTTTGCGGCCAGACGCTTACGGGTATTCAGTTCCGTATCGCCATCCTTACGGATTTCCTCCAGCACTGTGCTATAGTCATCAGCATCGACCACCACACTGACAAAAGCATGATTTTTTGCCGCAGAACGCAGCATCGTTGGACCGCCGATGTCGATATTTTCAATCGCGTCCTCATAAGTTACACCGGGTTTGGCAATCGTTTCCGCAAAAGGATACAGATTCACAACGACCAGATCTATATAACCCAATCCAAGTTCTTTCATCTGACGCTGATGCTCTTCATTATCCCGAACAGCCAGCAAGCCGCTGTGTACCGCAGGGTGGAGTGTTTTAACACGTCCATCCATAATTTCAGGAAAACCCGTTACCTCTGAAATGCCGATGACGGGAATGCCCTCCTTCGACAACAAGCTGCTCGTTCCCCCTGTCGAAACGATCTCCACACCCAATTTGGACAACTCGCGGCAAAATTCCACGATCCCCCGCTTATCCGATACGCTGACGAGCGCTCTTTTAATACTCACCCTGTCTCCTCCTTTAGCTCTTTCAGAATTTTGCAAAATTCTCTTTTATCATTTTATTTCCCGAGAAATATCGGAAAATGCCTGTACAGCATCCTTGATATGACAATGATATGACAAATTACAATCATTCTTAGAGAAGTGAAATCACTTTGCGACCATTTAATTGGATTTTGCCTTGGGCCAATTTGCCAACTACCTCTGGATATAGCTGACGTTCCACGGATTGAATGGCTGCGGATAAGGATTCCGCTGTAACATGGTCGTCAACTTCCACGACACGCTGGGCAATAATGGCACCCGTATCCATGCCCCCGTCCACAAAATGAACGGTGACGCCACTTACCTTGACCCCATAGGCCAATGCCTGTCCAACAGCATCTTTCCCTGGAAATGCCGGAAGTAGTGACGGATGAATATTAATGATTTTTCCTGCGTAGGCATCGACCATGACGCTGGATAGCAAACGCATGTAGCCAGCTAACACGATGAGATCAATCGATTTCTGCTCCAGTAAAGTCACCAGTTCACGCTCATAGTCTTCTCGAGAAAGATATTCCTTGGGTCGAAAAGTATGGCACGCAATTCCAGCTTTCTGTGCTCTAGCTACGGCAGGAGCCGCAGGCTTGTCACAGATGAGCAATTCTACCGAGGCGCCGCCCAGTTCTTCTCGTGCAGCCGCATCCACCAATGACTGAAAATTCGTCCCCTCGCCTGATGCAAAAACAGCAATCCGGTACTCGTTCATTACACCTCGGCTCCCGTAAAGGTCACGATAGAACTGCCTTCCGTTACTTTTCCGATCACATATGCAGCTTCGCCCTGTTCCTTCAGAACTTCCAGTGCAGTCTGTGCATGCTCTTCGCCTACAACGATTACCATTCCAATTCCCATATTAAAGGTTGTGAACATGTCTTTGTTGGAGATTGCGCCTTTTTCCTGCATGAGCTGGAAGATTGGCAAAATCGGCCAAGTGCCGTATTCTATATCCACATTGACGTGATCCGGTAACACTCTAGGGATATTTTCAATAAAACCGCCACCTGTGATATGCGCCATGCCTTTTACTTTTACCTTGTCCAGCAATGCCAAAACGGATTTCACGTAAATTTTCGTCGGCTCCAGCAGTACATCGCCCAGTTTGCCGTTCAAGCCTTCGATTTCATCATGCAAATCATAGCCCTGCTGTTCTAATAACAGCTTGCGAACCAGTGAGAAGCCGTTACTGTGAACTCCACTTGAAGCCAGTCCAATAACGGTATCTCCGGGAGCAATCGAGCTACCGTTGATGATTTTGCTTTTATCTACAATGCCTACCGTGAATCCGGCAATATCATATTCACCCTCGCTGTACATCCCTGGCATTTCTGCGGTTTCACCGCCGACCAGCGCACAGCCCGATTGATGGCAACCCTCTGCGATTCCAGCGACTATAGCTTCAATTTTCTCGGGTACAACCTTGTCACAAGCGAGGTAATCCAGAAAAAAGAGTGGCTCCGCGCCCCCGACGATAATGTCGTTTACACACATCGCAACCGCGTCAATACCAATGGTGTCATGACGATCCATTGCGAAAGCAAGCTTCAGCTTCGTGCCGACACCATCGGTACCGGAAACGAGTACAGGCTCATCGTACTTATCCTTATTCAGGCCGAACAACGCACCGAATCCGCCCAAGTCCGTCAGCACTTCGGGACGGAAGGTACGTTTAACGTGCTTTTTCATCCGTTCTACTGCTTCATTACCGGCAGCGATATCTACCCCTGCGTTTTTGTATGCTTCGGACATTCATGAACACTCCTTCAAATGATTGACCCTCCTAAGTCCTCCCTAGCAGGGAGGATTCCATGGGGCTGCTCCCCCTGGACCCCTCAAGAGTCGGTCAGATGTGTAAGGTTGGGTGCTGCTTGGTGGTTGGTTCGTGCTGTGAGTCGCGTGTTGTCCTTTGTATTCGTGGGCTATACCCGCGAATACAAAGGACACGCTTTAGTGCGAGGCCGCCTATGCAGTGGCGGCGGGGCACGTCCCGGGCTGTTTGCTTCGCAAAGGCGGGGACGTGCCGGTCAAATAAGTGAGCAGCGCCAACGGGCGGCTTACTTATTTGACCATTGAGGCAGGCAGCTTCGCCTTGCCTGCTGTTGAGCTTCGCTTCGCTGGCTCAACCTTATAAGAGCAGGGTGACTTTTTGTGAGTCACCGCTCCGTTAAAAACTCATGGCATGAAATAGTTATGCCATGAGTTTTTAACTGCCTTACCTATCCTCTTCCCCGTGGGAACAGAAGAGGTACAGTCACTGCTGCAAAATGCTGCACACCTGAGGAACGGAGCGGGTGGAAGGATTCTGGAGAAGCGAAAGCGTTCGCCTTTGCCGCTGGATTCTAACCCTGTAATGGGTTATTCCAATCCAGGAATCCAGCGGCAACAGCGATCGGAAGAACCTTCCACACGCGGAGTGGCCCCCTCAAAACCGACATCCCCATTCCTGCCATGCACCACTGTGCTTCTTTTGTCCCCTTTTCTCAGCAACTACATCCGAACTTTTCTTCACCTTTGAAATCTACCTGAGTCGGGTAATCATTATCGAAACAGGCTAGGCACAAGCCGCCTTTGTAATCCTGTTCGTTATATCCACCTACAGCGGCAATCAAACCCTCAGCGCTCATAAAGTAGAGCGAATCGGCGTTAATTTCCTCACGAATTTCCTCGACGGTTTTAGACGAAGCGATCAGTTCCCGGCGATCCGGCGTGTCGATGCCATAGAAGCACGGGTTTTTGAAAGGCGGTGAGGTAATACGTACATGTACCTCCAGTGCCCCTGCATCCCGCAGCATATTCACGATTCGACGGGATGTAGTGCCCCGTACGATAGAATCGTCGATCATAATGACTCGTTTACCTTCAACAACACGTCGTACAGCGCTCAGCTTCATTTTCACACCCTGCTCGCGTAGCTCCTGACTCGGCTGAATGAAGGTACGTCCAGTGTATTTATTTTTAATCATGCCCAGCTCATAAGGAATACCTGTCTGCTCTGCATAACCAATCGCAGCCGAAATACTGGAATCCGGCACTCCTGTCACCAGATCCGCATCGACAAAAGCTTCCAGCGCCATCTGGCTCCCCATTCTTTTGCGTGCAGCATGAAGATTGGAACCATTCAAATCACTGTCAGGACGGGCAAAATAAATATATTCCATCGCGCACAGTGCTTTACGATGCTTGCCTTCACTGTAACGGTCTTCGTGCAGACCATTTTTGTCCAACACCAACAGTTCACCCGGCTCGATATCGCGCAACAGCTCTGCTCCAATCGTTTCCAAAGCACAGGTTTCGGAAGCAAACAAATATGCATCACCTAATCTGCCCATCGTCAACGGACGCAAGCCATTGGGATCAGAAGCGACCAGCAGTTTATCATTGGTCATAATGAGAAAAGCAAATCCTCCGACGATACGCTTCAATGCATCTTTGGCGGCCTCCACCAAATCCTTGGAAGATCGTGCGATCAAATGCGCCACTACTTCTGTATCGCTGGTCGTTTGAAAAATAGACCCGCCCTGCTCCAGCTCATGCCGGATTTGCAAAGCATTCACGATATTCCCGTTCGTAGCTACCGCTAGATCGCCGTCACGATATTTAAACACCAAAGGCTGTGCATTCGTTAGCTTACTGTCTCCACTTGTCGAGTAGCGCACATGTCCTATGGCAATATCGCCTGTCAGCGAAGCCATCAAATCTTTATTGAATACTTCTTTTACAAGCCCCATTCCACGATGATAATGGAACTCGTCGCCACTGCTCACACAGATGCCCGCACTTTCCTCCCCGCGATGCTGGAGTGCATGCAATCCGTAATATGCTAGGGAAGCGGCATCGGAGTGTCTATATACTCCAAACACGCCGCATTCCTCTTTTAATTTATCAAACAGCCCCTCTTTACCAGAGCCTTCATTATAATAATCTCCAGTCCACAACGTCCGTGCTGTTATTTCATCAGACATGGAATGACATCCTCCCAGATTTGCTTCAAACTGGCGACTGCCTCGTTCAAAGCGGGTTGTCCGTTCACCTCAACTGTCAATTGTGATCCTTCAACTTTTCCTAATACGGTAACTGGCACTTCCAAACCACGCAGATGTGCTTCCAGAGCAGACGCTTTATCCGGCGATGCAGATAACAAAATACGGGATTGAGTTTCGCTAAACAACGCATGGTCAGGACGCAAGCTCGTTTCTACGTTGACCTGTGCTCCCAATCCGCCGCTAATCCCGGATTCTGCAAGCGCTACAGCCAATCCGCCCTCTGCCAAATCATGCGCAGATTGTACCAATCCGGTCTGAATCGCTCCCAGTACCGCAGTCAGCAGTTTTTTCTCTACGTTCAAATCCAGCTCAGGTGGGCGTCCCTCGGATACACCGTGTACGACAGCTTGGAACTCACTGCCTCCCAGCTCGGCCTTCGTTTCCCCCACTAGGAAAATTACATCACCTTCGGCTTTGAAGCCTTGTGTCGTAATGTGATCTGTATCATGTACCAGACCTACCATACCGACAACAGGCGTCGGATAGATGGAGCCTTTAGCATTTTCATTGTACAAGCTGACATTGCCCCCGATAACAGGTGTATCCAGTACACGGCAAGCCTCTGCCATACCGTCCACGGCTTTTTCCATTTGCCAGAAAATATCCGGCTTTTCAGGGTTACCGAAGTTCAGGTTATCCGTAATCGCCAACGGCTCGCCGCCGGAGCATACAATGTTACGCGCTGCTTCGCTGACTGCAATCCGTCCACCTACCTCTGGATCAAGGTATACATAACGTCCGTTACAATCTGTCGTCATGGCGAGTCCCTTACGAGTTCCGCGCACAGTCACTACAGCTGCATCCGATCCCGGACGAACGGCTGTACTCGTGCGAACCATGTAGTCATACTGCTCGTATACCCATTTCTTACTGGCTACACTTGGTGAAGACAGCACCTTTTTCAACGCACCGTTCAAATCCGTCACTTCAGCGTAACGAAGTGTGTCAATAGCAGCATTTTGCTCATAATAAGCAGGGACTTCGGAAGGCTTGTCATAAATCGGACACTCGTCAACCAGCGCCGTCACTGGCATATCTCCGACCACTTCATTGTGATGGAACAAACGCAAACGACCGTCATCCGTCACTTTACCGACCTTGGCACAAATAACACCCCAACGCTCGAAAATTTCCAGTGCCTGTGCTTCATCCTTAGGCTCTACTACGAACAGCATCCGTTCCTGTGATTCGGACAGCATCATTTCATAAGGTGTCATACCCTCTTCACGCTGCGGTACCTGATCCAGATACAGCTCCAGGCCGTTGCCAGCCTTGCTCGCCATCTCCGCGCTGGAGCAGGTAAGTCCTGCGGCACCCATATCCTGAATACCCAGCACAATACCGCTGTCGATCAGTTCCAGACAGGATTCCATAACCAGCTTCTCCATAAAAGGATCGCCTACTTGAACCGCAGTCCGGTTCGCCTCAGATTCTTCTGTCAACTCAACCGATGCGAATGTCGCTCCGTGAATCCCATCACGACCTGTCGGCGGGCCCACATAGAACACCGGGTTACCGACCCCTTTAGCAACACCACGCTGGATCTTATCATGGTCAATCAGTCCGACACACATTGCATTAACGAGCGGATTGCCTTCGTAGCTTTCATCAAATACAACCTCGCCACCTACAGTCGGAATACCGATACAGTTCCCATATCCCGCAATACCAGATACCACATGCTCGAACAAATATTTCACACGGTCGCTCTCCAGCTTCCCAAAACGCAGAGAGTTCAACACCGCGACAGGTCTTGCACCCATGGAGAAAATATCACGGATGATACCGCCTACCCCAGTCGCTGCCCCTTGAAAAGGCTCCACAGCCGACGGATGGTTATGACTTTCGATTTTAAATACAACCGCTTGATTGTCACCGATATCTACAATGCCTGCGCCCTCGCCGGGTCCCATCAGAACTCGCGGACCGCTCGTTGGAAAACGACGCAGCAACGGCTTAGAGTTTTTGTAAGCACAATGCTCTGACCACATGACACTGAATACGCCAATCTCCGTATAATTCGGCTGACGTCCCATGAATTCACAGATCAACGCATATTCACTGTCCGATACACCCATCTGCTGATACAGTTTATGTTCGGCAACCTGCTCTGCCGTCGGTTCCTTAGCGGACACTTGCTGCGCCATGTCGATCCCTCCAAGCATTCAAAATAGATGTAAACATACGTTTGCCGTCATCCGTTCCGAGCAATGCGTCCACCGCGCGTTCCGGATGAGGCATCATGCCCAGCACGTTTCCTTGTTCATTACAAATCCCTGCGATATCCGTCACGGAACCGTTTGGATTATCTCTATACGTAAATACGATCTGGTTATTCGCCTGCAAGCGAGCCAGCGTCTCATCATCACAGTAATAGTTGCCTTCGCCGTGGGCGATCGGAATGACGATCTCTTCACCAGCAGCGTAATCTTTTGTAAAAGGTGTTTGGTTATTCGCAACCTTCAACACCGTATCATGGCAACGGAATTTCATCGACAGATTACGGCGCAAAGCGCCTGGCAACAGCCCAGCTTCAGTCAGAATTTGAAAACCGTTACAGATACCTAAAATGTATTTCCCCTCAGCAGCCGCTTTGGCTACTTCCTTCATCACCGGAGCAAACCGGGAAATCGCGCCGCAACGCAGGTAATCCCCGTAAGAGAAGCCTCCTGGAACAAGAATACAATCATAAGGCGACAGATCCGTCGCAGTATGCCAAACATAATCGACAGGTTCACCGACCGTGTCCTCTACCGCCTTATAGCAGTCAATATCACAGTTGGAGCCCGGAAAAACCAGAACTGCAAATTTCATGGAATCAGCCCTCCAGTTCGTAGCGGTAGTCTTCAATGACCGTGTTGGCCAACAGCTTTTCGCACATCTCAATGATGCGCTTTTCAGCACTCTCGCGGTCTGTTGTATCCAGATTCAATTCCATATACTTACCAATTCTGACGCTGTCCACTTCTCCGAAACCCATAGAATGCAGTGCGCCTTGCACCGCAACCCCCTGCGGGTCCAAAACGCTTTGCTTAATCGTGACATAGACTGTTGCTTTCATCATGTTCCTTCAGTTCCTCCTCCGAATGAGTGAATCCTTTTGGTTGAATTATGATTACTATTTACTGTGCCGTCAGACGCCGCCAAATATCCGTATATCTTGCAGTTGTTTCTTCTACGACCTCAGCAGGCAACGGATCGGGCTTGCTATTCTTGTCCCAACCGGATGATGCCAAATAGCTTCGTACCGGCTCCTTGTCCATGCTGTCAATCTCAACATCCAGCTCATACTTTTCCTGAGCCCAAAAACGGGATGAATCTGGAGTGAAAATTTCGTCAATCAAAATCACCTTACCGTTAACAAGACCAAACTCAAACTTGCAATCGGCTAAAATAATCCCCCGCTTCTCACAGAAAGCACGTGCAAATTCGTACAACGCCAGGCTTTTTTCTTCAAGCTCGCCTGTCAATTCAACCCCGACCAGCTCTTTCATCTGATGGAGAGAAATGTCCTCGTCGTGTCCAACATCATTTTTTGCAGCCGGTGTAAATAAAGGCTTGGGAAAGCGCTCATTTTTACGCAGTCCCTCTGGCAATGGAATGCCGTTCACCTCACCGTTCTGCTCATACTGACGCCAGCCGCCTCCGGTAATATATCCGCGCACCACACACTCAATGTCGATGCGTTCAGCCTTCAGCGTGACCATGATACGGTCCTTCAGCAACTCTTTATTCTGTTCGTCGATCACATGCCCGAGCTTGTTCACATCGGTGTGCACGACATGGTTTTCCAACAAGTCTTTCGTCTGCTCAAACCAGAAAGCGCTGAGCTTATTCAGCACGTTCCCCTTTTCGGGCACGGGCGGCTCTAACACATAATCAAAAGCCGAAATTCGGTCCGTCACGACAATCAGAAAATGCTCTCCGAGATCATACAGTTCACGCACCTTGCCTTTGTACAAGAGCGGCGCATGGATCAGACCTTCGGCAGTAGACAATGACATTTCATTACACCTCTTTCAAAAGAGTATTACCGCTCCTAAATCAACCTTGCCCCTCCTAAATCCTCCCCTCAGGGAGGACCCCCAGGGCTGCTGCCCTCGGGACTCCCGCAAGGGTTGGCTAGTGAGCAGGGGATGGCGGGTTACTGGAGCTACGGTGGAGTGAGCGCGTTCCGCTGGATGAAGGCTTGTTGGCACAAGCCCTCATCCAGCAACGCTTTTACGTTAGTACAGATCGACGTTTTTACGTATTAACAATGTATTCACGCTTCCGACTCTAAGCGACAAGTTTTATGCCGCTTACAGCTCAATCGTGGTTCAGCGTCTACATACCGCCAAACCATTCTGCCCGTGGCCGTAGCTCGGCATGCCGTGCAGCGAGCATTGGGCTTCGCCTGTTGTGCGCATATGCTACGCATGCGCACGGATACGGTGGCTCAAGGCTTCGCTTCTTGAGCCTGCGCGTGCTCGTGAGGGCCGCGGGCTGTTTGCTACGCAAATTCGGCAGCCCTCACGAGAACGTTGCCTGCGATAGAAAAGCAGTGGAACACGCTTTTCTATCGTTTCTTTCGGGGTGGTGCGGCATCTTATGTGCCGCACCACCCTCGCTCCTGCTCCCTCATGAAGGTTGGTGCTGGAAGCAGCGGAGCGGACGGAATCGTTCTGGAGAAGCGTTAGCGCTTGCCTTTGCCTCTGGATTCCAACCAATATCTGGTCTTATACAATCACAGGAATCCAGGGGCAACAGCAATCGGAAGAATGATCCGTTCGCGCAGCGGCCTCACCACGCACCAACATTCCCTCCTACTCCCCTAATCCCAGCTTTTTGAAGATCGTATCCACGTTCTTCAGATGCCAGGCTGGGTTGAACGCGTCCTCGATTTCGTCTGCGCTGAGCACGGCAGTAATTTCCGGGGTCGTCTCGACGATTTCGCGGAATTGGCGTTGCTCTTCCCACGCCTGCATAGCACGCGGCTGCACAGTATCGTAAGCTTTTTCACGACTAAAGCCTTTGTCGATCAGCTTGGTCATAATACGACCGGAGAACGGTACGCCGTACGTACGGGCCATATTGCGCTTCATATTTTCAGGGAAGACCGTCAGATTTTTTACGATATTACCAAAACGGTTCAGCATGTAGTTCAACAGCATCGTTGCATCCGGCAGAATGATGCGTTCTACGGAAGAATGCGAAATGTCGCGTTCATGCCACAGGGTTACGTTCTCATACGCCGATACCATATGCCCACGAATCACGCGTGCCAGACCGGAGATGTTTTCACTTCCGATCGGATTGCGTTTATGCGGCATCGCGGAAGATCCTTTTTGACCCTTGGCAAAGGCTTCTTCCACCTCGCGGAACTCACTCTTTTGCAGAGCACGGACTTCTGTAGCAAATTTGTCCAATGATGTGGCGATCAACGCCAATGTTGCCATGTATTCGGCATGACGGTCGCGCTGTAGCGTCTGTGTAGAAATCGGTGCAGGCTTGGTGCCCAGCTTGCGGCATACAAATTCTTCTACAGCCGGGTCAATGTTGGCATATGTTCCCACTGCACCGGACATTTTACCGTATTGTACTTGGTCAGCCGCAAAACGAAAGCGTTCCAGATTGCGCTTCATTTCCTCGTACCACAATCCCATCTTCAGTCCAAACGTTGTTGGCTCAGCATGTACTCCGTGTGTACGTCCCATCATCGGTGTATGCTTGTAAGCCAATGCCTTTTCCTTCAAAATTTCAATAAAATTCAAGATATCGCGCTCCAGGATTTCATTCGCCTGCTTTAACAGGTAGCCCAGTGCCGTATCAACTACGTCTGTGGAAGTCAAACCATAATGTACCCATTTGCGCTCGTCTCCAAGACTTTCGGACACCGTGCGGGTAAAAGCAATGACATCATGTCTTGTCTCCTGCTCAATTTCATAGATCCGTTCAATATCAAAACTTGCATTCTTACGCAGAGCCACAGTATCCTCTTTTGGGATAACCCCTAATTCCGCCCAAGCTTCACAGGCACACAGCTCTACTTCCAGCCACGCTTTAAATTTATTTTCTTCCGTCCAAATGGCTCTCATTTCCGGTCTGCTATAGCGTTCGATCATGACTATTTATTCCCCCAAATATTGGTTTGTTCAATCCATTCCAGCGCTTGTTCCGCATCCTGGCACAATAGATTAATATGTCCCATCTTTCGGCCTGGCTTGGCTTCACTTTTTCCATACAAATGCAGCTTGGGTACAACATCCAATCTTTCAGCTTCAACATCCGATTGCGCAAACCGCCGAACCACGCCCTCCAAATGCTCACCTAACACATTGACCATCACGACGGAAGTCAGCAGCTTCGTGCTGCCCAAGGGTAAACCGCAAATCGCACGTATGTGCTGCTCGAATTGCGACGTCGCGCATCCCTCCATCGTGTAATGGCCGGAGTTATGCGGTCGTGGTGCCAACTCATTAACGTACAATTGTCCATCTTCGGTGACAAACATCTCCACAGCGAGCAGTCCCACCGCACCCAGCGACTCTGCCACAGCCAGCGCTAACTTTCGCGCTTCCTCCTGGACAGGTTCTGGCACACGCGCAGGCACAATCGACGTGTGCAAAATATTGTTCACGTGAATGTTTTCGGCAGGTGGAAAGGCTTTGGCTTCACCGTTCGTGCTGCGAGCTACAATCACCGAGATTTCGCAGCGAAAACGAATGAACTGTTCCAATACCAGTTCTGCACCGCCTCCTGCCAGTTGTTCGTAGGCAGCCGTGGCTTCCTCCGGTTGGCGAATGACCACTTGTCCCTTGCCATCATAACCACCGACTGCTGTCTTGAGCACACACGGTACACCCAGTTCAGCTACCGCTTGAACCATATCCGCAGGACTACTGATTTCACGATACGGAGCGACAGGGACACCAGCAGCTTCAATAGAACGCTTCTCTCTCAGACGATGCTGGGTTGTGTACAAAAGACTGCTGCCTTGCGGAACGCTGGATTCCTGTTCCAAAAGTGCAGCCACACCCGCGTCCACATTTTCAAACTCATACGTGATCACATCGCACCGCTCAGCCAGCTCTCTGGCTGCATGCTCATCATCATAGGCAGCGCGGATTTGTTCTGACACCTGTCCACATGGGCTATCCGGTGTAGGGTCCAGTGTCACAAAGCGATATCCTAGACTGGTTCCCGCCAGTACAAGCATTCTTCCTAATTGCCCGCCTCCCAAAAGTCCAATCGTTGTACCAGGAGGTCTGATACGGCCTGTGGGTTCACATGCCCCATTCATAGCGAGTCACTGCCTTCCAGCACCTCATCACGGATACGGTCGCGTCTCGCCAAAACCCGCTGGCTTATCTTTTCGTCAAAAGCGCCTAATATTTGTGTTGCCAGCAGCCCTGCATTCGTAGCACCTGCCTTACCGATTGCCACAGTGGCAACCGGAATACCACCCGGCATCTGCACAATGGAGAGCAGGGAGTCCAGACCGTTCAGAGCCTTCGACTGAACAGGCACACCAATGACCGGCAAGGATGTCTTCGCAGCCACCATCCCTGGCAGATGCGCAGCCCCACCCGCTCCAGCAATAATGACCTTTAGTCCACGCCCGGCGGCCTCTTCTGCAAAACGAAACATTAAATCCGGTGTACGATGGGCTGAAACTACTTTTTTCTCATATCCGATTTCAAGCTCGTCCAGCACAGCACATGCATGCTGCATGGTGTCCCAGTCTGATGTGCTGCCCATAATGACAGCGACCTGCACTGACATGTCCTTCACTCCCTGTTTATCAATAAGCGCCAAAAATCCGGCACTCGAAAATAACGTTATTTTCAAGACACCGGACTACGAAAAAACAAACGACAGAGCCTCTTAAAGGCATGCCAAAAGCAAGCCTCTTCCACCGCATCCAATGCGGCTTCAGCCGTATGTCTCCCGTAGTCCGGAAATTTAAGGTTTCCAGGTAGAAACTTCCGGGCCATATCCCCGGCATTATACGAGTTAGCATTGTGCCTATTCCATACCCAACGATATTCTTTACAAGTATGATCGTGGTCAGTTTCGGCTCAAACATGTGTACCTTATTAAATTGCACCTTAAGTTCATTTTTTATCGACAATACACTTCCTAGTTTAACAATTCCCTACACCTTATGTCAACTTGAAAACGAACATTATAATAACCATACAATAGAATGTTCGTGTTTAACAAAATCAACACCCTTATATACCCATAGGTCAGGACTATTGTATTACATTTAGCTATCTCTCACCTATCCTGATAACAGCGAGCGCACCGCATTTCACTGACAAAAATAAAAGTCGGCACTCCCTATACAGGCAGTAAACCGACTTTTACTTTTTTATTCAGTTATTTTACGACCAGCACAGGAATACGCGCATGCTGCACCACATTGTGGCTTACGCTACCCAATACGAATTCACGGATACCACCTAAACCGCGGCTACCAATCACAATCACATCGAAGTCATTCTCATTGGCATAATCCAAAATGACTTCGGCTGGCGAACCTTGAATGAGCTCCACCTTGGCATCTACGCCCTGCTCAGCAAGCCGCTTTTTAACTTCATCCGTAGTTTGTTCGGCCAAATCGTAATATTCTTTATTCACCGAAGCTGGAATAGGAGCCAAACCTTCGCCCATAAAAATCCGTGGAAAATCAAATGCTGTTACCACCTCAAGCTGCGAGGACGGTGATGCCTTGACCAATTCAGTCGCCTTCAACAAAGCCTTGTTGGATGCATCCGAACCGTCATAAGCAAGCAATATTTTTGAAAATAGCATAATACGCACCTCTTCCTCATTCAGTTTGTTGATTCCAAAGCCTGAAATATGTAGTCCTGTTGTTCATGCCATGTCATCACTGGATGGCTGGAGTAGTCTTCTCACTCATCATTAAACTTCCCTATGAGAACCTAAACTCCTCCCCTTTACCGTAAAAAATACCCATACAGCAATGCGTTCATGAATAGCAACGCAGGAATACCAAATCTGAAGCTCATATGCCGTGTTTTATGGCGTTTACGGTACATGGCAATTAGCACGCCTAATGCTCCCCCGATCAGGGCCAGGAAAAACAACGTCCGTTCAGGTACACGATCGCGATGTTTACGTGCTCTCTTTTTATCTTCCGACATTACCAGATAGCCTACTGCATTGATAAACAGCAGCCATACCAACAAGCCTGTCTGCAATGCCTCTCCTCCTTTTGCACACCTACCAAGTTCAGGATTAGGCCTTATATAGCGCTCCCCCTCATTATAACCCCACCCCTTTTACAGAAACAACGCCTCCCCTGACTTGGATAGTGCTTTTGCGGAAATAGTAAGGTGGCATAAGGGCGATCCCCGAGTGCATCTATTTCGTCTTAAAGGAGGGACTACGATGGAAAGCACCCATGAATACGTTGAAAAGCTGCGAGAAAATGCAAAAAAGGCAGAACGCAACCGCAAACGAGGAAAAGGAACTCCCAGCGCCAGCTTGCCGACAAAACAGCATACCAACAATCCTTGATCAAGGAATCTGTATTAAGCTGTATAGCCACGTTATTAACGTATAGTATCAACTTAACCTTGCAGCTTTTCCTGAGAATTGAGTACAAGGTAAACTCCGTTGTTTAGCTTCCACAATAACAGCAAGCAGACTCCTTATGAGATATCTGCTTGTTGTTTTTGCAAATATTTTTTTGAAATCGATTACATTTATAATAAACAAGTTCTAAAGTCATATTCCCTAACATAAGTGTTGACTAAAAACAATTTTACACCCTATAATTCGTGATATTAACGTAATTCGACAAATTATTTGTCAGTTAATCTATCATTAATATTTGAGGTTTAAGATTGGAGAGGAGCTTTATATGACTAACATGAAAAAAATGACGATGATTCCCCTGTTGGCTAGCTTTATTCTCGGAAGTACCTTGTGGAGTGGTGGATTTACCGCCAACGCTGCGGCAGCAGCTACAACCAGCACAACTGCACCTACTTCTGCCACTACAACGTCGGACAAATCCGCAAATCCTCAAACCAATCATTTACCCAATATTAAAATACTTGCCACGGGAGGGACCATTGCAGGATCATCTTCCGTCAATACGGATACGACCGGCTACAAAGCAGGAGCGTTAGGTGTGGAAACTCTGATCAATGCCGTTCCTGAGATGAAAAGTATTGCAAATGTCAGTGGTGAGCAAGTTGTTAATGTAGGTAGCCCCGACGTTAATAATGAGATCCTCTTAAAACTTGCCAAACGTACCAATGAACTGCTTGCCAGAGACGATGTAGACGGCATTGTCATTACACATGGCACAGATACATTAGAAGAAACCGCTTATTTCCTCAATCTTGTTATCAAAAGCGATAAGCCAGTAGTTGTCGTTGGCTCTATGCGTCCAGCTACTGCCATCAGTGCCGATGGTCCCTTCAACCTGTATAATGCAGTGAAAGTCGCCGGGGCTTCGGCCTCTAAAGGTCAGGGTGTACTCGTCCTGCTGAACGACCGTATCGGTGCAGCAAGATATATTACTAAAACAAACACAACAGCAGTCGATACGTTCAAGTCTGTGGAGCAGGGATACCTTGGAGCTGTTGTGGGTGATCAAGTGTACTACTACAACAAATCCACGCACAAGCATACGACTTCTTCTGTATTCGACATCTCTAACCTGACTCAACTGCCGCAAGTAGATATTTTATACGAGTATCAAAACAATGGTCGCTATCTATATGATGCAGCCGTAGCAGCTGGTGCCAAGGGTATTGTCGTAGCTGGTTCCGGTAATGGTTCCTTGTCCAAGACCTCCTCAGAGGGCGCAGAGGCCGCAGGTAAAAAAGGAGTGATCATTGCCCGCTCCAGCCGCGTGGGAAGTGGAGTTGTGTCCCCGTCAACAAAAGACGCGGCATCGAACTTTGTGTCGACCGATTCGCTTAATCCGCAAAAAGCACGGATTTTGCTCATGCTTGCTTTGACCCAAACACACGATGTTAACCAAATTCAATCCTTTTTTAATGAATACTAAAAGCAGTCATCCCAAATCAAATAAATAGATCATCTTTATTATGAAAAAGAAGCAGCGATTACGGTTGACCACCGTAACTGCTGCTTCTTTTTTTTGCGAGACAATTCTAGCATTAGTAACTATTTCATCTGATATCCAATCGTCTTGGTCTTAAACAGTAATTCGTTGTTCCTCCCATGTAGCATCAAGACTGCTGTTTGGGAATCCCATTCAAGCTTGGAGGATATTTCGCTTGCTTCTCTGGATGAGGAGCGATTTCTTCCTCCAGAATACTTGATTTATTTTGCTGATTATTGATTTTAAGCGACTTATGCTTGGGCATAAATACTCACCTCCTCGGATTACCATGCCAAGGAGTGATCGTTTTTATACCGACGTATACCTGCTGATTATGTTGACTACAGCACTTTTGGTCATCCGTTATTTGCCCTGCTTTTGTTCCATCGCTGCTTTTAGCAAATCACCCAAACTGGAGCCAAAAGATTCCTGCTTTTCAAATTGTCTTACTAGCTTTTGCTGTTCCCGTTTGTTTACCCGCTGCTTGTCATTATCCAACGTCTCAGTAATGCCGCAGGGCAGGCATCTTACATATAGCCCTGCCTTGCCCTCTTTCATTTCCATTTTCTTATGACACTGCGGACAACGTCGATTGGACAAACGTTTTTCCCCTGAACGACGGTAACCGCAATCCGCACTTGGACATACAAGGAACTTTCCTTTCTTCCCCTTCTTCTCCAACAGCTTTGTACCACAATCAGGACAATGACTATTCGTCACGTTGTGGGGCTTGTACTCCGCACTGCTATTTTTTACAGTGGAAACCAACTCTTTCGCCATAGCACGAATAGAATTCAAAAACGGTTCCGGTTGTCCTTGACCACGAGCAATCCGTTCCAGCTCCGCTTCCCAACGTGCCGTCAGTTCGGGCGTTCTAAGCTGTGGAGCCGCCAGTTCAATCAGTTGCTTACCTTTCCCTGTGGGATGCATCACGTTCCCCTGACGCTCAATCGTATCCGAGCTGACAAGCTTCTCAATCAGATCGGCACGGGTAGCAGGAGTACCCAGTCCATGCTTTTCCATCTGAGCGAGCAGGGCTGCTTCTGTATACCGCTTCGGCGGCATCGTTCGCCCAGCTCGTACAAGACAACGTTGTAACCGGACTGAATCTCCTTTTTGCAGCTCAGGTAAAATAACGCCTTGTCCATTGTTTTCCCGATCCTCTGCTTCTTCATCATCCATATCATAATGGTTCGCGTCATATACAGCACGCCATCCGCTATCTTTTACCGTTGTGCCTTTTACCTGAAACGTCTCCTGCTCCACCGTTACTGATACGGCTACAGCATCATAACGTGCAGGTGGATAGAATAGACTGATAAAACGTCGTGCAATCAGATCATACAGTTTACGTTCCTCTGGGCTCAACTGATTAAGCAATAATGTCTGCTCAGTAGGAATAATCGCATGATGATCCGTGACTTTACTGTCATCCACAATTCGCTTTGTGATTGGTAGGTTGTTACGCAATAGCGGACGTGCCAAGAAAGCATATGGACCTACTGCTACACTACTGAGCCTTTCCTTAAGTGTGTCCACCATATCGGATGTCAGATAACGGCTGTCCGTACGTGGATAGGTCACCAGCTTATGCTGTTCATACAGACGCTGAAGCAGATTAGACGTTTGTTTAGCCGAAAAGCCATAGCGCTGATTAGCATCTCTTTGCAGCTCCGTTAAATCATACGCTAGCGGGTGAGGCTCGTTCTTTTCGCTCTTTTTAACACTCGCAACTGTGCCTTTAGCCCCCTCAAGCCTGCGGCGCAAAGCCTCTGCTTGAGTGCGGTCAAACATGCGTGAATCCCCGCTCTCTGCCCGCCAAGTTGCCTGAAAATCGCCGAAATCCGCCGTCAAAGTATCATATTCCTGAGAACGGAATTCGGTAATTTCTTTCTCACGCTCCATAATCATCCCCAGCGTTGGCGTCTGCACTCTTCCAGCCGAAAGTTGGGCGTTATAACGACAAGTCAACGCGCGAGTTACATTGAGACCAATCATCCAGTCTGCTTCAGCTCTACAGCGAGCCGATTCATATAAACGATCAAACTGCTGACCAGGCAATAGCTTTGCAAAACCTGCCTTAATCGCCTTGTCCGTCTGCGAGGAGATCCATAAGCGCCGGAAGGGCTTTTTCCAGTTTGCCATTTGGATGATCCAGCGTGCCAACAATTCTCCTTCACGAGCAGCATCTGTTGCCACGATAAGCTCTCCAATGTCCTGCCGCTTCATGAGCTGCTGCACAGCTTTGAACTGATGGTTACTTTCGCGCAGCACCTTTAACTTTGAACTCTTCGGAAGAATAGGCAGGTCCTCCAAATTCCAGGTCGCATACTTAGAATCGTAATCCTCCGGCTCTGCTAAGCCGACCAAATGTCCCAGTGCCCACGTCACCACGTACTGGGGTCCTTCTATATAACTTTTATGCTTCTCGCGGCTACCCATCACACGTGCAATCTCTCTGGCCACGGACGGTTTTTCTGCCAATACCAATACCTTCATGTTACGCTCCTTTCTCTCATAGTGTTAATTATACCATCCTGCCATCTTACGATAAATTCTAATGCCAACGGCTCTTATTAACATGATCCTACATACTATTGCTATTGCTTCTACATCAGTTAGGATAACTTACAAATCAGGCACACTCCATTTTAATAGCAGACCCGCATAGGTGAGGCCTCCCCCAAAACCATATAACAATAAATGTTGTCCATACCGTAAACGTCCATCATCCAAACCACACTGCAAAGCCAACGGGATGGATGCCGCCGATGTATTACCATACAACTCTACGCTGGTCAGCGTTTTTTCCAAAGGTACTGTACTTCTTTCACATATGGACTCGATCATTCTCAAATTAGCGCTATGAGGGACAAACCAGTCAAGATCCTCCCTCTTCATATTTGCCTTATCCAATAATCGTTCGATTCCCGTTGGAACAGAGCGAACAGCCCATTTATAAACCTCGCGTCCATTTTGAGCAATAAATCCATGGTCTTGCAGCTTCTCTCCATCCAAATGATCAGATAATCCCACACGGTAAAGATGTGCTCCCCCATGCCCATAAGTACCTATATCAGAAGTTAAAAATGATCCTTCATCCTCGTCATATTCAACAAGTGCAACTCCTGCACCGTCTCCAAAAAGTATACACGTCGTCCGATCCGTATAATCTGTAATTTTGGACAACGTTTCGGCTCCCACTACTAGCACCTTACGATGCAGACCACTCGTAATAAGGCCATTTGCCAAATGAAGTCCATAGGAAAAACCTGCACATGCTGCACTAATATCCATTGACCCCGTGTTCGGAATATCAAAATGAGCCTGAATACGTGAAGCCGTGCTTGGAAAGTAGTAATCAGGTGTACTAGTCGCTACAATGATCATCTCAACATCGTTTATATTTACGTCATACAGGTTAATCATACGTGTAATAGCTTGTATACATAAATCAGATACATATTGATCTTCAGCCGCAATTCGTCTTTCACGCATACCCGTTCTTTGTACAATCCACTCGTCACTAGTGTCCACAAGCTTCTCCAAATCGGCGTTTGTCAAAATGCGTTCAGGCACATAAGTGCCAAAGGCCGTAAGCTTAGCTTTTGAATTCAACAATCTGATCACTCTCCTTTGTAATCCTTATTCACATTATAACACCAGATACTAATACCTGGTACTAAATTATTTTAAAAACGTCTTCTTATTTACTAGTTAATATCCACTTATCCAGTTGAACTTATAACAAACTCACTTTAAATAAAATCCCTCTGCCTTTTAACGCAAAAAAGAGACCATGATCTTCTGAAGATCATGGTCTCTTTTGTTTGT
>NZ_JBBOTK010000015.1:0-63882 GCF_038005565.1 Paenibacillus sp. FSL R10-2748
TTTGAAACCGACGAGATAAAAATATCTCTTGTTTGATTTTGCGAACAAAATCGTTTTACTCACTCGTTGTTCAGTTTTCAAAGATCAAACCTGCATTATGTCTTACTTTGTTTCACCACCGCATCTCAGCGGCGACTTGATTAATATAACACACATTCAGGATTTAAGTCAACACTTTTTTAAAATTATTTTTTAATTTCATTCAAATGTTGTTCTCACAAAAAATTCCCGGGCTTTAAGGGCCGAGAATTAATGTATCACATTTTTGAATTCGCCGTCAACTATATTTTAAAAATAGAAACAATAACATTTAAGTTTTCATATGGCCTGTCCGAATAATACTATTTTCAATCCCAGTAAAAGGACAATCCCAGGCAAACCTAATATCGTTACCGCCCCCATTGTCACTGGATTGATCGGGATGTACACCTGCGTAATCCACCCTGAATAATTGATAACATACAATGCGATGGCTGCCAGGCCCATATGCGCCCCGAATACTACAAGCCAGCCGATACCCAAACGTTTTTTTAAGATTAGAAATAGTAGCATCCCGACACAGGCAATCAGAACAAGCCAGACCGCCCCTTTCATTCAGCTCTCCGCTTGTGAACACGATCCGTATCATTGGCATACCCAGGTTCATCTGCAGGCAGATGGAAACGATGCAGGCCTTGCTGTTTCGCGCTTTTTAAATGTATCTGATATTTACGTTCTGCAGCTTCTAGAACAAATATAGCGTAGTCGATCTCATCTTTACCCGTAGCTTCATGAAATAAACGATGCGCTCTTAGCCATTCCGCATGCGAAGCCCGAATCTGGGCAAACAACTCCTGCCGATACTCCGCTTCTGATTTGCCATTCTCCTGACGACGGAAATTTTGTTTCATCCGTTCCCACATCCGTTCATCCTCCTCACAAGCTGAATTATGTGCACAGTCTGCAAGACTACCTTATTCATACTTATTGAACTAAGGACAAACTTAGAACCAGGAACGATCTATACTGCCATCTATCACGGCAAATAAAAAAGGAGCCATAGCGGCTCCCCCAAGTAAGTCGAGAATGCCCAAAGGACATTTCAGACTCCCTATTTATAACGTATAAATACACCTATTAATTGAGCTCTCTACGGCCTTCCAACGCTTTGGACAGGGTAACCTCGTCGGCATACTCCAAATCTCCACCCACTGGCAATCCATGAGCAATACGAGTAACCTTGATTTCAAAAGGACGCACTAGCCGAGAAATGTACATGGCCGTGGCCTCTCCTTCAATGTTCGGGTTCGTAGCTAAAATCAGCTCCTTGACGCGTTCATCACTGAGTCTGTTCAGCAATTCCTTGAGTTTGATATCCTCAGGACCAATTCCCTCCATAGGAGATATCGCCCCATGAAGCACATGGTAAAAACCATTAAACTCTTTGGTACGCTCCATAGCCACCAAATCCTTGGAATCCTGAACAACACAAATGACGGAGGTATCCCTCGTCTTATCCTGACAGATCCGACAAGGATCTGTGTCCGTAATGTTGCCGCAGACTGAACAGAAGTGAAGATTGCGTTTTACATTGACCAGCGCTTTGGCAAAGTCAATCACATCATCTTCCTTCATTTTCAGTACGTGAAAAGCCAACCGGGCAGCCGTCTTCGGCCCTACTCCCGGCAGGCGCGTAAAAGCATCAATTAGCTTTGCAATCGGCTCCGGATAATACAATAGCGTGTTTCTCCTTTATGCAGCAGACTAGAACAAGCCCGGAATTTTCATGCCGCCTGTAAATTTACCCATATCATCATTAGCCAGTTCATCTGCTTTGGACAAAGCATCATTGACAGCAGTCAGCACAAGATCTTGCAGCATTTCTACATCATCAGGATCTACAGCTTCCGGTTTGATCGTGATGGACAACACTTTTTTATGTCCATTTACCTCCACCGTCACAACACCGCCGCCAGAAGTTCCTTCGATTACTTTTCCGCCAAGCTCCTCTTGGGCTTTCAGCATTTGTTCCTGCATTTTTTTCACTTGCTTCATCATTTGGTTCATATTGTTCATTTCAATCATCTCCTTTAATGAAGTATACATCTAGAAAATTGATTCAATCTTTAATGACTACTAGGTCTTCCCCGAAAAGTTGAATAGCTTCATCAATCCAGGGCTCCTTGGACTTTCCCGGCGCATCATGCTCCGGCTCCAGTTGCAATTCTTCGGCAGGCTGGTCGGAAACTCCTTCAATCGCAGCATTCCAATCCTTTTGCATCATCGTTACTAAACGATAAGGATGACCCAACTGCTCATGCAATACCTTCTCGATGACCTGCTTATTGGCAGGCTTTTCGGTAGTTTCACGATGAATATTGTTCTTAAATGCAACCAGCACACTGTCCTCTAACACAGAAACTGGCTCACCATCCATAAACCAAGCATGAACCGTAACTTTTGCCTCTTTTACCCCTTGCAAAATCTGGCTCCACTTACGTCCTGCTGCTGCGAATGCTTCGCTCGACTTCTCAGCGATATAGCGATCCAACTGAGAAGGAAGCTTGGCTGGCGCTGAAATCCGCGGAGCAGGGGCACGCCCCCCGGAAGCCTGACGACCACCCGACGATGCTTCCTGTCCCGCTCCAGCGCCCAATCCACCTTGCAGCGCGCGCTCCAGTTTCTTTTCCAGCTCAGCAAGCTGACGCTTCAACATTACCACATCTTCCTGATCAGCTGCAGCGCCAGAGCGTTGTGCGGTCGGCTGAGCAACAGTTCCTGCTTCCCCCGGAATACTGCACAGCTTCAATAGAGCTACCTCAAACAAGGTTTGTGGCTGTACGGCATATTTCATCTCGCTCTGATAACGATTAAGGGTGTCAATCATCGCAAAGAGTTGCTCCTTGGTAAAAGCATCTGCCACTTCCTTAAATCGCTCTGGATCCAGCACTCGCTCCGTCATTTTGGTCGCCTGAGGCACCATCTTGATCATTAGCAGATCTCGGAAATAGTACAGAAGATTCTCCATGCACTTATCCGCACTTTTACCTTCCTGCATAAAGTTCTCGATCATTTGGAGCACCGTGCCCACATCTTCTTTCAGCAATGCCAAGGCAAGCTTACCGAATTGCTCGGACGCAATACCTCCCGTCATATCCAGCACCTGCTGATAAGTAACCCGACCATCTGTAAACGAGGATATCTGATCTAAAACGCTAACCGCATCTCGCATCCCACCATCTGAAAGACGCGCAATGTACTGCAGTGCATCCGAATCAGCCTGTATGTTCTCCTGTTGACATATCAGGTCAAGCCGCTCTGTCTGTTCTTCCAGCGATACCCGCCGGAAGTCAAACCGCTGGCAACGTGAAATAATTGTTGCCGGAATCCGATGTGGTTCAGTCGTAGCCAATATGAACATCACGTGTGGCGGCGGCTCTTCCAGCGTCTTGAGCAGCGCATTGAACGCTTCCGTCGTCAGCATGTGCACTTCATCAATGATATAAACCTTGTGCCGCACTTCTGTGGGCGCATATTTGACTTTATCGCGCAAATCACGAATCTCTTCAACGCCCCGGTTGGAGGCTGCATCAATCTCCTGTACATCCATGACCGCTCCGGCCGTGATCCGTTTACAGGCTTCGCATTCGTTGCAAGGTTCCGGCGCAGGTCCATGCTCACAGTTGATTGCCTTGGCCAAAATTTTGGCCGCACTCGTCTTACCTGTTCCTCGTGGACCGCTGAACAGGTAGGCATGGGACGTGCGATTTTCGCGGATGGCATTCTGCAATGTCTGGATAATATGCTGTTGTCCTACCATGTCCTTGAAAGCCTGCGGCCGCCAAGCACGGTACAACGCTATATGTTCCAATGCGCGTTACCCTCTTTCCCATTCACTTTCATGACCATTCATGGTCACTTCATTATACTATACTCCCGTCCGAATCTAAACCAGACACCTTCCAATTTATAAAACACAAAAAAACATCTTCGCAATGATTGCCAAGATGTTCTAATTACCAATATATACCGTGCACCTGTTATTGATCGTTGTGATCCGAGCGGCAATCCTGAACAACAACTCGGGCTAGGCAACCCTCCGGCACAAGAGTGGACCTGCTTATGGCTGCTTCCTTCCGGACCTGACCAGGTTCACAAGTACTCATTGCGGAGGACCCAGCCGTCAACATTGTGCGCAGGGACCAGCCTCACATCAACAACACCTCTAACAGGAATTCAACCTCGCTATAGCGGATTGCGAGTTACAGGGCACCGCTACCTCCCCATCTAGCACGGTGAAAATAAGTATATCTTAAGGCCGCATAAAAAGCAAATACACATTATTACAAAAAGAGCCCTCTGCAGTTGCAGAAGGCTCTAATAACTTTATAACCTGCGGTAATCCATTAGATACCGTATTTCTTTTTGAAACGATCCACGCGTCCACCAGCATCAATAAATTTCTGCTTGCCTGTGAAGAATGGGTGGCAGGCGGAGCAAATCTCCACACGCAGAGATCCTTTCACAGAACCAGTTTCAAACGAATTTCCGCAAGCACAAGTGACATTAGTTACGTTAAAATTTGGTTGAATAGCTTGTTGCATTGAACTTTCACCTCTTTCCGCCCTGAACGTCCTATCAGTCCAGAGTTGTATGAACACATGTTCACATTATAGCACTTGAATATGAGCGTTTCAACAACTCTTTTCTGCATTCAAAGATGGCATAAAATAGGTGTGTTTCAAGTTACATCGACCATTTTAGGCCTTGGCAAATTTGGGACGTGCCAGCCCTTGTGGCGGTACATGAGTGTAAGAACCGATGACTACATCAGGCAGCTCCTCACGATAAATCTCAAGCATTTGCTTCATACCAAGAATCTCACCTTGAGCAGGTGGAATCAACTCCAGATAGCTTTCAGGATCGATATTCAAGTTACGCATTTGAATCAGCTTGAGCTTAGTACGTTTGGCAAATTCAATCATTGCCTCAATTTCTTCCTCTCGGTCAGTTACACCCGGAAAAATTAAATAGTTAATCGACGTATATACTCCCTGTTCGGAAGCATAACGAAGTGATTTTTCCACATTAGCCAACGTGTAACCGCGCGGCTTGTAATACGCATTGTAGTGATCGTCCAGTGCACTAATGGTACTGACGCGCATCAGATCAAGACCCGCATCCACGATTCCCCGGATATGATCGTTCAATCCCGCATTCGTATTAATATTGATGTATCCCATATCGGTAATGGAACGCACCTCTTTGATCGAATCAATAATCAGTTTGGCTTGTGTGGAAGGCTCACCTTCGCAACCTTGGCCAAAACTGATGATGGACTCCGGTGTCTTCAAATGTTCCAGCATAACTTCTACAATTTCTTCGACGTGAGGACGGAAGTTCATTCTTGTCTGCGGAGATACGAAACCACTGTCATCCGGCTGTTCAGATATACACCCAAAGCAACCCGCATTACAAGAATAAGATACCGGAACTCCTCCTTCCCAGCGATTCAGGAATGTGTTCGAGGAAGTAAGACATTCGTAGCCCAGCGCACAGTTAGACAAATGTTGGTACAGCCGATTTTCGGGATATTGCTCCGTCATCCGCTGCACACCCAATTTAACTTGATGACGGTCACAGTTTTCCGGATTCCACTTGGATGGACTGTCACTCTGCTCTGCCGTTACATAAAATGCCCCGTCTTTCCAGACTACGGCCGAATAACCGAACAAGGGAAGTTTGTACTCCTTATCGGTCTTCACATATCCCGGCAGGCACAAGCGTGTAAAACCTTGCGGCAATAAAGCCCCTACTGCTTGCATATCTCCGGGAAGAGAAACCATTTCCCCTGTTTCAGGGTTCATACCGACCGGGCGAGTGCTGGGTAGGCTTACCAATGTAGCTCCTTCCGGTAACGGAATAAGCTCATCCTCCATGATTTCAACAATCATGTCTGCACTACGGGCAAGCCCATACAAAGAAGCATGATCATATACATTGCCTTTTTCGTCGGCATACACCAAATACATTATGGAGCTCCTTTCGCTCCGTTAAGCCTACGCCATTAACAAAATGAATGGTAACGACTGTGTGCTTACGGAACAGATAAAATACATGATGGGTTTTAGTTGGTTGTGGCCGGGACTGACGCTGTGGTAGAACGCGCCGTTCTCCGTTGTTGCCCACCAGAACTGCTTTGCGAGCCACTGGAAGAAGGTGCCGTCAAATCAAACGAAGCCAAAAACTCAGCATTAGTTTTGCTATTACGCAGCTTTTTGAGGAAGCCTTCCACAAATTCATGGCTTTCCGTCATATTTTTACGAATGGCCCAGATGGTATCCAATTCTTCCTTATTCAACAACACTTCCTCACGGCGTGTGCCGGAACGACGAATATCAATCGCAGGAAAGATACGACGTTCTGCCAGCTTGCGGTCCAAATGCAGCTCCATGTTGCCTGTACCTTTAAACTCCTCATAGATGATATCGTCCATGCGTGATCCTGTGTCAATCAGCGCTGTAGCAAGAATCGTCAAGCTACCGCCTTCCTCCACATTCCGAGCCGCACCAAAAAAGCGCTTTGGACGGTGAAATGCCGCCGGATCAATACCCCCGCTCAAAGTACGACCAGAAGGAGGGATAACGAGATTGTACGCACGAGCCAAACGTGTGATGCTATCCAGCAGGATGACAACATCCTTTTTATGTTCTACGAGACGCAGTGCACGCTCCAACACGAGTTCTGCCACTTTGATGTGATTTTCAGGAAGTTCGTCAAATGTAGAGGCCACAACTTCACCTTTAACAGAACGCTGCATGTCGGTCACTTCTTCGGGTCGTTCATCAATCAACAAGACAAAAAGCTCGATCTCGGGATTGTTGGTAGAAATGCTATTGGCAATTTCTTTGAGGAGAAGCGTCTTCCCAGCTTTGGGAGGTGCTACAATGAGTCCGCGCTGTCCAAGTCCGACAGGGGCCAGTACATCCATAATTCTCGTAGACAAATGGTTGGGGGAAGTTTCAAGGACTAATTTGGTCTGCGGATACAGTGGAGTCAGTGCAGGAAAATGTAGCCGCTCAGCAGCTTGCTCAGGACTTCTTCCATTGACGGCGTTAACTTGAAGCAATCCAAAATATCGTTCATTCTCTTTTGGCGTTCGGCATTTACCGGAAACAAGATCGCCTGTCCTCAAGTCAAACTTGCGGATTTGTGAAGCAGAGATGTAAATATCTTCGGTACTCGGGAGATAATTGATCGGCCTCAGAAAGCCGTAACCTTCGGGAAGGATTTCCAGAACCCCCTGCATAAACATCAATCCGCTCTTCTCAGCTTGTGCGCGCAGGATGGCGAAAATTAATTCTTTCTTTTTGAGCGTTCCGTAGTACGGGATCTGGTATTGCTTGGCCAGCTTGTACAGGTCGGTCAGCTTCATTTCTTCCAGATCGGAAATTTGCAGATCCATATAATAACCACCTATTCAATTATTAAGTCCATTCATACATCTAAATGATAGACAATGATATCATAAACACCATTAACATAATTTTAACCAAAACAAATAAAGTTATGCAGCCACCTGCCTGGATTATACCGAATTATTCCGGTTTTCCGATAAAAGATTGTTAGGTATGAACCACAATCTTTTATCAAGCAGCGGCTGCATAGGTGTTGCCCGTTCTATTGTTTTCGTTCCGGGAGTTCGAAAAAACTGCATGGTTTAATTATTCAGTCTGCCTCCATACATCCGCGCCCAAAAGACGCAGGTTGGAGACAAGGTGATCATAACCACGGTCAATGTACTCGACACCCGTCACCTCGGTTACGCCTTCGCTTACTGTAAGTCCAGCAATGACAAGGGCCGCTCCGGCGCGCAGATCTGCTGCTTTTACTTTAGCTGCATTCAGTTGACCACCCTCTATAATGGCGGACCGACCCTCTACGCGAATTTTAGCCCCCATTCGCACCAGCTCAGGAACGTGCTTAAAACGATTGCTGTACACAAAATCGCTCAATACACTGACACCCTGCGCTTGGGTAAGCAAGCTGGTCATGGGAGATTGTAAATCTGTGGCGAATCCGGGGTATATTAAGGCTTTAACGTCGACATGTTCATAGGAAGGTGCACCCAGTACGCGAATACTTTCATCATATTCCTCGATGCCGATGCCCATTTCCTGCATTTTTGCAGTGAGAGCCTCCATATGTTTGGGAATTACGTTGTCAATCAATACATTTCCACGGGTTGCCGCAGCGGCAATCATATATGTGCCCGCTTGTATACGGTCAGGTATGATCGAATGACGGCAGCCATGCAGCTCCGACACACCTTCAATTCGAATCGTTTCCGTACCGGCGCCTTTAATAATGGCCCCCATGGAGTTTAAAAGGGTTGCTACATCTATAATCTCAGGCTCTTTAGCCGCATTTTCGATAATTGTGGCGCCTTTGGCACGTGCTGCCGCCAGCATAATATTAATGGTAGCGCCTACGCTGCTAACATCCAAATAAATTTTGGTTCCGCGCAGTTCTTTGGCGTGCAAATGAATAGCGCCGTGCTCGTTCGTAACCGTGGCTCCCAGCGCTTCAAAACCTTTGATATGCTGATCAATGGGCCGGGGTTCGAAATTACACCCTCCTGGCAAACCGATGATCGCTTCCTTGAATCTGCCCAGCATGGCTCCCATCATATAATAAGAGGCTCGTAATTTCTTAACAGGCCCATTCGGCATAGGAATGGATTTAATAGAGGAAGGATCTATTTTCATCTGGCTACCTTCCCAGGTAACCGTTGCACCAAGTTCCTCCAGTATTTCGGAATACACCGCCACATCACTCAACAGTGGCAAATTGTCCAAAATGACTTCCGACTCTGCCAGAATGGCTGCGGGAATCAAGGCGATGGCACTGTTTTTGGCACCGCTGATGGAAACTGTACCTTGAAGCGGCCGTCCACCGGTGATCATCAATTTTTCCATAAGCTTGAGGGTCCCCCTACGTGTTTTGCAGTCGGTCAAACAATAATCTCAAACAATAATCTCAAATCATAAACTTTTAACTTTTTTAGTGGTGAAAATGGAAAGACACCGGCTAAGCGGTGTGCTTTCCATACCAAACTATTCAACTGTACAGATTTAAATATTTTGTGCAGTAGAACTACAGTTACAACTAAAAAATTCATCTAGCCTGTGCAGACGCACGACCAGTTGATTCATTATTACGCTTTGTTGTTGGAACCGAACTCACGAATTTTACCGATAACGGTTTGTTTAATCGCTTCACGACCTGGAGCGATGAATGTACGTGGGTCATAAGCATCCGGTTTCTCAGCAAGCACTTCACGAACCACTTTCGCAAATACGATTTGGTTCTCAGTGTTTACATTGATTTTGGAAGTTCCCAGGGAGATTGCTTTTTTAATGTCATGTGTTGGGATACCAGTACCACCGTGCAGAACGAGTGGAAGTTTGATTGCATTGCAGATCTCTTCCATTTCTTTGAATCCGAGGTTTGGCTCGCCTTTGTAAGGTCCGTGTACGGAACCCAGTGCAGGTGCCAGTGTATCGATACCTGTTTCGTTAACGATACGCAGACAGTCGTCCAACTTAGCGTACATTACGTCGCCGACAACATCATCCTCTTGACCGCCAACCATTCCAACTTCAGCTTCAACGGAAACGCCTTTGGAATGAGCATATTCTACCACTTTTTTCGTTGTAGCAATGTTTGTGTCGATCGGGCTGTGGGAATCGTCAATCATAACGGATGTGAAACCAGCGTCGATAGCTTCTTTACATTTTTCAAAGCTGGAACCGTGGTCCAAATGGATCGCAACTGGAACGGTGATTTTCATGTCATGAATAAGACCTTCTACCATTTTAACAACAGTGTAGAATCCGCCCATGTGACGTGCTGCGCCTTCAGAAACACCCAAGATTACTGGGGATTTTTCTTCTTCAGCAGCGCCCAAAATAGCTTGAGTCCACTCCAGGTTATTAATGTTGTATTGACCTACTGCATATTTTCCTTCGAGTGCTTTGTTCAACATGTCTTTCATAGATACCAATGGCATGGTTACAGTCCTCCTAAAGGTGTTTGGGTTTGTCTATATTTTAGCCGACATCACATACGGGCTTATTATACCACAACCCATGTTAAATACTAAACAAGCTTTTGCATATCAACACATACAAAAATCACGCCCAGGACGCCGTTTTTCCATAGAATTGTATAAGGAGAGGATTTACTTTCAGTATTTCCCATAATCACAAACAAAAAACCCTGTTGTGTTAACAGAGTTCTCAACCATAGTGACTCACCTAATCACCTCTGAGTTGTTTGTTCACAGCGATCCGCATTTCGTCAATATCAAAGGGCTTGGTAAAATGCATTAGCGCACCTAGCTCCGTCGCCTCTTTAATCATGTCCAGTTCTCCATATGCTGTCATCATAATAACCTTGATATCAGGATTCATGGTTTTTAGATGCTTCAGAATTTCGAGTCCGTCCATACCTGGAATTTTCATATCGAGCAGAACCAGATCAGGTGGTTCCTTCTCAACAATTTCAAGTGCAATTTTTCCGTTCGCCGCCTGAAAGGTCTCATAACCCTCACTTCCGAACACTTCCATCAATAAAATCCGTATTCCATTCTGGTCATCGACGATTAATACTTTCTTCTTTTCCAATGTTTTAACCTCCTAAGATCTTAAAACGAGGATCATGCAGCTATTGCCATAACAGCGTCCGATGACGTACAATATCCGTCCCATACTTAAAACTATATTCGCTCCTGCAAAAAGAAAATCCTGCTCTTATACATAATTGTGGAATATTCTTTCATAATCAGGAAGCATGGGATAAAAAAAGACCTCCCTGAGGAGGTCTTACAAGCCCAAACATTAACCTTGAAGCTGCAATGCTGCCTTTACAAATTCACGGAACAAAGGCTGCGGACGATTCGGACGGGAAGTAAATTCTGGGTGGAACTGTACCGCCAGGAACCACGGATGCTCAGGGAGCTCCACAATTTCCACCAAGCGTCCATCCGGTGAAGTACCGGAAATACGAAGACCTGCTTTTTCAATAACTTCACGATATTCGTTATTGAATTCGTACCGATGACGGTGTCTTTCGTACACCAGCTCGTCGTTGTAACAAGCCGAAGCCAAGGAACCTTCCGCCAGTTTGCATGGATACAAGCCAAGACGCATCGTACCGCCCAAATCTTCGATGTCTTTTTGGTCAGGAAGCAAGTCAATGACAGGATAATCCGTAGCCGGGTTAATTTCCGAACTGTTGGCTCCTTCGAGACCAGCCAGGGAACGGGCAACCTCAATGACAGATACCTGCATACCCAGACAAATGCCGAAGAACGGAATTTTTTGCTCCCGTGCATAACGAATGGTACTGATTTTGCCTTCAATTCCGCGATCGCCGAAGCCACCCGGTACGAGAATGCCGCCAATGCCGCCCAGCATGTCAGCTACGTTCTCGTCCGTCACTTCTTCAGCGTTCACCCAACGGATTTTTACGTCTGCATTCGCATCAAATCCAGCGTGGGAAAGTGATTCAACCACACTTAAATACGCATCATGTAATGCAACATATTTACCAACAATAGCAATCTCAACCGTTTTATCCAGCTTGCTGATTCGATCAACTAACCCTTCCCATTCGGTCATATCTGGTGCAGGTGTTGTCAGCTTGAGGTGGTTAACTACGATTTCATCCAAGCCTTCTTCACGCAGGTTCAACGGAACCTCGTAGAGGGTTGATGCATCGCGGCATTCTACCACTGCATTCGCATCAATATCGCAGAATAATGCAATTTTTGCCTTCATATCGGAGGACAGTTCATGCTCTGTACGGCAAACAATGACATTCGGTTGGATGCCGATGCTGCGCAATTCTTTTACACTGTGCTGAGTTGGTTTGGTTTTAACCTCACCAGCAGCTTTAATATAAGGAATGAGCGTTACGTGAATGTACATTACATTCTCGCGCCCAACTTCGCTTTTGAGCTGACGAATAGCTTCCAAAAATGGCAAGCTTTCAATATCGCCCACAGTACCGCCGATTTCTGTAATAATTACGTCCGAACCTGCTTCACGGCCTGCACGGTACACGCGCTCCTTGATTTCGTTCGTAATATGAGGGATAACCTGCACCGTACCGCCCAAATATTCTCCGCGACGTTCTTTGCTGATTACGCTGGAATATACCTTGCCTGTTGTGACATTGCTGTTCTTGGACAGATTAATATCAATAAAGCGCTCATAGTGTCCCAAGTCAAGGTCCGTTTCCGCACCATCATCCGTTACAAACACTTCACCGTGCTGGTAAGGACTCATCGTACCCGGATCGACATTCAGGTAAGGATCAAATTTTTGAATCGTTACCTTCAGTCCCCTGTTCTTCAAAAGCCTCCCCAGTGAAGCTGCCGTAATCCCTTTGCCCAAGGAAGACACAACCCCGCCTGTCACAAAAATATACTTTGTCACTGTTCAAAACCCTCCTAGATAAGATGCAAAATTCAGGCGACATTATGATGTTATCGTAACCCGTTTGCACGGATTATCATCCATGAAGAAGGCAGCGGAATCATTTTCCATGTCCGCCGCCCTTAGCCCTCTTTCATGAGTGAAAACACCCCTATAAAAAACAAAAAAGCACTCCCGTAGTACGGGGCACTTTTATACAAAAAGCAAACATATAAGTGAATCAATCATAAGCCCAAGCAATAGTTTACCCCGTGTCCAATCCGCTGTCAAGGAAGTTATCTGTGTTAATTTGTCCATTGAACCAGATTGGAGAGAATCCACCTGAAAGCTTTAAATCAGAAGAGGTTTTCAAGAAAACGGTCATGAAAAAGGGGAGAACGCATCTCCCCTTACAGCCTGTTTCCTAACGAAGCGAATCGTCGTCTTCCGTCGACTCATCGTCATTTTCATCTTCTGAATCTTCCTCATCACTGAGGTCTTCATCGTCTATAACCACGTCTTCATCACTATCATCATCATCTTCTTCTCCGTCGAACAGCTCATCTTCGCCATCCTCGTCTTCGCTATCTGCATCGAAGTCGTCATCAGAGTTGTATGTTTCTTCTTCCTCATGATAGTCATCTTCATCGTCATCGTCTTCGTCGTTAATAATGCGAGGACGCTTGGCGCCTGTCAGGGCATCTTCGGATTTATCTACCGGATACCAACGTTTCAAGCCCCACAGATTCGTACCGACACAGGCAAAACGCCCGTCAATGTTGATTTCAGTATATAGCTGAGCAATAACGTCATTAATTTCTTCGTCGGAAAAGCCACGCAATTTGGCGACTTCCTTCATCAGGTCACGGTAATAATACGGAGTATTGGCTGCTTTCAATACCATAAATGCCAAGTCCACCATTGGAGTCTCGTGGACTTTCTCCGGGTCAATCTTCAAGTTGAGTGGGGTACTCACCTAGGGACACTTCCTCTCACACGTAATTCACAAGAACATGTTTCAGAGCATACACGATACATGCAATACTAACATATCCATTATCAAAACTAAGTAAAACCTATTTGGAAGCAAATTGCAAGTTAAAGATGGGTATCGTCATAATTTCCAGTAATATCCCTCTAAACAAGACGGCACACATAAAAAGACGGGGTCCCCCCCGTCTTCGACTGTACCCGCTCCGGGAGAACCCCCCAAAGTTGTTGCACAAGAGCTTATGCCCTCCATGTATCGTATGTGTCCACAGCCACTTTGACACGACAAGCAGGCCTATTTCCATAAAAAAGGGGCAGGTTTCCCATGCCGCAGCTGACGCTTGCTCATACAATACCTCAGCATGGCTCATCGGAGGGGGACCGTCTCAAATGGACTATCCGGATTTTTTGCAGCGTTTGCATGAGGGTATTTCGGAGCCGTCCGGCAGTGGACGGAACAAACAGATCATCACGTTCGATAAGCCTCACCAATACCGGGAATGCCTGTCCTATCTCAGGAAGCTGAAACCCGAGCTTGCGGGATTACGGCAAGTACAACCGGCCCGACTAATCCGCGCTTTAATCGCTCCGCTTTCAGGGGGAGACAGGCTAGGCAAATATCACAACGGTGTTACCGTTGAAGAAGATACCCGCATGAAGGTCCACGCTGAAACTGCTCATATACCAAAAGCAGAAAAGAACCTTTCCATGCCATGGGGAGTCAAACAGGTACGTGCATACAAGGCTTGGCCTTCCTCGACAGGGAATCGGGTCAGAATCGGTGTGATTGACACAGGAGCGGATTTTCAACATCCTGATCTTCGTCATTCTCTCGCCAGAGGTATTAATTTGCTTAACCGAACCATGCTACCCTATGACGATAACGGCCATGGTACTCATATTGCTGGAACTATCGCGGCGTCCAACTATGACGAAGGTATGGTCGGCGTAGCACCACGGGCTTTAATTCATCCCGTAAAAGCATTTGATCATAATGGAGCTGCCTACGTCTCCGATATCATTCTTGGTATCGACTGGTGTGTATTAAATCGTGTCGATATCATCAATATGAGCTTTGGTATGAAGTCGCGCAGCAAGGCACTACTTGATATGGTGAATAAAGCATATCATAACGGCATCGTGATTGTAGCGTCCTCGGGAAATGAGGGCAAGCGCCGAAGTATTGACTATCCAGCCCGCTATTCCCAGACGATTTCAGTGGGTGCTACTGACAAATACAGACGCATCGCACCTTTCAGCAACCGAGGGCAATTTGTAGATGTGTACGCACCGGGCGAAAAGATCACCTCCTCCTGGATCCATGGCAAGCATCACGAAATGAGTGGTACCTCTATGGCTACTTCCCATGTGACCGGAAGCATCGCACTTCTCCTTTCACTGAGACCGGAACTGGAGCCTGGAGAAATCAAAGCGCTGCTTAAGCGTACCGCCACACCGCTACGCCTGCGTAAAAGCGCTGGACGCAGCTCTATCTCCACTAAACTTGGCGAAGTCGATGCCTTCCGATTGATGCAGGAGGGCACGAAGTAAATGATGATGTGATGCTAAACCTCTAGTGTAGCGCCCGGCTCCAAAGAATGAACTTTTCTGGCAGGACCTTCACACCCACGATTTCCTGCTCTTATCAACTCATCTCGTACCAGGTCAGTCTGCAGCTTTGGCGCATGAACGAGTACAACCTGTTTGCTAGGCAGCTCCTTCAACATTTGCCGCACATCTGATAATCCCTGATGCACCTTGTAAATCAAATGCCGAGCTACACAGCTGTCATTTTGATCTGCACGTTCCAACAGATGTTTGCCAAAAGAACCATGTGGAGCATGCCCGGTCAATATAACAATGTTGCTAATGCTTTCTCCGCTATCTTCACCCTCCCCCATGTTGCGGTTATCCGATAGAAACTGATAGTACCAGCGCGCCTGTGGGGAATCCATCATGCCGTCTCTTGTTATGATAATAGCCGTTGGGTTCTGTTCCAGCAGACTCACTCGTTCAGCAGCACCACGAGGCACGAAGACCCTGTCACTGTTTAGCACATGTTTTATTCGCGCTGGAGCTTCTGGACGCAGCCATTCTTTCCAGCGGTCTAACTGTTTCAATCCCTGCCATATATCGTGCTCTACAATCATTGCCTGTGTAGGGAATTGCTCGCTAGCCCATACGATCATGTCCTGTCCTCTGCCAAAGGCAGGCACCGGCAACAACACATGACCACCAGACAATAATATCCGCTCCATCTCGACCCTCAGCCGCTCCAGCTTAACAGGCTGCGGGTCTATATCCATGCCATAGGCATTGTCCATAATGGATATGTCCGCTAGATTGGGCTCTGACTTCCATTCAGGCAGGTCATGCAGCCCCTCCCCAACACCCAAGTCTGGCGCATCGGCAGCAAGAAGCTCAGATTCGCGGCTGTAATCTCCAGAAAAAAACAACCGCTTCCCTTCCATTTCTACCGCATACCACACTGCACCAGCCAAATGTCCACTGCGTCCCCACATGATTCTCACACCCGGACAAGCCTCAAGCCATTCTCCTGCTGGCGCTTCATCTTCTAGATAGCGATAAGCAATGGATTGGATATCCTGTACGTCGTATGGCAATTCGGCTCCTCTCGATTCAACATAAGTATGCCAGGAGCGAAAATAGGAGCCTAGCTGCTCAGCGGTGGCCTTGGTCGTCCAGACCTCCCCCTGGTATCCATACTTGTACAGTAAGGGGAGCGCCATGGAATGATCCTCATGTGCATGAGACAGCAATACAGTGGTCAGTCCCTCCGCCTTTTGCGGCGGAAAAATCGGATATTGTCCGGTTCCTTCCTTCTTCACGCCACAATCCAGCATGACGCGATGCTGCGTTCCTTCAAAAACATAGCAGGAGCGGCCATGTTCGCCCGCTCCTCCCCAAATCCTAAGCTTGGTCATGATCATTTCCACTTTCTTTGCGAGTTTAAGCTTTCCATTAAGATCAGCAGCAGTGTGGTCATTCCGACCGATATGACGGCCATCGCCATCCCAAGTGACACCTGTCCCTGCTCAAATTGTGCAAATATGTAGGTTGCAGACGTCTGAACGGATGGCGGCAAAATCAGCAACGATCCTACCAGCTCGCGTGAAGCAATGGTAAATGTCATCATCCAACCAGCGAGCATTCCCGGTACAATCAGCGGCAGCACAATCCGGCGGAATATGTAAGACGGTCGCCCGCCAAATACCTGTCCCGCCTGAAAAAGACCAGTGTCCACCTGCGTAAAGGCGCTTTTGACATACTGCACCGTATAAGGAACAAACAAGATAACATACGTCAGAATGACCATGCCGTATGTGTTATACAAAGGGATCGGCATCCATGGTGAGTTCCACCACAAAATCAGGCCGACCACCATAACAATTCCCGGCACCGTATTCGGAAGCAAGCTAAATGCATCAACCGTCCGTTGGATTCTTGTGCGTGAGCCGCCAATGACAAGCGCAAACCAAGTGCCCAGCACCACAGCAAGCGTCGAAGCACCCAAAGAGAGAAATACACTGTTCAGGAGCGCCTCCATGCTCTCTGATCCCCAAGACAGCAGTTCCTTGTAAGAGTCGAGCGTCAAATTATCCCAGGCGAGCCCAATTCCCCTCAGCTTCATCGTCGAGGCTGAAAGAATTGAAAAATAAGGAATGCCAATGGACGCAATGAGCAACAATAGAATGTATGCAACACTTAGCCCCGTAGTCCAGCCGGATATACGAAGACGGGACGGACGCGAACCTTTACCACCTACCAGCCTGTACGTAAACTTTCGGTTGATCACCGATTGCGCATACCACATGAGCAGGCAGGCGGTTAACAGCACCGAGGCCATTGACGTCGCTTTGCCAAAATCTATGGGCCAGCTGGAAATATATTTGTGAATTTCCGAAGTCATGACCTCATACCCGATACGTCGCCCAAAGGTAGCAGGGGTGCCAAACTCGGCAATCGTTTTAACGAAAATGAGCAACGCGCCCATTCCGTAAGCTGAAAGCAGCAGCGGTAAAATGATTCGACGGAATCTGTACAGAAAGCCGCCGCCCATTACGGCACCCGCCTCTTCCAGGCTCCCGCCAATCCTCACCAGCGCCCCGCGCAGCAGCAGGTACAGGAATGGAAACAGATGCAGGCTCATGATCATCACCATGCCACCAAGGCTGAAGAAGGACGGCGTTAAGAAATGCAGGTCCGGGAACAACTGCTCCAGATATCCGTTTTTTTGCATGAACAGAATCCAGCCCATGGAACCGATATAGGGCGGGGTCATAAACGGAATCAGCAACACGACATCCAACCAGCGCCAGTGTGCAAGACGAGTGTTGGACATGATCCAGGCTAGCGGAAGCGCAAGTACCGTCGTTCCTGCAATCACACAGATGCCTAGCCAAATCGAGCTGAATAGCACTCCTATAAATTGTGAAGCAGCTAACGTTCGAAAAGGCGCATCCCATTGAAATTTTTCATCAACATACACACTTTGGATAAAGATTTGCAGCAACGGCAACACAATCAGGAAAAGAAGCGCGATCAGAGCCAGCGTCAGACACCACACTCTGAGGTGTTTAACAGATAAGCCTCCCATCGGCTTACTTGAACATTTGCGTGAACTTCTCCGTCACGTCTGATCCATGCTCACCCATCCACTCCCAATTGGTTTTCAACAATGGAATCTCGTCCAGGTTGGCACGCTTGTCGGCTTTGATATCCGTGCGGCCCGGGAGTAAGGAGGCATCTGCTACTAGTTTCTGTGCCTCGTCCGACAACAGATAGTCAATGAATGCCTTCGCATTCTGCTCATGCTGCGTTGACTTGAGAATTGCGGCAGGACGTGGGCTGATGACCGTCCCCTCTGTCGGATAGACGATGTCAATCGGCTCGCCTTTGGCTTTTGCCTTGTAGGTCATGTAATCGACCGCAGCGACGACTATACCTTTAGCTCCGGTAATCACGGGGTCCAGCGCTTCCTGATTGGCACCAGCCATAGCAACACCGTTAGCCTTGTACTGCTCGAACAACGTCCAGCCTCCATCGCCCTTGGCGCTCAGATAGCCTGTCATAAAATCCAACGCTGAGCCGGACAGGGATGGATCGGGAATATTAACCTGATCCTTGTACTCAGGCTTCGCCAAATCAGCCCATGAAGTTGGTGGTGTTTTCACCAGCTTCGTGTTATACGCAATGCCCAGAGCAGAAGCACTGGTACTGAAGTAGTTGCCCTCCTTATCGGACCAGTCTGGATTTAGCTTGTCTGCGTTCTTGGCTTCCGGGTAAGGCAGCGTAAGTCCTTCCTTTTTCAAGCCTTGTACAGATGGAAGCGATGCCAGCACAACCACGTCCGCTACCGGATTCGTCTTCTCAGCTTCCATGCGGGCCAAAATTTTTCCTGTCGTTCCCTGGAACAACTCTACCTTAACTCCGCTCTGCGCCTCATACCCTGCTACCAGCTTTTTCGCCAGTCCATCCGGGCCTGCGCTGTAGACCACCAGCTTCTGATCGGTGGATGCCGCCTCAGCTTGTCCTGCTGATCCATTATCTGGCGCCCCATCCTTGGATGGCGTTGCTGTTCCGCAACCCGCCACAGCGAGTCCAAAAGTCAATGTTAATGCGAGCATCGTCCCTTTTTTCCATCCTGTACGAAAAACATGCCTATTCATCATCTTATATTTACCCCTTTTCCCTATGCTTCAAGTTGGTGGATGTGTTGCGGTGATACCCAAATGTGCATTTGTTGACCTATGGGCAAGCGGATGGAGTGATATGCAGTCCATTGTTCGCCGTTCTCGGCTAGTATACGAATTTCATAACGATCGCCGACATAGCTGACATGCAGGATCTTTACTGTAAAAGCGTGCTGATCCGCTTGCTCCTGTTCCCAACGGACATGTTCAGGACGAAATAGTGTTCGTTCCGACTCCAGCCAGTTGGATTTGCCAATAAACCTCGCTACCTCTGTATGAGCTGGGCAACTGTAGATCACCTCTGGTGTTCCGGTCTGCAAAATATGCCCACTTTTCATAACAACCACTTCATCAGACATTGACATGGCCTCGATCTGATCATGGGTAACATATAGGGCGGTCAGCCCCAGATCGCGCACAAGCGATAGCATCTCAATGCGCATCTCCTCCCGTAGCACTGCATCCAGCGCACTGAGCGGCTCGTCGAACAAAACAAGTCGAGGCCGGATAGCAACCGCTCTTGCAAAGGCAACCCGCTGCTGCTGACCACCGGACAGCTGATGAGGATACCGATCCTCCATCCCTGACAATCTGACCATGTCGAGCGCCTCCAGCACCACTGTCCGCAGTTCCTTGTCTCGAGCGCTGGCGAACCCTTTCCCACGCTTGCCCGCACGCAGGCCGAAGGCCACATTTTCAAACACCGTCATATGCGGCCACAACGCGAAATCCTGAAAGACCATGCCAAAGTGGCGGAGATGGGCGGGAATATCCTTTTTGCGTTCTGCCGAAAAAAGAATTTCCTCTCCCATCGTGATTGTGCCAGTATCCGGTATCTCCAGACCAGCAATCAAGCGCAAGAGCGTTGTTTTCCCACAGCCGGACGGTCCGAGCAGTGTTGTGAATTTGCCCCGTCGTACTACCAGATTCGTCTCATACAGCGCTGTTATTTGGCTGAAGGTTTTACTTAATCCGTGAATATATAGATCCTGATTCATCGCATTACCTGCCTGTTCTTCTGACTGACCCCAGTGTAAAACTTGAATTCGCAACCTGTGTTATTGGAAAGTTAAAACAAAATTAATTATTTCAATGAATTGTGTTAACACTCATAGATTTAATCTATATAGAGGGGATTGACGCTGCTCCCCAAAGAAATAGGCATGATTGTTCGATTAACCTGAAAGCGAGGCATTCTAAGTGAACTTAAGTCTTTTAAAGTTACATATTGTAGAGCTGCTGAATAAGCACCATAAAATTACCACGGTCGCCGAGCTTCTTGGCCTAAAGCAACCCACCGTTACTTTTCATATGAAAAATCTGGAGCGTGAATTCGGAGTGAAGCTGTTTGACACACGTATGGGTAAAATCATCCTGACGGATGCTGGAAATGCGCTGCTGCACTATGCCACTAAAATTAATGCACTGGCTGCTGAAGCTGAGCGAGTCGTCCGCGAGTTCGATACGCTCCAGCGGGGAAGTATACGTATTGGCGCAAGCTATGTACCCGCTACCTACCTGCTTCCTGCTGTGCTGCACCGCTTTGCCCGTGAGCATCCGGGCATTCACATCGCCTTGTCTGTGAAAACAGCGCCCGTGATCAAGGACATGCTTGCCCGCCACGAAATTGACCTTGGCATCATTTCGGCAGAGCCGTTTCAATCCCCAACGCTACTCTCCGAATCCTTGGGCGAAGATGAATTGATGCTCATCTGCTCACCCACTCATCCGCTCGCCAACGAAACCGATTTGACACCCGAGCTTATCGCTTCTTCCTCCTTCGTATTACATGGCAAGGAATCCAGCACACGCCACGTGACCGACAAATGGCTGGAGCGTGGGAGTCGGCGACTTCCTTCCTATCTGGAGCTGGATTCACTGGAAGCCATCAAACAGGCGGTTATGCTGGGAGAACACATCTCCTTTGTCTCTCGCATTGCCGTTCAGTCAGAGGTTGAGCGGGGCTTACTGGTTGTAAGACCTATTCCGGGGCAGTCTGTTGAGCGGTACATCTATATGGTCAGCAACAAAGACCGCCATCGCTCGGCGCTCATTCACAGATTCACCGAATATTGTTCATGGAACCAAGATTAAATCTTACCTGTCATATAGAAATTATGTAATTTTTTAACCGGAGTACCCTCTTGCTTTGACATACGACTGACAATACACCCGTAAAGTGTAGCGTGTAACCTATTCGGACGAACAGGAGAGGATGAAATGAAAACAGGCCTTCGTATCACCAAATTGATGTCGGTAGTAACTCTAAGTGCAGTGCTGCTCGTAACAGGATGGAAAGGAGCCGAGCCGGTACAAGCTGCCGCCAATGCCACACCAAGCTATGAGGTGAAGCTGCTACTGGATACGGCTCAGGTCCTCAATGCGGATGGCTCATTAAAAAGTGGCATCGTGAACGAGTTTCAAATTAGCGAAGATGCACAACGATTGAGCGTCGAGTATTTTGATACAAATTCATTGCAATTGAATGACGAGGGCTGGAACGTGAGATTTCGTAAAAAAGAGGACAAAAAGAATTATGAATTAACCTACAAAAAGCGCTATACGGTCACAAATGGAAATATCGACGCGGCGCTCACCCAAGCGAATAAAGATGGGTTCAGTGCATCTGATGATAATTATGAGGCTGAGGTGGATTGGGGATACAGCAAGCAAACACTAAGCTTTTCCAATGATAAGAAGACAAACGCCTCCAAAGGATTGGCTCTGCCTTCCCCAGATCAAGCATTAAAGCAATTGCAGGATAATCTTCCGGGCAAGCTGCAAAACTGGAAAAACAGCAATTGGGGTAAACAAACCTTGGCAAACTCCAGAGTACGCGGTCCTGTACAGGTCAGTAAATACGAGGGTCGCTTTCAGGGATTGGATGCCGACGTTGAAGTATGGCCTATTCGCAGCGCAAACGGATCAGGTATAGAAAATATTATCGAAATCTCCTTCAAAACCTCGGATTACAGTGTTGCCGCCAGCAACCGCACCAAGCTGATGAACCTGCTGCAATCCAAAGGATGGCTGGTTCCCGCCGATTCCCTGAAAACGAATTTGGTACTGGAACGCTACTAAGCTAATCCAACATAAAAAGGAACCGAGGCGCCACCCTGTTGAGGGTGATACGAACGGTTCCTTTTATTATTATTTATATGACTACGAAGTCATGATGTCAAAGTTGCTTGCTTACATACGTTCCGGTGCAGACACGCCCACCAGCTTCAGTACGTTGGCAATGGTAGTACGCACCGCACCAAACAACGCCAAGCGTGCCTGCGTTTGAGCGGCATCCTCTGTGATGACGCGCTCTGCCTTGTAGTAGCTGTGGAACAATGAAGCCAGCTCGTAGACATAGCGAATCATACGGTGTGGTGCAAAGTTTGCAGCCGCCACCGATACTTCTTCCGGCAGCTCGCCGATTTTGCGTAACAGATCGTATTCATGCTCAGCCGTCAGCTTGGACAAGTCAACTTCTGCCAACGGCAGCACAGCAATACCTTGCTCTTCGGCTTGACGATATACGCTGCATGCACGTGCGTGCGCATATTGCACATAGAATACTGGATTCTCATTGGAGGTGGAAATCGCCAAATCCATGTCAAAATCCAGGTGCGAATCCATGCTGCGCATAGTGAAGAAGTAACGAATCGCGTCTACACCCACTTCTTCTATCAGATCTTCCATCGTCACGGCCTTGCCGGTACGTTTGGACATTTTTACTTTTTCCCCATTTTGGAACAAGCTGACCATTTGGGCAATCAGCACTTTAAGCTTATCCGGGTCATTGCCCAGTGCTTCCATTGCTGCCTTCATCCGTGGAATGTAGCCGTGGTGATCCGCTCCCCAAATGTTGATGATCGTGTCATACCCACGAGCATATTTATCGCGATGGTAAGCAATATCCGGGGTCAGGTACGTGTATGTACCGTCATTTTTGATCAAGACGCGGTCTTTATCGTCGCCGTACTTGGTCGTATTCAGCCATGTAGCTCCGTCCTTCTCGTAGATCTCCTCACGGTCACGCAGCTCATTCAGCGCTTTAAGCACTTCACCGTTTTCATACAACGACGTTTCGCTAAACCAGGAGTCAAAAGGTACACGGAACAGTTCCAGATCGCGCTTGATCTTGTTCAGTTCCTTTTCCAGACCGTAGTCACGGAAATAAGCAGCGCGATCTCCCGGTTCCATAGACAACAGAGAATCTCCCTTTTCGGCCACCAGTTCCTTGGCAAACCCGATGATATCCTCACCATGGTAACCATCCTCGGGCATCTCCGCAGGCTGTCCCAGCTCCTGCAAATAACGCGCTTCAATAGAACGGCTCATGTTGTAAATCTGGTTACCCGCATCATTAATGTAGTATTCACGAGTTACTTTGTATCCAGCAAAATCAAGCACGTTGCAAAGAGCATCCCCTACGGCTGCACCACGTGCATGACCTAAGTGAAGGCTACCCGTCGGATTGGCGCTGACAAACTCGATTTGCACCTTTTTGCCCGCACCTTCCTGTATACGCCCGTAATCTGCCCCCTGCTCCTGCACCTGTCCAATAACAGCATAAAGGTAGCTCTTGTTCAGGCGGAAGTTAATAAAGCCCGGTCCAGCGATTTCCGCACTTTCAATAGAAGCAGAAGCTAAATCCATATTCGCGATCAAATCTTCAGCAATTTGCCGTGGGTTCTTCTTCGCAATGCGGGTGAGCTGCATCGCGGCGTTGGTGGCCAAATCACCGTGTGACTTGTCCTTCGGTACCTCCAGCGTAATGGTCGGCAGCTCTTCGCGGCTCCCGATTCCGGTAGCCAGCACCGCCGCCTCAATTGCTGAGGTCACCTTTTGATTAATAAGTTCCAGTGGATTGCTTGTCATGATTATTGCTCCTCCTGTATATGCAAACTGATGGCAAAATGCCCCGAGAAATCCTCAAATACGTACAGATCATAGGTCCAGCTCACATGTCCGGTGAATCCATCCATCCGAATATCGAGCTTCTGCGTATGCGCAGACATGTTCAGGTTTAAATAAGGCGAGCGGTAAAATCCAGGCAACCTGCGTCCCAGCGCAAACGACTGCTCTGATTGTACCTCACCGTGACGAATCAGCTTTAGCTCATCCGGTCCGATTTTGACTGTGTTCCGTGTCGTACCGCCCTCAGGACTTTCTTGCGGCTCATCGTACCTTATATATAGATGCTTCCCACGCACGATCGCTTCTCCGGGAAGTTCCTGTACCACATCTTCTCCGTCATGATGACTATGAAGACGGATTCGGACCTTTGCATTATGTGGCATGTATTCAAACTCCATTCTATTGCTATCCTACTGTACTACTATATCCAGTTCCCGATTGCAATTCAAATGAGTTTTTACAAAAAGATGCTTTCATCCAAAAAATTTAGCTACCTTAAGTCAGCTTCATCGGATGCTTGGCTAAAACTTTCAATGAATCGAGAGGCTAGAGAAGACATGTATTTATCCTTCAGCCAGACAGCTGCCACACGCGTATGTAATTCTTCACACATAATTTCCTTAACGATTAACTGGTTATTGCTTCCGAGTGACAACGCAGACCGCGAAATCATACCGATCCCTAGTCCTTCATTAGCCCAGTGAAGCGTGGTGCGGGCATCATCGTTTTTGCAAAAGAAATTTGGCTCAAAGCCATGCTTCATACAGGTATCGTGGATCAATTGTTCAAAGCGGCGATATACGATGAGCGGCCTGTTTTTCAAATCAGACAACGGGATGGTCTTCTGTTCGGGGTTCCAGTCATGTTCTTCTGTCATCACTGCTATCATCGGCTCGGAGGACGCATATCTGCACCCTAAATCGGTGGTATTAAAAGGGGTTCTGACGATACCGACCTCTACAATTCCTTTGTTCAAAAGATCGAGAATCATGAAGGTATTTCCCTCATGAATTTCGAATTTTACACCCGCATAGGTTTTATGAAATTCGGAAAGCCTGTCTTTCATCAGGGCTGCGCCGGAAGAAGAGACCGTTCCAATGGTGAGCGTACCCTTCATCCCCAAGGCAAAATCGTTTATTTCTCTCGTTGTGGCATCTGTCAGCTCCAATATCTGCTTGGCCCTGTTCTGTAAAATGATGCCGGCCTCCGTCAACTGGATACTTCGTGAGCCTCGATGCACGAGCTTTACACCAAGCTCTTCCTCTAGCTGCATGAGCTGCTGACTTAAAGGAGGCTGCGCGATTTGCAGCTTTTTGGCTGCCGCTGTAATCTGTCCGGCCTCTGCGATCGCCAAAAAATACTTGAGATGTCTCAATTCCATCCTTATGGACCTCCGGTACTGATATATGTAAAACCTATACCTCTAATATATATTAAATATTATTCATATGGTTGGGGATGTGCCATAATCAAATTCAGTTATGCTATTGCGGCATGAGGCTATATACATTATTTAGGTTAGGTGATGGTTTATTTGCTGAAATTTGCTGTTTTTTTGAAACCTTATAAAAAGGAAACGATTCTTGGGCCTCTGTTTAAATTGATTGAGGCCATCTTGGAACTATTGCTGCCTACTATGGTTGCTTTAATGATCAATCATGGCGTAGGTAAAGGAGACACCCATTATGTTTGGCAGATGGGTCTTTTGATGTTACTCATGACTATACTGGGCTTTGGCAGTTCATTAGTGTGTCAGTTTTACGCAGCCCGTGCCTCTCAAGGATTCGGAACTACGCTGCGCAATACGATGTTTAAGCATATTTCATCGTTTTCTTATGCTGATCTCGATAAGTTCGGTACGCCCTCGCTCATCAACCGGATTACTAATGATGTCAATCAGCTTCAAACGGCTGTAGCGATGCTGATTCGTCTGGTCATTCGTGCTCCTTTTATTTGTATCGGGGCTATTATCATGTCAATGATTCTGGATTTCCGCCTGGCTTTGGTGCTGTTGGCGGCTACACCAGTTCTGGCTTTGATCCTATATGTGGTCATTACGAAGGCTTCACCACTGTATCGTCGGTATCAGAAAAAATTGGATAAAATCGCCCTGGTGCTAAGCGAAAATCTTACAGGCGTACGGGTCATACGCGCATTTGCCAAAAGAGGAGCTGAACGAGTTAAATTCAACACTGCTTCAGATGACCTGACTCAGACCGCTATTCGTGTCGGACGTATTTCTGCTTTGCTAAGCCCTGCCACCTTGCTGGTGGTAAACGGAGCTATTATTGCAATCCTGTGGATCGGCGGCATCCATATCCAATATGGATCTCTTACACAAGGGGAGATTATTGCCTTTATTAATTACATTACGCAAATTTTACTGGCTCTGATTGTGGTGACCAATTTAATTATTTTGTTCACCAAGGCTGCCACTTCAGCAGCGCGGATTCAGGAGGTCCTAGACACGCAAGCTTCGATTTCCGACACTGCTGCTACTTCTACACCTATAGACAGGGAGGGAACAACTGAGCATGGCGCTGTACCAGCCATCTCTTTTGATCATGTTTCCTTTGGATACAATACGACAGGGCAACTGGCACTTAGCGATGTAGTGGTAAACATCTATCCCGGTGAAACGGTCGGCATCATCGGAGGAACAGGTTCGGGGAAATCCACCTTTGTGAATCTCATTCCCCGCTTCTATGATGTAGTAGAAGGTCGTATAGAGGTTGATGGCATTGACGTACGGCAGTATAAGCTTGAGCAATTGCGGCAGAAAATCGGTATTGTTCCTCAGAAGGCGCTGCTGTTCACTGGAACTATAGCGGATAATATCCGTTGGGGGCATGAACACGCCACCGATGAGGAAGTCGCTCAAGCCGCAGCAATCGCGCAAGCAGATGAGTTCATTTCCAACTTGCCGGAGAAATTGGATGCTCCGATCACCCGAGGGGGGCTTAATCTGTCGGGAGGACAAAAGCAGCGACTTACCATTGCCAGAGCTATTGTCGGCAATCCGCAAATTCTCATTTTGGATGACTCCTCAAGCGCACTTGATTTTGCTACCGATGCCGCCCTCCGCAAATCGCTGCGTGAAAATAGCACCAGTATGACCGTCCTGTTGGTCTCGCAACGAGTAAGCAGCGTACAGCATGCTGATAAAATAATTGTGTTTGATGAGGGGCGGATTGTCGGTATCGGCACACATGAACAGTTGATGAGCAGCTCAGATGTATATCAGGAAATTAATCATTCCCAGCTCTCAACGCAGGAGGTAGACCAATGAGTGGCAAGGAAACCTGGAGAAGATTGTTAACCTATGTGGGTCAATATAAAACAACAACATTTTGGGTCATCGTCAGTGCGTTTCTCAGCGTGCTTGCCAGTCTGATCGGACCCTACATGATTGGTCAAGCTATCGACCACATGGTGGATAAGGGAGCAGTGGATTTTAAAGGTATTGCGCAGATTCTAGCTGGATTAGGCATTGTATATGTAGTAGGAAGTCTATTTAGCTGGCTGCTCACGTATTTGACGAACCGGATTGCTTTTCAGACTGTAAATGATATGCGGCGGGAGTTATTTGATCATTTTAATATCCTTCCGTTAAGCTTTCATGACACTCATCCGCAAGGAGACAGCATTAGCCGTTTTGTGAACGATATGGATGCTGTGTCAGATGGATTGCTGCAAGGCTTTTCCACATTGATTACCGGGATTATTACGATTATAGGCTCCATTGTACTCATGCTGTATATCAGTCCGATCATGACGTTGGTCGTATTGGTGTCTGCCCCGATCACATATGGCGTGGCACGGTTCATTACTACAAGGTCGCAGCGTATGTTCCGCGAACAGGCCAAAATTTTAGGAAGCCTGAACGGTTACGTCGAAGAAATGATCGGCGGACAACGGGTAGTTACCGCTTTTCATTATGAAAACCGCTCGCTTGAGGAATTTTCCGCCAGAAACGAACAATTGTATCAAGCCGGGGTGAAATCGCAGTTTTACGGATCATTGTCCAACCCCTCCACCCGATTGGTGAACAACATGACTTTTTCAGTCACCGCCACGATTGGCTGTATCTCCATCATTTTGGGCGTGATCTCGGTAGGCGGATTGTCGAGCTTTCTAATTTATACCAATTTGTTCGCCAAGCCCTTTAATGAAATTACGGGTGTGCTGACCCAGTTCCAGGCAGCTACGGCTTCTGCTCAGCGCATATTTTCGATTTTAGACTCACCGCCTGAGCAGTCGGAAAAATCGAACGCCGTACAGCTGGAGCGCAGCAAAGGCACGATTCTTTTTGATCATGTCAAATTCTCCTATAACCCGGAACGTACGCTCATTACGAACTTTAGTCTGGAGGTTAAGCCAGGCACTCGTGTGGCCATTGTCGGGCAGACCGGAGCTGGTAAAACCACACTTGTCAATCTGCTCATGCGGTTTTACGATGTGGACAGCGGCTCGATATCCATCGACGGGGTGAATATCAACGACATGAGCCGGGACAGCCTGCGGACTAACTTTGGTATGGTACTTCAAGATACTTGGCTGTTCAGCGGGACCATTCGGGACAATATCGCTTACGGGAAGCCGGAGGCTACAGACGAAGAAGTCATCGCGGCTGCAACAGCTGCCAATGCGCATAGCTTCATCAAACGACTGCCTCATGGCTACGATACGGTCATCAGCGGATCGGGCGATAGCCTGTCGCAAGGCCAAAAGCAGCTGCTCACTATCGCGAGGGTGATCCTCGTCGATCCACCTATGCTGATTCTGGATGAAGCGACCAGCAGCATAGACACCCTGACAGAAGCGCGTATCCAAAAAGCATTTATGAAAATGATTGCCGGACGCACCAGCTTTGTGATCGCCCACAGACTATCGACCATCCGCGAAGCGGATTTAATTTTATACATGAAAAACGGCGATGTCGTCGAAAGTGGTACCCATGAGGGACTTCTTGCCAGCGGCGGCCATTATGCCTCGCTCTATAACAGCCAGTTCACTACGGCTTAAAAGACTGACCGGATACGGTCGCATCATTAAGGTCAACGTTCTTTTAAAAAGTCGGTTGCTTTTTAAGCAAACGGCTTTTTAAATTTTTCTTTGATAAATCCCCCCCTTATATTATATAATATAACACGAACAAATGTTTCTGTTTCATCTAAACCTTATGGTTTGTGTATAGCCAACACCTATGCATGGGTTCCAGTTGGGAGGCTGAATATGGATATTAATGAATTTCAAAAGTGGGTCAAGCAATATTATCAGGAGAGAAACTGGTCTGATTTGGATATCTTTGTCCGAATTGGTTTCTTGGCAGAGGAAACCGGGGAGGTTGCGAGAGCTATTCGCGCCCTGGAGATCGGCAGAGACCGGCCTGATGAGATCGATGGTTCATTCGAGGAGAACAAGGACCATTTAACTGAAGAACTTGGAGACGTACTGGGTAATCTCATCGTGATCGCCAACAAGTATGACATCACCTTGGAGGATATATTTCGAACACACCAGCAAAAACTTGCAAAAAGATATACATAAAGGAGAATCTCATATGAAAAGCATTGCTGTTTTTTGCGGTTCCAGTAATGGAGCGTCTGAGATTTATCGAGAGCATGCTGTTGCTCTGGGCAAGGCACTTGCCGAACAGGAAATAAGCCTGGTTTATGGAGGAGCAAGTGTTGGTTTAATGGGTGCAGTGGCTGACGCGGCGCTTCATGCAGGAGGTTGCGTCATCGGTGTGCTCCCTCACTTTTTGCAAAGCCGTGAAATTGCACATAATGGCCTGAGCGAATTAATCATTGTTGATTCCATGCACGAACGAAAATCTAAAATGGCAGAGATTGCGGACGGATTCATTGTTTTACCAGGTGGCCCAGGTACAATGGAAGAATACTTTGAAATCTTCACATGGGCGCAATTAGGCTTGCATGAAAAGCCATGCGGTCTTTTAAACATTAACCATTATTACGATCCTCTTATTTCCTTGTTTGATCGTATGGCTGAGGAACAATTTATGCAGGAAAAATATCGTGCGATGGTAATTACGGATACTACTCCGCAAGGAATCCTACGGCAATTTACAAATTACACTCCTCCTGCCGTCAAAACATACCTCTCGAGCAAACGGACCTGATATTAGGAATGGCACATACTGCTCAACAGATATACCAATTAATTTAATAGTTATAAAAGGAACACCACCGTCAACGTTATTCCAGTCGTGTTCCTGTAAAATTGAGGAGAATTGCAGGCTTTTATTCTCCCCAATCGTCACGTTCACTTTTACAACTGCATTTAATTATGTAGTCATCCAATGAATGATGTCACGCCTAACGAGAACCCCAATTTTAAATCCCAGCGCCCGTAGCGGTTGGATGGTCCATTTGCTCACTTTCCTGAAAATCCCTGCGATACAACCAGCCGATCAAGATAGCAATGGTCGTCATAATCGCAGCCAACAAATACACCTGCACCATACCAAAACGGTCTGCATACCAGCCCATGAATAACAAGGACAGGCCGAAAGCGAGATTTGTAAGCACATCAATTCCCGCCATCACTTTGGGCAGCTGGGCTGCCGGTGCACTGGTTTGCAGCAAGGTACGGCGAATGATACCAGCCATTTGAACAGGTAAGCCTGATACAGCAAAAAGAATAAGCGCAGCAACGGGGATTGTATTCAGCGCAAATACAATTGTAATCAGTACATACACCAGTAACGCTCCGAGCATGTACAAAAAGCTGTTCTTTTGCAATCGCTTGACCAAGCCAACGACAATCAATCCACCCAAGATCGTGCCCGAGAAAAAGGACGCATTCATAAAGCCCCACCAGCTTGCATCCCGATGCAGCACTTGACTGACGTACGCCAAAATAAATACGCCGAGCCAGGAGACTCCCCCAATACTATCCACACTATCGACGATCATCAGAGAACGAATACGACGGTTGTGCCAAATGATTTTCCAGCCTTCCCCAAGCTCTTTCCAATGGGAGCCTTTTTCCTTTCCCTTTGCAGGTTCTACTAGATTTGTTGAGGAATCCGAAGCTTCAAGACTTAATTCCTTCTGATCCAGTGGATCGCGGACGAAGGACGTGACAGTTACAGCTACGAGATAACAACCGGATGCGATCACAAGCGTATTCAGGGAACCCAGCCAAGCCACAATAATTCCGCTCAACGCCCAGCCTGCACACCTGACCACCTGATCACTGACCGCTACCATGCCGTTGGCCCGCATTAGCCCTTCACCCGTAGCCAAACGGGGTACAAGCGCATTACGCGCAGGATTTGTCCAGCCATCCAGAAAAGACATACCAAACACCATCACAAAAATAAATAGAAACGACCTCTGCTCCGGTACGATCCACAAATAAAGCAGCAGCAGCGTAAAAATGACAAACTGCCCAAACTGGGAAAATAGCAACACGCGCGTCAGCCGAAATCGGCCGAGGACGATCGGTGCAACGAGCCCACTAAGCACTTGGGCAGACAATCGGAACAACGGGATTAAAATAGTCGTCATTAAGGAATTACTTGAACTGAACACCAATACCACTACACTCAACATGTAGATGATATCTGCTACGTTGGAGATCGTCTGAGACCCCCACAGGTAATAAAAAGAGCGTCTGATCAAAAAAGTTTCCCCCTCTTTGGTACATCGCCAATTTATGTATTTCCATAACCAAACCTCCCTTGTTGATATTACAAATCTGTTAATTGTCTGGTTTTTTGTATATTCTACGCACACCCTTAAATTTCCTTCTTTTATCTTAAAAGGAAATCCGGTGTCCAGTATGCTTTCATAGCCTTTTCCAAATCTTATCCAACACAAAAAAAGCGCCTATAGCGCTCTTTCTCACCCAAAAACAGGCAATAAAGACCACTAAGGCGCTTCTTAAAATGTTTACTTCGTTAAATCTTCTACAAATTTAGGTAATACAAACGCCGCTTTGTGTAGACGCGGACTGTAATATCGGGTGTCCATCTCTGGAATTCGGGTCTCGTCTACTTCGAGCGGATCATACTTCTTACTACCCAACGTGAATGTCCAAAGACCGCTCGGATAGGTCGGAATGTTCGCACCATACACACGCACAATCGGGAAAATTTCCTTCACATCTTTGTTGACCTTCTGAATCAGGTCTGCCTTGAACCAAGGATTATCCGTTTGCGCAACGAAAATGCCGTCTTCCTTCAACGCTTCAAAAATACCTTGGTAAAACCCGCGCTCAAACAGCGGGGCTGCCGGACCTACCGGCTCCGTCGAATCGACCATAATGACGTCGTATTCATTTTTGTGTTCAATAATGTGCATGTATCCGTCATTGACCAGCACTTCTACATTAGGCTCGTCCAGCTTTCCTGCGATTTCAGGCAAATATTTTTTGGAATATTCAATCACCTTACCGTCGATCTCAACCAATACAGCCTTCTCCACTTCAGGGTGCTTGATAACCTCACGAATAACGCCGCCATCGCCACCGCCCACAACCAAAACTTTTTTCGGATTCGGATGTGTATTCAAGGCCGGATGTGCTACCATTTCGTGATACACAAATTCATCCTTAACCGTTGTCATCACCATGCCATCCAGAACAAGCATATTGCCGAATTCCTCAGTCTCGATCATAGCCAGATCCTGAAAATCTGTTTTCTCAGAGACGTAGGTTTGTTTGATTTTTGCTGTAATGCCGAAAGAGGGAGTCTGCTTCTCCGTAAACCACAAGTCCATCATTCCAACCTTCTTTCTGATCAAAGTATGTGTCCGGCAATCCGGTAGCATAAACGTTGACTTTCCTTATATCAGCAACACGCAAACGCCGAGTTTGCTATATTTATTGTACCAAACGCATTGGAATTTCACACTTTTTGCATTATAAGTGATACCTGAATGGACTGCAAAAGCAATTTGGAGATTTAATCTTGTTTAAAATAGACACGTGTGTGTATCTGATGAATAGACACTTTCGGATTGACTATACTGAGAACATCAACTATGGAAGGAGGTGGCATGATGACCGATACGACCGGGCGATCCCCCAAGCGTAAACCGCTTTGGCTTCGATGCTTTCAAGGACTGATGTCTCTCACTATTCTGACGGTCATCGCCGCCTGCATCCTGCTCGCCTATTTGTACACGACCAGCCTTCCGCTCGCGGATACGGATCGGAATTCACGTCTGCTCGATAGTCAAGGGCAAGTCATCGCCACTTTCTCTGCTGGAGGCAAAGAATCCATTCCGGTCCAGCTTGATCACATTTCACCCGATTTGATTGCAGCTACCCTGGCTGTGGAAGATCGGAAGTTTTATGATCATTTCGGCTTTGATTTCAAAGGTCTGGGCCGGGCGGTAATCGTTAATCTGACCCGCTGGGATATGTCGCAAGGGGCCAGCACGCTGACTCAGCAGCTTGCACGGAATCTGTACTTATCTCATGAGAAAACATGGACGCGCAAGGCCAAGGAGGCCATCTATACCGCACAGCTTGAAATGAAGTACACCAAGAATGAGCTGCTGCAAATGTATTTGAACGAAATTTACTATGGTCATGGCGCCTATGGCATTGAAGCAGCTTCGCAAATGTATTTCGGTAAATCCGCAAAGGATCTGGATTTGGCCGAAAGCGCCCTGTTAGCAGGTATTCCGAAAGGACCGACCTACTATTCACCGTATAATCATATGAAAAATGCAAAGGATCGGCAGAAAATTGTACTGGACTCCATGGCGCTCACCGGCAAAATTACTCCGGCCGAAGCCACCAAGGCCTATGAGGAAATGCTGGCCCTGCGGCCCGAGAGCCAGCGCCGGACAGTGGAAGCCGCTCCCTGGTTCCGCGATTACGTCCGCCAACTGGCGACTCATCAGCTTGGGATTAGCGAAGGGGTGCTTGAGCATGGTGGCCTGAGCATTTATACCACGCTGGACATGCACATGCAGCAAGCAGCCGAGGCGGCTGTAAACGAGGGCATGAAGAGCAGCAACGGACTGGAAACCGCGTTAATCTCCATGGACCCGCGCAACGGACATGTCAAGGCCATGGTCGGTGGAACGAACTATGTCGGGAATCAATATAATCATGCGCTGGCCACAACCCGGCAGCCAGGCTCCGCTTTCAAGCCGATTATGTATCTGAGCGCGCTGGATTCCGGCGAATTGACGAGTACGTCCAAGTTCGAAAGCCGACCGACGTTGTTCCACTACGATAACAACCGCAAGACCTATAAGCCCAAAAATTTTGGAGATAAATATTTGGGCGAAATAGATCTTCGGCGCGCAATTGCGGCGTCCGATAATATCTATGCCGTTAGCACCATTTTGAAGGTGGGAACGGATAAGGTCATGGACCTCGCCAGCAAAATGGGCATTACAAGCGAGCTCAAGCCCGTACCTTCGCTGGCGCTGGGCGTGTCGCCCGTCAGCCCGTTCGAGATGGCCTCGGCCTTCTCGGTCATCGGCAGCGGCGGGCAAAAGGTGGCTCCGGTGGCAGTGCTGCGCATCACCGATGCGGCCGGGCGGTCGCTGTACGAAGCGCCCCAAGCCGCGCCCGTGCAGGTGGTGAAGCCCGCCTCCGCCTACGTCCTCACACGCCTCATGGAAGGCGTGTTTGAAGAAGGCGGCACCGGCAACCGGGTCGCGAAGCTGATCAAGCGCCCGGTCGCCGGCAAGAGCGGCACGACCAACACCGATGCGTGGATGGTCGGCTTTACCCCCGAGCTGTCCACCGCTGTCTGGGTCGGCTACGACAAGGGCAAGGCCATCAGCACACAGGATGCCCGACGGGCGGCTCCGATTTTTGCGCAATATACGGAGAAAGCGCTGGAGAATGTGCCGCCCAAAATCTTCCCTATCCCTGACGGCGTAGTCAGCGCTTATATTGATCCGGCCAGTGGCAAGCTGGCTGCACCGGACAGCCCGGACAAGCGGCTGGAGGTATTCGTCAGCGGCACAGAGCCAAAGGAGACGCTGTCGGGGCAAGATACCCCACCAGCAGCAACGCCAACTGACCAAGCGGAGCGACAAGCCGAAAAGAAAACGTGGTGGGGCAATTTTAAGCGTTGGTGGATGGATTAATAGCAAAAAAAGACTGGGGGAACGCGATGAGCGCTCTCTCAGTCTTTTTATTTTCGCTTCACTTACCTCATTTACCCATTTACCTCTCTTGCCAGTGCCATCAGCCATCATCCCGTTAAGCCCCGCTCTTCCCTAAAGCTGCGCGATTACCAATAACAGCTAAACGACTCAATACGGTTAGTGTCTACACCATAATAAAACCAAAAACGACCACTCCACCGGAAACCCGCTACGGATGTCCTGCCTACAAAGACAGGGTACATCCAGAAACGCTCTCCGTTCGTCAGCCATACAAACGTGTTGCGGAACAAACAACCGAAAATGGCTCCAGGGTCAACCGCATACGCCGAAACCAGCGGCTTCGGTGGCGTAAATTGCGGTGGTGGGGAAGTTGGTGCTTGAGTTTGCTGCCCACCTTGCGGACCGAATGGCCCCTGCGGCGGCGGTGAGAACGGCTGTGGCGAAAATGGCCCTGGGCCTGGTGGCGGACCTATCGGAGATGGGAAGGAATCCTGCATATCAGGAAATTGTGGAATCGAAGGACCTGACGGCGTGAATGGACCCGGAGTACCCGGTTGCGTTCCGAAAGGAACTTGTGGCAGTAAAGACATGTGTTTCACTCCTTGTGTTCTAGGCTGATGTATCCTATGCGGGACATCAGCCCGCGGACTGGGCGAATCCCCATATCGCCGCCGAACTCCGCTATTTCGTCCTTTTACATCAAAAATTCTTATTTCCTGATGCGATTAACTCCCTTTCTGAACATGCTCCAGCTCAATTTCATGCACCATTTTAATCTCGACTCGTTTCCTTAGCTCATAATACCGTTCCAGCAGTCGGTGCTCCACCCCCAACTGTTCATTCATCCAGCCTATAATAGAGTCATCGTGATGTTCGTTAGACCAGCTAAACAAATCGCTATATAGCTGACCAAATGATTCCTCATTGCTGCGAGAGAACCGGATCGGTCGGGCTGTATAGCTTAGCTTGAGTTCCAACATCTCATATAGCACGTCCAAACGGTATTCCAATGCCTGTACATCTTCTTTGGATGCATCGTAGCTTTTTATATCCTGAACGAGCTCCCTAAAGGTTAGCCCTACATGCTGCATAGCAAAATAAGACCACACACAACTGCCTGTAGCCGTTCCATGAGCCTCCCAAAACGGATTCCACAGGATAGAGCGAATCGTATCCTTCTGCCCTTCTCCAAACAATGCTATTCCAGCAATAATTCCTGCATTACAGTCTACGGAAGCATGTTGCTCTCCCCAATGTACCAATCGCGGAATCATATCTTCAGTAGTGCATTTAAAGCTTAACAGAGGTAATAATTCATTAAACAAATTCTGATCCAACACTTTTTCCAATTCAGCCGCCAGTTGTTCACGATACGGTTCGCATGGAAGATGTACCAGTCCCAAACAGGCATCCACAGACGCAACTCCATATGGCCCATTCACCAAAGCGACAAGATCAGCAGCAGCCTCCACATAACCCAAATAACCTAGCACATACAGCACACCGTCAGGTATATGTTCTGGGGATGACTGATTTTGAACGTAACGCTCGTACATATCCTGCGCCAAAGTAACATCCCCGCATCTCATGATCGGCTGGAGGAGCAACCCCCTGATATAATGATGGGGATCTTCTACAAAAAGCCTGTATAACTCCCACGCATCCTCCATGGTCCCATATCGGGCTACCACATCCGTATAGGCGGAAATGATGCTGGCGTCCAGCTTCTTGCCTGAGCTGAACATATCAATAAGCCCTGCTGTCGCGTCCATCATCCTGTTTTCCCCTTTCCCATGTTTGCATACCTTTCTTTATGAAGCACTTCTCCACTGTTGAATATTTCTATTAAAAAAGAGGAAAGATGTTATCATCTACGATCCAGTCTAGGGAGTTGATCTCATGCAAGATTCCAGTCCAAAAATTACAACATTTTTCATGTTCTCAGGTCAAGCAGAAGAAGCCATGCAATATTATACCTCTGTATTTAAGCCGTCTGGTATTATGAGCATTTTTCATCAGGAAGATGGGACCGTGTTACATGCCGTATTCAACCTCAAAGGGCAGACTTTTATGGCTATAGACTATAACCATCAGGACAAACACCCTTTTACCCCAGCTCTATCTCTATTCGTCACTTGTGATTCGGAAGAAGAAATCCATAGCTTGTTTGACCAGCTATCTCAGGAAGGCCGAGTCCTAATGCCCCTTGAAGCCTCTCCCGTAAGCCAACAATTTGGGTGGGTTGAAGATAAATACGGAGTCTCATGGCAATTGAACCTGGCAAAAGACTAAATTTCTTCTCTAAACGATCCAGCAGACTCTAGAAGTCTATGAAAAAACAATAGACCATGCTCCATCTTTTTTTGGTAATATTACATTTAATAGGTGCCAGTAAAAGGATGTGTGTTTATTGTATAGTGCAAATTGTGAACAATGTTTTGGTTTATGCTGTGTAGCCTTACCCTATGCAAAATCAGCTGATTTTGCTTTTAATAAGGATGGAGGAACTCCTTGTCAAAACCTAAATGCGGATTATCGTTGTGATATTCATAAGAATCTAAGAAACAACGGCTTGCGAGGCTGTACGGTATATGATTGCTTTGGAGCAGGGCAAAAAATTTCCCAAGTTACATACAACGGAAAAAGCTGGCGAGACGACCCGGCAATAGCTGTGGAAATGTTCAGTATATTTCCCATCATGCAACAGCTTCATGAAATGCTTTATTACCTCAATGAAGCCCTTAACTTAAAAGAAACTCAACCCATCTATACAGACTTACAAAAAGCTATGGCGAAAACCGAGCAGCTTACGGATCAAGATCCAAAATCCCTCATAAATCTTCATGTACCAACCCATAGGGCGTTAGTCAATGATTTACTTTTACAAACAAGTGAATTAGTACGAGAAAAAGGTAAGAAAAACTTAGAGCGCAATAAATATAATAAAAAAATCAGGAGTAGAGACCTTATCGGGGCAAATTTGAGAGGCGCCAATCTTAGGGGTGCCAATTTGAGAGGAGTTTTACTTATTGCTGCTGACCTCCGAGAAGCCGATATGAGAATGACCGACCTTATCGGTGCGGATTTTAGAGACGCTGATTTAAGTGGAGCTAATCTGGAAGGAAGTATTTTCCTTACACAAGCGCAATTAAATTCGGCTAAGGGCAATTGTAAAACCAAACTGCCCCCCTCTCTAAGCATTCCCGGCCATTGGCTGCATTAGTTTTTTTCTAAAGAAACATTGCTTACCTACATGAAAAAGAAATAGACCGCCCCCCACAAAGGTAACGGTCTATTGTTGGACCCTACTGCCGACTGCTCTTTAAGCAGTGGTTGTATACTGGAGTCGTGTTAGCGCACGACTCCTTTACTATTCTTACCTCAGTATAGCTCATTTTATAACGTAAATACAGCTTTTATCTTCAAAAATTTTACTGATTACTCAGCTCTTTAACGTATATTTGGCAACAAAAAGTACCTTCCATTGGATCAGGTTCAAAAATCACGTCTTTATGACTGCATCCAGATTTAAATCCCCTTATTCTTCTTCGTTCAGAAATTCCTTTAATCTCCGACTTAAAGCTGTATACTGCTCTGCATTGGTGTCCGAAAAAGCCTCCTCCCGGTTGGAGTATACATCCTGATACTGTGGAGGGATTGAAAATTGCGACCTCGTAAAATCTATAATGTCCTCACCAATGCGGTTGTAATAGTGCCAACCACTATCCAGCCATGTCGTCCTCAAAATATCGCCGCCAAGCCTGTCCTGAACGACAAGCGCTGTGACACCACATTGTCCAGCCGCAGGATTATTTGCTATCCATTTAGAGCTAGACTCCAAAGACCAAGCTTGAAACAACGCCTTTTCTAATTCTAAAAAAACGGTTTGCATTCAACATGCGCCTCCCTCTTCGATTCCATTCTGCACTTATGGTGAACGTGCTTTATTTATTTCAACCCGTATTCCACACTCTGTGAATCTTGGCTTCTGCTTCTTTCAGTTCTAGCAAATATATGTCTGGATTCGAAAGTTTTTTCCACTCCTCAAAACCAAACTGCGGATCGTAATGTCGAATGAGAAGAGATAGTAAAGCTCCATGAGTTACAATGATAACCGTTTTTTCCGCCCGCTCTATAAGCTCCTGGACAAGCTGGATTCCTCGATCTGCTGCTTCACGAGATGATTCTCCTCCCTCCAGCTTCAAGTCCTCGTCCAAATACGTCTGCTCCAGCACGTCCAGCCAATGATCCAGATGCTCACCGCTTAATACACGTTCCTGAAGACGTAGATCAGTATATACCTGCAACTGTCTACGCTCAGCCAAGGGCTGAATGGTTCGCACGGCCCGTTTCCATGGACTGGACACAATATATTCCACACCTACATTCTCCATAAAATCAGCCAACTGCTCAGCTTGCCGGGTACCTTCATCGGTGAGTCGGGCATCTGGTTCCTGTCCGGTTGCTTGGGCATGTCTGACAAAATAAATTTTCTTCACGTCATCACTCCTTAACTGTCACACAAATTTAAAATTCTGCATATTTACAAATAATTATTTTTATGTTATAATATTGGTTTACATATTTGGATTTCATGATACGATTCCTTTGTATTACATCAACTCTTATGGGAGGGATTCGATGCAATTAGACAAGGGAATACACATACTCCAGGTTTCTGCTAACATCATGGGAAGTATAGAGAGTATTCACCCCACTTTAATGTGGGACGAAGATAACATGATTTTAGTCGATACGACTTACCCCGGGCAACTCTCACTTTTACATGAGGCTATTCTAGACACCGGATTAGCAATCCATAAACTTACCTCCATATTAATAACACACCAGGATCTTGATCATATCGGCAGTTTAACAGATATAATCCGGGCTTCCTCATCCCCAGTTCAAGTATTAGCCAGTTCTATCGAAAGGCCTTATATACAAGGAGAAAAACAGCTTATAAAGCTGACTCCAGAAGCAATAGATCAAGCTGTAAGCTCCATGCCCGAATCCGTTCCGGTAGAATGGAGACATGCATTCCGGCGTACACTTGAAAATCCCCCAAAGGCTATTGTAAACTCCATCATCGTTGCCGGAGAGGAATTGTCCTTCTGTGGGGGGATCGTAGTTATAGATACTGCTGGTCATACACCAGGACACCTAAGTTTCTATCATAAATCCAGTCAAACCCTGATTGCAGGAGATGCCCTACGCGTAGTAAGCAGCAAATTATTGGCTCCAGACCCGCAATACTGCTGTGATTTCAATATGGCCAAAGAATCTCTTAAAAACCTGCTGCCTTATGATATTAAAAAAGTGATCTGCTTTCATGGAGGGCTGTACGAAGGCAATTGTAATCAGCGGATATCTGAAATATGTGAATCCTAGCTTTTGATCACATGGTCATGCCCGATCCTTGACCGATCAGAGAATCATCTAAAGAAAAGACTAACCAGGAATTCCTGGTTAGTCTTTTCTGAATGAGAACTAGGCTTTTAAGTGGACTCTTAATACGGGTACTTCTGAAGAGGCAGATGTTCCTTCCAAGATCTCCACATGACTGATCATCTCTTGCCCGTCTGGAACGATTACCGGAGTAATTACAGGCAATCCCCCCTGTTGAATCGCGTCTAGATCAAACTCCATCAGTAATTGCCCTGCTTTAATGTTATCTCCTGTTTGAACGTGAGGGTTAAACCCTTGTCCTTTGAGGGAAACTGTATTAATCCCAACATGTATCAAAATTTGTACACCAGATTCATGCTCAATGATCAGAGCATGCTTACTTTTCTCCATCACGTGGACGACTTTACCCGTAAAAGGAGCAGTCACTTTACCTTCAGTCGGATGAATAGCGATGCCTTCCCCCATAGCCTTCGTAGAGAACGCAGGATCTGGAACCTCTTCAAGGGAAACCACTTTTCCTTTGATTGGTGCTACCATGTCGAATTCTTCAATACGAGGAGCCGCCTTCTTTTTCAACCATTTAAACATAACGATGCCACCTTATTTAGAGATTACATTCATAAACAGTGAATAGGACTTAACTACATCTTTCAAGGAACCGGTTCCACAAAATGAATAAAAAGAGGAGTGGAAGCGATTTCTATCTGAATTATAGTGAATGCCTTTCCAGGATGTCAAGATGCTTCTCTCCGTTTCTAGAATCACTCCATTTAAAGATACAGAAACATTTTATAGCGAGCATACTTTACATCCTTTCACTAAAATTGCATAATGATCAGTTGTAAAGTATGCACATTCATATTATATACTTACCTAAAGGAGAGTGTAATTTATGAGTGAACCCTGTGTTCCGTCTGGCGTGGTCCTAAAAGACACTGGCTTTGGATATACGTTGTCCTTAATAAGCGGTAAATATAAAATGATCATTATATATTGGCTTTTTGAAAATAAGGTTATGCGACATAACGAGCTGAAGCGAAGTATCGGTACCATTTCCTTCAAAACACTAAGCATCATGTTAAAAGAGCTAGAGGCAGATGGCCTTATCATACGCAAGGAATTTCCCCAGATCCCTCCAAAAGTTGAATATTCACTATCTAAACGTGGCCTTTCTCTCATTCCATTATTAAATATGATGTGCGAGTGGGGAGAGGAAAATGGTTTGCCAGCTCTGGAGGACGGACAGCAATAGACATTCCTATTACAGGCTGTCAATAAAATTCAAATAATCTCGTGCGCTTTTCTCCAATTCGCTTTCGGACGTACCAATCTCATTTTCGCCAGACTCTTTTTCTGTACCATAAAACGCAAAGAACGAACGATAATCTGCATTGCAATATAGGAAGGTTGTTTCAAAAGGAGATAATAGCTGCTCAAGTGTATGGCGATATCTTCCTTCTTCACTATAATCTTCTTTTTTACTTCCGGCAGATACTGCTAAAGCAACCTTACGATTCTTTAATTTGTCACCTCCATTTGAACCATGAGCCCAGCCATAAACAAAAACATCGTCAAGCCATTTTTTAAGGAGAGGCGGACTGTTAAACCAATAAACTGGGAACTGTAAAATGAGATTGCTATGTGATTCAATGAAGTGCTGCTCTTTTTCCACATCAATGTTCCCGTCAGGGTAAACCTTATGCAATTCGTGGATAGTATACTTTTCTGGATATTTTTTGAGTTCTTCTACCCATCGCCTATTTATGACAGATGCCTCGATGCTTGGATGTGTAACGATAACAAGAGTTTTCAAAGAATTGTCCTCCTTAAGTATTATTTATTTTTGAGTATAAAGTGAGCGCTACAAATATGTAAGTATGCACTTTCAGGACAACTACTTACTAAAAGGTTAGTGTCAACTCAGATAAATAAAAAAAGCAGCCCACAGAAGTGGCTGCTTTTTTTACTGCGTTAACGCTGGGCCTATCTTTCCAGCGCCTGCTTCAATTCCTCAGGCGAAGCGTCCCACCATTCCTCGTTATGCGAAATTAGCAGGCTTTTAAGCGCTGCTCTATCTTCGCTGCCGAGATCATCCAGCATGAAACGACGCTTGAGCGCGTAATCCATACGGTTGACGTGATCGGCGAGGATTTTCCAGCCGCGTTTGGCTTCGTCGTCAATCAGCATCTCGCAGGCGGTGGCGCCGCCGTACATACGTCCTTCGGGCGTACGATCCACGGCTACCCATACGAGCCATACCTGCCGTCCATTCGGTACATCCTCTTTATTCGTAGAGAACTTGATACCACGTTCTACTTTACTTTTGGCATGCATGGCACCGATATCAATTTTCGCTCCTCCTCGGTCAATGATGACCGGGGACATGCTGTTCAGGTCGATTGAGCCTGCGCCGAAACCCTTATGTTTACTCTTGCCACTGACAATGTTCAGTGCAATCTGTTTTTTGCCGTCCGGCTGATTTTCACTCATGCGTCACTAGACCTCCATTTTCCGTCTTCACACTCATTCTACACTATAAATATTTTAACTAATAATCTCCTGAAAGCAAACATATACATGCTGTAGATGCTTGTCAACGGGAGGTATCCATTGTATGACCCCAGCACGCACTAAAATCGTTTTATTGTCTACACTAGCCCTCGGTCTCCTCGCAGGGACGTTATGGTTTGCCTGGCAGCCCCAATCGCAATCAGACCCGCAGTCCATAGGCCAACCACTATACGGCTCCCTGTCTGAGTCTGCGCTTGCCCCAAATATGGGCAAGCCTCTAGGGGCAAACATCCTGCCTGACCTGCCCAAGAACCCTCCACAGCCCGCTACAGAAATCCTCAGCAAACGGGTGGTAGAGTACCACATTGATGTGTCTCTGGAAAAAGGACAGGTTTTGCGAGGCACTGAGACACTGACCTGGAGGCATCCGGGCAAGAAAACCGTGAATGATCTGTATCTTCATCTATACCCGAATGCCTTCTCTTCCATGGAAACCACCTTTATGAAGGAATCCGGTGGAAAGCTGCGCGGAGACACCATGCCCAAAGACGGCTTTGGCTCCATGACGCTGACTGAACTAAAAACAGAAGACGGTTTATCTCTCATGCACCGCATCCAATATGTGCAGCCAGATGACGGTAACGCAGGCGACCGTTCGCTCATGAAGGTGCGTCTACCCAAGCCGGTACGAGGTGGCGAAGAAATCACATTATATATGAAGTTTGAGGTAAAACTGCCCGCCATCTTCGCTCGTATGGGTGCGACAGATGATTTTGTAATGGCAGGACAGTGGTTCCCGAAGCTCAGCGTCTACGAGACTGCAGGACAACGTGGACGCGCCGAGGAGGGCTGGAACCTCCACCAGTATCATGGTAACTCCGAGTTTTATGCCGATTTTGGAATTTACAGCGTACGGATTCGGGTGCCTGAAACTCATATCGTAGCAGCGACCGGATTTCCCACCCGTGGTGCCGTCCGACAGAACGGCCAAAAAATATATCAATTTTATGCCGATGATGTACACGATTTTGCCTGGTCCGCTTCACCCAACTTTGTAACCGTAGAAGAACCCTTTTCTTCTGCTGAAGTCCCTGGTGTCAAAATCAAGCTCTACCTTGACCCGTCGCACAAGGAGCTCAAAGGGCGCTATATGAGCGCAGCGAAGGCCGCTCTTTCGTACTACAGCAAATGGTACGGGCCTTATCCATATTCCACCCTATCCATCGTGGTTCCACCCAAATCAGGCAATGGAGCCGGCGGTATGGAGTATCCGACACTCATCACAGCCGCTGCTGCGGGTAATCTAAATCCTGGCTATAGTCTGGAACGAACATTAGTTCATGAGATTGGACATCAATATTTCTACGGAATGGTAGCCAATAACGAATTTGAGGAGCCGTGGCTGGATGAAGGCTTCACCTCCTATGCAGAGGAGCGGCTTATGGAGCAAGAATATGGGCTTACCCCCAACTTGCCATTACAATCGGGACAGATAGCCTCCCCACAGCCGCTAAACCGCGAGTCATGGAAGTACGGCTCGGCTGCTGAGTACGCGCAAAACGCCTACTCTCGAGGCAAGCTGGTACTACGGGGCATTGAACGTCAGGTGGGTATGAAAAAAATGGATCGGATTATGCGGACCTACGTCCAGACGTACCGATTCAAGCATCCATCCTCCCAGGATTTTCAACGTATCGTGGAGAGAGCCACCGGACGCTCATGGAGCCACTATTTTGAACAGTATGTATATGACGGCCAGATGGCGGACTTTTCGGTGGATCATATCACGAACCAAAAGCTGGAGAATGGATATGAAGCAGTCGTGACGGTCAGCAAAAAAGGGGCGGATTATCCCAAGATCCCTGTCCAATTTACCTTCAAGGATGGTACCACGATATTCAAGGCTTGGGACGGCGCGGGCAAAAGCACAACTTTTCGGATCAAAAGTACTTCTCCCGTTTCCTATGTAACCCTTGATCCTCTATATACCATTGCACTGGAGAACAAGCACATTAACAATAGCCTAAAAGCCGAATTGGACGAAAAGCAACAAACCCGTTGGAATGTAAGTGTAACCAAGCTGTTAGAAACACTGCTTGGAAGTCTGTCATGGTGAGGTGTCTATAGATGCGGACTGTTATAAAAGAGGGCTGGGCGCTGGTGCGCATACGATTCTATATCGTTATCATTTTATTTCTGTATCGACTACTGTGGGGGGTGTTTCTCTATCGGCTGGTGCAGTCTGCCGTTATCCCGCTACTGCTCCGTTATCCTGATCAGGGTCAAAACGAGCTGGGACAGACCTTGTTTTGGATGGAGAGCCAGATTGCTCTGATGGACAGCCGGGAAGTACATGTGTATTTGTGGATACTACTAGGGGCGACTGTACTACGCATACTGATCACTCCCTTCATTAGAGCCGGAATATATCAAAGCCTGCATACCGATGCGACTGAACCGCAAAGCCTGTCCTTTTTCAAGGGTATGAAACGCCATGGCATGTCGTCGCTGTTGTATTACATCATCGAGTTGGGACTGCTGCTGCTTCCCGCCATTTGGGTAGTACCGAGACTCTACCCTATTGTAGCAGGAGCACTTCAATCTTCCTCTTATCTGCTGCATTTGTTGCCCTATGTCATGGGATGGATGGCATACGGATGGTTCATTCGGCAGTGCATCCTGTATATGCAACTGGGGACTGTCGGTGGTCACGCCATACTATCGTCCCTGCTCGCCTTCTTTCGCCAGCTCCTTCCAGCTGTCGGTATATCTCTTTTGCTTGGTGCTTGTGTGCTGCTGGTCTTCGGTCTATTTGGCACCGTGGCGATGATTTGGACTGGCATGCTGGCGCTCATTCTCCAGCAATCGTATCATTTTGTTACTAGTCTGGTCAGGCTGTGGCATATCAGTTCGCAGTACAGACTATGGCATACCGATATCTCCAGTAGAAGTTAAGCCCTGCCTTTATGTTTTTTACTTCATTTCCGTCTGTCGAAAAATCTTGATTCATATCCGCGCAAACGACACATAACTGAATACTGTTAACAACATCTGTTCCTTGGACATTAGGAGCAGATTTTTTTTGTAACTTTTTGCAATGAAACATTTGCCAAAGCCAGCCGTCTTTGTTACAATAATCGCAGTGAACTGATAGTAACAACTTTGTAATCTTTATTGTAACCTTTATCTCAAAAATAACGTTATTGTGAATACTGCTCTCCAAGGTGCACATCTTAAGTTAAGCCTAATTCCTGGCACCTAGGAAGCGGGGGAACCAGTTTGGGTGAATTGATCTCGCAACAGAGTGGTCATAGGGGAACCTTCTACCGAATCCTTAAGCTAACCTCGCAGGCATTGGAAGGGGTATATTTTTTTTGAAGAAGAAGCTAACGATCGCAGCTATGGGTCTTGCCATTGCCTTTACATCTTTTACATTCGGTGGCGGCAGTGCATATGCAGACTCTAAGATGGACCAGGTCATTCAAGATGCCAAAGGAACGAGCTACAGAAGCGGAGGCACTACACTCGAGGGATTCGATTGCTCCGGCTTCACAATGTATGTATTCAACAAACTGGGAATTAAACTTCCGCATCAATCCGGATCACAATTCAAAATGGGATCTTCTGTATCCCGCGATGAAATGAGACCTGGAGACCTGGTGTTCTTCAACACCACAGGAAGAGGCATTTCCCATGTAGGTATCTTCGTAGGTGAAGGGAAATTTGCCCACTCCTCGACTTCACGTGGTGTAGTAGTTAGCTCACTGAACGAAAATTATTACGCTAACCGCTATGTCGGTGCAAAAAGAATTATGAGCACAGACGCTTACCATTCTGTAGCTTCAGAAATTCCTGATGACGACAACGTAGAATAACTAACGCACAGCAAGCTAACCCTAGCCGCAATTTGATTCTGGCCGGAATCGAATTGCGGTTTTTTATGTCCACAACATCAGCAATTATTATCATTACTGACGAACTGAAGCCTCAAAAGGTTTCAATTTTAGCGAACATCGTCGGTTTTACCGTCAGCGCTGGGGGAGCATATGAGCAGTAATTCCTTCTTATTGAATGTATACCCGACTTGAGTATGAAATAAACACGCTTGCCATTCCCCTGCAACTTGTCTACAATCTGTTGTTAATGATTGAAGTACCTGTAAAAGGAGGATGGAACACATGCCGGCCTCAATATCCAACTATCGGATCGTACCGATGGACGAGCATCAAGCGGCTGCAATCTGTGAGTGGCGCTATGATCCACCTTATAATATATACGGTTGGCTCCCCTGGGAACAAATGAAGGCGCTTGAAGTCGAATTTGGAAGTCCCACGCTTCGCCAAGAGCAATATGTTGCCGTACTGGATGAAGAGAATAAGCTGACGGGATTTGCTCAATATTTTCCTATGATCGGTGTGACCCGGCTAGGTCTTGGAATGCATCCCGAAAGATGCGGACATGGCAAAGGCGCTGATTTTGTCCGTGCCATTGCAGAGGAAGCCCAACGACGCAACCCGAAGAATGAAATTGATCTAGAGGTACTCACTTGGAATCGGCGCGCTATCCGGGCTTACAAGGCGGCTGGATTTGAGCTTACAGATACCTATGAACGCCAGACTCCCGATGGCAAAAAACCGTTTTTTTGTATGGTATATCGTCCCGAGCACCAAACCCAGGTTCTATGATAAAAGCGCCTTCGGCATACAACCGCGATGTTGTATAGCGAAGGCGCTTTTATCATCATACGACAGATCATTACAAGCTCAATGACTGCTGCGCATTTTTTCAAAAGCTTCATTATATTGTTGGGCTTCCTTAATATCCACGGCCATAATACCGCCGTCGTCCCAAGAGGTCAAACGCAGAGTCACGGTCTTGTAATCAATCGTAATAAATGGATGATGATTGAATGCTTCAGATATAGCGGCAACTTCATCCACGAATGCAATCCCTTTCATAAAACTGGAAAAATTATATTTCCGAACGATCCAACGTCCTTCCTCCAGTTCCCAGCCCTCCAGTTTCTCCAGATGTGCTTCAATCTCTTCTTGTGTAAAAGGCATGTTACGAACTCCTCCCCGTTTATACGGAAGCCTTTCGACCGCTTAAATACGGCCAAAACTACGATATATTGGTGTACATATTACCACGGCCCCGTTGATAAATCCATAAGACGGACCTCAAATCAAAGGGACTGACGTCAGCTCCTCGTCTCCAATGAGTACATAGATACGATGCTGCTCCGGCTCATAGATCACAACGCCACTGCCTACAGTGATTATGGGCTCTGTACCCAGTGCATAAAATAAGTCTTCTGCCAAAGCTTCATTGACTTCCTGGCGTCCCGCCGGGTCCAGCCTGTCCCAATCTTCTGCTTCCATCTCGAAAAATTCGTAGCTGTCTGGGATGCGTCCCACAGCCTCTGTCAAATCGTTCAAAATTTGTTCATACTCACGCCCATGCTTTACTCCCATGCCATTTCCTCCAATGGTTCCGCCATTCAATACATAATCACCTTATTATACCGGAAATTCGCACTTAACAAAAAAGAGAGTTTTGTCGATAAATACTATAATCCGTCTTGTAATGACGCGCTTGGGGCAAGGACGACCCCGGCGGCATGAAAGGATTCAAAATCTATTCTCATGGATGAGGTGTATCATGCAAATTTCAACCATTATCGGACTTGTGCTCGGGATTATGTCACTGGTCGTCGGGATGATCTTAAAAGGCGCTCCGGTCGTCAATCTGGTCAATAATCCCGCTGCTTACATGATTATTTTCGTCGGAACGGCAGCGAGTATATTTATGGCCTTCCCGATGGCAGAAATCAAACGGATTCCGAAGCTGTTCAAGGTTATTTTCACCGAACAAAAACTGTTAGACCGCAAAGAGCTCATCGGTACGTTTACCGAGTGGGCATCCATTACCCGTCGTGAAGGTCTGCTCGCCTTGGAATCTAAGGTAGAGGAAATCGACGATCCCTTTATGCGTGGCGGCATGCGAATGATTATTGACGGAAATGATCAGGAATTCGTACGGGACGTTCTGATGGAGGATATCAATGCTACCGAGGACCGACATCGCTCTGGCGCGCTGATCTTCTCTCAAGCTGGTATGTACGCTCCAACGCTCGGGGTACTCGGTGCGGTTGTAGGTCTGATCGCCGCTCTGGCCGACCTTAGTGACATGGAAAAGCTCTCTCATGCCATTGCAGCAGCCTTCATTGCGACGTTGCTCGGTATTTTTACAGGTTATGTCCTGTGGCATCCGATGTCCAACAAGCTCAAACGGTTATCCAAAAAAGAAGTGGAGCTTAAATTAATGATGGTCGAAGGTCTGCTTTCCATTCAATCGGGGATATCGACGATTGCCATCAGTCAGAAACTGACGATCTTCCTGACTCCGACCGAACGGGCTACGTTGACCCAGAAGGATGGCGATTCCAGTGAGTAAAAAGAGACATGAACCGCATGAAGAGCATGCTGACGAAAGCTGGCTGTTGCCATATTCCGACTTAATGACCCTTCTGTTGGCTCTTTTCATTGTCTTATTCGGTATGAGCTCGCTCGACGCCAAAAAATTTGAAACTATGGCTCAATCCCTGAGTGCAGCTTTTAGTGGCGGCACTGGCGTGCTGGATCACTCGGCCGCGAATCCGTCGTCACAATCCATGGATATGGGCAAAAATAAAGAACAAGTATCACAACCCTTAAAATCGAAGGCTACTTCTACCTCTGAACTGCAAAAACAGTTGGCCCAGCGGGAAGAAGAAGATTTAAAAAAACTTAAAAAACAAATGGATCAATACATTCAAAATAACGGCCTGACCCCGTTGCTGAATACCAAGCTGAACCAATCACAGCTGATGATCACCATTAGTGATAATGCCTTGTTTTCATCCGGGCAGGCCGAAGTAAAGCCGGAAGCAAGAAAGCTGGCCAAGTCTATTTCTAGTATGCTTCAGCAGTTCCCTGGCTATGATGTTATCGTATCGGGTCACACGGATAATGTACCGATCTCCAACAGCCAGTTCCCGTCCAACTTTGATTTGAGCGCCAAGCGCTCTCTGAATTTCTTGCGTATCTTGTTGCTCAATCCAGATCTCGATCCAACCAAGTTTGTATCCATCGGTTATGGCGAGTATCGTCCATTGGCAAGCAATCAAGATGGTCAAGGACGCTCCAAAAACCGTCGTGTTGAAATATCTGTTCTCCGCAAATATCAGAACGGGACACAAGTCATCAGTCCTACCTCAAGCTCGAGTGAAGGTTGATTATGCATATGTTATATGAACAAAGGCACCGCCGCATTTTTATGCAGCTGGTGCCTCTTTGTTTATGCTTCCTGTACTTCTGGCCCTGTCAGGTACACGATCATACGCTGTAGGCTATACGAAACTCCTCTGGCATTAGCTAAGCGTATAATCGAGCATCTGGCCAAGCTCCTGCTTCTCAGCCTCTGTCAGATCACGCCAGGCACCTTTCTGAAGGGACCCCAACCGAATATTCATGATTCGCAGCCGTTGCAGTTTTTTTACTTCATAACCGAAGGCAGCACACATACGCCGGATCTGACGATTTTTCCCTTCAGTCAGGATAATACGGAATACATACTCAGATACACGCGTCACCTCACAAGGTAGCGTCCGCTGGCCGAGTATTTTCACCCCGCTGGACATGCCCTGCACAAAAGACGGTATGACAGGGCGATCCACTGTTACGATATATTCTTTCTCATGCTTGCCTTCTGCCCGTAAAATCTTATTCACAATGTCTCCATCATTGGTAAGTAAAATGAGACCTTCCGAATCCTTATCCAGGCGTCCAATCGGGAATATCCGCTGCGGGTGCCCCACAAAATCAACAACATTGCCTCTAATGTGGCTCTCCGTTGTACTTGTAATGCCCACCGGCTTGTTCAATGCAATATAGACGTGATCGGACTTCTCGCGCAGTGGCTTGCCGTTCACGCGAACATCATCGCCTTCCTCCGCTTGACTACCCAGCACGGCCACTTCGCCGTTAATCGTCACGCTGCCGCTCTCTACCAGCTTGTCCGCCTCCCGACGCGAGCAAAAACCGGTTTCGCTGATAAACTTGTTAATGCGCAACCTGTGTACCCTCCATTTCTACTAACACACTTCCTCCTGCGCCCCTGCCCGTTACTCCGGCTTGGCAATCGGAAGCTGCACCAGGGCTGTCGTTCCCTCTCCCTCTGTGCTTTCAATATCCAGTGTGCCTTTATGACTCTGTATAATACGCTGGCTGACCATAAGTCCTAGTCCTGTCCCTGTTTCTTTGTTTGTGAAAAAAGGTTCTCCTAGCTTGGACAGCATTTCTGCAGGAATACCCGTTCCCTGGTCCCGTATGAAGATTTTAACGCTTTCTCCCTCCAAGAACAAATGAATCGTGATGATACCACCTTTACTCATAGCCTCCATGCTATTTTTAAGTAAATTAATGAATACCTGTTTTAACTGATTTTCTTCGGCGTATACCAGGGCAGGCTCGTCCGTGACCTGAAGATTGAATACAATGCCCAGCAGATGCGCCTGACTATCTAGTAAAGAAATCACATCGCTCACAATATAGCGAACATCTTTTTTCTGAAAATGCACCGCCTGTGGCTTCGCCAGAATTAAAAACTCGCTTACGATCAAATTAATGCGATCCAGCTCAGACATCATAATATCGTTGTGTTTCATATTCAACACTTGATTTTGCTGCTGTAGTTGGAGAAAGCCACGTAGCGTGGTTAGCGGATTACGAATCTCATGCGCTACGCCTGCTGCTAGTTGTCCGACGGTTGTCAGTTTCTCTGATCTGCGCAACAGCTCCTCCATCCGGTTGCGACCCGTGATATCACGCGACACGCAGATAAACCCCAAAATCTGGCCTTCTTCATCCAGAATAGGCGACGTGCTCATACTAATCTCTACCGTACTTCCATCCTTACGCATTCTAAGGGACTCACTTGATACGATGCTCTCTCCCTGAAGCAGGCTCTTCTTCTGAAATTCATACTCCTCCTGTTGCTGCGGAGGTACAAACTCCAGCTTACGACCAACCAACTCTTTCTTGGTCCAGCCGTACAAAGCTTCGAAGGCATGATTGACCCGAACGACACGATCCTCCTCATCAGTCACATGAATCGCATCTGCTGTCTGATTAATAACCGATTCCAGATGCTCCTTTACAGAACGGTTCTCTTCATACATTTGTTCGAGTCTTCTCGTATACACCCCCAAATTGTAGGCCATCGCATTGATGCGCTCACCCAACTGTGCAAGCTCATGACCACCCTTGATTTCTAGCCGTGTATCAAAATGACCATCAGCCATCTCGTTCACTTTGCCCAGAATCGACTGAATTGGACGGACAAACAGACTGGCAAGCACATAGCTTCCAATGATCACAACCTCTAAAAGGACAATAGAAATGGCAATTAAACTAATCAATTGCTTGGAAATAACAGAAGTGATCGTATCATAATTCATAACAATACGGATAACATAGGCATCACGGTTAGCCGGATAAAAAGGTATGTAACTGACGAGAACCCGTTCGCCTTTAATATAGCAGTCTTGTACAATACTCTCCCCCGAGATGATAGCCCTGGACACGGCCAAACGATCCTCCTGCACTCTCGTTAGTTGATACGTGCCGAATTGGATCGGTTTGTTGTACATGTAATAGTATTTCCAGTCGTTCCCGTTCTTGTCCATCGTAGCGCCACCAAAGGTTGCAGGGTTAATTCCTGTAATCTCCATGATGCGATAATCCACTTGTTGGGTTTGCTTTACGATCTCATCGGGACTCAGGATGGTTATGAAATTTTGTACTGAAGTATCCTGAAAGGAAATTCGAATTAAGTAGTTACGTTTTTGGTCATAATAAAATCCCCATTTATTAATATGTGAGGAGTCTGAACCCGTGTAGTCAAATGATCCGGTCCAAAAATGATCCAGTTTCTGACCTTGCGCCATTGCAGCCTGTCCATGCTCATATAATTGGTCAACTGCATTTTTCCAATGCCCGGTCAATGGATCGGATGGCGTTACTTCTTTAGGATCGGAGGATTTGACAACCTTATACCCCTGCCCGTCTCGAATCATCAAAGAAATATTAATATCCCTGTGGAGTGTGGCTATCTGTTGAAGCTGTTCCTGCTGAATATTTCGGATGTCAGGATCGAGCTGATTGGCAGCCAACGTGGCAGAAAGCCACAGATTATATCCGAGCTGTTTGTCAACGGCCTCCCAGCTATGTTGGGTTTGTTCGATAGCTCCTCCGATAATTTTAGCGGTCAGAACCATTTTAGTTTCACTGTCACTTCTTAGATTTTCGTGGGTCGTGTAATAATTGAGTGCGATGTTTAACAACAGGATAAACAAGACGGACCCCGACAAAATGATCGTTATTCTGATTTTTATCGACACACTGATTTCTCACCTCTTGCCGTATGCTGGCGATTACTGGCAATTGCTAACTCAATGATACCGTAATAGCGCCTCTGATACCAGCATTTACATTTACCGGATATACATAAATACACACCTTGTGTACAGTATTGTCAATAGACGGGCGTTTGCCTACAATATAAGAAGATAATCATCCACAGGTAGTCCACAAATACACAGATTTTATTATAAACTGTGGATAAACCTGTGGACAAGTGCCTTGTTATCCACAATTTTATTCACATCATGTTAACAACGGAATATTTGTTCGTTGGATAATTCCGCGTTTGAAAGGAGCATTTTCCCAGTGACCACTATGGATCACGCCTATTGGATGAAAGAAGCCATTCAGGAAGCGTATAAGGCAGAAACGTTAGGTGAAGTCCCCATCGGAGCTGTCATCGTAAAAGATAATGAAATCATCGGCCGCGGTTACAATTTGCGCGAGACGGATGCTGACCCAACTGCACATGCAGAGATGGTTGCCATTCGTCAGGCCAGTGAGCACTTAGGCGCTTGGCGCCTGCTGGATTGCAGGCTGTATGTCACCCTGGAGCCGTGCCCGATGTGCGCCGGAGCCATTGTTCAATCACGAGTCCCTCATCTGATATACGGCACCACAGATCCCAAAGCAGGCTGTGCAGGCACGCTGATGAATTTATTACAGGAGCCTCGGTTCAATCATTGCACAGAGGTAACCAGTGGTGTACTTCAGGAGGAATGTGCCTCGTTGCTAACGAGCTTTTTTCGGCATCTCCGGCAAAAAAGAGCGGCCGCCAAATTGTCTCCTCCCCTATCTTCATCCTGAGGGGGAAAATTCCAAAACACTTCATCTCATTGCTAATTCCCCATGGAAGGAGATCACCTCATGCCTATGAGCTTGTATAATACGCCTCAAGGTATCTTTTTACGGCCATTTAGCTTAGCGGATAGCGAAGCCCTTCTCGCCCTTAGGCACCGAAATAGGGATTCCCATGCGCCTTATGAGCCGCTTTACGAGGATTCATTTTTCACATTAGAGAAACAGCAGGATTATATCCGTCAGAAATTGCATCAGGCCGAAGAGGATCGAGGTTACGTGTTCGGTATCTTTCTCTTAAAGGAAGAACGGCTCATCGGTTATATCTCTATTTCCAATCTAGTACGTGGAGTTGGACAATTCGCTGATATCGGCTACATGATGGATCATCATGAACAGGGTAAAGGGCATATGACCGCTGCCTTAAAGTTGATCATACAATATGCCTTTCGTGCCTTATCTCTACATCGTCTCCAAGCGGGTACCCTTTTGCATAATGATCCCTCACAACGTGTATTAAAAAAATGCGGCTTCCAGCCAGAAGGCATTGCTCGCAAGCTTATACAGATTCAGGGCGCATGGCAGGATCACCAGATGTTTGGACTTTTGGCTGAGGATGACGTGTGGCAGAGCTAAATGACTGCACAGGGACAACATTAACAGTAAACAAAAAACCGCCCGGCTTATGCCGAGCGGTTTTCTTACATCATATACGAAAAAAATGATGTTTTGCAATCATGTCATCCCATAATTAAGGAGCAACAGTTTGCATTTTTTGTTGCAGTTGTTCCATAGTCAGGACTTGATCACCTGTTGGAATACCCACTTTAAATGCTGCTTTAGCATTGATTTTGCTGTATTGCGTGTAGCCTGTTACGGACAATTTCACATTGTCTTTTGTAGCCGGATCATTCATCTCTACATTCGCATTCAGGTCTTGATACACAGGAATGTTATCCTTGTTCAAAGCTGTGTTAATGTCAAATTGTTTCACCGTCAAATAGTTTTTCAACTCATCCAGCTTTTTGCTAACTTCGCTGGTGTTGGATTGCAGTTCTTTCTTCGCTTCAGCCAGCTCTTCCTTCTTCACTTGAAGCATGCCAGCATATTCATCTTTAGACATCACATCAAGGACTTTAGGAAGCGCCTTAGTGATAAATGTATTGGTCGCTTGCTTCACATTGTCGTTCGTTATTTTGAACTGAACTACTTGTTTAGCTTCAACGCCTTGTGGCAATTTAGCGTCTTTAGGATCAATATCAAAGAAGTACGTTGCTTGATCATACTCGTTCATAATAGCAGCAATCACTTCATTCGCAAATTTCTGCGATTTTTCCTGATCCATCGCTGCAGGATTAAATTCTTGTCCTGATTGTTTAGCCAGTTCTTGTGGATCAATGATCAGGAATTTACCTACAACATCCTGTGGAAGCGGGTAAAATGGAATATTAGGAATTTTAACGTACAGTTTATCTTTAGTCATTACCATTGGAATCGTGAAGCTGGTGGAAAGATCACCTTTCAAATGAATGCCGAGCGTCATTTCAGATTGGAAAGGTTCTTTTTGGTATACACCATCCAGCGTAATATCAGCATTTTTCAGCATGCTAGTTACCATTGCACTTTGCTCACTTGGAACAGAAGCGGATGTAATGGTCAGTTCCTTAATCGTGAATTGACTTTTGGATTCATAAGAATTCAATTTCATTGCATTAGCTGTACCGGTCGTAACAGCTTCCTTCGGTTCTAACTTCTTGCTACAACCTACCAGGGCTACCGTCATAAGCAACACCATAGTGAGTACCAAGACGGATAACTTTTTACTCATTGTGTAGATTCTCTCCTCTCGTATTTAACCCCTTTATTTATGCTAACAAAAAAAATACACACCCTCTATTTTAACTCATATTCTCAAACGGCGAAACACTTATTGGAAAATTTTCTTACAATAAGCACAAAGACACCCTGGCTCTCTAACCAGGGTGTCTTACACTATGCAATATATTTTAGGAGAAAGGTCTGCCTGCTTATGAGCCTTCTCTATTATGGTGATCCACGTGATTCCGCTGTTTCACCTTCTTGGAACCGGATAACGGCTCCTGCTGATGACTACGCTCACGCTTTTCGTTACTTCCACCAGAATCCTGTGCTTCGGGAACAGGAATGGCTTTAGGCTTGCTCATTTATGCATCCTCCATTCTCAGTCTATATTTTTGGTACATCAACGAATCCGTTTATTACCATTAAAAATAGGACTATAGATGGTGTAGATCTTCCGTTTTATCGTGATTTAGTGAATCCTGATGACGGCGATCATTACGATCCTGCTGCACTTGCTGTGCCTGATGACTATTAACTGGACGTTGCTCCAAATCATCAACAATGTTAGACAGGTTTTTATCCAGTCCGTTTTTGGCTTTTGTCATGTAGCCTTCCTCCTCATTCCTTCATGACCTACGAATGCGTCAACGACTGTAATGTTTGGGCACATTGGTGAATATGCCGAGTATAATCGGACACTAACTGCTGAATGATATCTGTTCGTTCATCCACAGACTGTCCGTCCCGCTCTACATCGACTAAGCTAACCTGTACTTCCCGGGAGTCTACATAAGTACATGCAAAATCAAAGGAGTACATTTGTCGGCCTTCAACCTCGATGTGGATTCGTATAGCCCGGTTATTGGCTTCATCTGCCTGTACCTGTGATTTGTCCCCTGAATTCAAAAGAATCGGCAGTTGTTCCTGCCAGGCCTCTACCAGCTTTTGCTGGTCTACTGTCATTTCTCGATTCATGCCAGCACCTCCACATCTGATAACGTGTGAAAAAAACGAGCTTTTTATACAACAAAAAAGCCATTCTCCACGATTCCTGATCATTAGCTTATAAAGGCCAATGTATCAGCTATCGTATTTGAATGACTTGGTTTATTTAAAATATGGCGGAGAGGATGGGATTCGAACCCATGTGAGCTTGCACTCTAACGGTTTTCAAGACCGCCCCGTTATGACCGCTTCGGTACCTCTCCAGGTGGTAAATGGATAAAGCTGCTTCCCTTTTAACATACTCAGGCGCAACAAAATTATTTTACCACAGGATTTCTAAGAATGCAACACTTACTGCTTAGGAGCAATAACCTCAACACCTCGCATGTATGAACGCAGGACTTCTGGGATCACGATGCTTCCGTCCTCTTGCTGATAGTTCTCCAAAATAGCAGCCACAGTCCGACCCACAGCCAATCCTGAACCGTTCAGCGTATGTACAAATTCAGGCTTCGCCTTCGAATCTGGACGGAAACGAATGTTTGCACGACGCGCTTGGAAGTCTTCTGTGTTTGAACAAGAAGAAATCTCGCGGTACATGCCACTCTCAGGCAACCATACTTCCAGATCGTACGTTTTGGCAGACGTAAAACCCATATCTCCAGTGCAAAGTGCCAGCACGCGATATGGAAGTCCGAGCAGCTGTAAAACACGCTCAGCGTTATTCGTCATTTTCTCCAATTCCTCATAAGAGGTATCCGGGTGAACTAGCTTAAGCATCTCTACCTTATTGAACTGATGCTGACGGATCAGGCCACGTGTATCACGTCCTGCTGATCCTGCCTCCGAGCGAAAGCAAGAGCTGTATGCTACATAATATTTTGGAAGCTGCTCCGCATTCATGATCTCTTCACGGTGGTAGTTGGTTACCGGAACTTCAGCCGTAGGAATGAGATAATACTCAGTATCACGCAGCTTAAACAAATCTTCTTCAAACTTCGGAAGTTGACCCGTTCCGTACAAGCTATCCCGATTTACAATGTATGGAGGAAGCATTTCTTCATAACCATGCTCACTGCTGTGCAGATCCATCATAAAGTTAATCAGCGCACGCTCTAATCTTGCTCCCAGTCCTTTGTAGAACGTAAAACGAGAACCCGTTACCTTGGCTGCTGCCTCAAAATCAAGAATATCTAGATCCTGAGCCAATTCCCAATGCGCTTTAGGTGTAAAAGAAAACTCGCGTGGCTCCGACCAGCGACGGATTTCTACATTATCCTCTTCCGATGCACCTACAGGTACTGTTTCATTAGGAATATTCGGAATAGACATCACCAGTTCGTCGATCTGTACTTCCAGTTCGCGTACTTGCTCATCTAATTCTTTAATACGATCGGAGACTTGACGCATTTCTGCAATCAGATCATCCGCATTTTCCTTATTCTTCTTCAACTTGGCTACTTCACCGGATACCACGTTCCGACGATTTTTGAGTCCTTCGCTTTCTTGTAGTAACTCACGACGGCTTACATCCAGATCTGTAAAACCATTAATCAGATCCAGAGATTTCCCCCTGTTCTGCAAAGCTTTCTCAACCCGACCAAGCTCATTACGTAAAATCTTTATATCTAACACAGGTAATCCCTCCTACACTACAAACCTGACTTTCCCCTATTCGCGGACCATATCCACAAAATACTGATGTAACCGGTAATCGTCTGTTAACTCCGGATGGAAGGATGAAGCCAGCAAATGACCCTGACGGGCTGCCACGATCTCGCCGTTATACTCAGACAGCACATCTACTCCCGTTCCAACAGACTGTATTAATGGCGCGCGTATAAATACAGCACGAACCGGTTCCTCAATCCCTTTAATGTTCAAGTCTGTTTCAAAGCTTTCTCTTTGGCGACCAAATGCATTACGCGATACTGTAATATCCATGAGTCCCAAATGTGCTTCTTCCTGTCCTTGAATCGTTTTAGCCAGTACAATCAATCCCGCGCAAGTACCGAATACAGGCTTGCCTTGATTGGAAAACTGACGTACAGCCTCTATAAAATTATACTTGCGCATTAGCTTACCGATAGTGGTACTTTCACCACCGGGAATGATAAGACCGGACAGCTCATCGAGCTGTTCGATCTTCTTCACCGCTATACCTTCCGCACCCGCACGTTCAACGCTTCGTATATGTTCAGCTACAGCGCCTTGCAGCGACAATACACCTATTTTCATGCCGGTCCCTTCTTTCTTACCAACCACGATCCTGCATGCGCTCATGCGGTGCCAGTTTGGAAATTTCAATGCCTTTCATAGGAGTTCCCAAATTCTTGGAGACTTCTGCGATTAGCTTGTAATCCGTATAATGAGTGGTCGCTTCCACGATTGCACGTGCAAACTTCTCAGGGCTATCCGATTTGAAAATACCAGAACCTACAAAGACGCCATCAGCGCCTAAATGCATCATTAACGCGGCATCGGCAGGTGTTGCTACACCACCCGCTGCAAAGTTGACCACAGGCAGCTTGCCAAGCTCATGCACTTCTAACAGCAGTTCATAAGCAACTCCGAGGTTTTTCGCTTCTGCATACAGCTCGTCCTTCGACAAGTTTTGCACCTTGCGAATTTGACCATTGATAAAACGCATATGCCGAACGGCCTCAACAATATTCCCAGTTCCCGGTTCGCCCTTCGTACGGATCATAGATGCACCCTCACCAATACGACGCAGCGCTTCTCCCAGATCCTTGGCTCCACAAACAAATGGAACGGTGAACTCCCGCTTATCAATATGGAAAACTTCATCCGCAGGTGTCAGCACTTCGCTCTCATCGAGATAGTCAACACCGAGAGATTCCAGTACCTTTGCCTCTACAAAGTGACCGATGCGAGCCTTAGCCATAACAGGAATAGAAACAACCTTCATAACTTCTTCCACAATCGTTGGGTCAGCCATACGAGCAACCCCACCAGCTGCACGGATATCCGAAGGCACCCGTTCAAGAGCCATTACAGCTGTAGCTCCTGCTGCCTCTGCAATTTTAGCCTGCTCAGCGTTCATGACATCCATGATTACGCCGCCTTTTTGCATCTCTGCCATACCTCTTTTTACACGCGAAGTTCCCGTTTCCATGTCGTTGCCTCCTGTAAGGGTTACGTTTAGATTCTAACTTAATATTTTACCGCACGAATGCCAAATACACAATCATTTCAAGCTGCAAAATAAGTAATGAAAAACAAGGTAGGTCGCCTAGCTTTGCTTTTTTAGAAGAGGTTCTTAATTCCTTGGAACAGATCTCCGAAGAAATCACCGATTGCCCGGAAAAGCATTCGGAACCAGCCGCCCTCTTCTACTGCCGTCGTAGTAACCAGATCTACGGTTTTCGTCTGCCCTTTATCCACACCGTCTGTCTTGTAAGTGTACGTAATTGTTCCGACTTTGGCCCCTTGCTTCAAAGGTGCCACCAGAGAGCTTGCTGGTGTAATGTTCGTTGTAAAGGTTACCTTAGGATTGCTCGCACCCTTAGGTACAATAAAGCTTACTGCATCCTTGGTGACGATCGGTACTTCTGTTTCCGTACCTTTGGTCACTGGCACATTCTCAACACCCTTAACCACCGTCTTTGGAGCAACAACCTGCTTCACTTCAAAGTTATCAAAACCATAGTTCAGCACTTTAGCTGTCTCTGTAAAACGGTGTGCATCTGAATCAGCTCCCATAACTACACTGATGAGACGCACTCCGTTGCGTTCAGCGGTTCCTGTAAAACAGTTGCCAGCATTAGCCGTATGGCCTGTTTTCATCCCGTCTAAACCTGGGTAAGCAAACTTTCTAAAGTTAGTAATATTTTTGTTTGCTTCTAGCATCCAGTTATAGTTAATAATCGGCGCCTTGTCGGTAGGACGGAATTTGTAAGATTGAATTGTGGTGAATCGTGTGTAATCCGGATGATCTTTAATGATGTAACCAGCCAGAGTAGCTGCATCTCTCGCTGTCATCACAGTTTCCCGGTCTGTATCCGGCTGGAAGCCTTTCGGCATATCACCACGGTCCAAACCAGTCGAGTTGATAAAATACGTATTTTTCATGCCCATTTTCTGAGCTGTTTCATTCATTAGTTTTACAAAGTCCTGCTCGGTTCCGGATACGCGTTCAGCAAGGGCTACTGTGGCGTCATTAGCAGAACCTACCGCCATTGCAATATAAAGCTCTTCTACCGTATGTTGATCCCCTTGAGCCAAAAAAATACGTGATCCAATGCTCTTAGAAGCATTCTCGTTAACCGTAACCTTATCCGTCCACTTGAGTTTACCTTGCTTAACCTGTTCAGCCACGATGTACTCTGTCATCATTTTAGTCATACTTGCTGGTGGAAGTGGCTCATCTGGATTCATAGACAGCAATACTTGCCCCGTGGAAGGCTCGATCAAAATGGCAGAACGTAGTGCCAGACTAGGGGGGTTAATAGAACCTGTCCCCGTAATATTGGTTGCCTGTGTTGCCGCTCCAGCTGCAAAAGTAGCCACGCTAGAATCGAAATTGCCTACAACAGGCAATGCCGACATATACATCATATTAAGCACCATGACTGCAGTCACACTCTTTTTAATCATGCTGCGTTTTGTATTTTCCTTTAAATTGTTCGCTTTCAAATGAATACAAACTCCTCTCGTACCTCAACCCGATCCGCTATGTATAACGAGACGGTGGTTATAGCCTCTACTTGGCCAATGTAGTTAATGTTTAATGTTATAAAATTCAGTTTTATTTCGTTTTCTTAGTTGTATCCTGTCATGAGCATTTTCTGCTCGAATCTTCTTCACTGGTAGGAATCGTCCAAAAGACCTACGTGCCCTAATTCATCAATAATTTCATCATAAAGGCGGACACTTGTCTATTCTATCACAGGGGTATCTCTAAAAAAAGACAGGCAGAGCGAAATACGCTCTGCCTGTCGTCAAGTCTACTACAGCCGAACTTTATAGAGAGTAGTTTGGTGCTTCTTTCGTAATTTGCACATCATGCGGATGGCTCTCACGCAGACCAGCACCTGTAATACGGATAAAGCTTGTATCGTTACGAAGCTCCTCAATATTAGCTGTACCGCAATAACCCATACCAGAACGAAGACCGCCCAACAGCTGATGAACAGTGTCGGAAAGTGGTCCTTTATAAGCAACGCGTCCTTCTATGCCTTCCGGTACCAATTTCTTGTCGTCATCTTGGAAATAACGATCTTTACTACCTTGCTTCATCGCAGCCATAGAACCCATGCCACGATATACTTTGAAGCGGCGTCCTTGATAAATTTCAGATTCGCCTGGGCTTTCTTCCGTACCTGCAAAAAGACTTCCCAGCATTACCGCAGAAGCCCCTGCCGCAATGGCCTTTGTAATTTCACCGGAGTATTTAATACCGCCATCTGCAATAATCGGAATATTATATTCACGTGCTACTGTTGCACAATCATAAATTGCTGTTACTTGTGGAACACCAATCCCTGCGATTACGCGTGTTGTACAGATGGAGCCTGGACCAATACCCACTTTTACGACCGATGCTCCAGCTTCAATTAATTCGCGCGTTCCGTCACCAGTAGCTACATTACCTGCTACAATCGTCAGATCAGGATAAGCTTCACGCAGCTTGCGGACTGCTTCAATAATGTTAATATGATGCCCGTGAGCAGAGTCCACTACAATCATATCCACACCAGCTTTTACAAGTGCTTCAGTCCGATCAAATGTATCCTTGGAAATGCCGACAGCCGCACCGACCAGAAGACGGCCTTGTGCATCTTTCGCTGCGTTCGGAAATTGAATAGCTTTCTCAATATCTTTAATGGTGATAAGGCCTTTGAGATAATTTTCATCATCGACCAAAGGGAGCTTTTCAATTTTATGCTTTTGCAAAATGACTTCCGCTTCCTGTAAAGTCGTACCTACAGGTGCAGTTACCAGTTCTTCCTTCGTCATGACTTCACTGATTTTAAGGTTAAAATCGTGAATAAAGCGAAGATCGCGGTTAGTAATAATACCCACCAGTTTGTTTTCTTCGTTTACAACAGGTACACCAGAAATACGGTATTTACCCATAACTGCTTCAGCATCGGATACCAAATGATCCGGAGTCAATGAGAATGGATTGGTGATAACACCGCTCTCCGAACGTTTAACCCGATCCACCTCTACCGCTTGCTGTTCAATCGACATATTTTTATGAATAATACCGATACCGCCCTCACGAGCCATCGCGATTGCCAACACTGCCTCAGTAACAGTATCCATACCAGCACTCATCAAAGGAATATTCAGCTTTACGTTATCACTCAAACGAGTCGCCACGCTTACTTCTTTGGGCAGAACCACCGACTTGCGAGGTACCAGCAAAACATCGTCAAAGGTAAGGCCTTCCTTACCGAATTTATCTTCCCACACCAAGATGATCCTCCTTCAAATTGTTTAGTCTGTATTGGTCTTGTTGTCTGTCCGACATGGACAAATCAAGGCTCTCTGAAAATATATTATTGCAATCTTAGCAAAGCGGTATAGGGGTGTCAAGCCTTCATCAATAGCCCTAACCTTTAGTATTTCCCTGTACAAACAACTGTACTCCTACGAAGGACAACCTTTAAAAATAAGCGTTTCCAAAGGTAATAACTATTTACAAGAGCATATCTCCTCTTTGAATGCGCAGCATAGAAGCAATTATATAAGTGGTTTGTACCGCAATATACCAAAGAGG
>NZ_JBBOTK010000016.1:0-62598 GCF_038005565.1 Paenibacillus sp. FSL R10-2748
AGCGCCGATGGTACTTGGACCGCAGGGTCCTGGGAGAGTAGGACGTCGCCAAGCAAAAGTGAAAAGGATGATAATCTCAATGAGATTATCATCCTTTTTTTATGTGTTTTTAGATGGCCACCTGCTTCTAAGGTTGACAGAGGGAAGAGGCTTTGCCACACTCTAAGTGTATAATCTTTTTTATGGATGCCCAAGTATACGAGCGAGGTGACGAAGTTATGGAGATCAGACAATTACAACGTGAGGAATTTGAAGCGGCTATTGAATTATCTCAATATGCTTTTCAGTTTACAATGTCCCTGGAGGATCTGGAAAAATCCAAGAAGAAATTCAAACCAAAGCAAACATGGGGAATATTCGACGGACATGACTTGAATGCTAAACTGACTTTGTTACCCCTACAGGTATACATAAACGGTCAGGTTTTTGATATGGGGGGCATTGCTGGTGTGGCAACATGGCCAGAAAAGCGTCGCGGAGGCATGGTGTCACGTTTGTTGACGCATGCGCTTGAAGAAATGAAGTCTGCGGGACAAAGCCTTTCTTTTCTGCATCCATTCTCCTTTGCCTTCTATCGTAAATTTGGATGGGAAACGTATATTGAATATAAAAAGTACGTCATTCCCATTGATAAATTCCCTGCAAAACTTAAAACAGAAGGTACAGTCAAACGCGATGTCAAAGATATTTCAGAACTGGACCAAGTGTATCAAGCGTATGCATCTCGTTATAATGGCACGCTGGTACGAGATAAGGAATGGTGGCAAGAGCGGATTTTAAATGAGAACTATCGAACTGCGGTATATTACTCTGAAACAGGCGATCCTCAGGGATATGCACTATACAAAATTGAAGATAAACAGTTGAATTGTGATGAGTTGGTATATGAAAATGAGACGGCTCGTCGGGCTTTATGGACTTATTTTGCAAATCATGACTCAATGATAGCCCAAGGTAAATTTAATTACGTTCCAGCAGATGACAATCTGCCATTTTTACTCGATGATCCACGAATTCAACAGGAAACTGTGCCTTATTTTATGGGTCGTATTGTGGATGCAGCTGCTTTTATAGAAAGATACCCTTTTGAACAGATTGGAGAAGAAACAAGTTTAACCTTAAATCTGACTGATCGGTATGCTCCATGGAATGATGGATTATGGAGATTAACGATTACTACGGAGGGGCAAGGACATCTGGAGAGAGTGGATATAAGCAATTTATCTGAAAACGCCATAGTAGCTGACTTGAAACTTGGGATTCAGTCACTGACGACTCTGATGCTTGGCTACCAGCAGGCTGATGATCTGTATAAATGGGGGCGTATTGAAGGCAGCAGTGAGTCTGTGTCTGCCCTTAAACGTGTAATACCGGTAAAACAAACGTTCTTATTGGATTTTTTCTGATAAAGGCCCATTTAGTTCTTCTTAGGCTCCATCTTTCAGGGAACATAACTTGTGTGGTTATCATAATTTTCAAAACTCTTTCTGTAATGGGAAGAGTTTTTTTATGGTATTGTATAAAACATAATTAGATTGCGAAAAATGGTATTGACCCCTTGGCAAAAATGAATAATGTGCTATAATATGAATATAGTCAAAGAAAGTCAAAGTCAATCAAGCCTAGTGCGATTCTGTAGAAGTACTATGCTGATGGATTAGCTGTATAAGGTGATTTTGATAGCAAAGAAGTAAATGAGGATCGAAATGATTTGCGTATAGTTAGGAGCTGACTCTTATGAACATAAGAGAAGTGTATGATTAATCGCAAATAAAGGCCACACTAGAGACAAAACGGTACAATTCCAATGGATGTAGATCAGGCAATAGCCTGAATACAGCTTAGATTCGTGACTTTACCGTTTGGTTAAGTTCAATATACGGCGGACTCTGTGGAGCGTGAAATGTACTTGAATACTTGCGTTTCCGTTAGTGGAGGATGATGAAATGCGCAATGTTTCCGATATTATTGAACAATATTTGAAGAGTATATTGCTGGAAAGTCCCCAAGGTTTAGTGGAGATTCAGCGCAATGATCTGGCTGACCGCTTTTCCTGCGTGCCGTCGCAAATTAATTATGTAATTAGCACCCGGTTTACGCTGGAAAAAGGCTATGTGGTGGAAAGTAAACGCGGTGGCGGGGGCTACATTCGTATTCAGCGAATTCAGCTGCCTGCACAGCATGCCATCCATACACATCTTCATCAGAGCATCGGGGAGGAAATAAGCCAATCGGCAGCCGAAGGACTGATTTATCAGTTAGAGGAAGCCCATTTTTTAAGCAAAAGGGAAGCTAATTTAATGAAGGCTGCTTTATCAAGGGATACATTATTACTGAAGCTTCCCTATCGTGATCAACTGCGAGCAAGATTGCTTAAGGCTATGCTGATTTCGTTGCTGGCGACCAAATAGTGTGTGGAAAGAGACTAACGTTTGGATGTAGGGATTGGTATAAATCCTGACATTGAAGGAGGTGCTTTTATGCTGTGCCAAGAATGTAATATGCGGCCGGCAACTTTGCATTTCACCAAAATTGTGAATGGCGAAAAGACAGAGTTTCATATTTGTGAGACGTGTGCCAAGGAAAAAGGGGAGATGATCCCTGGAACACCTAACGGCTTTTCGATTCATAGCTTGTTGTCGGGGATGCTGGATTTTGACTCCAGTACAAAGAGCCAGTCTCCGGGCCACAGTGGTCCGCAGAACCTGCAATGCAAGGATTGTGGCATGACCTATGCACAGTTTAGTAAGCTGGGACGTTTCGGATGCCCGTCGTGCTATCAATATTTTGATAGTCGTCTGGACCCTCTGTTCAAGCGTGTGCATGGCAGTACGAATCATGTTGGTAAAGTTCCGGTTCGCACTGGAGGCCGACTGAAGGTTAAACGGCAAATTGACGATTTGAAAAAAGAGATGCAACAGCATATTGTACAGGAAGAATTTGAATCAGCTGCTGAGCTTAGGGATCAAATCAGAGAGCTTGAAAAAGAAATGACTGAAGAGTAAAGTTTGTGAAGAGTAGGAGGGATGCGTAATGCCCAATATTCGGTTTACGGAGAAGCCGCTAAGTGACTGGATGCGTGGTGATGCTGCGGATTCGGAGATTGTCATTAGCAGCCGGGTGAGAATTGCGCGTAACTTGCAGCATCTGCCTTTTCCCATGCTTGCTACCAATCAGCAGTCGGAAGAAGCACTTCAACGATTGACGGATATCCTTCAGTATGATGATTTAGGCGGTTTTGGTACTTTTCATACGTTGAAAATATCCGAGTTGGATGAGATCGACAAGCAGGTGCTGGTTGAGAAGCATTTGATTAGTCCAAATTTGGCGAACGAATCTCGTAACGGTGCTGTTTTAATTAGCGATGATGAATCGGTTAGTGTTATGATAAACGAAGAGGATCATCTGCGTATCCAGTGCTTATATCCGGGATGTCAGGTTAGGGAAGCTTGGGAACGCGCTATGATTATTGATGATGCATTTGAAGCGCATGTTGATTATGCATTTGATGATCGGAGAGGTTTTCTGACCAGTTGTCCGACGAATGTCGGCACAGGTATGAGAGCTTCGGTGATGATGCATTTGCCTGCATTAGTTATGACTCATCAAATCAATCGTATATTGTCTGCTGTTTCACAGGTAGGTCTTACAGTTCGTGGCATTTACGGTGAAGGCAGCGAAGCGGTCGGAAATTTGTTTCAGGTATCTAATCAGATTACACTGGGACAAACCGAAGCGGAGATTATTGAGAATCTACATGGCGTGGTGCTACAAATTATTGAGCACGAGCGTTCTGCCAGAGAAAGGCTAATGAATGAATCTATGCTGCGAATTACAGATCGGGTGATGCGTTCATTCGGTATTTTGTCATATGCAGCAGTATTGGATTCCAAGGAGGCTGCACAGCGGCTATCCGATGTACGTCTTGGCGTAGATTTAGGGATTTTGGAGCGTCCTTCCACCGCAGCGATGAATGAGCTGAATGTGATGACACAACCCGGGTTCCTGCAAAAAAGCTTTGGGGATAAAATGAATACCGAAGAGCGCGATATGTACCGGGCGAAGCTGATCCGGCAAAAATTAGGCACAACCCTTTAATATATAGAATGATCTGAAATACACACTGTGGAGGTGCAGGATATATGATGTTTGGAAGATTTACGGAACGTGCACAGAAAGTGCTTGCTTTGGCTCAGGAAGAAGCTGTTCGATTGGGACACAACAACATTGGCACAGAGCACATTTTGCTAGGCCTCATTCGTGAAGGTGAAGGAATAGCCGCGAAAGCCTTAATCGGTTTAGGGCTGGGACTGGAAAAAATCCAGGATGAAGTGGAAACGCTGATTGGACGCGGTCAAGAGCAACCGACGAACATTGCCTATACTCCACGCGCCAAAAAAGTCATCGAACTGTCTATGGATGAAGCCCGCAAACTGGGCCATACCTATGTAGGTACAGAACATATTTTGCTTGGTCTTATTCGTGAAGGTGAAGGCGTAGCAGCGCGTGTACTGAACAACTTGGGCATCAGTCTGAACAAAGCGCGTCAGCAAGTGCTTCAATTGCTCGGCAGCAGCGAGGCTGTTTCCAGCCATCACGGTGCTCCAGCTAATGTCAGCACGCCAACTCTGGACAGTCTGGCACGCGATCTGACGGCATCTGCGAAGGAAAACAACCTGGACCCTGTTATTGGGCGTAGCAAGGAAATTGAACGCGTAATTCAGGTGCTCAGCCGCCGTACAAAGAACAATCCGGTTCTGATCGGTGAGCCTGGGGTAGGTAAAACAGCGATTGCCGAAGGATTGGCCCAAAAAATTATAGCAAATGAGATTCCTGAAACGTTGCGCGACAAGCGCGTAATGACACTGGATATGGGTTCTGTGGTAGCAGGCACCAAGTATCGTGGTGAATTCGAGGATCGTTTGAAAAAAATTATGGACGAGATTCGTCAAGCGGGTAATATCGTATTGTTCATTGATGAGCTGCATACGCTGATTGGTGCTGGTGGAGCGGAAGGCGCAATTGATGCGTCCAACATCCTTAAGCCTGCTCTGGCACGTGGCGAGCTGCAATGCATCGGTGCGACCACGCTGGATGAATACCGCAAATATATTGAGAAAGATGCTGCTTTGGAGCGTCGTTTTCAACCAATTACAGTGGATCAGCCTTCTCCAGAAGAGGCGATTCAAATCTTGTACGGCCTGCGTGACCGTTACGAAGCGCATCACCGTGTAAAGATCACAGATGAGGCTATTGAAGCGGCTGTAAAATTGTCAGATCGTTATATCACCGACCGCTTCCTGCCAGATAAGGCTATTGACCTTATTGATGAAGCGGGCTCCAAAGTAAGGCTGAATTCTTACACTGTACCGCCAAACCTGAAACAGCTGGAAAACCGTCTGGAAGATATCCGTAAGGAAAAGGATTCAGCGGTACAAAGTCAGGAGTTTGAAAAAGCGGCAGCGTTGCGTGATACAGAGCAAAAAATCCGTGAAGAGCTAGACGTGACGAAAAACCAATGGAAAGAACAACAGGGTCGTACAGATTCTGAAGTTACACCAGAGGATATCGCTCAGGTCGTTGCAATCTGGACAGGTGTTCCAGTCAGCAAGCTGAAAGAGGAAGAAACACACCGCTTGTTGAATATGGAAGAGTTGCTGCATGAGCGGGTAATTGGACAGGATGAAGCAGTTAAGGCAGTAAGCCGGGCGATTCGCCGGGCACGTGCCGGACTGAAAGATCCGAAGCGTCCAATTGGTTCCTTTATTTTCCTCGGCCCAACTGGGGTTGGTAAAACAGAATTGGCACGCGCCTTGGCTGAATCCATGTTTGGAGATGAAAATGCGGTTATCCGTATTGATATGTCCGAATATATGGAGAAGCACTCCACGTCCCGTCTGGTAGGAGCACCTCCAGGGTACGTTGGATATGAAGAAGGCGGTCAGCTGACTGAGAAGGTACGTCGTAAGCCATACTCTGTTGTGTTGCTGGATGAAATTGAAAAAGCACACCCAGAAGTATTCAATATTCTTCTGCAAGTGCTGGAAGATGGTCGTCTAACAGATTCCAAAGGTCGTGTCGTCGATTTCCGTAACACACTCATCATCCTAACATCTAATGTTGGTGCACAGGCGATTAAACGTAACTCCACGCTTGGTTTTACAGCTGTAGTGGACGCTGGGGCGGATTACGATAATATGAAGGGCAAAGTGATGGATGAACTGAAGAAAAGCTTCCGTCCTGAGTTCTTGAACCGGATTGATGAAATTATCGTTTTCCATTCTCTCGAAGAAAAACATATTGCCGAAATTGTGTCACTCATGTCTGAGGAGCTGCGTAAGCGTCTGAATGAGTATGAGGTGGACTTCGAGTTGACAGACAACGCTAAAAAATTCCTTGCCAAGGAAGGCTTTGATCCAGCGTATGGTGCGCGTCCATTGCGTCGTGCAATCCAGAAGCATATTGAAGATCGCCTGTCCGAGGAACTGTTGACTGGCAACATTACTAAGGGTGACTCTCTCTTCATTGATGAGGAGAATGGTGCATTGACTGTAACGAAAAAGGATAATGTATCTGCCAAGTCCTAAAGCAGTTTACTAAATAAATAGTAGAAAAGGGTGTCTCGCAGGCTGGAAAGCTATTGCGAAGACACCCTTTTTATGTATAAAACACGGTGAAATGGTTGGGTAAATGCTTTGGGAAAGTTTGTGATATTGCTTTACGTCCGCCAAGCTTCAATGGTAAACTTTTATTGTTACAGCTCTTTCTGGGCTGTATGAACATAAATTTGACATTATCGTCGTCAATAAGGAGCCCAGGAATAAAGTATGGCTAAAGTGAAAACTAAATTTTCCTGTACGGAATGTGGTTATGAATCGCCCAAATGGTACGGAAAATGTCCTGGATGCCAGGCGTGGAATTCCATGGTCGAAGAAACGGAAAGCGTTGTAAAAACTCAAGGAATGGGGTCTTCCCTTCTTACTCATAGCACAAAAGACAAGCCACTGCCTATTATAGAGGTGGAGAGTGGCAAAGAAACACGAATTTTGACGGGAATTGGCGAATTGAATCGAGTACTCGGTGGAGGTGTGGTGCCGGGTTCACTCGTTCTGGTGGGCGGTGATCCGGGAATCGGTAAATCTACGCTTATGCTGCAAACATCTAATGAGCTAGCTTTAACTGGTTTAAAGGTGCTGTACGTGTCTGGTGAGGAATCTGTCCGTCAAACGAAACTACGTGCAGATCGGCTCGGTGCCTTGTCCCCCAGCCTATACGTATTATGTGAGACGAATTTGGAGACGATTGAAGAAGCGGTGGACAGCTTGAAGCCGGAATTTTTGGTCATCGACTCGATACAGACCGTATATTTGCCTGAGGTGACGAGTGCACCAGGTAGTGTGGCTCAGGTGCGGGAGTGTACTTCACGCTTTATGCGAATTGCCAAGGGGCTAGGTATTGCTACGGTATTGGTAGGACATGTGACCAAGGAAGGGGCCATTGCAGGTCCACGTTTGTTGGAACATATGGTTGATTGTGTGCTTTATTTTGAAGGAGAGCGTCATCATACGTATCGGCTTTTGCGTGCAGTTAAAAACCGTTTCGGTTCTACAAATGAAATTGGTATTTTTGAAATGGCTGAAAGCGGTTTGCGTGAGGTGTCAAATCCTTCTGAACTATTCCTGTCTGAACGACCACTGGGGGTAGCGGGTTCTACTGTTGTAGCCAGTATGGAAGGAACCCGACCTGTATTGGTTGAACTGCAAGCATTGATTGCAGCTACGCATTTTCCATCTCCGCGCCGAATGGGCACAGGAGTCGACCATCATCGAATGGGATTAATCATAGCCGTGCTAGAAAAGCGGATGGGCATGTTTTTGCAAAACCAGGACGCCTATCTCAACGTAGCTGGAGGCGTGAAGTTGGATGAACCGGCGGTGGATTTGGCTATAGCTGTGAGCATTGCTTCCAGCTTTAGGGATGCTCCTACCAAGCCATACGATGTGATTTTTGGCGAGGTGGGACTGACAGGTGAGGTACGTGCGGTATCCCGAGCAGAACAGCGAGTACGGGAAGCGGAGAAACTAGGTTTCAAACGGGTGATCATGCCGGAGAAAAGCTTGAAGGGCTGGACACATCCGAAAGGGATTCAAATTATAGGAGTAGGAACGGTGGCAGATGCACTGGCAGCCGCATTAGATTAGGGGGCATTGAGAATGAAAGAAGCGAGCCAACTGGATAAAATGAACGATTTGCTGCGGCTTGTGGCACCGGGAACTCCCTTTCGCGACGGGTTGGAAAACGTTTTGCGTGCCAAAACGGGTGCTCTTCTGGTCGTTGGCTATAGCCCAGAAGTTATGGAAGTCGTGGATGGCGGTTTCTCCATTAATTGTGATTTTTCGCCGAACTATTTGTATGAGTTGGCTAAAATGGACGGCGCAATCATATTGAGCGAGGATTTAAAACGAATTTTATATGCCAATACGCAACTGATTCCAGACTCCTCGATTTCGTCGATTGAAACAGGAATTCGGCACCGGACAGCAGAACGAGTTGCAAAGCAGACTGGCAAACTAGTGGTGTCTATTTCCCAGCGGCGTAATATTATTACCTTGTATCAGGGGACATTACGGTATGCCCTCAAGGAAATCGGGGTTATTTTGACGAAAGCCAATCAGGCTATTCAGACGTTAGAGAAATATAGATCCGTGTTGGGGCAAGCCTCTACGAATTTGACAGCGTCTGAATTTGAAGAGCTGGTTACCATGCCGGAGGTCGTTAATGTCATCCAGCGGATCGAAATGGTACTGCGCATCAAAATGGAGATCAAACGATTTATTAACGAGCTCGGAAATGAGGGCCGTCTGATTAGTATGCAGATGGAAGAGCTTGTCAGCAACATTGAGGAAGAAGCATGGTTGCTGTATAAGGATTATGCCAAAGACGATAGCGACGAGAAAATTCGTGAAATTATATTGGGACTCAAACGTTCTACGGACGACGAATTGTTGGATGTGAATCATATTGTACGTTTACTAGGCTACCCTTCTTCAGCTGCGACATCAGAAGAGTATATTGCTGCACGCGGCTATCGGGTACTGAACAAGATACCGCGTTTGCCGAATGTGATTATTCATAATCTGGTGGAGCGGTTTGGACGTTTTCCGCATGTCATGACAGCAACGATAGAAGAACTGGATGAAGTGGATGGTATTGGAGAGGTTCGTGCGCGTACGATTAAAGAAGGTCTTAAACGTTTGCAGGAACAAGTTTTCATTGACAGGCAAATGTAAATGTAATACAGTGAAAGGATTATAATGGAACAATTCATACATTGAGGTGAAGAGATGATTACCAAATCAATTCCGAACATGTGTACCTTAGGTAACTTGTTTCTCGGAATGATCGCCATTTTATTGGCTGTAGACGGAAAATACAGTCTTGCCGCTATTATGGTTATTGTCGCCATGTTGTTGGACGGACTGGATGGAAGGATGGCCCGGGTCCTGAATGCCCAAAGCGAATTCGGTAAAGAACTGGACTCCTTATCAGATATGATATCTTTTGGTGTTGCTCCCGCAGTTATTATGTACATGGTTGCTTTTCATGATGCGAATTCGGCTCTCGCTTGGACGGTTACTGCCATTTTCCCGATGTGCGGAGCGTTGCGTTTGGCTCGATTTAACGTACGTCCTGGTGTACCAGGTTATTTTACGGGTTTGCCAATTCCGGCAGCAGGTGGGGTATTAGCCACTTTGTCCTTATTCCATAACGATATTTCATTGTTATACATGTCGATTGCCATGTTGCTGGTTTCTTATTTGATGGTCAGCTCCATGAAATATCCTAATTTTAAAAAGGTCGGCCTCCCCAAAAAAGCGATCTGGGTTGCTCCATGGGTCGTAATTGCAGCGGTGGTGTTGGCTGTTAAATTCCCTGACCAGCTGTCGAAGCTGATTTTTGTACCGCTGGTGCTGTATGCATTGTATGGCATGAAGCTGAACATTCGTAAGCTGTCACGCAGACGTGGACGTGGACGTGGTCGGGAGCGTTCCAGTCAGGAAGAACAGGACGATCAATATCGTCATTCACAGCGTTAGTATCAAGCAAGAATAAGAATAAGCATTTATTTCCTTGAAGCATTTCAGGGAGATAAATGCTTTTTTTTTATGCATAAAAAGTGAAAACACAGGGTTAGTTATGATGAAAATGGATCATACTGGTAAGAGAAATGCTATGTATCCAATAAATAGCAGACTATATGAAAAGAAAATAAAGGAGGTATAGAGACTCAATGTGGAGAAAGGCTATTTTAACTTTTACAGGATTGTGCGGAGCATGGTTTGGCTATACGTTATACCAGCGGGTAGGAGGCATTGTAACGTGGATGCCGCAATGGTTGAGTGATGGGTCTTTACCAGGAATGATTGTTTGGATGATGGCGGGAGCAGTGCTATTTATGGCTGGGTGTTCATTCGCAGGGGCATCCGTGGCGAATCGGTTGCAGCAGGGCATTGAAGGCTTGGTACGAATTCCGATGAACGAGATGATGGCAGGTGTGATTGGTTTAGCGGTGGGATTGATACTTTCCTTAGCAGTTTACCCGCTTTTTTCATGGTTGGGGGCCCCGGGTCAACTTATCCAGACGGCTGTTACCGTGATATGCGGATATGTAGGATTGATGGTTGGGCTAGAAAAGCGGGACGAGCTGTCATCCTTTTGGAGTTCTGGTTTTTTTGGTCGGGGAACGGGTGTAGAAGAACGCAAGCTGGAGGAACATAAAATATTGGACACCAGCGTCATTATAGATGGGCGTATTGCGGATATTTGCAAGACAGGTTTTATTGAAGGAACAATTGTAATTCCTGAATTTGTGCTGGAGGAGCTTCAGCATATTGCAGATTCATCAGATTTACTTAAGCGTAATCGTGGACGGAGAGGTCTGGATATTTTGAATAAAATCCAAAAAGAACTGGATGTAAATGTACTCATTTACGAAGGTGATTTTGAGGAAATTTCAGAGGTCGACAGTAAGTTGGTTAAGCTGGCAAAGGTGTTACAGGGTAAAGTTGTAACTAATGATTTTAACCTGAATAAAGTATGCGAACTTCAAGGTGTATCAGTGCTGAATATTAACGATTTGGCGAATGCAGTGAAGCCTGTCGTACTGCCCGGTGAGGAAATTATGGTGCAGATTATTAAAGACGGCAAGGAGCATGGGCAGGGTGTAGCCTATCTGGATGATGGCACGATGATTGTTGTAGAAGGCGGACGTGACTATATTGGCTCTCTGATGGAGGTGCTGGTCACGAGTGTACTTCAGACCTCAGCCGGCCGTATGATCTTTGCCAAACCGAAATTATTGGAAAAAGCTCAATAAACGCGGTATGATGAAGTAGATGTGTTATCATACGGATCGTCCAAGTGCGATCAGGGCAGGAGTTATTTGAATGAACAATCGGGTAGGAGTTGTCATTGTGGCAGCAGGGCGCGGCTCCCGTATGGGGACGCAGGAGAGCAAGCAATTTCTGCTTTTGCGGGACAAGCCCATCTTCATACATACACTTGAAATATTCGCAGCTATGCCCGAAGTGGATGAAATGGTGATGGTGACTGGGACAGGAGATGTGGAACGCTGCCGAGATTGGATTCATCAATACAAAATCGGTAAAAATGTACGGGTGGTGGCTGGTGGCAGTGAACGCCAGCATTCGGTTTATCGCGGTCTGCGCCACTTACAAGCGGATTGGGTGATGGTGCATGATGGTGTGCGTCCACTAATTCAACCTGAGCTTGTACGTTCATGCCTTGAGGCAGCCCAGCGTACTGGTGCTTCTGTAGCAGCAGTACCTGTAAAGGATACAGTCAAGCAAGTGAACGGGGATGGTATCATTACAGCAACGCCGGATCGCCGAAGTCTGTGGAGTATTCAAACGCCACAGACTTTTCGTCTTTCCGATCTGCTGCGAGCCTATGAGGAAGCGGAGCAGTCGGGATTCTTGGGAACAGATGATTCTATGCTGATAGAGCGGCTTGGAATTCCGGTTACTGTCGTTCAAGGCAGCTACAAGAACATCAAAATTACTACGCCTGAGGATTTGGATATGGCGGCGTTATGGGTAAAAACAGAGGGAGAGGATATCAAGTGATCAGAGTGGGACAAGGATTTGACGTCCACCAGCTGGTGGAAGGAAGGCCATGCATCATCGGAGGTGTGAATATACCGTATGAAAAAGGTTTGTTGGGCCATTCCGATGCAGACGTGCTGCTGCATGCCATTAGCGATGCCATCTTGGGCGCGCTTGGCTTGGGAGACATCGGGAAGCATTTTCCGGATAACGACCCAGAATTTAAGGATGCCGACAGTCTTAAGCTACTGGAGCATGTGTGGGGACTAGCTAAAGAGCGAGGATATCGCTTGGGGAATATTGATTCTACGATTATCGCACAAAAGCCCAAAATGGCATCGTATATTCCGCAGATGAATGAAGTCATCGCTCGGGCGCTGGAAGCAGAGGAGCTATCCCAGGTGAACGTCAAGGCGACCACGACAGAGCAACTCGGGTTTCCCGGACGGGGTGAAGGAATCGCGGCTCAATCGGTTGTCTGTCTTATCAGGTAAATGCTATCATCTTGAGTAATTCAATTTGGAGGAGATTATATGAGCACGGAAGTTCGTGTACGTTATGCACCAAGCCCTACAGGGCATCTGCACATTGGAAATGCCAGAACGGCATTATTTAATTATTTGTTTGCCCGCAATCAAGGTGGGAAATTTATTATTCGTATCGAAGACACAGATGTGAAGCGCAATATTGAGGGCGGAGAAGAAAGCCAACTTAAATATTTGAAATGGTTGGGTATGGACTGGGATGAGAGCGTAGACGTGGGAGGCGAGTTTGGACCTTATCGTCAGACTGAACGCTTGGACATATATAAAACGTACTGGCAGGATTTGCTGGACCGTGGTTTGGCTTACCGTTGTTACTGCACTGAAGAAGAGCTGGAGCGCGAGCGTGAAGAGCAGACGGCACGTGGGGAGACACCACGCTATTCTGGGAAACATCGTGATCTAACAGAAGAACAGTGCCAAGCATTTGAAGCAGAGGGCCGTGTACCAAGTATTCGTTTTCGCGTACCGGAAGATCGTGAATATACGTTTGACGATATCGTAAAAGGTCAAATTACATTCAATTCCAAGGAAAGCGGCGATTTTGTTATCGTCAAAAAGGATGGTATTCCGACATATAACTTCGCTGTAGCAGTTGACGATTATTTGATGAAAATATCGCATGTACTACGGGGCGAAGACCATGTTTCCAATACACCGCGGCAGTTGATGATCTTTGAAGCTCTTGGCTGGGAGCCGCCACGCTTCGGTCATATGACGCTGATTGTAGGCGAGGATCACAAAAAGCTCAGTAAGCGTAACGAATCCATTATTCAGTTCATGGAGCAGTATGACAAGTTGGGCTATCTGCCAGAAGCTATATTCAACTTTATTGCACTGCTGGGCTGGTCCCCGGAAGGCGAAGAAGAGATCTATGATCGGGAACAACTGATTTCGATTTTCGATCCTAATCGTTTGTCCAAAAGTCCGGCTGTGTTTGATACAAATAAGCTTGCTTACCTGAACAATCACTATATTAAAAAGGCTGATCCTGAGCGAATTGCCAGCATGGCGATTCCACATCTCCAGGCAGCGGGGCTGTTGCCGACTGAACTGTCTGCGGAACAACTGGATTGGGCTAAGGCCCTGGTTCGCTTATACCAGGAACAGATGACTTCTGCATCCGATATTGTAGCGTTGTCTGAGTTGTTTTTCCGTTCACATCTGGAACTGGATGCTGAAGCAGCAGCTGTATTGGCCGAAGAGCAGGTTCCGGAGGTACTTAGAGCTTTTGCAGGTAAAGTTGAAACGAGCGAGGAATTTACAGCTCCACAAATGGCTAAGCTGATCAAGGAAGTTCAAAAGGAAACCGGTTTTAAGGGAAAACAACTATTCATGCCGATTCGTGTGGCTCTTACAGGCCAAACTCATGGACGGGATCTGAATGAAACTATCTTTTTGCTCGGACGTGACAAGGTACTGGATCGTCTTAAGGCACAAATTAAAGGCTGATGTTTCTTGTCAATTTGTTGTCTTTTCGCTATAATGACTCCATTGATACGGATTGATATTTACGTGTAAAGGCTGCGAACAGGAGAAGTACACTGCATAAGGGCATCTGCCAGAGAGGACGGTCGAGGGGAAACCCCAGGCTGAGAGCCGTCCAGATGACCTGCGGAGGAAATGCGCCTGGGAGCCGTGCGCCCGAACTCTCATTAGCGTCAAATGCTGATGTGACAAGGGCGTGCCGAGTCGTTCCCGTTACAGGACGCTAAAGACGAACTGCTCTGCTTTTTTATGCAGCAGGTATGTTCGAAGCAGAGTGGGACCACGTTCATGCGTCTCTGCAGCTTAGGCTGCGGAGGCGCTTTTTCTTTTTTATCAGACTCAGACTCATTATAGATAAAAAAATGTCGAAGAGTGCTGGTGGATGCGAAAATTGGCGGAACGTGAAGTGTTGTGATGATGCGGCAAGGATATGAAGGGAATAGGAGGGCGACATGTTCAGACATTTCAAATCCGACATTCAGACTGTTTTGGATAATGATCCGGCCGCCCGGAGTAAGCTTGAGGTCATTTTTACGTATTCCGGCGTTCATGCCCTTTGGGCACACCGAATCGCACATTGGTTTTATTTGCGAAACTGGTGTACTCTAGCCCGTGTTATATCCCAGGTATCGAGGTTTATGACAGGCATTGAAATTCATCCTGGCGCTCGTATCGGAGATCGGCTGTTCATTGACCATGGCATGGGAGTTGTCATCGGTGAAACCTGTGAGATTGGCGACGATGTCGTATTGTATCAGGGGGTCACACTCGGCGGGACTGGGAAAGAGAAAGGGAAGCGCCATCCGACCATTGGGAATAATGTTGTTATCGGCTCTGGTGCGAAGATATTGGGCTCTTTTACGATTGGGGCACAGTCCAACATTGGCTCCAACTCGGTTGTGCTCAAAGAAGTCCCACCAAACAGTACGGTGGTGGGCATCCCGGGGCGAGTTGTCAGACAGGATGGTAGGCGGCCAGACCGACTTAGTCATCAATTGCCTGATCCGGTTGTGGACTCTATGAGAGAACTTCAACGGGAAATTGAACGTTTGCGTGCAGAAATATCTGATTTGAAGGATGGGCCATCCGCTCAGAAACATCAGGTGACCCAAGAGAATAAATTAGAAAAATGATTTTCATGAGGGAGGAACATAACAATGCCGCTTCAAATTTATAATACAATGACGAGGAGTCGGGAGCCTTTTGTGCCACTGGAGCCTGGAAAGGTTAAAATGTATGTATGCGGACCTACCGTGTATGATTACATTCATATTGGCAATGCACGACCTGTAATTGTATTTGACGTGGTGCGGAGCTACCTGGAGTACTTGGGCTATGATGTAAACTATGTGGTGAATTTTACGGATGTCGATGATAAACTAATCCGCAAAGCTCGGGAACTTGATATGGATGTTTCGGCAGTTGCTGAGAAATTTATTGCTGCCTACCATGAGGATCTGGCAGGATTGAATGTTCCTGCTGCCAGCATGAACCCTCGTGTAACAGAGAGTATGGACCTGATTATTGATTTTATTAAGGAATTGGTAGACAAAGGCTACGCTTATGAAAATGATGGCGATGTATTCTATCGGACCAAAAAGTTCAAAGATTACGGACAACTATCAGGTCAAAATCTGGAAGAGCTTCAGTTCGGAATTCGCATCAATGTGGATGAACGCAAGGAAAATGCCGAGGATTTTGTACTCTGGAAGGCAGCGAAGCCGGGTGAAATTCATTGGTCGAGCCCTTGGGGAGATGGACGACCAGGCTGGCATATCGAATGCTCTGCTATGGCTCGCCATTATTTGGGAGATACACTGGATATTCATGGGGGCGGACAGGATCTGCAATTTCCGCATCATGAATGTGAATGCGCACAATCTGAAGTGATTACGGGTAAGCCTTTATCTCGCTACTGGATGCATAACGGATATATTCGCATAGATAATGAAAAAATGTCGAAATCACTCGGTAATGGTATTTTGGTTAAAGATTTGCGCGCTCACCACAAGCCGGAGGCTTTACGTTATTTTATGTTGTCGACACATTACCGGAATCCGTTGAACTATAACCAAGAGACTATGAGTCAGGCGGAGAACAGTGTCGAGCGGATCGCCAATGCAGTTGCCAATGTGAAGCATCGTTTAGCTAATGCGCTGGAAGGTAATGGGGGAGTATCGACGGAACTGCAAACGAAGCTCGACGGAATTTTGCAGCAGTTTGGCGAAAAAATGAATGATGATTTCAATACACCTGATGCGATTACTGCTGTATTTGATTGGGTTAGCGAAGCAAACCATTTGTTGCAGCGAGATGTCGTACATCAGGCGGAACTACAAGCTGTATTGCATACCTTTCATTCGATGAATAGCGTACTTCGCATTTATTCGGAACCGAGTGAAGAGTTGCTGGATGACGAAATCGAGCAGTTAATTGCAGAACGTGTCGAAGCTCGTAAGACCAAAAACTGGGGTAGAGCTGACGAAATTCGCGATCTGTTGGCTGCAAAAGGCATTGTGCTTGAAGATACGGCGCAGGGTATGCGGTGGCGGCGAAAATGAGTGATAAGCCAATGAACTCAGAAGCATCGGAAGGTACGGGGAACTGGTTCCCGTACCCTGCATCCAAGCCAGCCCGTTTGATGCCCCCCATTGCACTAGCTTACATTGGTGATGCAGTGTACGAGGTAGCTGTCCGGCAATATTTGTTGGCTCAGCCTAACCTGCGTCCAAACCATCTGCATCGGCGAGCCACAGGGCTAGTCTCCGCCAAGGCGCAGAGTCGCATGTTGGGGCTATTGGAAAAGGTACTGACGGAAGAAGAACGCGATATTGTCCGACAAGGAAGAAATGCTAAATCAGGAAGTTTGCCCAAAAATGCTGATGTGCTTGAGTATCGGCATGCCACTGCACTGGAAGGGTTGGTTGGATCTCTTTATTGTGATGGACATTTGGACAGATTAAGAGAGTTGATTACGTTCGGAATTGCACAAATGGAAAATACAGAAAAATCATAAATGGGAACGGACTGGATGGAACAAGCATCGTCCGTTTCCCGGGAGGAAGCTAGAGATGGAAGAAGAATGGATTGCCGGTAAGCATTCGGTAACGGAGGCATTGCGTTCAGGCAGAACGATAAATAAAATATGGATTGCGGATAATGCACAAAAACATTTGACGCTGCCGATTACAGCTGAGGCGAAAAAAGCAGGAATCATTGTTTTGCAGGTGGACAAGCGTAAGCTGGATCAAATGGTTCCGGGCATTCAGCATCAGGGAGTGGTCGCGCAAGCTGCGCCTTTTGCCTATGTTGAAGTGGAAGAATTGCTCGCCACTGCTCGTGATAAGGGAGAAGAGCCGTTTTTAATTTTGCTGGATGAGATTGAAGACCCTCATAATTTGGGCTCCATCCTTCGTACAGCGGACTGTACTGGAGCGCATGGTGTTATTGTGCCGAAAAGGCGTTCTGCAGCTGTAACTGTAACGGTGTCCAAAACATCGGCAGGTGCTGTGGAGTACGTCCCGGTGGCGCGTGTAAACAATCTGGGACAAACCATTGACCGTCTTAAAGAAGAGGGTGTATGGGTAGTTGGTACGGATGTTACAGCGAAAGACCCTGTCTTTGGGAATGGAGTATTCACGGGACCGGTAGCCATTGTCATTGGTAACGAAAATAAAGGGATGGGCCGTTTGATCCGTGAGAAATGCGATGTACTCGTCAAGCTGCCAATGGCGGGGCAAATTAATTCCCTTAATGCTTCTGTAGCTGCAGGTGTTGTCATGTACGAAGTATTGCGCGGACGACAGGCACGGGGCTAACGATATGGCTGACATGCGGGATGTTCTGCTTGTGGACGGTTACAATATGATTGGAGCCTGGCCCGAACTTTCCGCACTGGTACAATCTGGTATGCAGGAAGCGAGGGACAGACTTCTTGAACGGCTGGCGGATCATCAGGCGTATTCCGGCAGAAGAGTCATCGTCGTATTCGATGCTTACAAGGTGCCAGGATTAGGTAAAACCTTTGCCCAGAGCAAAGTCCAAATTTATTTTACCAGAGAAAAAGAAACTGCTGATGAGTGCATCGAGCGATTGGTTCGGGAGCTGAGCAGTAAAAGAAGAAGTATTTACGTGGCCACAAGCGATCAGGTAGAGCAACATGTCGCATTTGGGCAAGGTGCACTCAGGGTGTCGGCGCGGGAATTACTGATCGAGATTGAGGAATCCGAAAGGGAAGTGCAGAAGCGAATCCAGCAGGATAGTGCCAAATTGTCCCGTAACTCGCTAGATGCCAAACTGAGTCCGGAGCTTCGAAAGTTGTTTGAACGATGGAGAAGAGAATAAACCAATAATTGGACCCTCCTCCATTTTGAAACCATTGACAATTTTGTTAGCGCTCTTCTTTTTTAGGTTGTTGTGGTTGACGGTATCAGGTTACATCGCGTATACTTGTCGTATATTTGAGAGAGTAACGGGTACCTTGCGTTGCAGCCGGAGGGATTGTTAGTGAGTGTGGACCTCAAGGATATCATGTTGTCAAAGTTTGATTACAAAAATGATGAAGACATTGTCGGAGCAGTCCATGAAGGTGATGGGGAAGCGCTGGAGTTTCTGATTAACAAATACCGAAACTTTGTGCGGGCCAAGGCCAGATCCTACTTCCTGATTGGTGCTGATCGCGAGGATATTATTCAGGAGGGCATGATTGGTCTCTACAAATCCATTCGTGATTTTAAGGGAGACAAGCTTGCTTCGTTCAAGGCTTTCGCCGAGTTGTGCATTACACGACAGATTATTACGGCAATTAAGACGGCTACACGACAAAAGCACATTCCTCTGAACTCTTACGTATCTCTGGACAAGCCCATCTATGATGAAGAGTCAGACCGGACGTTGCTCGATGTGATTTGCGGAACACAAGTAAGTGACCCTGAAGAGCTGATAATCAATCAGGAAGAGTTTGTGGGCCTTGAGGACAAGATGTCCGAGATTCTGAGCGAGCTGGAACGCAAGGTACTTATGTTGTATCTAGACGGACGTTCGTATCAGGAGATTGCAGAGGATCTTGACCGCCATGTGAAATCCATTGATAACGCGCTGCAACGGGTCAAGCGTAAACTTGAAAAGTATCTGGAAGTAAGAGATAGTTGAAAGTAGAGGCTGACAAGGAAAAGGCTCGAGTCCGAGTCTTTTTTTATTCGTTATAGGTAGGCTATGCAGGTTTATAAGTGTTACAAATGATTTATACTAAAAAAGATGAATAATAGATATCGCCTTGATTTTTGAAGCAGCTTTTCAGAGAACAGTTTTAAAGGATGCACAGATGTTAAAATGCACCACAGCCGGGACTGCGAATTGTATGCAAACATTCGTTGACATGGAAAACCCCGTGTGATAAAGTGTTTTAGGTAGGCCTAAATTCGCGGTTTTTTTTAGGATCAATTATGAGACTTCCGGTGTTGGATGTCTTCGGGAGGTGCACATCATGCGGGTAATTATTACTTTGGCTTGTACAACATGCAAACAAAGAAATTACACAACGACGAAAAACAAGCGTAATCACCCCGACCGCATGGAGATGAAGAAATTCTGTAAGTCCTGTAACGAACAGACTTCTCATCGGGAAACCAGATAGTTTTTGGAGGTGTAGTCGGCGTGAAACGCAGTTTCAAGTCTCTGTTTTCCTTTTTCTCTGAAAGCTGGGCTGAACTCAAGAAGGTTCGCTGGCCCAATCGTAAAGAACTGACCAACTATACGCTGATTGTCATAGGGACAATTGCGTTCGTCACGATTTATTTTTGGGTTCTCGATATCGGCATTTCCGCTGTGATCGAAGCGATTATCTAGGAAGGGTTCCAGGTGGCTTGATATGGAAAAAAGATGGTACGTCGTTCATACCTATTCAGGGTATGAGAACAAAGTCAAAGCCAATTTGGAAAAACGCGTTGAGTCCATGGGCATGGAAGACAAGATATTCCGTGTTCTTGTTCCTATGGAAGAAGAACTGGTAACCAAGGACGGTAAGAAAAAAACCGTTATGCGTAAAGTCTACCCTGGTTATGTCTTAGTCGAAATGGTCCAAACCGACGACTCTTGGTATGTTGTACGCAACACACCAGGTGTTACGGGATTTGTAGGGTCGACAGGCTCGGGTTCCAAACCGACGCCATTGCTTCCAGAAGAAGTTGAACAGATTCTGAAGCATATGGGCATGGTAGAGCCGAAACCGAAGATTGAATTCGATGTTAAGGAATCCGTGCGAATTAAAGTTGGTCCTTTTGCGAATTTTGTGGGCTCCGTGGAAGAAATTTTGGTTGAGAAGAGCAAGCTTAAGGTTCACGTCAACATGTTTGGACGGGAAACCCCGCTTGAGTTGGATTATACTCAAGTGGAGAAAATATAGATTTTTCTTACAGGTTTCTTGTGGGAGGATCGATAGGTCCGTCTACCACTATTGAGTCAAGGAGGTGTCATCCATGGCAAAAAAGGTAATTAAAATGGTAAAACTGCAGATTCCTGCAGGGAAAGCTAATCCAGCGCCTCCAGTAGGTCCAGCTTTGGGTCAAGCAGGTGTCAACATCATGGCATTCTGTAAAGAGTTCAATGCTCGTACTGCTGATCAAGCAGGCCTGATTATTCCGGTTGAAATTTCGGTATTTGAGGATCGTTCTTTTACGTTCATCACCAAAACTCCACCGGCTGCTGTTCTGTTGAAAGTTGCTGCTAAAATCGAAAAAGGTTCCGGTGAACCGAATAAAACGAAAGTTGCAACTGTAAATCGCGCTGCTGTTCGTCAAATTGCAGAGCAAAAAATGCCTGACCTTAACGCAGCTTCCGTAGAATCGGCAATGCGTATGGTTGAAGGTACTGCTCGCAGCATGGGTATCACCATCGTAGATTAATTTTATTAATCTACGTGTGCCGGCAGTTTGACTGTCCGGCAAGTGTGGGAGGAATATCCGCTAATACCACATAAGGAGGAAAACATTATGGCTAAACATGGTAAGAAGTACCTGGAAGCTGCTAAGCTGATTGACAGCGAAGCAACTTACGAGCCTTTAGAAGCCGTTGAACTGGTGAAAAAGGCTGCGACTGCTAAATTCGACGAAACCGTTGAAGCAGCAGTTCGTCTGGGCGTAGATTCCCGTAAACAAGACCAGGCTGTTCGTGGTGTTGTTGTTCTGCCGCATGGTACGGGTAAAACACAACGCGTTCTGGTATTTGCAAAAGGTGACAAAGTGAAAGAAGCGGAAGCGGCTGGCGCTGATTTTGTTGGTGATCAAGATATGATCAACAAAATCCAACAAGGCTGGTTCGAATTCGACGTCTGCGTTGCGACACCTGATATGATGAGTGAGGTTGGTAAACTGGGTCGTTTGCTCGGTGGTAAAGGTTTGATGCCTAACCCTAAAGCAGGCACAGTTACTTTCGACGTTGCCAAGGCTGTTCAAGAAATTAAAGCCGGTAAAATCGAATACCGTCTCGACAAAGCCGGTCAAATTCATGCGCCAATCGGCAAAGCTTCCTTCAGTGCTGAACAGCTGAACGAGAACCTTAAAGCCTTGGTTGAAGCCTTGAACCGTGCGAAGCCAGCGGCTGCTAAGGGTGTATACCTGAAAAACATCGCTATTTCTTCGACTATGGGACCAAGTGCACGTGTGAACGCATCTGTTTACAGATAATATTTTGATTGACACACTCAATCAAATTTGTTATTCTATAAAAGTTGTGAGTCCTTGTGACTGACCATTAAAGTTGAATATGCTTACCGTAGACAGTAGGTGCCTTCGGGCTTAATTTCCTACCGAGGTGTTATGATAGAACGTTTCATGTGACGGGCTTGTCCCGTCCATGTAGATTTATCAAGCCTTCGTACTCTACGGAGGCTTTTTTCATGCTTATGAAAGCAAGCTTTGTAAGATCACCAGATCGGGTGCTTCGAACAAAGCGGATAAATTGATCAGGAGGTGTACAGTTTGGCAAATGCAAAGGTGATTCAAGCAAAACAAGAAGCTGTTGAAGTTGTAGCTGCAAAATTGCGCGAGAGCGTAACAACTGTGGTTGCAGACTATCGCGGTCTGAATGTTGCCCAAGTAACTGAGCTGCGTAAGCAGCTTCGCGAAGCCGGAATCGAATTTCAAGTGCTGAAAAACACACTGCTCCGCCGTGCAACTGCGGCAGCAGAATTGACTGAACTGGACGCAGTATTGACAGGTCCTACTGCAATCGCGTTCGGCAAAGATGATGCAGTGTCTGCAGCTAAAATCTTGAACGATTTCGCTAAGAAGAACAATGCACTGGAACTGAAAGGTGCAGTTGTAGAAGGTCGCGTTATCGGTGTTGAGGAAATCAAAGCACTGGCAGAACTGCCATCCCGCGAAGGTCTCCTTTCCATGCTCCTCAGCGTGCTTCAAGCTCCTGTGCGCAACTTCGCGCTTGCAGTTAAAGCTGTTGCAGAAAAAGAAGAGCAAAGCGCATAAGTTAGGGATTAAACCTGCTGTATAGCAGTTGAAAACAAAAAAAATACGAATTTAAATGGAGGTTCAACCATGAGTAAAGAGCAAATCTTGGAAGCAATTAAAGGTATGTCCGTATTGGAACTGAACGATCTCGTGAAAGCAATCGAAGAAGAATTCGGCGTAACTGCAGCAGCTCCAGTAGCTGTAGCAGGTGGCACAGCAGGTGGCGCAGCAGAAGCTGAGCAATCCGAGTTCGACGTAATCTTGACAAGCGCTGGCGCTTCCAAAATCAACGTTATCAAAGCAGTTCGCGAAATCACAGGTCTTGGCCTGAAAGAAGCAAAAGAACTGGTTGACAACGCTCCAAAACCACTGAAAGAAAAAATCGCTAAAGAAGAAGCTGAATCCATTAAAGCAAAATTGGAAGAAGCAGGCGCTTCTGTAGAAGTAAAATAATTGACTGCTTTCTAGCAGACAATGAACTAAAACAAACCCCTTGAGGTGATCTTCAAGGGGTTTGTTGCTGTAAAACGGTAGTACCAGCATGTCTGAAAGGTTATTGTAAAGGCTATGATGGTAGTACAACCGAAAGAGGTGGGCATGAATGGCTGATCATTATTACTCCAAGCGGCCAGAGACGGCGCATGAACGACGGAGCCTGGAAACAGTGCTTCGGGGGCGGTCATACCGTTTTGCCAGCGATTCAGGCGTTTTTTCAAAGCAGGGAATTGATTACGGGAGTCGTGTGCTGATTGAAGCGATGCAGCTTCCTGCACAAGCCACGGTATTGGATGTAGGATGCGGTTACGGGCCGATTGGTCTGGCGGCAGCCGCGCTTGTCCCAGAGGGACACGTCACAATGGTTGATATTAATGAGCGAGCGGTTCAACTAGCGATAGAGAATGCGGAACGTAATGGGGTTAAGAATGTCACCATTAAGCAAAGCGATTTGTTTGCGGAAGTGAAGAATGAACGTTTTGACGTGATCTTGACGAATCCTCCTATACGTGCAGGGAAAGAAACAGTGCATACCATTTTTGAGCTTGCTTATGAGCATTTAAACGAGGGTGGAGTTTTGTGGGTAGTCATTCAGAAAAAGCAGGGGGCCCCTTCGGCGAGTGCTAAGATAGAGAGCCTTTTCGGTCATGTAGAGGAAGTTACAAAGGATAAAGGTTATCGAATTTTGAAGGCTGAAAAAAGTTTTTGAGAAAATGCAATAGGACCATTGACTTGAATCCTGGTCTGTGATATTATTATAAAATGTCAGTATTAGGATGCCCTCCATGGCTTTAGTTTGTTGAAATGTCAATAGATTTATGCGTAGTAGGTATAGTATTTATCTCTATTACGTATAATACAACCATTTTGGGCAAATCTACAAGTGATGAAGATCTTCCGGTAAGAGGATTCTGCAGATACGTTGCTCTTTTTTCGAATGCATTCGAGTAAGGGCTTTTCTGTATTTGTAAGATTGAATCTTCTGTATGTGTCTTATTATAAGGTCACAAACAGAGGTTCGCAATGTATTTTTAAAGTGAGTAGACATGAGGGGTGAGTTTAAGTTGGCAGGACATCTTGTTCAATATGGTCGACGCACTCGGCGCAGTTATGCACGTATTAATGAGGTACTCGAGGTTCCGAACCTGATTGAGATCCAACAAAAATCCTATGATTGGTTTTTGGAGGAAGGATTACGGGAAATGTTTCGGGATATTTCGCCAATTCAGGATTTCACTGGAAACCTGATTCTGGAGTTTATCGACTATTCTCTCGGAGAACCCAAATATACCGTTGACGACGCAAAGGAACGCGACGTTACGTATGCAGCACCGCTTCGGGTAAAAGTCCGGCTTATTAATAAAGAAACCGGGGAAGTGAAAGAGCAGGAAGTATTCATGGGAGACTTCCCGCTGATGACTGAAACGGGTACGTTTATTATTAACGGTGCGGAACGGGTTATTGTCAGCCAGTTGGTTCGCTCTCCCAGCGTCTATTTCAGCACAAAAGTCGACAAGAATGCGAAAACAACATACACCGCAACGGTAATTCCTAACCGGGGGGCTTGGCTCGAACTGGAGATGGATGCGAAGGATATTATCTATGTCCGGATTGACCGTACCCGTAAAATTCCGGTTACGGTGTTGCTGCGTGCGCTGGGCTTTGGCACTGATGCTGAGATTCTGGATTTGCTCGGCAATGACGAATATATCCGCAACACACTTGATAAAGACAACACGGATTCCACCGAGAAAGCGCTGATTGAAATTTATGAGCGTCTCCGTCCGGGTGAGCCGCCTACACTGGATAACGCAAAGAGCTTGCTAGTTGCGCGCTTCTTTGATCCAAAACGTTATGATCTGGCCAACGTAGGCCGTTACAAAATCAATAAAAAGCTTCACATCAAAAATCGTCTGTTCAATCAACGACTTGCTGAGACTTTGATTGATACAACGACTGGTGAAATCATCGCTGAAGCCGGGCAAATGGTAGATCGCCGCCTGTTGGACGAGATTTTGGCCCAACTGGAGGAATCAGTAGGACATCGTACGTATCATGTTGCGAGTGGTGTGCTAGAAAGCAATGATATTCCACTTCAAACGATCGATGTATTCTCACCAATTGAGGATGGTAAAGTAGTAAAACTGATTGCTAACGGAAATATTGATAAATCGGTTAAGAATATTACGCCTGCCGATATTATTTCCTCCATCAGTTATTTTATTAACTTGCTTCACGGAATCGGAAGTACGGACGATATTGACCATTTGGGTAACCGTCGTTTACGTTCTGTAGGTGAGTTGCTCCAAAACCAGTTCCGTATCGGTTTGTCCCGTATGGAACGCGTAGTGCGTGAAAGAATGTCGATTCAGGATGCTAATGTAATTACGCCACAAGCGCTGATTAACATACGTCCGGTAATTGCTTCGATTAAAGAGTTCTTTGGTAGCTCGCAGCTGTCTCAGTTCATGGATCAGACGAATCCGCTTGCTGAATTAACGCACAAACGTCGTCTGTCTGCACTCGGACCCGGCGGTTTGACGCGCGAACGCGCGGGTATGGAAGTACGTGACGTCCATCCGAGTCACTACGGCCGCATGTGTCCTATCGAGACACCGGAGGGACCAAACATTGGTTTGATCAACTCTTTGTCCACTTTTGCACGCATCAACGAGTACGGATTTATCGAAGCGCCTTATCGTTGGGTAGATCCAAAAACCGGAAAAGTTACAGAGCAGATTGATTACCTGACTGCTGATGAAGAAGATAACTACATCGTAGCTCAGGCGAATGCGGAATTGACGGAGGAAAACACCTTTAAGGATGAGGTCGTCATTGTCCGTTATAACAAACAGTCTGATAACATTATTCCGATGGCTAGTAGCCGTGTCGATTACATGGACGTATCGCCTAAACAGGTCGTATCGGTCGCGACTGCATTGATTCCGTTTCTGGAGAATGATGACTCTAACCGCGCATTGATGGGTTCCAACATGCAGCGTCAGGCTGTCCCACTTCTGATTCCGAAGTCTCCATTGGTCGGAACAGGAATGGAGCACAAGTCTGCGAAAGATTCTGGTGTTTGCGTTGTATCCAAATACAACGGAGTTATCGAACGTTCTTCGGCTAACGAAATTTGGTTGCGTCGTGTCGAAACTGTAGATGGTGCTGAAGTGAAGGGCGACATTGTTAAGTATAAATTACACAAATTTATGCGATCTAACCAAGGAACTTGCATCAACCAACGTCCGATTGTGAACAGAGGAGATATTGTCAAAGTTGGCGATATTCTTGCGGATGGTCCATCTACAGAGATGGGTGAGTTGGCGTTGGGACGTAACGTTGTCGTTGCCTTCATGACTTGGGAAGGTTACAACTACGAGGATGCGATCCTGCTGAGTGAGAAACTGGTTAAGGAAGATGTATACACCTCGATCCATATTGAGGAATACGAATCCGAGGCTCGTGACACGAAGCTTGGACCTGAAGAAATCACTCGCGACATTCCAAATGTCGGTGAAGAAGCGCTTCGCAACTTGGATGAGCGTGGAATCATTCGTATTGGTGCCGAAATCGGCGCAGGTGACATTCTCGTTGGTAAAGTTACACCTAAAGGTGTGACTGAATTGACAGCTGAAGAACGTCTCTTACACGCAATCTTTGGTGAGAAGGCACGCGAGGTTCGCGATACTTCTTTGAGAGTTCCTCACGGAACAGACGGGATTGTTGTAGATGTAAAGGTGTTTACACGTGAAAATGGTGATGAACTGCCACCAGGTGTAAATCAGTTGGTTCGTGTATATATTGCTCAAAAACGTAAAATCTCCGAAGGCGATAAAATGGCTGGACGTCACGGTAACAAGGGTGTCGTTGCCCGTATTTTGCCTGAAGAAGATATGCCGTTCCTGCCGGATGGCACACCAGTACAGGTCGTTCTGAACCCGCTGGGCGTACCTTCACGGATGAACATCGGACAGGTGCTTGAAGTCCATTTGGGTATGGCTGCAATGCGTCTTGGTATTCATGTGGCAACTCCAGTATTCGATGGTGCCAAGGAGTATGACGTATTCGATACAATGGAAGAGGCAGGCATGCAGCGTAATGGTAAGACTGTGTTGTATGACGGACGTACGGGTGATCGTTTTGAACGTGAAGTTACTGTCGGTGTCATGCACATGATCAAACTGGCGCACATGGTCGATGATAAAATCCATGCTCGTTCTACAGGTCCTTACTCTCTCGTTACGCAACAACCATTGGGTGGTAAAGCTCAATTCGGTGGACAGCGCTTCGGGGAGATGGAAGTATGGGCATTGGAAGCCTACGGCGCGGCGTACACGCTTCAGGAAATTTTGACTGTGAAATCCGATGATGTGGTTGGACGTGTTAAAACTTACGAATCCATTGTCAAAGGTGAAAATGTACCTGAACCGGGTGTTCCAGAATCATTTAAGGTCTTGATCAAAGAGCTGCAAAGCTTGGGTATGGACGTGAAGATTCTGTCTGAAGACGAACAAGAGATCGAAATGAGAGAGCTTGATGATGAGGATGACACAACCGGCGATAAGCTGAGTTTGAATCTGGAAGGCTCTGAGGTTGGCGTAGAGTAGTTTGACTGCTGACTGACTCATATCAGCTTTGTTATATACCTTGATCCATTCTAGAATGGATCAGGTTTCTTGATACCGCCCGGTGTTGCTGGGCGGTATCAAACCTAAAAACTCAGGATTTGGTTAAGGAGGGTTGCTCCTTGTTGGACGTTAACAATTTCGAATATATGAAAATCGGGCTTGCTTCCCCCGAAAAGATTCGTTCTTGGTCCCGCGGAGAAGTCAAAAAACCGGAGACGATTAACTATCGTACGCTTAAACCGGAAAAAGAAGGACTATTTTGCGAGAAAATTTTCGGACCTACGAAAGACTGGGAATGTCATTGCGGTAAGTACAAACGTGTACGCTATAAAGGTGTTGTCTGTGACCGTTGTGGAGTAGAAGTTACTCGCGCTAAGGTTCGCCGTGAGCGTATGGGCCATATTGAGTTGGCTGCTCCTGTATCGCACATTTGGTACTTTAAAGGCATTCCAAGTCGTATGGGTCTTGCTCTTGATATGTCTCCAAGATCTCTGGAAGAGATCATTTACTTCGCATCTTATGTTGTAACCGATCCAGGAGATACGCCTTTGGAGAAAAAGCAACTCCTGTCCGAGAAAGAATACCGTAGCTATCGTGAAAAATATGGCTATGGCTTCCAGGCAGGTATGGGTGCTGAAGCGGTTAAAAAGCTTCTTCAAGATTTGGATATAGACAAAGAGTTGGAATTCTTGAAAGAAGAGCTGCGTACAGCTCAAGGACAACGTCGTAACCGTGCAATCAAACGCCTTGAAGTTATTGAGGCATTCCGTAACTCCGGCAACCAACCGGATTGGATGATCATGGACGTACTTCCTGTTATTCCTCCTGAGCTTCGTCCAATGGTACAGCTGGATGGTGGTCGTTTCGCTACTTCTGACCTTAACGACTTGTATCGTCGTGTTATTAACCGTAATAACCGTCTGAAACGTCTGTTAGATCTAGGTGCGCCAGATATTATCGTACAAAATGAAAAACGGATGTTGCAGGAAGCTGTTGACGCCTTGATTGATAATGGTCGTCGTGGTCGTCCTGTTACAGGTCCAGGTAACCGTCCTTTGAAATCCCTCAGCCACATGCTGAAAGGTAAACAAGGACGTTTCCGTCAGAACTTGCTCGGAAAACGTGTTGACTACTCTGGTCGTTCCGTTATCGTTGTAGGTCCGTACTTGAAAATGTATCAATGCGGTTTGCCGAAAGAAATGGCACTTGAACTGTTCAAACCTTTTGTTATGAAAGAACTAGTGAACAAAGGTTTGGCGCACAATATCAAGAGCGCGAAGCGTAAAGTAGAACGTGTGAGTGCAGAAGTATGGGATGTGCTGGAAGAAGTAATCAAGGAGCATCCAGTTCTTCTGAACCGTGCCCCTACGTTGCATAGACTCGGTATCCAGGCGTTCGAACCGATTTTGGTTGAGGGTCGTGCGATTCGTCTGCATCCGCTCGTATGTACTGCATATAATGCCGACTTTGACGGTGACCAAATGGCTGTTCACGTTCCGTTGTCTGCGGAAGCTCAAGCTGAAGCTCGTTTGCTTATGCTAGCATCCGGCAACATTTTGAATCCGAAAGACGGCAAGCCAGTTGTTACACCTTCCCAGGATATGGTTCTTGGTTCTTTCTATCTGACTATGGATAACAAAGAAGAAGAAGGAAGCAATATGATCCTTCGCAACATGAATGAAGCTATATCGGCTTACCAACGCGGTACAGCTGGTCTTCATGCTCGTGTAGCTATTCCGGTTAAAGCTTTGAATAAAACGAGCTTTACGGAAAAACAACAGGAAGCGATGTTGATCACAACGGTTGGTAAAATTATCTTTAATGAAATTTTCCCGGCAAGCTTCCCGTACATCAATGATGCGACCCGTGCGAACCTGCTTTATGGTACTGCGGAGGAGTTCTTTGTTTACGAGAAGGGTGTAAATCTTACAGAAGCCATTCAAAACGCTCCGCAAGCTAACGGAGTAGGCAAGGATTACCTTGGTAATATCATTGCCCGTTGTTTTGAGACTTACCATACAACAGAAACAGCTGTAATTCTGGATAAAATCAAGCAGCTTGGCTTTACGTATTCCACTCGTGCAGGGGTAACCGTTGCTGTATCGGACGTAATCGTGCCGGTGGAAAAACAAGAGATTCTTAAGGGATCTGAGGACAAAGCGCAAGTTGTGACGAATCAGTATCGTCGTGGTCTGATTACGAATGAAGAACGCTATGACCGGATTATCGACATTTGGTCTAAAGCGAAAGATGATATTACCGAAGTATTGATGAAGTCCATGGATCGCTACAACTCTATCATGATGATGGTGGACTCCAAAGCGCGGGGTAACAAGTCACAGATTACTCAGCTCGGCGGTATGCGTGGTCTGATGGCCAATCCATCCGGACGTATTATCGAACTCCCAATCAAATCAAATTTCCGTGAAGGTCTGACAGTACTCGAGTACTTCATCTCCACTCACGGAGCGCGTAAAGGTTTGGCGGATACAGCCCTCCGTACGGCTGACTCCGGTTACCTGACTCGTCGTCTCGTAGATGTGGCACAGGATGTTATCGTGCGCGAAGAAGACTGCGGAACGGATAAAGGCTTCACAGTAAGTCGTATCCAGGACGGTAAAGAAGTGATTGAGGATCTCTATGACCGTCTGGAAGGTCGCTATTGCTTTGAAACGGTACGTCATCCTGAGACTGGCGAGATTTTGGCTAGACGTAACGAACTGATTGACTCCGACAAAGCTGAAGCGATTGTTAAAGCCGGTGTACACAAAGTTCAGATTCGTTCTGTACTAAGTTGCCGTGCTAAACATGGCGTCTGCAAGAAATGCTACGGTCGCAATCTGGCTACTGGTAAACACGTTGAGATTGGTGAAGCAGTTGGTATTATCGCTGCACAATCCATTGGTGAGCCAGGAACACAGCTTACTATGCGTACGTTCCACACAGGCGGCGTAGCGGGTGACGATATTACACAAGGTTTGCCTCGTATCCAGGAGCTTTTTGAAGCACGTAATCCTAAAGGTCAGGCAACTATTAGTGAAATTGACGGTACAGTTAAAGAAGTTCGCGAAGGTAAAGACCGCCGTGAGATCGACATTCAGGGTGAAGCTGAAACGAAAACATATTCAGTAACGTATGGTTCCCGCCTGCGCGTAAGCGAAGGTATGACTGTTGAAGCTGGGGACGAACTGACGGATGGTTCAATTGATCCTAAAGAAATGCTGCGTATTAAAGGTATTCGCGGGGTACAGAACTATATCCTTCAGGAAGTTCAACGCGTATACCGGAACCAGGGCGTGGAAATCAACGACAAGCACGTAGAAGTTATGATTCGTCAAATGTTGCGTAAAATCCGTATCATTGATGCGGGCGACACGATCTTACTTCCAGGCTCCTTTGTTGATGTCCATGAGTATGAAAATGCAAACAAGATAGCGATTCTCAGCGGCCAAGAACCAGCGGTAGCTAAGCCGGTACTGCTCGGTATTACCAAGGCCTCTCTGGAAACTGACTCCTTCTTGTCAGCAGCATCCTTCCAGGAAACTACTCGTGTCCTGACTGATGCAGCTATTAAAGGCAAGGTCGATCAGTTGCTTGGACTGAAGGAGAACGTAATTATTGGTAAATTGATTCCTGCGGGAACAGGTATGAACCGTTACCGTAGTGTGAAATTTGCCCAACCGGAAGAGGGACAGTCTCCATCTGAGGAACTCGAACCTATTTCGGCCGAGTAATATAAAAATAGTATGATTGCCGGAACACCGTAGACATAAGCTTTGCATAAAAGCTACAGCAGACGGTGCTCCGGTGTTTTTTCAAAAATGAATCGTACTATTCTGTTTAAATGGATTATAGTTTATAATTGTCTTGACATTACTTATAGTCAATGCTAATATAGCAAAGGTGCGTGAGCAGCCTATATGCTATTGGGTCTTTTCGGAGGAATGAGATATGTCTAAAGAACAGGGACTGCAAGATGCTCATGTCAAAATCGGTACCAAACAAACCATTCGTATGGTAGAATTGGGCTTTGCCTCAGAAGTATATGTGGCAGAAGACGCAGATCAGCGTCTCACTTCCAACATCATTGCTTTGTGCAACAAGCAAGGAGTCAAAGTGACTCTCGTAGACACAATGAAAAATCTCGGAGCTGCATGTGGGATTGAAGTGGGAGCCGCAATGGCTGCTATCGTAAAACAATAGGGTAAGGAACGTTTTTGTCTAAGGAATTGTTATTCTTGGCGGCAAAGACTTTTCATTTGTTCTTTTATGAACCGCCTGGGTCTGTGGGCTTAGATAAGGTTTGTAAAGTAACAGCAAAAATTGAGGAAGGGGGTGGCAACCAACATGCCAACTATTAACCAACTGGTTCGTAAAGGACGTCAAGCCAAAATCGAGAAATCGAAATCACCGGCTTTGCAAAAAGGTTTTAATGCCTTGAAACGTGAAGCTACCGACATCAGTGCCCCGCAAAAACGCGGAGTGTGCACTCGTGTAGGTACTATGACTCCGAAAAAACCAAACTCCGCACTTCGTAAATATGCTCGTGTTCGCTTGACGAACCGTGTAGAGGTGACTGCTTACATTCCAGGTATTGGACATAACCTTCAAGAACACAGCGTAGTGCTGATTCGCGGCGGTCGTGTAAAAGACCTTCCGGGTGTGCGTTACCATATCGTTCGCGGTGCTTTGGATACTGCAGGCGTAAACAACCGCATGCAAGCTCGTTCCAAATACGGCGCAAAACGCCCTAAAGCTAAAAAATCCTAATGAGATATAAACCGCATATGTCGGTTTAACATGTAAGAAAGGGGGATATCCATGCCACGCAAAGGTCCAGTTACCAAAAGAGACGTGTTGCCAGATCCGGTATACAACAGCAAGTTGGTTACCCGCTTGATCAACCGCATCATGCTCGACGGAAAACGAGGCGTTGCTCAAAGCATTCTGTACAATGCGTTCAAGCTTATCCAAGAACGTACGGGGAATGACCCGATGGAAGTTTTTGAAGCAGCTATCAAGAATATCATGCCAGTCCTGGAAGTTAAAGCACGCCGTGTCGGCGGTGCCAACTACCAAGTACCAATCGAGGTAAAACCAGAAAGACGTACGTCCCTGGGATTACGTTGGCTCGTAAACTACTCCCGCAACCGCGGTGAGAAAACCATGGAAGAGCGTTTGGCGGCTGAAATTATCGATGCTTCCAACAACACAGGCGCTTCCGTGAAAAAACGTGAAGACACGCACAAAATGGCTGAAGCAAACAAAGCGTTTGCTCACTATCGTTGGTAGGATTCAGCTCAAAAAAATAACTTCAATTTTGAAGGGAGACCCATTTCATGGCAAGAGAGTTCTCCTTGAAAAATACACGTAATATCGGGATCATGGCTCATATTGACGCGGGTAAAACCACAACAACAGAGCGGATCTTGTTCTACACAGGCCGTACGCACAAAATCGGTGAAGTTCACGAAGGCGCTGCGACAATGGACTGGATGGAACAAGAACAAGAGCGCGGAATCACGATTACTTCCGCTGCGACGACCGCTGCCTGGAAAGGTCACCGCGTCAATATCATCGACACCCCGGGGCACGTTGACTTCACTGTTGAAGTTGAACGTTCCCTTCGTGTATTGGACGGAGCAGTTGGTGTTTTCAGTGCGAAAGAAGGCGTTGAGCCTCAGTCCGAAACCGTATGGAGACAGGCTGATCGCTACGGCGTTCCACGGATCGCATATGTAAACAAAATGGATATCATTGGTGCCGACTTCCTGAATGTTGTCTCCGACATGCGTGATCGCCTTCAAGCGAACGCAGTTGCGATTCAATTGCCAATCGGCGCAGAAAATGATTTTACTGGTATTATCGATATCGTTGAACAAAAAGCTCATATGTACAAAGATGATCTTGGTCAAGATATCGAAGAAGTAGAAATTCCTGCGGAATTCAAAGATCAGGTTGAAGAACTCCGTAATGAATTGATCGAGAAGGTTGCTGAACTGGACGAAGAATTGACAATGAAATACCTGGAAGGCGAAGAAATTTCGGTTGCCGAAATTAAAGCCGCTCTCCGTAAAGGTGTTGTAGAAGTTAAAATCTTCCCAGTTATCTGTGGATCTTCTTACCGCAATAAAGGTGTTCAGCTGATGTTGGATGCTGTTCTCGACTATTTGCCGGCTCCTACTGACGTGCCAAGTATTCAAGGGCATTTGGAAGACGGTACGGAAGTTGAACGTCACTCTTCCGATGAAGAGCCATTCTCCGCATTGGCCTTCAAAATCATGACGGATCCTTACGTTGGTAAGTTGACATTCTTCCGCGTATACTCCGGTGTTCTTCAATCCGGTTCTTACGTATTGAATGCAACAAAAGGTAAACGCGAACGTATCGGACGTATTCTTCAAATGCATGCGAACAGTCGTCAAGAAATCACTGTAGTTTACTCTGGTGATATTGCGGCTGCCGTAGGTTTGAAAGATACAGGTACAGGTGATACACTGTGTGATGAGAAGAGTCCTGTTATTCTCGAGTCCATGAATTTCCCTGATCCGGTTATCGAAATCGCGGTTGAGCCTAAAACCAAAGCTGACCAAGATAAAATGTCTGTAGCTCTCGGTAAGTTGACTGAAGAGGATCCAACTCTTCGCGCTCATACTAACGAAGAAACAGGTCAAACCATCTTGGCAGGTATGGGTGAGCTTCACTTGGACATCATCATTGACCGTATGCGTCGTGAGTTCAAGGTAGAAACGAATGTGGGTAAACCACAGGTTGCTTACCGTGAAACGTTCCGTGCTCCAGCACGTGTCGAAGGTAAATTCGTTCGTCAGTCCGGTGGTCGTGGTCAATATGGTCACGTATGGGTTGAGTTCGAACCACTCGAACCAGGTACTGGTAGTCAATTCGAAAGTAAGGTAGTCGGCGGCTCTGTTCCTAGAGAGTACATCGCACCTGCTCTTGCTGGTATTGAGGAACAAATGAAAAACGGCGTTATCGCAGGCTTCCCGCTTGTGGACGTTAAAGCTACAATCGTGGACGGATCATACCATGATGTCGATTCCAATGAAATGGCATTTAAAATTGCCGGATCAATGGCGCTGAAAGCAGCGAAAGACAAATGTAAACCAGTTTTGCTTGAGCCGATTATGAAAGTTGAAGTAACGGTTCCTGAGGAATACATGGGTGACGTAATGGGTATGTTGAACTCCCGTCGTGGTCGGATTGAAGGTATGGATTCCCGTAGTGGAGCACAAATCATTCGTGCGAAGGTGCCTTTGTCCGAAATGTTCGGATACTCGACTACACTTCGCTCCGGTACACAAGGACGCGGCGTGTTCTCTATGGAACTTTCTCATTATGAAGAAGTGCCGAAGAGCATTGCTGAAGAGATCGTTGCCAAAACCAAAGGCGGCGAGTAATACAATGTATCAGCTGACCGGTATACTTAAGGTTTTACCAAAAGGGCATCCGGCAGCCTAAAATAAAACAAGTTATTGAGGAGGAATTGTTCAAATGGCAAAGGCTAAGTTTGAACGTAACAAACCGCACGTTAATATCGGTACTATTGGTCACGTCGATCATGGTAAAACTACTTTGACTGCTGCAATCACAACTGTATTGTCCAAAACTTACGGTGGTGCTGCTGTAGCATTCGATCAAATCGATAAAGCTCCAGAAGAGCGCGAACGCGGTATCACAATCTCCACTGCACACGTGGAATATGAAACACCTAACCGTCACTATGCACACGTTGACTGCCCAGGTCACGCCGACTATGTTAAAAACATGATCACTGGCGCTGCACAAATGGACGGAGCGATTCTGGTTGTATCCGCAGCTGACGGCCCAATGCCGCAAACTCGCGAGCACATCCTGTTGTCCCGCCAAGTTGGTGTTCCTTACATCGTTGTATTCCTGAACAAATGCGACATGGTTGAAGACGAAGAGTTGCTGGAATTGGTTGAAATGGAAGTTCGTGACTTGCTGAGCGAATATGACTTCCCAGGCGACGACACTCCAATCATTCGCGGTTCCGCTCGTGAAGCTCTGCAAAACCCAGAGGGCGACTATGCTAAGAAAATCGTTGAAATGTTCGAAACAATCGACACTTATATCCCAACTCCAGAACGCGATACTGACAAGCCTTTCTTGATGCCTGTCGAGGACGTATTCTCCATCACTGGTCGTGGTACAGTTGCAACAGGCCGTGTAGAGCGTGGTACTGTTAAAGTGGGCGACGAAATCGAAATCATCGGTATTCAAGAAGAATCCCGTAAATCCGTAGTAACAGGCGTAGAAATGTTCCGTAAATTGCTTGACTCTGCTCAAGCTGGCGATAACATCGGCGCATTGCTTCGCGGTGTAGATCGTGCACAAATTGAGCGTGGCCAAGTATTGGCTAAACCAGGTTCTGTTAAACCTCATACAGAATTCTCTGCTCAAATCTATGTTTTGACTAAAGAAGAGGGTGGACGTCACAAACCTTTCTTCACTGGTTACCGTCCACAGTTCTACTTCCGTACAACTGACGTAACTGGTATCATTACTTTGCCAGAAGGTTCCGAAATGGTAATGCCTGGTGATAACATCACGGTTACTGTTCAACTGATCAACCCGATCGCTATCGAAGAAGGAACTAAGTTCTCTATTCGTGAAGGTGGACGTACAGTTGGCGCTGGTGCCGTAGCAACAATCTCCAAATAAGAAGGCTTTAGCCTTTAAATAGAGCAACAGTGTACTGGAACGAGTAACATTGTATTGGAACGAAGCTAAACGAGCCCCTGCCCTGGTGCGGGGGCTTTTCTCTTGGGAAAATCGCAAGCTGCGAACACAATTGTATCTTTTGAAAATAAGATGCATTGTTTTTTCGTTTTTGCTTGCAATAGGCAGAACTATTCGATATAATAACTAATGTTGTTTGTGACTGTGCGATGATGTGAGAGGTTACTGACACACCCGGCCCCTTTGCCATGGGAGGGCTGTCGGAAAATTTTCACGGAGTATGTCCGATACCAAATTGGGCGATAGAAGGAGGGACTAAAATGGCAAAGCAAAAAATTCGTATTCGTTTGAAAGCTTACGATCATAGAATTCTTGATCAATCCGCTGAGAAAATTGTTGAAACAGCTAAACGTTCGGGCGCAGGTGTATCCGGGCCAATTCCGCTGCCAACTGAAAAACAAATCATTACTATTCTCCGTGCGGTACACAAGTACAAGGATTCCCGGGAGCAGTTCGAAATGCGCACACACAAGCGTTTGATCGACATTGTTAACCCGACTCCACAAACTGTGGATGCCTTGATGCGCTTGGACCTGCCGTCCGGTGTAGATATCGAAATTAAATTGTAATATGTAATTAGGAAAAGAAATGAGGTGTCAACATGAAAGGTATCTTAGGAAAAAAACTCGGAATGACTCAAGTGTTTACCCCTGAAGGTAACGTACTTGCTGTTACGGTTATCGAAGCAGGTCCTTGTGTTGTTCTGCAAAAGAAAGATCTGGAAAACGATGGATACGAAGCTATCCAACTCGGTTTCTCTGATAAGAAAGAAAAAAGATCCAACAAACCTGAAGCAGGGCATGCGAAAAAAGCAAATACTGCACCTAAGCGCTACGTTCGTGAACTTCGTGGCATCGACCTTGCTGCGTACGAGGTTGGCCAAGAACTGAAGGCTGATGTCTTCACAGAAGGCGAATTCGTTGACGTAACAGGTATTTCTAAAGGTAAAGGTTTTGCCGGCGTTATCAAACGTTGGGGACAAAGCCGCGGACCAATGGCACACGGCTCGCGTTACCACAGAGGTCCAGGTTCTATGGGTTCCATTCAAGCTAACCGCGTTCCTAAAGGTAAACACCTTCCAGGACACATGGGGCATGAAACGGTAACGATCCAACGTCTTGAAGTTGTTAAGATCGATACAGAACGTAATGTATTGCTCGTGAAAGGTTCCATTCCAGGACCTAAAAATAGCTTCGTTAAAGTATTAGAAACAGTGAAAAAATAAACAACTGAAGAAAGGAGGAACACGAAATGCCAAAAGTAGCACTATTTAATATTAGCGGCAGCCAAGTTGGTGAAATTGAATTGAACGACGCAGTGTTCGGTATCGAGCCGAATAAGCACGTTCTTCATGACGCTGTTGTTATGCAATTGGCTTCCCTGCGTCAAGGTACTCACAAAGTAAAAGGACGTTCTGAAGTACGTGGTGGCGGACGTAAACCTTGGAAACAAAAAGGTACTGGCCGCGCTCGTCAAGGTTCGATCCGTGCACCGCAATGGGTTGGTGGCGGTACTGTATTCGGCCCCACTCCACGCAGCTATGCTTACAAATTGCCTAAAAAGGTTCGTCGTCTGGCGATCAAATCGGCGTTGTCATCCAAAGTGATTGAGAATGAAATTATCGTATTGGACGCTCTTACACTGAACGGACCTAAAACGAAAGAATTCGCAGCCATTTTGAATAACCTTAAAGCTGATCGTAAAGCATTGATCGTAGCTCCTAGCTATGATGATAATGTAGCACTGTCCGCTCGTAATATTCCTGGTGTGAAGTTTGTAGCCGCAGACGGCATTAATGTTCTTGATGTGCTCGGACACGACAAACTGATCATTACGAAGGAAGCAGTTCAGAAGGTAGAGGAGGTGCTCGCGTAATGAAGGATCCTCGTGATATTATCAAACGTCCGGTTATCACCGAACGTACGGCTGGTATGATGAATGACTTGAAATACGTTTTCGAGGTTGACATTCGTTCTAACAAAGTCGAAGTTAAAAAAGCAATCGAAGCCATTTTTAACGTGAAAGTAAGTAACGTAAATACGCTTCGTGTTCCTGCAAAACCAAAACGCTACGGACGTCATTCCGGCTATACGAGCGAGTGGAAGAAAGCGTTCGTAACGCTGAGCAAAGACAGTAAGCCGCTTGAGTTTTTTGAAACGGTATAATTGAAACTGTAAAGTAAGGAGGGAAACTCAGTGCCAATTAAAAAGTATAAACCAACGTCCCCGGCCAGACGTGCTATGTCTGTATCTACTTTCGAGGAGATTACAACTAATCAGCCCGAGAAATCGTTGCTGGCACCTCTGAGCAAGCAAGCTGGACGCAATAACCAAGGTAAAATTACAGTTCGTCATCAAGGCGGCGGACACAAACGTAAATACCGTATTATTGACTTCAAACGTAACAAAGATGGAATACCGGGCCGCGTTGCTACGATCGAATATGATCCAAACCGTACGTCCAACATCGCACTTATCCACTATGTGGATGGTGAAAAACGTTACATCATCGCTCCTAAAGGTCTGAAAGTAGGAGACGAAGTGGTATCCGGTGCAGGTTCCGATATCAAAATCGGTAACTCCTTGCCATTGGAAAACATTCCAGTAGGTACGGTTATCCACAACATTGAATTGAAACCGGGTAAAGGTGGCCAACTCGTTCGCGCTGCTGGTACGGAAGCCCAACTTCTTGGTAAAGAAGAAAAGTATGTTACAATTCGTTTGTCTTCTGGTGAAGTTCGCCGCATTCTGAAAGTTTGCCGCGCTACAATCGGTTCTGTAGGTAACGAAGACCACGAACTGGTGAAAATCGGTAAAGCCGGTCGTAGTCGCTGGTTGGGACAACGTCCTGAAGTTCGCGGTGTTGTAATGAACCCTAACGATCACCCACACGGTGGTGGTGAAGGTCGCGCTCCAATCGGACGTAAATCTCCAATGTCTCCATGGGGTAAACCAACCCTTGGTTACAAGACACGTAAAAAAGGTAAAGCATCTGATAAGTACATCGTTCGTCGTCGTACTAAGTAATAAAACGTGCGCTTAAGTCGCACGTTAACATATTAAGGAACGACTACGTTTTAACGAAGGGAGGATTCATAAATGGGTCGCAGTCTCAAAAAAGGACCATTCATTGATGGTTACCTGTTGAAAAAAGTAGAGGTTTTGAACGAGTCGGACAAAAAAGTGGTAATCAAAACTTGGTCCCGTCGCTCTACGATTTTCCCACAATTTATCGGACATACGTTTGGTGTATACGATGGTCGTAAACACGTGCCAGTATACGTAACGGAAGATATGGTCGGACACAAATTGGGCGAATTCGCTCCAACACGTACGTACAAAGGCCATACGGATGACGATAAGAAAACAAGAAGATAATCAACACAGCGTAGTGTTTGAGAGGAGGTAAACTCAATGGAAGCAAAAGCACATGCTAAATCCGTGCGGATTTCTGCTCGCAAAGTGAAACTTGTTATCGATTTGATTCGCGGTAAGCAGGTTGGTGAGGCGATTGCAATTCTTCGTCACACTCCAAAGTCCGCTTCTCCAGTCGTTGAGAAATTGTTGAATTCTGCGATTGCGAATGCAGATCACAACTACTCTTTGGACGTAAATAAATTGGTAGTATCTCAGGTTTTTGTAAACCAAGGTCCTACAATGAAACGATTCCGCCCGCGTGCAATGGGTCGTGCAAGCCGTATCAACAAACGCACCAGTCATATTACTCTGGTGGTATCTGAAAAATAAGGAGGGAAAACGTGTGGGCCAAAAGGTAAATCCCGTCGGACTCCGAATCGGTATTATCCGTGATTGGGAATCCAAATGGTATGCAGGCAAAGATTTCGGTGATCTTTTGCTGGAAGACGTTAGAATTCGTGAACATCTGAAAAAAAGATTGAAAGACTCCGCTGTATCCCGTGTTGAAATCGAGAGAGCAGCTAACCGTGTCAACGTAACGATTCACACTGCGAAACCAGGTATGGTTATCGGTAAGGGTGGTTCCGAAGTTGAAAATCTGCGTAATGAAATTACTAAAATCGCAGGCGGTAAAAAGGTACACATCAATATTTCTGAAATTAAAAATCCTGAACTGGACGCAATTCTGGTTGCTGAAAGCATTGCACAACAATTGGAACGTCGTGTTTCTTTCCGTCGTGCTTTGAAACAAGCGATTCAAAGAACTATGCGCTCCGGAGCAAAAGGAATTAAAACTCAAGTAGGCGGACGTCTTGGCGGTGCCGAAATCGCTCGTTCCGAAGGGTACAGCGAAGGAACTGTTCCACTGCATACGCTTCGTGCCGACATTGACTATGGTACAGCGGAAGCTCATACTACTTACGGTCGTCTTGGCGTAAAAGTATGGATCTATCGTGGAGAGGTTCTTCCTCCAGCTAAGAAACAAGCTCCTCAGGAAGGAGGCAACTAATCATGTTGGTACCAAAACGCGTAAAACATCGTAAACAACAACGTGGTCATATGAAGGGTCGTGCAAAAGGCGGTACTACACTGAACTTTGGTGAGTACGGTTTGCAAGCTACTGAACCTGCATGGATTACTAACCGTCAAATCGAAGCTGCTCGTATTGCGATGACTCGTTACATCAAACGTGGTGGTAAGGTTTGGATTAAAATTTTCCCTGACAAACCAATTACTCAGAAGCCTCTTGAGGTTCGTATGGGTAGTGGTAAAGGTAACGTAGAAAAATGGGTTGCAGTAGTGAAACCAGGCAAGATTATGTTCGAACTTGCTGGTGTTCCGGAAGAGATTGCTCGTGAAGCAATGCGTCTTGCCGCTCACAAACTGCCAATCAAAACTAAGTTTGTGAAACGTGAAGAATTGGGTGGTGAAGCAAATGAAGGCTAGTGAATTCCGCAACCTAACCACTGCTGAAATCGAACAAAAGATCTCCGGTTTTAAAGAAGAACTTTTCAACCTTCGTTTTCAACTCGCTACCGGTCAGCTTGATAACCCGACTCGGATCGGCGCTGTGCGTAAGGAAATTGCTCGTGCTAAAACTGTGATCCGTGAAAGAGAACTTGGGATTAGCTAAGATATCAGACCGGGTGGAAAATCCGCCTGTAATTAGGAAGGAGGCCAACAATGAGCGAACGTAATGCCCGTAAAGTATTAGTCGGTAAAGTAGTCAGCGACAAAATGGATAAAACGATTGTGATTGCTGTAGAAACTTACAAAAAACATGATCTCTACCATAAACGTATTAAAGTAACTAAGAAATTCAAAGCTCATGATGAAAACAACACTGCACAAATTGGTGATACTGTTAAAATCATGGAAACTCGCCCTTTGTCCAAAGACAAAAACTGGAGACTGGTCGAAATCGTTGAAAAAGCTGTTATAATCTAATGTAATGTAGTTTTTCCGAAAGGAGGATAAATAAATGATTCAACCATTTACACGTTTGACTGTAGCTGACAATTCCGGCGCGAAGGAACTGATGTGTATCCGTGTGCTCGGTGGTACGGGACGTCGTACAGCTCAAATTGGTGACCTGATCGTTTGTTCCGTAAAACAAGCAACACCAGGCGGCGTTGTCAAAAAGGGTGATGTAGTAAGAGCGGTTGTTGTTCGTACTAAACGTTCTATCCGCCGTAAAGACGGTTCCTACATCGGATTTGACGAGAACGCAGCAGTGGTCGTTAAAGAAGACAAGAGCCCACGTGGTACTCGTATTTTCGGACCAGTTGCTCGCGAACTTCGTGACAAGGACTTCATGAAAATCGTTTCCTTGGCTCCGGAAGTGATCTAAACTCACCTTAAAATGTGCCCGTAGGAGGTGTACGAAATGCCAAAAGTGAAAAAAGTTCTGGAATCCCATAACAACAAGCTTCACGTCAAAAAAGACGACACTGTTCTGGTGATTACAGGTAAAGATAAAGGTAAAAAAGGTCGCGTTATCGCTGCTTACCCTCGTCAAAACCGTGTGCTTGTGGAAGGTGTTAACATGATTAAAAAACACCAAAAGCCTAATCAGCTGAATCCACAAGGCGGCATCATCGAGAAAGAAGCTCCGATTCACGTTTCCAACGTTATGCACATTGATCCGAAGAGCGGAAAAGTAACCCGTGTTGGTTACAAAGTTTTGGACAACGGAAAAAAAGTGCGCATTGCAAAACGTTCTGGCGAAGTGATCGACTAATTATTTTTTGAAGAAAGGAGGTATATGATTCATGGCTACAACAAGAATGAAAGAACGTTTCTTGAAAGAAATCACTCCTGCTTTGATGCAGAAGTTCAACTATACAACAGTGATGCAAGTGCCTAAAATCGAGAAAGTTGTAATCAACATGGGTGTTGGCGACGCAGTCCAAAACTCCAAAGTACTTGATTCAGCTCTCAACGACATGCAGCTGATTGCTGGTCAAAAACCAGTAATCACTCGCGCAAAAAAATCTATTGCAGGTTTTAAATTGCGTGAAAACATGCCGATCGGTGTAAAGGTAACACTTCGTGGCGAGCGTATGTATTATTTCTTGGACAAATTGTTCAACATTACTCTTCCTCGCGTACGTGACTTCCATGGTGTATCGACAAAAGCTTTCGACGGACGTGGTAACTACACGCTTGGTCTGAAAGAACAGTTGATCTTCCCGGAAATCGAGTATGATCAAGTTGATAAAGTTCGTGGTATGGACATCGTTATCGTAACGACTGCCAAAACTGACGAAGAGTCCCGTGAGCTTCTGACTCAGCTGGGCATGCCTTTCGCAAAATAATGTTGGCATAACGTTTCGGGCGTCTGATTTTAAAGACACCCTGTTCTCCGAAACTATTTAGGAGGTGTCAGGCTAAGTGGCAAAAACTTCAATGAAAGTCAAACAACAACGCACACCAAAGTTTAAAGTTCGTGCTTACACTCGTTGCGAGCGTTGTGGTCGTCCACATTCGGTACTGCAAAAGTTTAAGATCTGCAGAATTTGCTTCCGTGAATTAGCTTATAAAGGCCAGATTCCTGGCGTGAAAAAAGCAAGCTGGTAAAAAGTCCTGTTTGGGAAGGAGGTTTATACACAATGACTATGTCTGATCCAATTGCAGATATGCTTACTCGTATTCGTAACGCGAACACAGTTCGTCACGAAACAGTAGAAATGCCTGCATCTACAATGAAAAAACAAATCGCCGACATCCTGAAACGTGAAGGATTCATTCGTGATGCGGAATTTGTTGAAGATAGCAAACAAGGGATTATCCGTATTTTCTTGAAATACGGTGCGAACAACGAGCGTGTTATTACAGGTTTGAAAAGAATCAGTAAACCAGGTCTTCGCGTTTACACGAAGAGCAATGAGATTCCACGCGTATTGGGTGGACTCGGGATCGCAATCATTTCAACATCCAAAGGTATCATGACCGACAAAGAAGCACGTCAGTCCAAAGCCGGCGGAGAAGTTGTTTGCTACGTTTGGTAAGATAACGTTTAAAAGATAGGAGGTGCAACAGATATGTCCCGTATTGGTCGTAAACCAATCACAGTACCAAGTGGTGTTGACGTGACTTTGAACAACACAGCGATCACAGTTAAAGGTCCTAAAGGAACATTGACTCGTGAGCTTCATAAAGACATGTCCGTTACTGTGGAAAACAATGAAATTAATGTAGTTCGTCCTTCGGACAACAAACTTCACCGCTCTTTGCATGGAACAACCCGCAGCGTTGTCAACAACATGGTAAGTGGTGTAACTGAAGGGTTTTCAAAATCTCTGGAGCTGGTTGGGGTCGGATATCGTGCAAGCAAATCCGGAGATAAAATCGTTCTGAACGTTGGATACTCTCACCCGGTTGAAATCACACCGGAAGCGGGCATCGAATTCGAAGTTCCTTCGAACACTAAAATCATCGTTCGCGGAATTGATAAAGAGCGTGTAGGTGCCTACGCTGCTAAAATTCGTTCCGTTCGTGAACCTGAACCGTACAAAGGTAAAGGGATTAAATACGAAGGCGAGCGCATCATTCGTAAAGAAGGTAAAGCCGGTAAGAAGAAATAAGTTTCTTACCGACTTTGTGCGGTCTTTCTGCAGGAAAGACTTCGTACTTCTTTTTTACCCAGTGCGTCTTAGTATAAAGTTTTAAAAGGCAAACTGAAGGGAGTGAAAACTTGAGATGATTACAAAACAAGATAAAAATAAAGCACGTGTCAGAAGACATCTGCGTGTACGTAAGAAAATCGAAGGTACGGCTGTACGTCCTCGTTTGAACGTATTCCGCTCTTCCAAGCATATCTACGCACAACTGATTGATGATGTAGCTGGTGTAACATTGGTATCTGCATCCACTATGGATAAAGAACTGAGCAGCGAAATCAAAAACGGCGGTAGTGTAGAAGCAGCTCGTAAAGTTGGCGAACTCGTTGCTAAACGTGCGAAAGAAAAAGGCCATGCTAACATCGTATTTGACCGTGGTGGATACTTGTATCATGGACGGATTCAAGCTTTGGCTGATGCAGCTCGCGAAGCAGGCCTTGAATTCTAAGACATTTCTCAAAAGGAGGTTAACGACTTGCGTGTAGATCCGAATACTTTGGAACTGACTGAAAGAGTAGTAAATATTAATCGTGTAGCTAAAGTTGTCAAAGGCGGACGCCGTTTCAGCTTCAGTGCTCTGGTAGTAGTGGGCGACGGCAACGGCTGGGTAGGCGCTGGAATCGGTAAAGCTGGCGAAGTACCTGATGCAATTCGCAAAGGTATTGAAGATGCTAAGAAAAACCTGGTTCACGTTCCACTCGTAGGAACAACAATTCCTCACCTTGTTACAGGTAAGTTCGGTGCTGGCCGGGTTCTGTTGAAACCGGCATCGGAAGGTACTGGAGTTATCGCTGGTGGTCCGGTTCGTGCTGTACTGGAACTTGCTGGTGTAGGTGATATCTTGACAAAATCTTTGGGTTCTTCGAATTCCATGAATATGGTCAATGCGACTTTGGAAGGTTTGTCCCGCTTGAAACGCGCTGAAGAAGTTGCAAAATTGCGCGGCAAATCCATCGAAGAGCTGCTGGGCTAAGGAGGGAATATCATGGCGAAATTAGAAATTACCCTCGTTCGTTCGTTGATCGGCCGTCCTGGTAATCAGAGAACGACTGTTAAAACGCTCGGCTTGCGTAAAATCAACCATAAAGTAGTTCAACCCGACAATGCAGCTATTCGCGGGATGATTAATCAAGTTAGCCATTTGGTTTCTGTTAAAGAAATTGAGGCTTAAGAAATAAAGTATTTTAACAATAATCAAGGAGGTGCAACGAACGATGAAGTTACATGAGCTTTCCCCAGCTCCAGGCTCCCGCAAAGAACGTAAACGTTTGGGTCGTGGTCCTAGTAGCGGTACGGGTAAAACTTCTGGTCGTGGTCATAAAGGTCAAAACGCTCGTTCCGGCGGTGGTGTACGTCCGGGCTTCGAGGGTGGTCAAAACCCACTGTATCGTCGCTTGCCTAAACGCGGTTTCGTAAATCCTACTCGTAAAGAGTATGCGGTTTTGAATATCGAAGATTTGAACAGTTTTGCAGCGGGTACAGAAGTAAGCCCTGAGTTTTTGCTGAACAATGGCATTGTGAAAAACGCTAAATCCGGAATCAAAATTCTGGGTAACGGTGAAATCACTGTAAAATTGACAGTTAAAGCGAACAAGTTCTCTCAATCTGCGGTAGAGAAAATTGAAGCTGCCGGCGGTAAAACCGAGGTGATCTAATGTTCAAGACCCTGAAAAATATATGGCGGGTTGAGGATCTTAGAACCCGAATCCTGTTCACCCTGTTTATACTCTTTGTATATCGTATTGGCTCCTTTGTGCCGGTTCCCGGCGTGAACAAGCAAGTCTTTACTTCTCAGGATCAGGCAGGAAGCGAGTTGTTTGGACTCCTTAACACCTTCTCAGGGGGCGCATTGTATCAGTTTTCGATCTTCGCCCTCGGGATTATGCCATATATTACAGCGTCCATCATTGTACAGTTGCTGTCAATGGACGTGATTCCGAAACTTGCGGAATGGGCTAAACAAGGAGAGCATGGTAAAAAGAAGTTGGCTCAAATTACGCGTTATGGTACGGTAATACTTGGCCTGATTCAAGCATTCGGAACGTCGATTGGCTTTAATCGACTGTACGGTGCAGCGATGATTCCAGGAGCCACTTTTGCAGATTATCTGGTCATTGCCATTGTGCTTACAGCAGGAACTACGTTCCTTATGTGGCTCGGTGAGCAAATTACCGAAAAGGGAATCGGCAATGGTATCTCTATTGTTATCTTCGCAGGGATTGCAGCGGGTATTCCAAGACATATTCGGACGGTTGTAGAATCTCAGTTTATTCAGGCAGATCAGCTGTTTATGAATATTCTGAAGGCAATTATAATTGCCCTGGTGATTGTTCTGATTATTGTTGGTGTTATCTACATCCAGCAAGGTATTCGGAAAATCCCGGTACAATACGCGAAACGTGTAGTTGGCAACAAAATGTACGGTGGCCAGAATACGCATATTCCGATGAAAATTAATGCGGCAGGCGTTATTCCGGTAATCTTTGCGGTATCATTGCTGCAATTCCCGACAATTATTGCGAGTTTCTGGGCAGATCATGTTTGGGCTAAGTGGGTTACCACTTACTTGTATTATGACAAGCCGCTGGGCATGGTTTTGTATGTCGTAATGATTATCGGTTTCACATTCTTCTATACCTTTGTACAGATGAATCCGCAGCAAATGGCCGACAATATGAAGAAAAACGGCGGTTATATTCCGGGAATTCGCCCGGGTAAAGCCACGGAGAAATACTTGACACGAGTAATGTCACGTTTGACAATGACAGGAGCCTTGTTTCTGGCAGTCATATCCGTTTTGCCGGTATTCTTCGGTTCGCTTTCGGGCTTGCCTCGTTCCGTGCAAATTGGCGGTACTTCATTGCTCATCATCATTGGTGTAGCATTGGATACAATGAAGCAAATCGAAAGCCAACTGATCAAACGCCATTACAAAGGCTTCATCAACAAATAGGCAATAGGTACCGGCTTAGGATGTTCGCATGCTTACCGGCACCTTTTGTGCTGTTTCTTGTGTAGGGGTCGTCTTGAGGAGTGACAGATTGTGAATATTTTGATCATGGGCCCTCCGGGGGCTGGTAAAGGTACACAAGCAGATGTCATTGTGAAGGAATTCGGCATTCCTCATATCTCGACAGGTGATGCTTTTCGCCTAGCGATGAAACAGGGAACACCTATTGGCATTAAAGCTAAAGAATATATCGACAAGGGTGAACTTGTTCCGGATGACGTAACAATCGGTATCGTTGAAGAACGGCTACAACAGCCAGATTGCAAGAAAGGGTTCTTGCTGGACGGTTTTCCAAGAACTTTGGCTCAAGCTGAAGCCTTGGATCAAATTTTGGGTCGTTTGAATACGAAGCTAGATGACGTCATCAACCTGAAAGTGGATAGTGACAACTTGTTGGCACGAATCACAGGACGGCGGGTTTGTAAAAGCTGCGGAACTAGCTATCATATTGTCTTTAATCCTCCTAAGGTTGAAGGCATTTGCGATAAAGACGGTGGGGAACTCTATCAGCGTCCTGACGATAATGAAGATAGCGTAAGAACACGACTTGACGAATATAGTAATAAAACAGCACCACTCCTCACGTTTTATGAGAACCAGAATCTTCTGCGTCATATTGACGGAGAACAGGATATTGATGTGGTTTCCCAAAATATCGTGTCCTTGTTGCGGGGTTAGCTGTAATGATCATTTGCAAGTCGGGGACGGAATCAAGCTTTATGAGGAAAGCTAAGAGAATAGATACGGAAACGGATCATCTCTTGGCAGGACACATCGAGCCCGGTATTACGACCGGTGAACTTGATCATTTAGCTGATCGGTATATTCGCAGTCAGGGAGCTGTGCCGTCTTTTAAAGGTTATAACGGTTTTCCTGCTAGCATTTGCGCTTCAGTCAACGAACAACTGGTGCACGGATTTCCCGGCAAACGCAAGTTAAACAAAGGCGATATCATCGCGAAAACTCGCCAGTTTACAATGTCGCATGCCATTCAGCAATATATTGAGAATCCAAACCGTGGTATTCCTGAGCAGGGGCCGAGGCTGAAAACCGGCATTGGGCTGGCTATTGAATCAATGATTCAGATAGGTTCTCACCATGTAGGGACGCTGGAAGACAACTGGACGGTCGTTACGATGAACGTAACCTCATGTGCTCATAACGAGCAAGCGGTGACGTGCGAAACGGGCGGCATGGACATTTTCACGAAACTGAGTGCGTAGGTGATTGTAATGGTTCAGCAAGGAAACCTGCAAATCGGTCAGCTGGTGAAGATTCTGAAAGGCAGAGGTGCCGGACAGATTGCGGTTGTCGTTTCAGTAGCAGATAGCAGGTTTGTATATATTGCGGATGGGGATAAACGAAAGTTTGATCAAGCGAAGAAGAAAAATGTTCTTCATTTGGTGCCTCAGCCAAAGATTAGTAGCGAGATTGTAAACAGTTTAAACGAAAGCGGTCGGGTGACGAATGGAAAGCTGCGCCATGCAGTGAAAACTTTCCTGGACTCGTCCGAATACCAAGCTGAAGAGAAAGGAGACTGACTTTGGCCAAAGAAGATGTCATTGAGGTTGAAGGTACGGTAATCGAGCCACTGCCGAACGCTACGTTCAAGGTAGAGCTGGAGAACGGTCATCAAATTCTTGCTCATGTTTCCGGAAAGCTGCGGATGCACTTTATCCGTATTTTGACAGGCGACAAGGTGGTTGTACAGTTATCGCCTTACGATTTAACCAAAGGCCGTATAACGTACCGCAAGTAATTCATGCAGGTTTTTATTAAACGTATGTCATTTAAAAAACTTGTTTTGCTCGGCAAAACGATGTGAATGTTCACGAAGCGAGTTTTACCAGGGTAAAGCTTGGAGGAGGTAATCAACATGAAGGTAAGACCTTCTGTAAAACCTATTTGCGAAAAATGCAAAGTCATTCGCCGCAAAGGGAACGTAATGGTTATTTGCGAAAATCCGAAACACAAACAAAAACAAGGTTAATAGAAGGGGGTGTAGCGTAAAATGGCTCGTATAGCTGGTGTGGATTTGCCACGTGACAAACGCGTTGAGATCGCCTTGACTTACATTTTCGGAATCGGTAAAACGACTTCTCAGAAAATCTTGAAGGAAACAGGCATCAGTGCAAACACGCGTGTTCGTGATTTGACTGAAGATGAAGTGAGCAAATTACGTGAAACGATCGACAAAGAAGTTAAAGTAGAAGGCGATCTGCGTCGTGAAATTTCCTTGAATATTAAACGTCTGACTGAGATTGGGTGCTACCGTGGTGTTCGTCACCGTCGTGGGTTGCCTGTTCGCGGACAACGTACTAAAACTAATGCTCGTACCCGTAAAGGTCCTCGTCGGACTGTAGCGAACAAAAAGAAATAAGAAGGGAGGATAACATTCAATGGCTAAACCGAAAAAAGTTGTACGTACAAAACGCCGTGACCGTAAAAATATCGAAACTGGCGTGGCACACATCCGTTCCACGTTCAACAACACGATCGTTACGATCACAGATCCACACGGTAACGCAATCTCTTGGGCCAGCTCAGGCGGCATGGGATTCCGTGGTTCCCGTAAATCTACTCCATTTGCAGCGCAAATGGCCGCAGAAACTGCTGCTAAAGCTGCTATGGAACACGGCATGAAAACTGTCGAAGTCATGGTTAAAGGACCTGGTGCAGGTCGCGAAGCAGCAATCCGCTCTTTGCAAGCTGCTGGTTTGGAAGTTAACCTGATCAAAGACGTAACTCCGGTACCTCATAACGGATGCCGTCCTCCAAAACGTCGTCGCGTCTAATGAGATTTCTCCTCTGCGTGTAGTATAGATCCGGCACAAACTGCCAAGAATGGATGTTTAGGTATACTGCATGATAGACTATGGATAAGGTGAATGTTTCATATAGGAGCGACGTTTTGAAGGAGGGATATTGCAGTGATAGAAATCGAAAAGCCGAAAATTGAGACGGTTGACGTCAATGATGATGGCACCTATGGAAAATTCGTAGTAGAACCGCTGGAACGCGGATACGGTACGACGCTGGGAAACTCGCTTCGCCGTATTCTGTTATCCTCGTTACCGGGGGCAGCAGTCACATCGGTTCAGATCGATGGGGTTCTGCACGAGTTTGCAACGGTTCCCGGTGTGAAGGAAGACGTAACGGAGATCATTCTGAACTTGAAAGCTTTATCGCTTAAAATCCACTCGGATGAAGAGAAAGTACTCGAAATCGATGCGGAAGGCGAAGGAGTTGTAACGGCAGGAGATATCCGTGCGGATAGTGATGTGGAAATTCTTAATCCGGATCTTCACATTGCTACGCTCGGACCGGGTTCGAGACTTCACATGCGTATTTTTGCCAATCGCGGTCGCGGTTACGTTAAGCAGGATCGGAACAAACGTGATGACCAGCCGATCGGCGTCATTCCCGTCGACTCCATCTACACTCCGATTGCACGCGTGAACTACGGCGTAGAAAATACGCGTGTCGGCCAGGTTACGAATTATGACAAGCTGACACTTGAGGTTTGGACTGACGGAAGTATTCGTCCCGAGGAAGCAGTGAGCCTTGGAGCCAAAATTTTGACCGAGCATGTGATGTTGTTCGTGGGTCTCACGGACGAGGCAAAAGATGCTGAAATTATGGTTGAAAAAGAAGAAGACAAGAAAGAAAAAGTTCTTGAAATGACGATCGAAGAGCTGGATCTCTCCGTCCGTTCCTATAACTGCCTTAAGCGCGCTGGTATCAATACGGTACAAGAACTCACGACTAAATCTGAAGAAGATATGATGAAGGTCCGTAACTTGGGTCGCAAATCTTTGGAAGAAGTACAAGAGAAGCTCGAGGAACTTGGTTTAGGACTTCGTACGGAAGAATAGTACAGCAACGTTTTTGTGAAGGAGGGGAAATTACATGGCATACCAAAAATTGGGCCGTAACTCCAGTGCCCGTAAAGCTTTGTTTCGTGATTTGGTAACCGATCTGTTCTTGTATGAGCGTATCCAAACTACTGAGGCTAAAGCGAAAGAAGTTCGTTCTATTGCTGAAAAACTGATCACCAAAGCGAAAAAAGGAGATCTGCACGCACGTCGTCAAGTGGCTGCGTTCGTTCGCCGTGAAACTTTGGATGGTGAGCAGGATGCAATCCAAAAGCTGTTTAGCGAATTGGCTACACGTTACACTGAGCGTCCAGGTGGATACACTCGTATCCTGAAATTGGGACCTCGTCGTGGCGACGCCGCTCCAATGGTATATCTGGAATTGGTTGACCGCGCGTAAACAGGTGAAGATGAGGGAAGGGTGGACAGAATCGGCTTGATTCTGAACAACCCTTTTTTTCTCTTGGAGGAGTCCTTGAGGGGCTTCTCCTTTGTTATGTTCGGTTATTCCTTGCAAGGCCAGAGACTACCCCTACAAAGGTGTGAGAAGCATGCGGAACTTGTGCATGAAGGTGAACTATGACGGAACCCACTATGATGGCTTTCAGACGCAGCCTAACGGTAACACCATTCAGGACTGCCTTGAACATGCTATTTACTCATTGACGGGCGAGCGTCTTAAAATTACAGGCTCAGGCCGTACAGATGCAGGTGTACATGCATACGGGCAGGTATTCAATTTTCACACTGAATCGCCGATTCCGTTACAGCGCTGGTGTCTGGCACTTAATGCCTGGTTGCCTCGTGATATCATCGTTACGGATGCGAGAGAGGTGCCACTGTCCTTTCATGCACGCCGCATGGCGAAGCGGAAGACATATCGGTACAGTATTAATGCGAACCGGTTTCCGGACATCTTTCACCGTCGTACACAGGCCCATCATCCAACGAGTCTGGATGTAAGAGCGATGGAGGAAGGGTTAGCTCATTTAGTTGGCACCTTTGACTATACTTCGTTCGCATCTCGACGTTCCCAAAAGACGAATCATGTTCGCACTATTTACGAAGCCTATATGACAGTAGACCATTCCTTTTCACGTCCGGACTCGGATGATCAGGGAATTATCCATACTTATATTACAGGTAGCGGATTTTTGCAGCACATGGTTCGGATTATTATGGGTACTTTGCTGGAAGTGGGAGAAGGCAAAAAATCGTCGGATGATATTCCTTCCATTTTAGAGGCGAAAAATCGTTCAAAGGCCGGACCTACGGCCGTTGGACACGCTTTAACGCTCTGGAATGTAGAGTACGACGAAAACATCAAAAAACATTGATTTTACCCTTGCGGAATTGATGGTTATCCTGTAATATAAAAGTTGTGTTTTCTTAATGGCTTTCCCACAGCCCCAATTAAGATAATCACTTTAAATTAACATCTAATCCATCAATAATGCAGCAACTTAACGAACGAAGATAAATGATGATTTCTGTTAACGAACTTAAGGAGGATACTTTTCATGCGTACTACGTATATGGCGAAGCCAAATGAAGTTGAGCGCAACTGGCACATCATTGATGCCGAAGGCAAAACGCTCGGCCGTCTGGCAAGCGAAGCGGCTGCGTTGATTCGCGGCAAACACAAGCCACAATTTACACCACATGTGGACACAGGTGATTTTGTTGTTGTAATCAATGCGGAAAAAATCGTATTAACCGGTAAAAAAATGGAGAACAAGAAATACTACCGTCACTCCCTGCATCCGGGTGGTCTGAAAGTAACGGTTGCACAAGAAATGGTTAAGAACAAGCCTGAGCGTATGTTGGAATTGGCTGTTCACGGTATGCTTCCTAAAACTCGTCAAGGCGAGAAAATGAAGCTGAGACTTAAAGCTTACAGAGGCACTGAGCATCCACATGCAGCACAAAAACCTGAAGTTTACGAACTTCGCGGATAATTAAAAGGGAGGACAGTTTCATGGCACAAGTACAATACTATGGGACAGGTCGTCGTAAACATTCGGTAGCTCGTGTTCGTCTCGTACCGGGTGAAGGACGCATTGTCATCAATAAGCGTGATATTAATGAATATTTCGGTTTGGAAACTCTCAAACTGATCGTAAAACAACCACTGAACCTGACAGAAACAGTTGGCAGCTATGACGTACTCGTTATCGCTCATGGTGGTGGTATCTCTGGTCAAGCCGGCGCAATTCGCCACGGTATTTCCCGTGCTCTGTTGAAAGCAGATCCGGAATTCCGTCCAGCTTTGAAAAAAGCAGGCTTCTTGACTCGTGACCCACGTATGAAAGAACGTAAAAAGTACGGTCTCAAAGCCGCTCGTCGTGCACCACAGTTCTCGAAACGTTAATATTTCGAATACAGAAGAACCTTTTCCTTATGGAAAGGGTTCTTTTTTATTTAGTCATTTCCTGATTATTATCCACATGTGGATAAGTAGACCTACTCTAAAATTCATAGGCTTCAGCATGTTTCTGCGAATACATAAATAACCGCATGCAAATGCATGGAACACGAAAAGTTATCCACGATGTAATTGAAGACGATATTGTTATACACAAATACAGTTTGCTATTTCCACGGAGTTTATTCTGTAATGTTTATAACCTGTGACTAAAATATAATGTTCGACTATTCAATATAGCCTCATCTTAATATTCTCTGCTAAGTGCTGTTTCACTAGATACTTTGCTTTCACTTGTTTATGTAAAGTCCCTTGATATGTTCTGGCTGGTATTGTCTATGCCTCTTGTACAGCTGTTTTGGGCGCAGCTAGGGATACGGCAAGGAATACCTCTTTTTATTTGTGTGCACTGAGAGAAGGACGCTCTTTAGCCTGGCACTGTCCGCTTTCTAGGCTACTGCAATGGCAACGGCGATTTACATGTTACTGGTAATGGAAATAGTCTACACAGCAATCGCTCCAAACTATAACCGGGAGCACCATGTATTGTCCGACTGTGTCTACCCTCATAAAATTGACCCTCCTTGATGACAGGCTTTAAATAGGCTTCCAGTAGCGATAAGAGTCTTGCTTGTGTCCAGTGGATCAATTCCTCGGGAATTGCCTCTACAAGCGCTTTAGGATGGGATAGAGGCATAATAAGAGTTCAGCGCGCAGTTATTTCTTTTATAATTTCCACAATGAAAGCATCGCTGACGCCAGAGCTCCAGAATAGTGTAGTCGATTTCATCTGGCTAAAAATTCGAGTAAAGGTTAGTTTGCCTTCATCTGAACTCGTCCACATACGGACTTCATCTTTGGAAAGCAAAATAAGAGCTTTGGAACCTAAAGTTATTTTCAATTCCCTCGGTTAGCACCCTTCGATAATCTTAGATTCAGAAACGATGCTTGCTTTTTTCTACAGATGGTTCTTGCTTGATCAAGCAACCCAAAGCTGTTCAGCATTGCTGCCGCGCACTAGGCCAAGATTAGGATACGCTGCTCCTAGATGCCTCTAAAGCATTTCACTCAGAAGATCCACAAGCATATGTATAGTACAATAATACATTTTGGCTATAGAAATCATTCAACTAAGTAATTTTGCGTAGCAAGGTAGGTTGTCAAAAAAATGCTTATCCGCACGTTCGGCTTGCTCTTCCAAAGTCAAAACTATAGGATGTATTCCTTCAAGGACCAAACTATTACCATATATTGTTATATGAGAAAGCCCTTTGTTTAAAAGCGTACTGGTGGTACGCCTTTGTCTTCGGCAGAGTAGAGAACAAGCCGTCTTTGTTGACGTAAAAAGCCTCCATTCAAGCATTCCTTCAGCTACACTAGTTATTTTTAGTAACAAAAGAGCCTATGGACCATTTTCAAGTGTTTGGTATAAGAATATTTTATATAAAGCCAATGAACTTGGTTGGATACGCAAGAAAGCATTAAAGAATGCTGACAGAACAACATTCCTGCAAATTTGGGTAGATAAATGCTTACATCAGGACATTTTGCCTTGGATTGACAATGATTGTGAAAGTTTTATACTGTATTTAATCTTATTAGTTTAGTCGGTATTGAAATGCCACTTATTTATGAATCTTCATATGGAGGCGCATTGATAATGAATTTATTGGAGAAAGAAGCGTTGATTAGAGTCAAGGCAATTGAACTGGAAGAGGCTACGCCAGAGGAAGTTATCCAGTATGCTGTTCTTACATTTCCCAATCTTACCTTTGCTTGTAGCTTCGGAGCAGAAGATGTAGTACTAGTAGATATGCTTCAAAAAATTAGCCCTTCCACCGACATTTTTTACTTGGACACCGACTTTCATTTTCAAGAAACTTACGATACGCGAGATCAGATGAAAGCCAGATATAATTTGGATTTTGTCAGGGTCTCTCCCTTAATTACTCCTGAAGAGCAAGCGGCTGAGCATGGAGAGGAACTGTGGAAAACAGATCCTAACACATGTTGTGGTATACGCAAAGTTGAGCCCCTGACACGCATTTTGTCACAATACGATGCATGGATTACTGGTATTCGCCGGGATCAGGCCCCTACCCGTGCGAATTCAAAAAAGGTAGAGTATGATGAAAAGTTTGGACTCGTTAAATTTAATCCCTTGGCAAGCTGGACATCCGAGGATGTATGGAACTATATCCGTACTCATGAAGTACTGTATAATCCATTGCATGACCGCAATTATCCCAGTATCGGTTGTGAGCAATGTACCCGTGAAGTTCTACCAGGTGAAGACCCTCGTGCAGGTCGCTGGTCAGGCAATGAGAAAACAGAGTGTGGGCTCCATCAATAAAATGGTATTCAGGTAACTATGAGTCGTATTTATGAAGAGAAGGGAAGTGCATTATGACTGCAATTCTTCCGCATGGCGGAACACTTGTTGATAAAATCATTACAGGACCGGAGCAAAAAGCACTTTTGCAGGCTGCAGGAGAATTGTTTCCTATCCGTGTAAACTCATGGACCATTTCTGATCTGGATTTGATTGGAGTGGGAGCTTTCTCTCCTTTGACGGGGTTTATGAATGAATCTGATTATCGGTCGGTGGTAACAGATATGCGTCTTGCCGATGGTACAGTCTGGAGTATTCCCATTACTCTTGCAGTTGTAGAAAGTGTAGCCAGTGAACTGAAATTAGGTCAGCAGGTGGCTTTGGTGGGTGAAACAGACGATACTATCTATGCTGTACTTGATATTGAAAGTATTTATCAGGTAGATCAGGCTGAGGAAGCCAGACGAGTATTCAAGACCGATGACCCTGCTCATCCTGGCGTAAACAAACTGTTAGATCGACCTTCTACGTATGTTGGTGGGTCTGTGCAAGTGCTGAATCGGCCGGAGCCCACACAATTTAGTGAGTTTTACTATACACCATCACAGACACGCGACTATTTTGTAGAAAAAGGCTGGAAAACAGTGGTCGGTTTTCAAACACGAAATCCGGTACACCGGGCGCATGAGTACATCCAGAAAAGCGCGATGGAGATTGTGGATGCTTTGTTTCTAAACCCACTCGTTGGTGAAACCAAGTCAGATGACGTTCCGGCAGATGTGCGTATGAAGAGCTACCTGGTGCTGCTGGACAATTATTATCCGGCTGATCGGACTTTTCTGGGGGTATTTCCTGCTGCCATGCGATACGCGGGTCCTAGAGAGGCCATTTTCCATGCTATTGTGCGAAAAAACTATGGCTGCACCCATTTTATTGTTGGAAGGGATCATGCCGGGGTAGGAGACTATTATGGTACCTACGAAGCACAGGAAATTTTCAGGCACTTTACACCTGAAGAGCTGGGGATTACTCCATTGTTCTTTGAACACAGCTTTTATTGCACTCGATGTGGAAATATGGCCTCAAGTAAAACATGCCCACATCCCAAGGAGCATCATTTGACGCTCTCGGGCACCAAGGTACGGGAATTGTTGCGCTCTGGGGTTTGCCCGCCACCTGAATTTACACGACCGGAAGTTGCTCAAGTGCTGATTGAAGGTATGAAGGAATTTGTTCATGCCTGAGTTGTACTATCTACACGCCTCGTCCCATATAGATTATTAGTATCTGTATAGGACGGAGGCGTTTTGTTATGCAAAAAAATAATCGTAAAAACGAGGTTACACTGTGGATTCGCTATCGGACGTTGCAAAAAATGCTGTTGGGCTGTTGTCTCGCCGTTCTGTTTATTACACTGGCATTGTATGAGATACCTGCTTCGAGAGCTTGGACCCATTGGAGTTTACCCCTTACTGGTAAAGTAATTGCTATAGATGCTGGACACGGAGGGCCTGATGGAGGGGCGGTTAGCAAAGAAGGAATTATTGAAAAGGATATTAATCTGGCAATCGCTTTTTATTTGCGGGATTATTTGCAGCAAGCAGGTGCTGTTGTTGTCATGACACGTGAGGATGACCGCGACCTGGCGCAGCAAGAAACGAAAGGTTATTCCAGAAGAAAAACGGAGGATTTGAAGCAGCGTGTGCGTATAATTGAGGAGCAGAAAGCGGACCTCTTTCTAAGTATTCATATGAACAGTATTCCGTCGAGCCGTTGGAGTGGAGCCCAGACCTTTTACGTTCCTAACCATGCAGATAACGAGAATTTGGCGTCTTTAATTCAGGAAGAAATCAAACGCAACTTGGAAAATACGGACAGAGTGGCTAAGACCGTGAACACAGTTTATTTATTGAAAGCTCTCAAAATGCCATCAGCCCTTGTAGAAGTCGGATTTTTGTCCCATCCAGAGGAAGCCAGACGACTAAGTGACGTGAACTATCAAAGGCAGGTGGCGGCGTCCATATATAAGGGGATTTTGCGTTACAGTGCCGGGGAAAAGGGGATCTCACCAGCACCTGAGGCCAGATAGTGGTATACTGTAAGTGTTTACCACTCCGTAATTCATTAAAGCAGAGGTGCTGATAATTCATGCAATCAAGAGAGCAAGTTATAGAGCTACTTCAACAAGTGCGGGAGCCTCAAACAGGACGCCGTCTAGTCGATCTCCATTTTATTCGGGATGTGGTTGTTAAAGAGGATCGGGTATCCCTGACCGCTATTAGTTTGAATAGCCAGGAAGAGACGTGTGCAGAACTGGAGCGGGAAATCCGGCAGACGTTAGAAGAGGCGGGATTAAGCCACGTCCATATTCGTATTCGTGAGGCATCTGAGCATGAAAAGTCCGCAATTCAAGCTGTGGAGAATACCGAGGAAGCCGCTGACCCGGTTTTGACCAAAGGACATGCTGTCGGTATGGAAGAACATGAGCTGCTTAGCCCAGCATCTGGCGTCCGGTTTATTGCCATTGCAAGCGGAAAAGGTGGTGTCGGAAAATCGACAGTAGCTGTAAATTTGGCTGCTGCTTTAGCTAGACAGGGGAAGCATGTGGGTTTAATTGATGCGGATATCTATGGATTTAGCGTGCCGGATATGATCGGGGTGGAGGAGGTTCCTTCTGTCGAAGATGGTATCATTCAGCCGGTGGAGCGATTCGGTATCAAAATCATGTCTATGGGCTTCTTTGTCAGAGAGAACAATCCGGTGATTTGGAGAGGTCCCATGCTGGGGAGAATGCTCAGACAGTTTTTTAGTGATGTTGAATGGGGACAACTGGATTATATGATACTCGATTTACCACCAGGGACTGGCGATGTAGCGCTTGACGTACATCAAATGATTCCGCAGAGTGAAGAAATCATTGTCACTACCCCACATGCAACTGCAGCTTTTGTAGCTGCACGTGCAGGGGCTATGGCGCTCCAAACAGATCATAAGGTCATTGGTGTTGTGGAGAACATGTCCTATTATGTATCCTCCACCGGAGAAAAGGACTATGTTTTTGGACGCGGTGGCGGGGCTATGCTGGCAGATACCCTTCATACGAAGCTGCTGGCGCAAATTCCGCTGGGTATCCCAGACAATCACCCTTCAGAAGCCGACTTTTCTCCATCCGTATATAAATCCGAGTCGGCGACAGGGGCAATTTACAATGATATTGCTGCTCAAATTACGACGTTGCACGCGGAATTTGAATAAGAAAAAAAGGCTGGTTGTTGAACCAGCCTTTTTATTATTGGCCTCCACCTTGTTCTCCTTCGCCTCCACCACCACCACCATCTTGCTTCTGATCAGCAGAGCCACCTTGCTCACCGCTTTTTTTCTCAACCTTAGGTTGGAGTTCCTCTTGTACGACAGTTTTAAGTAAATTCATGACTTCAAGCCGAAAAATCGGATTCTGCATGGCATCATGCATGACTGTCATAGATTGTTTGCGATATTCAGGAGTTTTAGTTAAGTCCATATACATCTTGGTCAGTTCTGGCGACTTAAGCATCGCTTCAATTGATTTTTGATAAGAAGGGTCTTTTATAAGTTGCATATGAAGCTGTTTGCTTTGGCTGTTGATGGCTTTGGCAAATTCTCCGGCAAAACGCGGATCAGTCATAATTTTTTCGATTTCTTTTTTATATTCAGGTGATACCAAAGTATCTTTGACTGCGATCTTCATCTGTTCAGCCGATTGCATGGGCATAAGCATTTTCATTCCCATGCTTCCACCAGATCCACCACCAGCCCCACCCTCTTCACTGCTTTGACCGGATTGTCCTTCTTTTGAAGTGCTTTCCCCGGTTAAAGCCTCCTCTACGGCTTTTTTTCCGTCATCGCTTTTCAAGATATCGACAACCATCGTTTTCATCTCTTTATAACTGTTCTGGGGGGGCGCAGAACCCTGATCCGAGCCGCAGCCACTCAGTGCAACGCCCAGTACGCATACCGTGCTAACAAATCGCAAACGAGTCCAATTCATGGCCGTATTCCTCCTTCATCATGAATGTGGATAGTATGCGAATGAATGCGGGGAAATATGTCGATTTGCTTTTGGTTTTTAGCTGAGAACGATGTAAAATAACTCCTTAAAGACCCAGTGCCTGATCGCGCACCTCTTTGCCTTTTACTGTACCCTGTTGAAGCAGTTCAGATACAGTCACGAATTCATAGCCTTGTGCGCGCAACTTGTCGATAATGACGGGCAAGGCTTCATGTGTTTGTTTACAGGAATCACTGGCATGCAGAAGGACGATATCGCCAGGATGCGCTTTATTTACAACACGGTCGATTATGACCTGAGTACCAGGGTTTTTCCAGTCCAGGGAATCTGTATCCCACTGAATGGTTTTGTAGCCTAAAGTGCTGGCAACCTGAAGGACCCTTTTATCAAAGTCGCCATTAGGCATACGGATCAACTTCGGGGACTGTCCCGTCAGTTCGGTTAATGTGGTATGAGCAATGGAAATCTGCTTACGAATATCTTCATCGCTTAAGCTACTGTAATTTTCGTGTTTATGGCCATGACTGCCGATCTCAAATCCGCTTTCTTTAATCTGATTCACAAGCTCTGGATGTGTTTTACTCCAAGGGGCAGAAAGAAAAAAGGTGGACTTGGTCACTTTTTTATCCTCAAGGACTTTTAAGATGGGGGCAGTACGTTTATCACCCCAACTAATATCAAAGGTGAGAGCGATCAGCTTTTTGTCTGTGGGTACACTATAAATAGCGGTTGGTGCTTCCTCGGAAAAAACCGTAACATTATCGGTTTCTACATAAATGACTCCAACAGTAAAGACGGCTGCAGCCATTACGATTAAGAATCGTTTGATTTTTTTACCGTTCAATACATAGAAAAAAGAATTCATGGTTAATAACGCCCCTTTCATCCTAGAAGTGCTTGTTTACTTAAAGCTATGCCGGGGGTTGTCAATTATTCCATTGAACCAATAGGAGGAATTATCAAATGGGACTAAAAGCATTTTTTCACGATTTACACACGACAAGACGGTTAATTTTAATCTCTGCATTTCTTTTCTGCACAAGTATTATGGTGGGATGGTTAAGTACAGGCACTATTCAATCCATGCTGGCGCAACAAATGGAGGGACTGGGAGAAGTAGCGCAGCGCTTGCAGAATTCTGAGCATCCACAATGGAGTTTTTTTGTATTCATCTTTTTCAATAATGCAATTAAATGTGTGCTGGTTATATTTATGGGGGCAGTATTTGGAATCGTACCGTTTATATTTTTAATTGTGAACGGTATGGTTTTAGGGTTTGTAGTACACTTGCAGACAGATATGGGAAGAAGTATGTATGAAGTTGTTGTAAAAGGGTTACTGCCTCACGGTGTGATTGAATTGCCTGTTTTGATTATCGCCTGTGCCTTCGGATTGAAGTTTGGAATCAACATAATGTCTACTATAGGTACAAGCATAGGGCTAAAGCGCAAAGGAACTGGCCTAGTGTGGGATTTATTTATGAAACAAACGTTGAGGGTGTCCATATGGTCTGTCATCTTACTGCTTATAGCAGCTGCAATTGAGAGTGGCATAACTTATCGTTTATTGTCACAATAAAATATTATGGCCAATTATTTATATATTTCCTGAAAATTGAACATAACAAAGGGGAGAGCCTAAAGAGAAGCTGAAGATTAATCGGGGTAAGTTTGAAACCTTAGCAGTTGAGTTTAAAAACAGGTAAAGATTGGAACAATAGTTGAGCAAATATAAGTACTATATAATCTGCTGATAAGGGAGTATGGTCATATGTTGGGAATGCTGTTTAACGAAAAAGAATGCAAGGAACTTGACTACGTTCTTCGTAAGGAGCTAGATGAAATGCTGCTTGATATGAGCGATACTCGATTGGATCAAGATATTCGCTACGCAATCGCACTACGATATAAAACAGTCTTTCGCATGTATGCCCGTTTTGCACCCGCCAAGGAACTATCAAAATATGCTCGCAGAGGGCGAGTCCCACAAACCAAACAATGAAAAGATAAGATGAAACTATATCAGAGATATCAGGAAGTAAACTATTTTAAAAAGATTATACTTTCTGATATCAAAAAAAGTATTGACTCTATTCAATATTCATGGTAAATTAATTTTCGTTCCTTTTTGAAGGATTTGCTCGAAAAAAAGAAATTAAAAAAACTCTTGCAAATTCTAAAAAGAGATGATATATTATAAAGGTCGCCACTGAGACGCGGTGACGAAACAAAGTAAGACATTATGCAAGTTTGATCTTTGAAAACTGAACAACGAGTGAGTACGGATTTTACAAAATCCAACGCTGAAATTTTGGTACATGCCGTCAGGTTGTATAAAATGGAAGCG
>NZ_JBBOTK010000017.1:0-36163 GCF_038005565.1 Paenibacillus sp. FSL R10-2748
GAGTTGAATAATAAATTTAAGGAGGAATAAAAATGAAAGTATTGTTAAGAAAAGCATTACTGTCTGGACTGGTTGGCCTGCTCATCATGATAGGTTTAGGGGGATTCTTCTCAAAGGCACAAGCTGCCTCAGGATTTTATGTGAGCGGAACCCAATTGTATGATTCTACAGGCAAGCCGTTTGTTATGAGAGGCGTCAATTATGCTCATTCTTGGCACAAAGATCAATTTTACACAGCTATCCCGGCAATTGCTCAGACAGGTGCTAATACAGTTCGGATTGTACTTTCAAACGGAAACGTGTACCAGAAGGATAATATTAATAAAGTGGAAGAAATTATATCATTAGTCACAAGTTATAAAATGATTCCTGTGCTTGAAGTTCATGACACTACGGGCAAAGACGATTACGCATCTTTGGATGCGGCTGTGAATTACTGGATTAGCATAAAAGATGCTCTAATTGGAAAAGAAGATAGAGTTATCGTAAACATTGCTAACGAATGGCACGGAACGTGGAATGGTAGCAATTGGGCGGAAGGGTACAAGCAGGCTATTCCCAAGCTCAGAAGTGCAGGAATCAAAAATACGCTCATCGTCGACTGTGCCGGATGGGGACAGTACCCTCAGTCTATACCGGATTTTGGACAATCTGTGTTTGCAGCTGATTACTTGAAGAATACGGTATTTTCCATCCATATGTATGAGTTCGCTGGTAAAGATGCTCAAACTGTACGCAGCAATATCGATAGTGTTCTGAATAAAGGGCTTCCTCTGATTATTGGTGAATTTGGCGGTTACCATAAGGGAGCGGATGTCGACGAGACAGAAATCATGAGATACGGCCAATCCAAAGGTATTGGCTGGTTAGCCTGGTCCTGGCATGGTAACAGCTCCGAATTCTCCTATCTCAATCTTGCAACAGGACCTAATGGTAATCTGACGGATTGGGGCCGAACTGTAGTTGAGGGGACTAATGGGATCAAAGAAACATCGCAAAAAGCTGGTATCTTCTAAAACCACACAGTCCCAAATGAAGAGCTTATATCATGATAGCCGCTCCTGAATTTTCAGGAGCGGCTTTACATTTAATTTAAATGGACTTTAAATACATACCCTGCATGCAGGTGTGGGATTCTACCTATTCTTTTTTCGATACATAACTACATAACTATGTTAAATGTCAAAGGACAAGAACTTGTATTTAATTAAAATTTCTATACTAAATAATCAAAGTAAAGTAGCTACGACAAACTTATTAGACATTTTTCCTAAATTTCTGAAGTGATTACATTTGGAAACTTTCATCATCAAGTATGTTTGCAATTAAATATGAAATTATAACTTTTGCACAAAAAAATATAGGGGTTGACTTTTTCTTTAGATGAGGGGGGTACTTGACACGCGTGTGCTATGATCAAAAAGTTGAAAGTTCTCCTCTATACGAAAAGTCACATTTTTTTCAAAGAAATGTGACCGAAGAGCTGAAGTGGTGATACATAACATCCGCTTCCGAGTTTAACTCTTCAAAGGATTTTAGAGAGAGAATGAGATAAATATACAAGGAGGTTCAGATATGAAAATAACTCAATGTGCTGCCTGCTACCGAGGCTCCGGTGAACGAGCTTACTAATATAAAAATTATCCCGTGCTGCAGATAGTAATGCAGTGAAAATTAGTAAGAAATAGAGGAGTGAAGGTTTTGCAATCAGGTACTGTTTCAGAACAACAAAAGGTTCCAAATGTTAAAGTTTTACCTATTATGTTTTCATTAATGCTGGCCGGTATAATAGGTACGTTTAATGAAACTGCAATTAATATAGCTATTAGCGATTTGATTAATCGGTTTGCTATTACGGAATCCACAGTCCAGTGGCTAAGTAGTGGTTATTTACTCACACTGGGAATTTTAGTTCCACTTTCAGGATTGTTGATCCAGTGGTTTACCACGAGGCAACTTTTCTTGGCCTCACTCATTATCTCAATCGTAGGTTCAGCTATTGGAGGCATGGCCGGAAGTTTCGAAATCCTGTTGATAGGACGTATATTACAAGCCGTAGGAGCGAGTCTCCTGTTCCCATTGATGTTCAATACAGCTCTAATCATATTTCCGGCTGAGAAACGCGGATCAGCGATGAGTCTGGTTACGCTTGTTTTTACTGTGGGACCTGCTATAGGCCCAACCATCTCGGGTCTATTGCTCGATAAGCTGAGTTGGCATTGGATATTTTGGGTATCTTTAATGACCCTGCTGATTGCTTTGCTCGTTGGCGCTACGTATATAAAGAATGTATCACCAATAACTAAACCACGTATCGATCTTTACTCTTTGATCTTGTCAACCTTGGGTTTTGGGGGTGTCGTGTACGCTGTTAGTATCGTTGGAGAAAGCGATCATGGCTGGAGCAACTCCAAGGTCATTGTATCCCTAATCGTGGGCATTATAGCCTTGATACTATTTGTTTTCCGGCAACTGAACATGAAGGAACCGCTTATGAACTTAAGAACGCTTAAAAATCCGATGTTTGTTATCGGTACATTGCTGGTGTTCGTTTGCATGATGTCTGAAATGTCGGCCATGTTTATTCTTCCGATGTTTATGATTCGCGTTCTTGAAATAAGCGCTCTGAAGGTGGGTCTCATTCTTCTTCCGGGCAGTATCCTTTCTGCTGTTCTTTCCCCCGTCATTGGGACGCTCTTTGATAAATTTGGAACCAAATTTCTAGTTGTTCCCGGCTTGCTCTTAACCGTGGCCTCACTGTGGTTCTTTTCTAGTATTACGATGGCATCCACGATTACTTTGATAGTGATCCTGCATTCCTGCCTAATGATTGGAGTTTTAATGGTATGGATGCCTTCTCAATCGAATGGGCTTAATCAGCTTCCTGCCGAGATGTACCCGGATGGAACGGCTATAATGACTACGCTACAACAGATTGCTGGGGCTCTCGGATTAGCAGTAGCGGTTAGCGTTATGACAAGCGGAGTAGCAAACTTTATGAAGGATGTACCTAACCCTTCAGACCCGGCTAATACAAAACTGGCATTGATTGCAGGGATGCAGAACGCACTTTTGTTCGCTATGTTGATTGCCGTTGCTGGGCTTGTTCTTGGAGTGTTCGTTAGACGAGTGAAAGTCGCCAAATCAGACTGGTCATAATGAGGTGAGCCTATGCATATGTCTGAAGCCGATCTCATGGAGCTCCTTACATCGAATCCTCATGTGAAAATTCGAGAACAAGATCAACGGTTGGTAAAACCTCGGGAGCCATTGCCTACTCAACGCCCTACATTTGATAGCGAAGTGGAGGAGCGCTTCTATAATAAAAGAATTGTTCCTTTGATTATTGCAGGTTTCCTCCATAAGCTGGAACTGCATAAAACCTTTGAGATTGTGGAGGCTGTGGAGCATTGCGGCAAGAAATATAAAAAACGTGTGTATACACCGGACTTCTACATGGAACTCAAAGATGGCTCCGTTGAAGTCGTCGAGGTTAAAGGCCGTATCATCAAAAAACTGCAACGAGATTATCCTCTTCGGCGTCAGCTTTTTATTTTAAACTACTGTCTTCCTAATAACTGGAAGTTTCTTGAGGTGCACGATGATGAGATATAGAGTGGAAATGGCCCCATCTTGATCGGAGCATTATAGAGTAGTTTATGAGTCATTTTATCTCAGAATCCATATCAAAACCTAATACGTGTAATAAGGAGAGTGTTTCTATTGTCAACCTTAAGTAAAGTAATTCAACTTACCGCTGAAGAGCAAAAACTTCTCCAGAATGCGACGGAATTAGTTCCATTGTTAATGGAGTATGGAACAAAAATTGATAAAAACATGCATATACCTGAAGAGATTATTGAAAAAGTTTCAAGTGCAGGACTCTTCAAGCTTAGAACACCGAAAAAATACGGTGGATATGAAGTGAGTATTCGAGCAATGATTGAAATTGTTTCAGAAGTGGCAAGAGGAAATGGTTCCGTGGGTTGGGTCGTTCAAAATATAAACGGAAATAACTATAGTTCGTCGCAGCTACTGCCCTCAGAAGTTGTCGATAAGATTTTCAAACAAGAAAAAGAGGTGAAATTTTGTTCGGTACTACAAGCAATTAAAGCTGTTGTGAAGAAGGTGGATGGAGGCTATTGGGTTGAGTATGGTCGTTGGGCTTTTGGTTCTGGCTCAAAGCATGCAACACATGCATTGTTAAATTTAAAAGATGCTAGTGCGATGCAACAAGATCCTAAGATGAAGCTGGCCGTTGTTCCCATGGATGAAATTAAAATTATCGATGATTGGCATACGATGAGTTTAAAAGGATCGGTAAGTAATAGCTTAGAAATGAATTATGTCTTTATTCCCAATGAATATGTTGCTGACGAAAATTTCGAGGAAGTGGATGAGACTAGGTTACATCATTTACAGGAGGAAGATCGATATAAGCATTATTTATTTCTGATTACCAGCATTACAACAGGTATAAGCACTATTCTTGGGCTTGCAAGAGGGGCAGTGGAGTACTTTGTTGAAAGAGCACCTAACAAGGGAATAGCCATGACCATTCACAGATCCCAGGCAGAAGTTGGACATATTCAGTACAAAGTAGGGCTGGCGGCTATGAAGGTTGAATCCGCACATCTTCATATCAATCGATCCATCGACATTCTAGAGGATAATGTACAACGTGGGGAACTATTAAGTCAGGAAGATTTTGTGCGAATCCAAACGGATATTGGGTATGCTGCTATGTTGTGTTCGGAAGCAGTTGAAATGCTAATGGTAGAAAGCGGCGGTAGCGCAATTCTGGATTCGAACCGATTATCGCAAATATTCCGTGACATTAGAGGCGGAGCTAATCATGCGTTTACCACAGCTTCTACCTGCCTAGAGCTATACGGGAGAGTACTTTTAGGATTACAGCCACAGCATATTGTCACGATTAGCAGTGCACATCTAATAAGAAATCAACCTGTTTAGCAGGAGCAAGCACACTAACTAGCGATTATGTAGGTTACAATTAGTCCGAGAATTAATTGAAAGCCACTAATCTGTATTGGGGCTAGGAACTGACCCCATAACGTGAGACAAATCAAAACACCTTCAAGAGAATCAATCCATGTCGTAAGATATGGAGATAACCTTGGAGGTGTTTTTACATTGGCAATCAGAGTAGCTCCCCTGTAGAAGTGAGGATGAAAGCGATAGAGATGAGATTGGCAGGCATTCCGGTGCGGAAGTCATGGAACAGTTAGAGATAAGAATAAGACCCAACTAAAAGTGCGGATGTTATGGTATCGAAAAGATCAGCTCCAGAGACTGAAGCAGCCTGTGGGTAAGCAGTACACCTACAATAAAGGTCCTGAGTACACTTCGTAACTGGAAAAAGTAAAAGGTACAGGAAAGGAGATGTCACCAAGGGTGTGCATGGTTAGGAACTCCTTTTGCTACTTACTACCGTTGGAAAGCCACGTATGGAACCGAGGGCAAGGATCACATGGTTGAGCAGATATGTGTACGTTTGGGGCCGATGCACTGATGCAAAAACTCGTCACAGATATTATGTATCTGTCGTTTGGTGGAAAAATGTTGTACCTGTCGAGTATCTTAGACTTGTTAAACGGAGAGATTGTGGCTTACAGTATAGCAAACAAGCAAGACACAGCGTTTGTGCTGAACATGCTAAATTAGCTACGATCTCTACCAGGCACGGCTCCATAGTAATCAAAGGCAGCGTTCATACGTCCCAACCTATCAAGAAGCTGTAAAGAGAAAAGGCATTACCATGAGCATGTCCCGCAAGGGTACGCCCGTTGATAATGCCCCCATCGAATCGTTTCATTCCACACTATAGTCTGAAAAGTTCTATCTCACAAGAATCTCCAGTACAACGACGGCAATCGTTGAACAAATCGTTCGAGACCACATCCCAACTATAACTCAATTCGGATTTAAACAAAACTAAAAAACAGTCGCCGATGGAATTCCGACGATTGGCTGCTTAAACTTGAAAGGTGTTTTGATCTCTGTCTCACAAATGGGGTCAGTCCTTAACTGGTCTGCGAGGATTTCTTTTCTTCCTATCCGTTTAAGAACCTCCAACCGTCTCTTGAAGCTGAATGTTTTGATTATGGCTGTGCGGATGAATAGGTATAGCTAAGAACAAAAAGCTAGTTGCGATGACGAACAGAACCATTTTTTTCAACATTCTCTACCCACACCTTTTCAATAAGATTGAAATACTCCGCTTTGGTTTCAAGAACCGCATGGGCTTGAAAACGAACAAACAATCCCATACAGTTTATAAAATATGTCTCATTCTTTAATATATTCGCTTTTAGCAATGCATTCATCAAATGTTTAAAACCATCACTGTACAGTCCTCGATGTAAATAATAAAAGGCTAACTCATAACCAAAACGTGCATACTGGTCTGGCACAACTTGTCGGGTATATATATCATTAGATAGTTGCTGTTGTGCAAAAGCGTTTATTTCGGCTTCAAACTGCTGAAGTATACCTTCCACATCTATCTGATATTGGTTTGCTGCCATTACTATATTCATCAGATTGGCGATCATTTCTTTTTCAGTATTATCTGGCGATGCAATAATATGATCAACATAATCGTGTAGCACACTTAAATCGCCAGATAAAAGCTTATATACGTAAGTATTACACTGCGCCCAATGTTGATACAATTTGATCCAATGCAGGGTATCCTCGTCCGTCTCTTTGATCCAATCTAAATTAGCGTAGGCGTATGTATGTTGTAATGCCTGCTTATAGTCGCCTTGGGCTTCACATACACTTGCACACAACAAATCAGCATAGGTTATGTACACAAACATGGGACGACTCAGCTTCTTAGCAGCCTCATCACGGTCTCGATTTTTCTGTTGATGTTTCACGACATATTGGATTTCCGCCTTCTCCTTCATTTTTTTAGCTGTCTCATCCAGCAAGTCCCATTTACGCAAAGACCTGTACACGTTTGCTAAGTCCTTCAATGCATCAAGTTGATCTAGTTCACCTAACCGTTCGACAAAGGGTTCAAATTGAGTAGCCGCCTTAAGATTACGGCTTTGATCATCTCCAACCTGAATCGTGAACATACGATATTGACAGATTGCCAAGCGCTCAGAGTGCTGGTATTTCTCCACTTCTGCTACATTCACATAGAGCACCAGCGCAGCATTATGCTGACCTTGTGCAAATAATGCTTCTGCCATGTCAAATATTTTAGGCGAATAGAGTAGATTGTCCATAATTTGTCCAACGATTCGACGGATCGCATCCAGCTTGTCCAGCTCTGCACAACGATATATTAATGGCTCGATTCGCCTCATATTCGGGGGGAGGTCGATGATGTAGTTTTCTATATATAAGTCGTAAAAGTAGCCTTCCGGCAAACCCATAGCCTCAGTGATCCGATCAAGCTGATTGACTGAAATAGAACTATTTCCTGACACAATGCCACTTACTATTCCCCTATTAATGCCTGCAATATGCCCCAATTGGGTTATGCTCAAACCCTCTTGTTTTAGGTATCTTCCTAATTCCGCCCGAATCGTAGGTGTATGCTTCATGTCATACCCACCTCCCGCACAAAAATCCCATTATTTGTATTAACGGATTCTATTGTCGTCCGAAATTTAACAATTGTCAATAGCATCTGTGCCGATACCCGTTCTTGGCAGAGTAACCTATAATACAAAAATACTCTATCAGCTTAATGCTGGTAGGGTATTTATTATCCCAAACGATTGACTGAGGTTTGCACCTTAGCATCAACCCAGGTGTTACACCTACTGCGGCTTGGTTCATCATTTGACTCACCTTAGCCGCAAAAGTGGAAACAGTTGCTTTTGCTATTGCATTTGTCTTTTCTCGGTATGCCACCGGGGACAGGTCGTTAAGCTTATTCTGGAATTGTTCATCACTTTAGAACGAAACATACTCCTATATTACTGTTCTAATTCGAAAATCGTTTGTAGATAAACCAGGTATATTTCCCACTAGAAGGAAATATTTAGTACAGCATACTAGATGTCTTTTTTGTTGTCCATAATAAAGTGATAATATCGTAATTGACATTAAATATTAATAAATATACGAATTAAAGTCTGGATTTTAATAAGATTTTTAATACTATTATTTAGGTCGAAATTAGAAATACTTGATTTTTGTCCAAAATATTATTGTACATCGTACAGGCAAAAATATTTGCATTTTACTCAACTTTATTTTATATTACAGAATCACATAATCAGAAAAACGTTGATACACCAAGGATGTTAGTAAACAACTTTATTGTCCATAGACAACTGGTATCAAAAGGGCTAATTTCTGAGGGAGGAGGCAACAACAACCGAAACCGTCATCAATCAGCTCAAAGTAGGCAAAGGATTCTCTGAATTCACCGGTAATAAAGTAGGGTTGGATGCACAACTAGAGAGAAACACCGGACATCCAAGGTTAAACTAACGAGAAACGAAGTTTAAAATAACATGCAGGTTAACATGTAACTTGTAACACACGATAGAGAAAAAAATGAAATGCAAGTCATAATTAAGCAGTGATTGCGTTCATTCATATGAGTGAAATTGCTATGTAATTATAACAATTGCACTGGAGTAAGATTGTTGCAGGTGAAGCATTTGATTAATTAACTTGATGGTTTGAATACATGAAAAAATTAAATTGTAGTATAGTCTGCCTGTTGGAAGAAAAACTGAGAAGATAGATTTCCATATTTTAGTATATAGATTTGCGAAGGCGGTTTTTTTATGAAGGAATTATTCACTATAGGTGATTTATCAAAATTATTTCAGGTCAAAATTGCCACACTTAGATATTATGATGAGATTGGGCTCTTGAAACCAGAGTATATAGATGAGAAAACCAATTATCGTTATTATTCAACTCAACAATTTGAAAGGTTAAGTACAATAAAATATTTAAGGGCTCTGGGCTTACCGATCAGCGAGCTTTTGGAGTTTTTCGACTACCGTGATACGGATAAACTGATTGAGATGTTAAAAAGGCAACAGACTGAAATTGCTAATAAAAAGAGAGAATTAGAGTTGGTGGAAAGGAAAATTTCGCGACGCTTGACTCAGATATATGATGCTATAACTAATCCATTAGATACAATTATGGAAGTGAAGCTCCCGAAACTAAGAGTAGCCCATTTAATCCAAGATTATAGACCTGGCGAAGATATTGAGTATCCAATTGCCGAATTGAGAAAAAATTTTAACATTGAAGGAAGTATATTTTTAGGTAAAATAGGAATTTCAGTTGCTTTTAAAGACATTCATTCACATAAATTTGACCGATACAACAGTATATTTATGGTTTTAGAGGAAGGGGATAAGATACCAAAGGCTGCTGTCATTTTTCCCTCTCGCGAATATTTAAGAGTTCGGTTCAGAGGAACTCATGTCAATGCATCTCTATTTTATGAAAAGCTGCTTAATTATATTAAAAATCATAATTATAATATCATAGACGATTCTATCGAAATAACATTGATCGACTATGGCATCACTAATAATGTGGATAAGTACGTAACAGAAATATTATTGCCTTTTAGTCGTTAATCAAAAAAAATGCTTGACCCTCTAGTTACTAGAGGGTTTATTTTTTTTCATATGCCAATTTTGAAAGGAGAGAACTATAATGTTTGGTACAGTCTTTAATGTGCTAATGATTATTGTAGGTAGTATTATTGGGAGTGTTTTTAAAAAGGGAATAAAGAACGAGTACCAAGAAATCTTAATGCAATCGATGGGATTAGCTGCAACAGCACTTGGAATTAATGCAATCGTACAGCATATGCCATCTAGTAAATATCCAGTTCTTTTTATTGTTAGTTTGGCCATAGGTGGATTAATTGGCCAAAAGATCAACTTGGAGATGAAGTTTTCCAATATTGTTAATAGATTTTCGAAAGGTAATTTGGCCGAGGGTTTATCTACTGCTATTTTATTATTCTGTATCGGTTCCTTATCTATACTAGGCCCTGTTGAAGCTGCTCTAAAAGGTGACCTGACCTATTTATTTGCTAATGGGATGTTAGATGGTATAACTTCTATAGTTTTAGCTTCAACATTTGGTTTAGGTATAGCGTTTTCTGCTCTAGTATTATTCTGTTGGCAAGGTTCAATCTATTTAATTGCGAAATTAATAGAGAATTCGTTAAATACAGATCTAATGAACGAGGTAACCATTATTGGAGGTATTTTAATATTATGTTCAGGACTAAGTATTTTAGGAATTAAGAAATTTAAAACACTAAATCTCTTGCCGGCATTAGCTATTCCTCCCCTCATGTTCTTCATCTTATTTGTTTTTAATTTGTGACTTATTACAATCTAATCTAGGTTTTAACCAGTCACATTAATAGGTCGGCTAACATCACTTATATTTTGTTTCATGAACTTAGAAAAGTTCTGTATATTTTATCCAAGAAAATCGTTACACACCTTCCGTTGGTTCTGGATACGTTATGTCAACTCCCCAAGTCGATCTGGTATGATGCTCCACAGCGATCAAGGCAGCGTGATACTGTCTGAGGGCTATCAGGTGGCCGTCAAAGGAAAAAGCATTATCATGAGCATGTCCCGCAAGGGAATACCTGCTAATAATGCTTCATCGAATCGTTTCGTTTCATTCCACACTAAAGTCAGAATCGTTCTATCTCGAAGGCCCCCATGTACAACGATTGCAATCGTTGTACATGGGGGGCCTTCCAGACTATTCTAAATATTACCTATTATAAAATTGATTAGCATTCAAAAGAAAATAAAAAACAGTCACCGATTGATTTCCGATGAATGTGTGCTTAACTTGGAAGATGTTTTGATCCCTGTCTCACAAACGGAGGTCTGTCCCCAAATAGGAACTGGGGGCTTTTTTTTGTAAAAATTCTTAATGAAGTAGAAACGCTTTAGACACCTACCTTACCTTGTCAATAATCTAACCCCCATTCAATTTTCATTATATTGACAATAAGTAAGGGATTAGGTTAAAATCATCATCATAATTACTCTGTACAAAGTAATCTATACAAATTAAGGTTTGAAAGACGTATCAGAAAAGTACATGGAAAGGAGGAAATTCCTTAAATCTCTACTAGATCGGATAATAATTACCTATGAGATCTTTCCTACAGCATCAATCCTTTAGGATAAAAAGGGGATCGATGAGTCGAGACAAGGTGTTCGTATGAAAATTCATTCTACTGAGGTGGAGTTAGTGGGTAAGAAGAAAATTTATGCAGTTCTTATTGTCTTGTTTATATTGAGTGGCGGGGCACTAGGCTACTATTACTGGTACCAAGGCACACATTATGTGACAAGCGAAGATGCTCGTATTGCTGCGGATCAATATAAAGTTATGCCACTGTTTACTGCAAAGCTGAATCATATTTATGTTGAAGAAGGAGATACACTAAAGCAGAATGAGATGATTGCTGTACAGGATATATCCGGTTTGGATTCCAGTTCCGTTAACAAAGCTGTGATTCGAGCACCTATTGATGGTTCAGTTATTAAAATTTACTCCCAAGAGCAAGAAATTGCATCACCAAGCTCAGCGGTAGCGATAATGACAGATATGGAAAACTTATATGTATTAACCAGCATTGAAGAAACCGACATTAGCCGAATCAAACCTGGTACAAGTGTCGATGTTACACTGGATGCTGCGGAAGGTCAGGTAATTCAGGGTAAAGTCAGTAAAATCGGGCAAGCTTCCAACTCTTTATTTTCTGTAATTCCTGCAACCAACACTAGCGGTAACTTCAATAAGGTTACTCAACGGGTTCCCGTAAAAATTGCCTTAAACATACCCGATGATATGCAATTGATTCCAGGAACCAACGTTAAAGTTAGAATTCATACTCCATAGAGGGGGATCTGCTTGGATTCAAATAAAATAACCGTTGCGCCTCCCATTGATTCACCCAGAGAACGCTGGCTGGCTTTCTTTGCAATTGTCCTGGGAGCTTTTGTTGCTGTTTTAAATAACAGTTTAATTAATGTGGCAATCCCACAGTTGACTGCAGATTTAGGCTCTACCACCTCACGAATTCAGTGGGTTATCACCGGATATACTCTTGCTTCCGGAATCATCGTTCCGATCACAGGATTCATGGAACAACGGGTTGGCTATAAGAAGTTTTTGATCGGTGCTCTCTCCGTTTTTACATTAGGTACAACTTTTTGCATATTTGCATGGAATGATTTGTCATTGATAACTGCCCGTATTATTGCCGGCCTTGGTGGCGGAGTTATTATTCCGCTCAGTATGACCATTGTGTATAAAATAATTCCACGCGAACAGGTTGGAATGGCAATCGGGATTTGGGGAATTTCCTCCATGGCTGCACCTGCAATCGGTCCGACGTTAAGCGGTTATTTGATTGAATGGTTTAATTGGAGATTTCTGTTTATCGCTTGTGTTCCAGTTGCATTATTTGCCATTCTAATGGTTGTATTATTGATCAAAGAACCGCCAAAGGGCAATTCAATAAAATTCGATTTCACAGGTTTTGCGTTAGCTGCTACCTGTGCAGGTACATTACTTTACGCCCTCTCTAGCGGGCCATCAGATGGCTGGGGTTCTTTTAAAATTGTTTCTTTATTTTTTATTGCATTTTGGTCGTTGATCTTTTTGATATTTGTTGAGAGCGGCAAGGATAATGCTGTTATCGATCTTTCATTGTTTAAAAATCACAAATTCACCATTAGTGTAATTACCTCCAGTTTTGTCATGATGGGGATGTATGGGGGTACTTTCTTAGCGCCATTATTTTTACAAAACATACAGTCGGTATCCCCAGTGGACACAGGGCTTGTTTTGCTTCCACAGGCGGTGGCTATGGCACTGATGATGCCCATTGCGGGCAAGCTGCTTGACAAGATAGGTATCATACCGATCGGACTCGTAGGACTGACACTAACCAGTTTTATGACTTATCACCTTCATTTACTAACACCGCAGACATCTCGCTCTTGGTTTGAAATTGTAACAGTATTACGTGGAGTAGGAATTGGATTATGCTTAATGCCTCTGTCTACTATCGGGATGAATGCCGTAGCGAACAATAAGGTTGGGAATGCCTCAGCCGCGTCTAATCTGATAAGAACCCTAGCTGGTTCGATGGCGATTGCAATTCTCACTTTTATCATGCAAAACCGTACGGCACTCCATACTCAGCATATTTCTGAATCCATTACACCGGAAGCGGCTCAGGCCTTACAGTCAACTCTTGGGAGTTCGTGGTCTTCAACAATATCCGGTTTAATCTCGCTGGATGCTTATTCCAGGGGAATTGCTGATACATTCCTATTATCATCGATCCCGTTATTTTGTTCGATCCCGCTTATTTTACTTTTTCTAACTGGACGAAAAGCATCGAAAGCCGCAGTAACGGAAAATCAAGCGTAATTCACTCATTTCTTTTAGTATAAGCCTGGAATGAAAGGGGAAAAAGTATCTGATGAAAAGGTGGGAAGCGACTACTGCGGTAATACTGCTGGGAACTATTATTATTTCTGGTTGTTCACAAGGCACCGAAGCTCCTCAGGATATAAATGTAAAGGTAAAAGTCAGCCAAGCTCATAAGGGGGTAATTGGAAGAGGTGAAATATATACTGGTAAAATAACCTCATCTGAAACAGTTAATATTACTCCTAAAATTTCCGGGAAAGTTAAGAACATAGCTGTAGACGTAGGGACAGAGGTGAAGAAAGGGCAGTTGCTTTTAAAACTGGAAGATGATGATCTTCGCAACAATTTGAAAATTGCCAAATCCAATGTGTCGGCTGCGGAGGCAGCCATTATGTCCGCAGAAGACACTCGTGAATCCAGTATGGTATCTGCTAACTCCGGAATAGTCAGCTCGAGAAACAGTGTCATTTCCTCCAAAAGTGCTATTTCACAAGCAGAAAAAGGAATCAATGAGGCTCAGCAAACAGTTAATCAGGCTCAAACCGCATTGAAGCAGGCTCGTACGGCTGTCTCTACTGCTACGAATACCATAAGGCCGACACAGGAGGGGCTGTTAAATGCGAAGAAGAATTTGTCCCGCACTCAAACTCTGTACAACAGTTCTTTAGTGACACAAGCCCAATTAGAAGAAGCACAAGCTGCTCAAGTTAGTGCACAAACGGCCTACGACAATGCGACTAATGCAAAATCCAATGCTAAAGATCAGCTTTCCGCTGGAGAAAAATCATTGACTATTGCTCAAAAGGCATTAGCCACTTCAAAAACGGCCTACGAGAATGCTAAAAACAGCTATGAAAATACTAATATTGGTTACAAAAATGCCCAACGTCAGTTGGTCGTATCGCAGAGCACTGCGGGAATCGAAGCGAGTCAACAAAAATTGGAACAATCCAAGTTAAATGTAGATATTGTCCATAATTTGCTAAATAATTCAGTAATAACATCACCTATCAACGGTATTGTTAAAACCAAAAATATAGAAGTAGGAGAAATAACCTCGACTTCATCCCCTTCACTAGTAATCCACAATCTAGATAGCGTCAATCTGTTGATCTATGTGCCAGCAGAAAAAATTAACGATATCAAAGTTGGTGACCCTGTACAGGTTCGCGTAGCTTCTCCCGCCACACTGACTACAGGCAAGGTCAAAAGTATTAGCTCTGAAGATACGAATGGCAACGGTTTTCCAGTGAAAATAACCGTCGTAAATACCAGTGACGAGCTAAAATCAGGCATGCTGGCAGATGTAAGCTTTGTGGGGACAAATGCCAAAGAAGGCATTATTATATCGACGAGAGCAATTGAAAAAGAGGGTAACATGTCTTATGTATATGTGGCTGCTAATGGTCATGCAATACGTAAGGAGATTACCATAGGAGAAGAGGCTGGTCCACAAACGCTGATCACTAATGGTCTAAAAGATGGTGATCAAGTAATAGTTAACAACTTGGCACTTCTCAGTAACAATACAGCTATTAGAATATCAAAGCCATAATAGCAATGCCGTTGATGCATTCCGTCGGGCTAATTTATCAAGGATGCTATGGCCTTCGTTGCACAAATAGATTATGGATATACTTCATTCCATATTCACTACCACTAGCTCACTCAAAATACCGGTACCAGGGATACAGATCTTGAAGTAACGTTGCGAACAGAGCAGCAGGAAATTATATGCTATAATTGTATAGTTGATCTTGTACACCTTAATTAAAATCAACCTGCAATTTACTGTGTATTGTAAAGTACAAAAACCATGAATGAAAGGTTTGAACAATTGGTACGATGTAAAATAACAAGAGAGGCTTGGATTTATCCGTGGTTCTCTTGCCACATGAAAGAAGGTAGGTTAACGTTGTCTCTTCAAATTTTCATCCTTGGGCTACTGAGCAATCGTGATTATCATCCCTATGACGTAAAGAAAAAAATTGTACGGGACACTAGAAACATGGTCAGTGTTTCTGATGGTAATCTTTACTATAATTTCGAAGTGCTCCTGAAAAAAGGATTGATTAAAAAGTCACAGATTATTCACTCAGATAATCGTCCTGATAAAATAACTTACAGTATTACCTCAAAAGGCCAAAATGCTCTTAAAGAAGAGATTTATAAAAGTTTTAGAAAAGCTAAATCAATTAAATCGTTATTTGTCACCTTGCCATTTTTAGAGCATGTTGACACTGAAAAGCTTGTTTTTTATGTTGAAGAGGTTATAGAGTGGTTTAATAAAAAACTCGTGGAGATTGAAGAAAAAGAATTAACGGCTGAGTGTGATTCAGATAGTCAAAAATATAAAACGTTTATGAGTGAATTCACCAGTGAAAGTATAAAGTTAGAAATTAAAACATTCGATAAACTCTTACTTTTTTTAAAAAATAAATAGAATTAACGGAAAAGTTGTTGAATTAACAGGAAACTTTTAATAAACAGCGGGATTTTAGGCTTTGTCCAAACCAAAATCCCGCTGTTTATTTTATAGGATTCTACTGAGACAACGGTTTAACGATCTATTTTATTTACATCAGTTCGTGTTATTACCATAAATAAATTCGGCAAAACAGGGTAGGATTTTGAGGCCTGATTTTCATTGGCACCATTAGATTGACCGATGCGATCAAAAGCTTCTAGACTAACAAAGCCACCATGTGTAAAAAGTTATACTGATAGAGAATCGGGAAAAATTGTGGTAGATGGCTATGGAGCCGCAATTTCCAGTCCTAAGCTCTTGGCCGAACCGACAGGCATGCATATACGGCTGACTCCGATGTCGATCTAACGTTTCAAAAATGATCCTGGAGTGAACAAAATATACTGGCCAATTTCGATAAAAGAGCATACCTGCTTTAACCATTATCTAATGTGCTGGAGGGGCTACTTCCGGTTGGCCTTGGCAAAGAATCGTTGTGAATAATCCGACCAATGGATACGAATACTTTGTATGTACTTATGGAAACAGTGAAGAAGGGTACAAAACTGCATTAACGAACCTTTTTCCATTAGTGAAAGCGCTTTATTAAAACTCGCATATACGGTAATATGAGTGTGTGAGAGTTCGGCAGCTAATTGCTCCTGCTACTCGATACGCTATCGATATAATTTTGTCAGATTGAATAACTAAGACGGAGGATTGAATGCTTTGTATAATATGATACAAAGAAATATTAAAGAGATCCAATCTCAAGGAAAGCAGATGAAATTATGCGACTTCTTCCTGATAAGAGCTTATACAAAACACTTACTTTTAAACTTACACTTGGATCACAGCTTATAATCATACCACTCATTTTCTTTTTAATCTTTGACAACCTTTACTCCATAAACGTATTGCATAAGAAGATCTCTGAATCCAAAAAAGATACCATTGCCCTATATATGAATGAAATTGACTCGGAGTTAAAAAATGTGGATAACTATCTTTTAAGTATCTTAACTTACGATTTGAGTATTCCCAATTTGGAATATGATGACCCGGGAGCGAGAGAGGTTGCCAAAGCTAATCTAAAGGAAAACATTGTCCAATCCATGAGCACTTTCAATCTGGTGGACAGTCTCTTTATTTACTCGAGCACCACGAAGGATTATCTGTATTCATATAGTTCGCGTACGACCTATCAGGAAAGAATCACGGTTTCAGAGTATATATCAAAACTTGCAAGCGATAGCAGAAACATTGGAACTCTGAAGTGGTTTCCAGTGACGATCGGATCTTCGAATTACATGCTGAGAATTTTCAATGTGGGGTCTATCTATGTGGGTGCATGGATCAACGTGGATACATTCATTCAGTATATTCATGATCTAGATCTTCATCAAAAGAATTCCTTTATTTTGGCCACTCCACAAGGGGATGCTATGAATAATACCAATTTTATTCAAAAATATAACATTGATCTGTCCGGCGACTTAAACACATATTATCTTACTGGAATTAGTAAAAATTATATGGTTATTGGTCAGGATTCCAAAAGAGGGGATTTACGATTAACGGTTGTAGATAATGAAAATAATATTCTTGAAGGACTCAATCAGATTCAGATTGTGATTAGCAGTATAGCGCTGCTGTCCATTCTCTGCATTCCCTTAAACTTCATTATACTAAAAAAATGGATATTTAAGCCGATCACCAAGATAAAGCAGGCCATTAAGAAGCTTGAAGGCGGAGACTTGAGCCATAATATCATAAATGAAGATCATCCCTATGAATTTATGCTTCTAATTGATACCTTTAATCGTTTTACATCACAGATTCAGCAACTTAAAATTGAAGTCTATGAAGAACAAATTCATAAACAGAAAGCGGAGCTCCAGTACCTACAGATGCAAATCAACCCCCACTTTTACTTGAATGCATTCAACACTATATACAGCATGGCTCAGATGAAGGACTATCAATTAATCCAGGAAATGGTCCGGAGTCTGTCAGATTATTTGCGGTATATGGTTCGGGGCAATTTTACGCTTGTTCCGTTCGAAGATGAACTAAAGCATGTCCAGACATATCTTCAAATTCAGAAGATCCGTTCAGGTGAAAATCTAATTTGCCATATCGATGCAGATCAGCAGTTGATGAACTTGCAGATGCCACCGCTGATTTTGCACACATTTATTGAAAATATCATGAAGCATGCTCTTACGATGAATGAACCCATAACGGTGTTCATTGAAGCGGCTTGGATCGAACAAGAGAACGGCAAGTATGCAAGTATCACGATCCAGGATAGCGGGAAAGGATTTTCGACCGAGGCGCTGGAGCGTATCAACTCAGAGAACGTCTGGAATAAAGACGACGGTGCAAGCATCGGAATTTGGAATGTTAAACAAAGGCTTAAGTTGATGTATGGAGATAAAGCCAGCGTAACCGCAAGCAATAATGCCGGCGCTCAAATACAGGTTATATTACCGATAGAAATGGGGCCGATTCAGAATGAATATCCTAATCGTTGATGATGAAATTCAGACCGTCAGAGCGATCAAACACAGCATTGACTGGTACAAGCTTAAGATTGATGAAGTTTATACGGCTCATAACATCTCTCAGGCTAAGGAGTGTCTCTCTGCAACGACAATGGACATCGCAATTTGCGACATTGAAATGCCGCAAGGCAGCGGATTAGAGCTGCTTGCATGGATTAAAGTACATTCTCCAGAGACGAAGAGTATTTTATTGACTTGTCATGCGGAATTTGAATTTGCCAAAAAAGCAATTGAACTTGGAAGTTTTGATTATCTGGTCAAACCAATCCCGTTTGAGGAACTTGAGCAGGTAATCTACAAAGTTGTGTCCAAAATTGCATCAGTGAAACGTTTGAAAGAATATAGTGAATACGGAGAATATTGGATTAATAATCAATCTGTGATTGCTGAAGGATTCTGGACCGATTTAGTGCAAGGACAACTCTCAACTAATCCTGCGGAAATCGTGCATAATGCAAAAAAAAGAAATGTCGATTATAAGATGGATGAACGGTATAGACTCTTATTAATCTGTAAAAAAAGACTTGTTACTAAACTGGATACATGGAACCGGCAATTGCTCGATTACGCGTTGAAGAATATTGTGGGTGAAATTTTATTCAAAAATGTGAACTCGAACTCCCTCATTATTCTAAACGGTCAATTGATAGCCATCCTAGAGGAGACTAAAGAGAGAAAACATCATGAGGGGAAGATAAAAGAGGTGTGCAAGGAGCTCATCGTCGCTGGCAATACCTATTTGGGATGCAGTGTAAGTTGTTATATAGGTGAATTTGTGTACGGCGAACAACTCCCCGTAACATTTAAAAGGCTGCTGGAAATCGACAAAAACAATGTTACCTTAACAAGTAAAATATTTGATTACAATGAGCGGGATCTTGATCTTGATTCCCCGATCGCTGCTTTGCAGCCACTTATTAAAGAGTGGACGGTTATTTTGCATCAGGGGCAAAAAGATAAATTGAAGTTTGAAATCATGAACTATCTTCATGCTTTGGCCATGGAGGAAAAGCTTAACCTGGAAGTGCTGCGCATTGTTCAACAGGATGTCCTGCAAATGTTGTATTCTTTTCTGCAGCAAAAAGAAGTACAAGCGCATCAGCTGTTTAAAGATCCGCAGTCACAAGAACTCTATCGCAACTCAATAAGCACCATTGATTATATGAGAACATGGATTCATTATTTCATTGACAGAGCCGTCGATTACACAGAAAAAATTGCGAAATCGCAGTCAGTGATTGGAAAAGTAAAGGAATATATTCATACCAACCTGAAAAACGAAATTACAAGAGAAGAGATTGCCAATCATGTTTTCCTTAATCCCGATTACTTGACTCGAATATTTAAGAGATCTACTGGATTTTCAATTATCGAATATGTGACCGAAGCAAGAATAAAAAAATCGCTTGAATTGTTGAATCATTCAAGTGTGCCGATCAGCATAGTGGCTAGTGAAGTAGGGTATGATAATCTCACGTATTTCTCTAAATTGTTCAAAAAGGTTGTCGGCTGCACCCCTTCCGAATATAGAAGAAAGAGCGCAAAGTCGGAATAGAAATAATTCAAGTCGGATAATAAGCAATCCCATCTGGAATGGGATTTTTTTGACTTTATATGACGTTCAGGCTCTAGACAGTAGTCTGAAATTACCAAACAGAGGTCTGATGAATTAAAGAATCAAAATGAAAGCGCTTATATAATGGAACTAACGGTTACAGAGCCGGTTTGAAAATGTCTTTGTGGGTTGCTTGGACTGAAATTTCTAAACAGAGGGGGAATCAAAAGATGAAGAAGAAAAATAAAATTTTAATTCTGTTAGCTATTATAGCTGTACTCCTTTCCGCTTGTAGTGGGGAAAACGGTGGAAGCTCAGGCAACAATAGCGGAGAGAGTGGGTCACAGGGAAATTCATCTAATTCCGATGAGATTGTGTATTCATTTCCTGTATATGGAAATATACCAAAGGACATGCAGCTTATAGAAGACAAGGTTAATAAGATATCGGTCAAGGAAATTAACGTAAAAGTAAAGCTGCTACCGATAAGCGGCGGGAACTGGGGTCAACAAATCAACCTGATGATCTCCGGCGGAGAAAAGCTTGACGTCATGCCAGCGATGGACACTTTCAACAGTATGGTTGCTCAGAAGACACTGCTAGATATAACGGATTTGATTGAAAAGCACGGTCAGGGAATCAAATCCGCTATCGGGGAGAACTTCTTAAAAGGGACAACAGTTGATGGAAAAGTTTATGGCGTGACCGTCGGAAACGGCAAAGCGGCCGTCCCGAATATCGCTATGAGAAAAGACATTTTGGACAAGTACGGCTTAAGTATTGACAGCGTGAACACCCTTGAGGATGTCACCAAGATCTACGAGGTTGTATCCAAAAATGAACCGCAGATGGCCATGCTTGTTCCTAGTGGAACAGGCAATGTTACGACGGTGCCTACATCGCTATTGCTCCAATCGAAATACGATAATCTCGGCGACGGTTTAGGTGTGTTACTTGGCAATGAGAACCACAAGGTCGTCAATTTGTATGAGACAGAGGAATATACGTCGCTTCTGAAAACGATGAGAGACTGGTATCAAAAGGGATATGTCCTGAAGGATGCAGCAACTACAACCGAGACCGCTGTTAATCTGCTCAAAGCAGGCAAAGGATTCTCGGAGATAGTCAACGGCGAAGTAGGCCTGGATTCTCAATTGACAAGAAACACAGGCCATCCGTTTGTCACGAAGAAGCTGCAGGATGCCTTGATTACTTCAGGCATCATTCAAAATCTGACCTGGGTTATACCTGTTACTTCCAAGAATCCAGAAGCGGCGATGAAGTTCTTGAACTTGACCTATACGAATGCGGACGTTATTAACCTACTGGACTGGGGCATTGAGGGCAAGCATTATGAGAAGAAGCAGGACGGGACAATCGGCTACCCAAGCGGCGTGGATGCGAGCAATACCGGTTATGGACTTGGGCAGGATTGGTTGATGGGTAGTCAACTGATCGCTAATGAATGGGAAGGTAATGACCCAAATAACCACAAGATTGTCGGAGAAAATAATAAAAATGAGCCGATCTCAATCGCTCTCGGTTTCTCTTACGACAGTTCGAAGGTGAAGACGGAAATTGCGAATGTAAACAATGTAATCGGTCAATACCGGCCGGGACTCGATACGGGGAGCATGGACCCTGACAAGTACTTGCCGGAATTTAATGCGAAGCTGAAAGCTGCAGGGCTGGATAGAATCATCGCGGAGAAACAGAAACAGCTTGATGCTTGGTTTACCGCAAACCAGAAGTAAAACCATCTTACCATAGGGTACAAATATGAGGACTTTGTTGTTACCTATTTGTACCCTATTTCATCCAGGCATGCAAAAGGTATCTCTTTGATCAAGAAAAGAAAAAGCATGATTCCGATGTATGTAATGCTGTTGCCCGGACTGTTGTATCTGCTGATTAATAACTATATCCCGATGACTGCCCTTTTTATAGCTTTTAGAGCACTGATTTCTCCAAAGGTATTTTTCAAAGTGATTGGGTAGGGTTTGAAAATTTCAAGGGGATTTAGTTAAACTGATACAATAGCCAGACAATGCAATAATTTGTATGTAGCTACATCAATTGTTGAATTCCAAGCGTTTTTTTATATATCATTGTGGAAGTTGGATCAAGTCATAACCGATGGTGTGATGGGAATAGCAAAAGAATTATTCGATGTTTAGATGGCCAACTATCAATAAAATATCCCAAACAAAAGAAAACAATTCCTCATTTGGAGTGACCCCTGTCAAATAGACAGCTATCCAAAAGCAATATTAAGCAGCCTGAGTCCTGTATTCATAAGGGTCAGGTTGTTTAGTTTCTCTTGAAAGCGTTCATGGTTGTAGAAATGGATATACTTTTGAACGGCATGCTCCACCTGTTGAGATGAATGGAAGGAGTGGAGATAGAAACACTCGGTTTTAAAATGACCGAAGAAGTTCTCTATACATGCATTGTCCCAGCAGTTCCCTTTTCGAGACATGCTGGCCTGTTGAACATTAGGTAAGTGATGTCCGTTACCCACTTCTGATTCGGCTGGTCAGCCTTAAATGCCCGGTTCAGATGATGCCAGAAATGACGTAGGCTTCTTTCTTGCCGTAGTAAGGTCTCTTCCTACGAATGCTCGCCTTGATTTTCAGTTCACCCATAGTTCTCCGTACACGCTTATGATTTATATGTATGCCGTAGATTCGATTCAACCAAACTTTTACCCTGCGGTAGCCGTATATTCCTTTCAGCTCTCGTAACATGCCATGATTTTTAGCTTCATGGTTCCATCTTCCCGCTGTTTCGGTGAAACGAATACCTTCCGTTTTATCCATTTATAAAAGCCACTTTTGGACACTCGGGCCAGTTTACATAGTAGTACGATGCTATGTCCCTTACTAAGCAATTCTTGGATCACTGCAAACTTTTTACTCTTTGGTACAGCGTCCATTCCTCCTTTCACATCTGCAAAAGCTTTTTTAGCATTTCATTTTCTTGAAGCTCACATCGTAAGTTTTTTCTTATTTCTCCCATAGAAAAATCCCTCCATAATAGACAGATTAGTCGGCTTGCTCTTTTCTGTCTACTATGAGGGGATCATATCAAATTAGGAGATTCTTTCTTTTTTTGTAAAATATTTATTGTACTTTGCAAACAGAAGATGTCTGGAAATGGTTATGTAATTAAGAATCGAAATCAAAATATAAAAGAATTACATTGACTAAGATCTACACAAGAACCACAGCTACTTGATCCATCAATGTCACTGTCCGTTAATCATGCGTATATCTGCTAAGGAGGATACGAAATTAAGATAGCATGGTTATCGCCGAGGAATATCAAAAAGCGGGAGTCGATATTTTCGATATCTCTTCTAGTGGAGAAGGTCCCATTGCTGCCTGGGTAGATCTGGTACTAATACGAATCATAATCTCACGTTTTTCTCTAAATTGTTCAAAAAGGTTGTCGCTGAACCCCTTCCGAATATAGAAGAAAGAGCGCAAAGTCGGAATAGAAATAATTCAAGTCGGATAATAACCAATCCCATCAGCCGTGGGATTTTTTCAACTTTATAAGACGTTCAGACTCTAAACAGAGGTCTGAAATTACCAAACAGAGGTCTGATGAATTAAAGAGAAAAAATGAAAGCGCTTATATAATGAAACTAATCGGTCACAGAGCCAGTTTGAAAATATCTTCACTGGTTGCTTGGACTGAAATATTAACAAAGGGGGAATCAAAGTGAAAAAGAATAAGAAATTTATAATCGTATTGACCATGTTTGCTTTGCTCCTTTCCGCGTGTGGTGGCGGAAGTTCTGACAGTAAGAGCGGGGAGAGCGGGTCACAGGGGACAGGGAATTCCGCCAAGCCCGACGAGATCGTATATGCCTTTCCGGTATATGGAAATATACCGAAGGATATGCAGGTTATAGAAGACGAAGTTAATAAGATATCAGTCAAAGAAATTAACGTAAAAGTAAAGCTGCTGCCAATTAGCGGCGGGAACTGGGGCCAACAAATCAACCTGATGATCTCCGGCGGAGAAAAGCTTGATGTTATGCCAAACTTAGGCAGTTTCAACAGTATGATTGCTCAGAAGACTCTGCTGGACATAACGGATTTGATTGAGAAGCATGGTCAAGGAATCAAATCAGCTATCGGGGAGAACTTCTTAAAAGGAACAACAGTTGATGGAAAAGTTTATGGCGTGACCGTCGGAAACGGCAAAGCGGCCGTCCCGAATATTGCTATGAGAAAAGACATTCTGGACAAGTACGGCTTAAATATTGACAGCGTGAACACGATTGAGGATATCACCAAGATTTACGATGTGGTATCCAAGAAGGAACCGCAAATGGCCATGCTAGTTCCTAGTGGGACAGGAAATGTGACTACGGTGCCTTCATCGATACTGTTTCAATCGACATACGATAATCTGGGCGATGGTTTGGGTGTGCTTCTTGGCAACGACAACACCAAGGTCGTCAATTTATATGAAACAGAGGAATATACATCGCTCTTGAAAACGGTGAGAGACTGGTATCAAAAGGGATACGTTCTGAGGGATGCGGCAACAACAACCGAAACCGCTACCAATCTGCTCAAAGCAGGTAAAGGATTCTCAGAATTCATCGGCGGCGAAGTAGGGCTGGATACCCAATTGGAGAGAAACACCGGACATCCGTTTGTCACGAAGAAACTGCAGGATGCCTTGATTACTTCGGGAACCATTCAAAGTCTGACCTGGGTTATACCGGTTACTTCTAAGAATCCTGAAGCAGCTGTGAAGTTCCTTAATTTGACTTATACGAATGCGGACGTTATCAACTTGATTGACTGGGGCATCGAGGGTAAGCATTACGAGAAGAAGCAGGACGGAACAATTGGTTATCCGAGCGGTGTGGATGCGAGCAATACCGGCTATGGCCTTGGGCAGGATTGGTTAATGGGTAATCAGCTGATCGCTCATGTATGGGAAGGCAACGATCCGAGTAGCTATGACACTCTCAAGAAAAATAATAAAACGGCACCCATCTCAATCGCTCTTGGTTTCTCCTACGACAGTTCGAAGGTGAAGACGGAAATCGCGAATGTAAACAATGTAATCGATCAATACAGGCCGGGACTCGATACGGGAAGCATGGATCCTGACAAGTACTTGCCGGTTTTTAATGCGAAGCTAAAAGCCGCAGGACTGAATAAAATCATTGCGGAGAAACAGAAACAACTTGACGCCTGGTATGCTGCAAACCAGAAGTAAAATCATCTTACCATAGGGTACAAATATGCGGACTTTGTTGTTACCTATTTGTACTCTATTTCATCCAGCATACAAAAGGTAGTAAGGAGGATCCCTTTGAACACAAAGATCAAGAAAAGAAAAAGCATGATTCCGATGTATGTGATGATGCTGCCCGGACTGTTGTATCTGCTGATCAATAACTATATCCCGATGGCTGGACTTTTTATTGCTTTTAAGAGCACTGATTTCTCCAAAGGTATTTTTCAAAGCGATTGGGTAGGGTTTGAAAATTTCAAGTATCTCTTTAGCACATCCGATGCATGGGTGATCACGCGGAATACAATTTTGTACAATGTAGTGTTTATTATATTGGGAACTGTACTGGGTGTAGTAGTCGGCATTTTGTTAAGCGAGCTTACCAGTAAATTTCTGTCCCGGTTTTATCAAACGGTCTTGCTTCTACCGCAACTGATGTCCATCATTATTGTCGCCTATATCGCTTACGCCTTTTTAAGTATGGACACCGGTTTAATCAACAACACAATCTTGCCTCTATTCGGCATAGATCCTATCTCTTGGTATATGGAGCCTTCCTATTGGCCGTATATCCTGACATTCATTTACCTTTGGAAGGGATTAGGATATTCTTGTATTATTTACCTTGCTTCGATTCTTGGTATCGATAAGTCTCTCTATGAATCCGCAGAAATTGATGGGGCAGGAAAATGGAGACAAACCCTCTCCATTACCTTGCCTATGCTTAAACCTACCATCATTACTTTGGTATTGATGTCAGTCGGGAGGATTTTCTATGCGGATTTCGGCCTGTTCTATCAAATTCCGATGAATTCCGGAGCTCTCTACGATACGACTAATGTTATTGACACTTACGTCTACCGTGGGCTGCTGCAGATGAACGACATTGGGATGGCCTCGGCGGCAGGCGCATACCAATCTGTGGTTGGGTTCGTAGTTATTCTCCTGGCTAATTATATCGTCAGGAAGTTAGACAAAGACAATGCGCTATTCTAAGAGGTGAAGAGATGAACAATTTAATCAATAAGCGTACACTATTTCAAATCAGTAATAACATCATATTAACCCTATTGGCATTGGCAAGTATTTTGCCGTTCCTGCTGCTGGTGGTTTCCTCCTTTGCAGACGAAGCGACCTTGACTCTTAGCGGCTACTCATTTTTCCCTGAGAAATTCAGCCTGGATGCTTACAAGTACTTGTTTCAACAAAGCTCCATGTTATTAAGGGCTTACGGGATTACACTTCTAGTAACGGTTGTCGGCACAAGCGTGGGGTTGCTCATGACATCTATGCTTGCCTACCCGCTTTCAAGAAAAGATTTCTCAAAAAGAAACGCATTCACTTTCATTGTGTTTTTCACCATGCTTTTCAACGGAGGGCTGGTACCTTCCTACTTGATGTGGACCAGTTTCTTTCATATTAAAAATACCATTTTTGCCTTGATCATCCCCAATCTATTATTAAACGCCTTTAACGTGCTGCTCATGAAGAACTATTACTCCAACAACATTCCTCCGGAATTGATTGAAGCCGCAGAGATGGATGGAGCTGGGGAATACAAAGTATTTTTTAAGATTATTCTTCCGCTTTCCTTACCGATTATGGCAACTGTGGGCCTCATGATCGGGATCGGCTACTGGAACGATTGGACGAACGGCTTGTACTACTTGACCGATCAGAATTTGTTCAGTCTGCAGAATGTATTGAATTCGATCTTGACCAACATCCAGTTTCTCAGCACCAGCAACGTAAGCCAGAAGGTTACCACAGAACTGCCAAGCACCAGCGTTCGAATGGCAATCGCTGTTGTGGGAATGCTGCCTATTTTGGTGCTTTATCCTTTCTTCCAACGATATTTTGTAAAGGGAATTACCGTTGGCTCTGTCAAAGGCTAGAAAGGGCAAGGTCTTGAAAAGGAGTGCATGAATTTGTCGATTGTTAACAGAAACAGCAAATGGATTTGGACCGCGGGGCCCTATGATCGGGACAGCGCTTCATTTGTATACTTCCGCAAAGAGATACATCTGGAACAGAAGGTGCAATCCGCGGTTCTAAGAATTAGTGCAGACTCAAGGTATCGACTTTATGTAAATGGTATTTCCATTGTCCAAGGACCTTGCAAAGGAGACGATCAAGCCTGGTTTTACGACGAGTTGGAGATTGGAACAGCGCTGCGGACGGGTGTAAATGTATTCGCAGCGGTTGTCCTCCGCTATCCACAGCAGCATGAACGTGGAAACCATTCCGTCTGGAGAACGGATATGCCGGGCTTGTATCTGGATGGAACCATCTTGCTGGAGGGAGGAAACGAGTTTTCCATTGAAGCCGATGAAACGTGGAAAAGCTTCTATGAGGACCGCGTTCAACTGGGGCAGGCCAATCCTTATTTCGACCCGCTGTATATTGTTGAGACTGCAGAAGGGAACATCCGCACATGGGGCTGGAAGCAACCCGGCTTTGATGACCATGATTGGGCGGGAACTAGGGTATATTTGAACAACCAAGTCAGAAAAGCAATCAGTCCCGGCGGAATGACACGCAGGCCGATTCCGTTCCTTTATGAGAAGCCAAGCAGGTTCAAAAGTGTGATATGTGCCAGAACGCCGCATACAAGTACCGATGAGTGGGAGAAGTTGATCGAAGGCCAAAGTGACGTTACAATCCCACCTTATACGAAGTCTGTTGTTGAGATCAGTGCTGGACTTGAGACAACGGGCTTTCTGGAAACGGCGTTTGCCGGAGGTGAAAACGCAAAAGTCTCTATTCTTAGCGCTGAAGCGTACGTCTATCCCCGCAAAGACCAGAACGGGCATATTCCTACTCCTGCGAAGGGAGACCGAACCGACTACACCCATGGTTATTTAGAAGGAACTCCTGACTTGTACCGGGTTGGCGGTTTCGGTACGATTGAGCGTCCAGAGAAATATGAGCCCTTCTGGTTCCGAACGTTCCGTTTTATTCAGATTACTGTGGAAACTGAAGAGGAGCCCTTGATCTTTACAGGGCTGGGGTTTCGGGAGACGGGTTATCCGCTTGAGGTACAGACTAAGGTGGTAACCTCAGATGAATCCTTAAAAGCGATTTGGGAGATCAGCGAGCGAACCTTGCGTCTTTGCATGCACGAAACCTATGAGGATTGCCCGTATTACGAACAGCTTCAATATGCGATGGATTCTCGGTCCCAGATCCTGTTTACGTATAACATCGCTGCAGATGACCGCTTGGCAAGAAAGTGCATGGATGATTTCTTTCGTTCCCAGCGTTACGATGGTCTGATCAATAGCTGTTATCCATCTACCGGGCCTAATGTCATTCCCGGCTTCGCCGTCTATTATATTCTCATGATCCATGACCATATGATGTACTTTGGCGATAAGAAGTTGGTTGAGAAGTATATGCCCTCCATCGAAAGAGTTCTTCAGTTTTTCGACCAGCGCTTGGATGAGACAGGATTGACGGCAAGGACATCCGAAGGAGGGATGGGAAACCCTTATTGGTCCTTCGTCGATTGGGTAGCAGAATGGAATACCGGCGTACCGAATGCCATCTATCAAGGTCCTGTAACTTTTGATTCTCTTCTATATCGGATGGGACTTCTGGCTGCGGCAGAATTGGCTGGTTACGTGGATCGACCCGATTTGGCGGCAAATCTCCTGCTGAAGGCGGAAGGAATCAAACGAGCAGTACTTGCACACTGCGTCGGGAGAGACGGTCTGATTCAGGATGGCCCCGGCATAGATGAATACAGTCAGCATGCTCAGGTGTTTGGGATTTTGACCGATGTCGTTAGCGGTTCGGAAGCAGCCAAATTGATGGAATTGGCCTTGACGGATGCAGCCTTGGCCCCATGCTCTGTTGCGATGGCCTATTACCTGTTCCGAGCGGTGGAGAAGGTCGGTCTTTATCACCAAACGGATGAACTGTGGACACTTTGGAGACAGATGCTGGCGAACAACCTCACAACTTGTGTAGAGGATAGTGTATCCGAGCGAAGTGACTGTCATGCCTGGGGCGCTTTAATTCTCTATGAACTTCCGGCAATTGTTCTGGGAGTACAACCGGCGGAACCAGGTTACGCAAGCATCCAGGTAAGACCTACTCCCGGATATCTAACCTGGGCGAAAGGTGAGGTTGTCACACCGAAGGGTCTGGTCAAAGTAAAATGGGAGAAGGCTGAAGACGGGAGCATCGATCTCAAAGTCGAGACGCCTGAAGGGATAAAGTATGTGTGTTAATCCAACCAAAGAAAGTGCCAATTTCATCCAGGGAGAAACAATTGATCAATGTGTATGAAGATGTTGTTTACCAGCAAATTGAGAGCTTCGATGCGGTATTTACAGAAGCATCCACAGTGACGATAGTTAATGTGAGCAAATGTTACCATCATAGTTTTAAAAGAAGGAGTCTTTCGGAAAGCAGCGGAGATAGCAGCTTTTGTAAACAGGGAGAGGTTGCCTCCGAATATAGGGAAAGAGCAGAACGTCTCTGTACAGCTGTAGTTGCAAATTGTTATTTGAAGCTATAGGCGAGGAGAGCGAATTCAACTTTTATAAGTGGAGGAGCGAACAGCTATGAATATAAAACTGATTACGACCACCTATGAGGATGACCGCAAGAATACGCATCAGGAAAAGATAGATTTTTCGCCTGACCAAGGTGTGGAAATGAAGGTTGTGAATATCTATCCTGAAATGGTATATCAAACGTTTGATGGCTTTGGTGCAGCAATTACCGAGGCAGCAGGCCACACTTTTTCCTTAATGAGTGAGGAAAGTCAAAAGCACATACTGAATGCTTATTTTGGACCTAATGGGAACCGCTATAATGTGCTTCGAACTCATATGGATAGCTGCGATTTTTCCTTAGGACAATATGCCGCATTGAATGATCCGGAGGATAGAGAGTTCCAATCTTTCTCTCTGGAGCGAGATGAACAGTATATTATTCCTCTTTTAAAAGAGGCGCAGCTAACAGCCGGTAAATCATTAAGCGTGATGTTGTCCCCTTGGTCACCGCCTGACTTTATGAAAACAAATGGTCAACGAACCTATGGAGGGTCCTTGAAGCCCGAATATAGAGCATTCTGGGCTGATTATATTAGCCATTACATTAAAGAATACCGTAAAAAGGGCTTTGAAGTAGATAGGCTGACCATTCAAAATGAACCCAATGCGGTACAAACATGGGATTCCTGTTTGTATACGGCTGAAGAAGAGAAAGAGTTTTTACGTGATTTCTTATATCCTTCGTTAGTGAAAAATGGTTTACAAGATATCGAAGTTCATATTTGGGATCACAATAAAGAAAGAATGTTTGAACGGGCGTGTACAATCATCGATAAAGAGACAGATCAAATGGTCAATGGAGTAGCTTTCCACTGGTATACAGGTGAGCATTTTGACGCTATACAGCTTGTCCATGAAAAATTCCCTGACAAGAAGTTGATATTTACAGAGGGTTGTGTGGAATATAGCAGGTTTAGTTTGGCTGGACAATTAGAGAACGCCCAAATGTACGCCTATGACATCATTGGGAATTTGAATGCCGGAATGACAGCCTTCATGGACTGGAATCTCATCCTCAATAAAGAAGGCGGTCCTAACCATGTAAACAATTTCTGTGATGCCCCGATTATGTGTGACACAGAACAGGATATCGTGCAAGAAAAGCTTTCTTTTACGTATATTGGTCATTTTAGCCGTTATATAGAGCCAGGAGCCAAACGGATTGCTTCCACAAAATACACCGACAAGTTACATCTAGTATCCATGAAAAATCCTAATGGGTCCATTGTGGTTGTTTTGCTTAATCGTTCGAATGAAGAGGTACCAGTAGCATTACGGATGGAAGGGCAAGTTGTGGAGTTCTTGGTACCTGCAAGTTCGATTGTAACTGGATTCATAGAAAGATAAAATTTTTTAATTTATCAAGTAAAAAAGAAGATGCACATCAATAAAAACATATGAGAGCATATACACATAAGAAGTCGCCATTATCGGCGACTTTTTTGTTGTAACGATATAAGTTCTTGTTCCCAACCTAAGGACAATCTTGTTTGATGCTTATCTAATTTAAGTGGAGTTAAAGGGTAAGAAGTTATATGATTATATTTTAGGTAATATTAACTTTTTTTTAAAAAAAAGAGTTTTAAATCTAAATAATAAATGAAATATATATAATTACCCAAAAGTACATGTACACCTTGCCCTTTTGGACGATGATGCTTCTCGGTATAAATCTTAAAATAGGTTCAGAAACAAAGATAAGTTCTGATGGGAGTGAGGAGTTTAATGGCTAAATATTTATATCGACTGGGGTTATGGTCGGTTAGGAACCGCATCAAAGTTATGATTGGAGGCTTAATGCTAGTAGATGAAATGGAGGCAAGCACGTCGATATTGTTCAGGCGCTGACAGGACTTTTACCTACTAGGTAATGGCCAACATCATTGGTGTACTCAAAAGATATTCTTATAACTTTAAATCCTTTTTGGAGTGTAATAGTTGATTATGTTTTAGTTAATTCAATTATGACAATATTCGATTCCTGTCGTATTCCCGTTTCCTTCAGGAAGTAGGGTGGATTGTGTTTCTGATTTAGAATTGGAGCAAACTTTAGAAAACAACATTGTAGGTAATCAGAATATTGGATGAAGCAGATAACTTACGTAAAAGATAACTTTCATAAAAGCACCTTTAGAAAGGGAAGGTAAACATCATGAATAATTCAAATCAAACGGTACCAGAGAAAGAAGTATTGAGCGTGCTCAGTGGTGAAAGCGGTGAGAACCCATTTCCGTTATTCGCAAAGATACGAGCAATGGGAGCGGTTGTTCCTATACCATTTCCGATAGGAGGAACAGATCGTCAAACATGGATGGTTACTCGTATGGAAGAGGCAATGCAGGTGCTTAAAGATCATACCCGTTTTACTGCAGACCGAAGATCTATTAATGACAACAGTGACATCGAGCAAACTCTAACTGACAATACTGCCCCGTCCGCTACCCCTGACTTTCTTACCGAGTCGATCAATTCTGTCGATGAGCCCGATCATCGACGGTTGCGTACGTTGGTGTCCAAAGCTTTCACTCCCAGATATATGGAAAGCTTACGCCCTCGCGTACAAGAGATTGCTGATGAGTTACTCGACCAGGTACAGAAAAAAGGTGAGATGGACCTGGTCAAGGACTATGCTTATCCCTTGCCAATCAACGTCATTTGCAACATGATCGGGGTACCTCGAGCAGACCGGGCACAGATTCATGACTGGTCTTCAGCGATCGCGCACGGCCTCGGGCTGGGAAGGCAAAAGCCTGAGGTCGCGGAGCATCTGCGAGCTTTCGGTGAATACATCGCGCAACTTGTGGACAACAAGCGGCAGCATCCTGCTGATGACTTGATCAGCCAACTGATTGCTATAGAAGAAGAGGGGGATCGGCTCATTGAAGCAGAACTGCTCTCGATGATCAAGTTATTGATCTTTGCCGGACATGAGACAACCTCAAACTTGATCTCCACTGGCACTTTGATGTTGCTGGATCATCCCGACCAACTGGAGAAGCTCAAATTCGACCTTAGTCTGGTTCCTTCGGCTGTCGAAGAACTGCTACGCTTCAATGGGCCTTCCACAATAGCCGGGCCGCGTTTTGCCACTGAGGATATCGAGCTCGCCGGACAGCAGATCAAGAAGGGGGATGTGGTCATTCCCGTATTGAAATCAGCGAATCGAGATGAGCGCCAGTTTACAGAGTCAGAGGAGCTGGATATTACGCGCAAGATCAATCGTCATCTCGCCTTTGGACATGGCATCCATATGTGTTTAGGGGCGCCGCTGGCCCGCGTGGAAGGAGACATTGCGTTTACCACCCTGCTGAGACGCATGCCTAACCTACGACTCAGCGTCCCTCGGGAGAACGTCACCTGGAACTTCATGCTTAGCTCACAAGGGTTAACCTCCCTGCCCGTTGCTTTTTAGCGAGGGAAAGAATTTAATGTATCGCGTGAAGGGCAGACCCGACGAAATGAAAAGTACGGCTATCTGTACCTCGCATCGGACAAGTCGACTGGTAAGGAGTTCGTCTTCGAAGGTGGGTGAAGTGGACATTAGTATCGAAGGAAATTAAGAGGCACCTGCTCTTCGCGGAGCAGGTGTTTCCTCGTCTAGTTAATCGATGGTGGACAAGACCGGTGTTGCGTTCGGCGGTGTAGACATCCTTGTGAACAATGAAGGCATTATGGATGACTACCGTTTGTTGGAACCTGGACGATGAACTCTGGAACCGCGTGATCCACTCATGTTGGCTCCGCTCTTTAAATGGGGCTCATCATAAGACAAGAATGTAGCTCCCATAAACCGCCACTGGGGTGCCTGTTTGTTGGCTATAGAGATGACAGTGCCGGAAGGTTCGGTTTTGATTGGCTCCTGTCACCTTCTCATCAAATGGATTGCTGATCAGTGTGGTCGTATTGACGGACTCCATACCACAAGCTGTAATGCATTGGGTTCAACGTGCAAAGAGGAGTTGAAGGATCCGTCTTGGGTTACGATTAGGTCGTCCACCAGCTAGATGAGGCTTTCAACGTAACTGAACTGTGAAAGTAAAGGCTTGAAAAATAAAATAACTGTAGTGGGTGAATAATATATGCAGGCAACAGAAGTTAAAAATCAATTCGATAGCATCCTTCAGGAAGAGGATAGAAAACTTACTTTCCGGGAGAAAGTAGCTGCCAGTCTCGGAGGGGGGATTGGAACACTCCATTCTCAAATGATTGCGATGTTCTTGCTTTTTTTCTATACGGACGTGATGGAGATCAGTCCAGCCTTTGTAGCAGGGTTATTTCTGGTTGCTCGTATTATTAGCGCTGTTTTAGTACCATTGTTTGGGGTTTTTATAGACAAGGTGATTACCCCCTGGGGCAAATATGTTCCATGGCTTATGTTACTAGGGGTGCCTACTGCTATTTTTGGGTGGTTAATCTTTACTGATTTTAACCTAAGTCCTACTGGTAAGATAATATATGTGTCTGTAACCTATCTGCTATACAGTATATTTTCTGCAGCTCAACAGGCACCAGGTAATGCAGTCGGTCCTGCCATTACAAAAAGGGTTGATGACCGGATATCAATGGGACAGATTGGATTTTTCTTCATCATGATAGGCGCAATTGTTGTATCGCTAGGCGCTCAGCCTCTGTATAAAGCTTTAGGGGGCGGCAATGACGCGAAAGGGTTTTCAATGCTAATGGGAGCAATCGCTGTTATTGGTATATTGGCATCCGTTTTTCAAGTAAAGTCCTTAAAAGAAAGATATATTGCAGAACCTAAAAAGGAAGAAAAGAAACATTCACTGAAGGAGATGTTCTTAGCTACATTTACAAATAAAGCGGCGGTTATTATATACGTATACGTTTTGGCGATAACTTTATCAAAAGGCATTAGAGATGCTATCATGATCGATTATTTAAAATATTACTTCCATAATGAGAATCTATTAGTGGCTATGGGGTTCATCAGTTTAGTCCCAGCAATTATAGGTAGCATGTTAGCTGCTCCAATAACGAAACGGATTGGCATAAGAGCCAATATCCTTACTAGTGTAATTATGAGTGTGGTGACCTCGGCTGCCATTATGTTCGTTCCTGCTAGTTCCACTGGTGTGACCATTTTCCTTGTTTTGAGGGCAATTGACGGTTTCTTTATGGGAATCTCTACCCCACCCCAGAGTACAATGATGCCGGCTGCAATGGATTATACCGAATGGAAGACTGGTATGAATGTAAATGGATTCATGGGTTCCATCCAAGGCGTTATGACTACTATAGCTACGGCTATTGCAGGCTCATTGACTGCAGGAGCACTGGCTTTGGTTGGGTATGTACCAGGAGTAGAACAAAGCAGCGAGACAATATTGGGTCTAAAAATGTTAGTGGGGGTTATTCCGGCTTTTGTTCTACTATTTGCAGCATCTGTGGCCTGGTTTGATCTAACAGAGGAAAAACAGGTGCAAATTGCGAAAGACCTAGCAGAACGCAGGAAACAAAATGCTTAATAAAATCAAGGTAAGTTAAAAATACCAAGTTGTTGACGATCTGCCAGCCACATAAACAGGATATTCTCTTTTTACAGAGATGTCCCAATCGATGATTTTTTGTATCTTTAAAAAAACAGGTATATCTTCTAAAAACATTTCGGTGTATTGAGTTGAAAATCTTTTGCATTGGTTATAATCAACGTATAAGAGATCCAACTCTTGAACAGACCAAGACCCAGGTCGCTGGTAGCAAACATGGGCCGCATCAATAGTACCGCCTATGTTGCCCAATCGTACATGAGGCGTTTGCCCTTATGTACGGTTTTTTATTTTGCTATCTGATATATCATCTAAAAGGAAAAGGAGATGGTTCGAACTACAAAAGGAAAACCAGCAACTTCATTTTGTCCGGTTGTTCGGCACGAGTCGGAAGATAGCATCATTCTTTCTTCCAGGCAATCAGTAAAAATTTGAAAATGTGCAAATGTAGCTGCAAACAAAGGAATACAATCTGTCTGGGACGCTTCAGGCCGCTCATTAAACTTCTAAGGATTTGAAGCCGACGACCGCGTTTTGAAAACAGTAGTCGAAGTGGATAACACCGTACAGAAAGGAAGCATAATTGCTTGAATGGGTCCATTCGATTATCAGCTGTAGGTTAAACAGTCTAAGGCATCTATGGAACAGGCGTGGGTAAAGTGCACCAAGCTTATGCTTTCCATCTTTCCGTTGAAGCCACTTGAAAATGCACAGGCGTAAATGGGTTCGGAGTATTCACCGTTGCAGGATGTCAATAAAAATGCTTATGAGCAGGAGGTTGG
>NZ_JBBOTK010000018.1:0-27092 GCF_038005565.1 Paenibacillus sp. FSL R10-2748
GTAGAGCACCTGGTTTGGGACCAGGGGGTCGCATGTTCAAATCGTGTCATCCCGATACTATTTTGCGGGTGTAGTTCAATGGTAGAACTTCAGCCTTCCAAGCTGATAGCGTGGGTTCGATTCCCATCACCCGCTTACCGATTACCTAGAAGCCGAAAGGCTTCTTTTTATTTTGTCCACATTACATTTACTTCTATGTATATAAGCTAGTGCAATTATGTCTCCTGTCATGCACAGTTGGGGATGACTTGTGCATATTGTACATAGGCTCTTGTTACTTTTGACACCTAGATCCCGAATTTCCCCTCTAACGTACCCCTTTCTCCTGCAGTAAGGCTAATTTCGTGATCAAATCCTTTAAATATAGGAATCCTATAGCTATTATGGTACGAATTCATGGTGATAACTCAACAGTTGCTCTTGGGTTGTGCACATTTCCCTTTATTTATGTGGGTAAAAATCGAAGTGTTAAAGAGGAAATACCTTAGAAACACTGAGAAAATGGCTAATTTGTGTATATCTTTGTGGATAGAAGGCTAATGGAGTTGACTTTGTCAACAAATAATAAACATATACACACTATGTTGCATGAATTTGCACCTTTAAAAACACACTCTTTATAAGAGACTGTGCATAATGTTTCACGCATCACTAGTGTATACATTCATTTCTATTTATTAATTTCATATTTATTCATAAAAATCCAATATTTTCTCGAAAGAAGTAATTCAAAAAGATGATTTTTTACTGTAAATTTTGCAGCTTTTCATGCGTTTTTATTGTATGATGTTAAGAAAGTGTCAAATTTCGTGTGTATACGTACCTTTGCTACAACTGTATATGGTGTGGAACAGATCAGATGGGGGGAAAAGCATGACTGAGCTTACGTTAACCGCTAACAAAAACCAATCCAACAATCTGCTACGGCGGGACGTTCGTTTTCTAGGGAATATTCTTGGTGAGGTTTTGGTTCATCAGGGTGGCAACGAACTTTTGGATATCGTGGAGAAAATACGTGAGACAAGTAAATCGTTACGTGCCGGGTATCAGCCGGAGTTGTATGAGAATTTCAAACAAATGGTCAGCGGACTGGATACGGATATTCGTCACCAGGTTATTCGCGCGTTTGCGATTTATTTTCAGTTGGTGAATATCGCTGAGCAAAACCATCGTATTCGCCGTAAGCGGGATTATGAGCATTCGGCTGGTGAAGATGTTCAACCTGGTTCCATTGAAAGTTCCGTTCAGGAGCTTAAACAAGGGGGCTTCTCCGCTGAGGACGTTAGCAATTTGCTGAAAGAGCTCTCTTTGGAGCTGGTCATGACCGCACATCCTACAGAAGCGACACGACGAGTAATTCTGGATATCCACAAGCGCATTTCCGAGGACGTCATGCTGCTGGATAATCCGATGCTTACCTTGCGTGAGCGGGAACAGGTACGGGAGAATCTGCTAAACGAAGTAATTACGCTGTGGCAGACAGATGAGCTACGTGATCGCAAGCCAACTGTATTAGATGAAGTAAGAAATGGAATGTATTATTTTCACGAGACCTTGTTTCATGTACTGCCAGATGTGTACCAAGAATTGGAACGATGTTTGGACAAATATTATCCCGAACAAAAATGGCACATACCCACTTATCTGAGATTTGGTTCCTGGATCGGTGGAGACCGAGACGGCAATCCGTCTGTGACAGCTCATGTGACTTGGGAAACGTTACGTATGCAGCGCAAGTTGGCTTTGAGAGAATATCAGCACACGTTAAAGGAACTCATGGGTTACTTGAGTTTCAGCACCAGCATTGTGCGAGTTTCCGATGATCTGCTGGCTTCTATTGAAGAAGACCGTACACACATTACACTTAAAAAGATGGAAGTATGGCATAACGAAAAAGAGCCATATCGCATTAAACTGGCATATATGATTGCTAAAGTGAACAACATCCTGGATGAAAGCAAACAGGGCACCAATGAGCGTTATAATTCTGCGGAAGAGCTCATTGCAGACCTAAATGTTATTGATAACAGCCTGCGTCATCATTTTGCCGATTATGTAGCAAACACATATATTCAAAAGATGATTCGCCAGGTAGAGTTGTTTGGATTCCATACAGCTACGCTGGATGTGCGTCAGCATAGTCAAGAACATGAAAATGCGATGACTGAAATTCTTTCTAAAATGAATATTGTGTCGGATTACAGTAAGCTGTCAGAAGAAGAAAAAATAAATCTGCTGGAAAAGCTGCTGAATGAACCTCGTCCGATTACTTCACCGTATTTAAAATATAGCGATAGTACACAGGAATGTCTTGACGTATATCGTACGATTTATTTGGCTCAGGAGGAATTCGGCAAGCAGTCCATTACAAGCTACTTGATCAGTATGACTCAGGGAGCCAGTGACTTACTGGAGGTTATGGTCTTATCCAAAGAGGTAGGCCTGTTCCGCATCGAGAAGGATGGTACTGTTATCTGTACGCTGCAATCCGTCCCTTTGTTCGAAACGATAGATGATCTGCATGCTGCACCTGATATTATGAGAAGATTGATGAACTTGCCTGTATATCGACAATCTGTGGCTGCGATGGACCAGCTTCAGGAGATTATGCTGGGATACTCGGACAGTAATAAAGATGGCGGTGTGGTTACAGCGAACTGGGAACTTCGGGTCGCTATGAATAGCATTACGGAAGTAGTTAATGAGTTTGGCGTAAAAGTGAAGTTTTTCCACGGTCGTGGAGGTGCGCTGGGTCGTGGTGGAATGCCACTTAATCGCAGTATTTTGGCTCAGCCTCCTCATACGATTGGAGGCGGAATCAAGATTACGGAGCAAGGCGAAGTACTATCATCCCGATACTCGCTTAGAGGCATCGCGTACCGGAGCTTGGAGCAGGCAACATCGGCGCTGATTACGGCTGTGGCATATCATCGTTCCGGGAAGAAGGAAGTGTTTGAGGAGAGCTGGGAGGAGATTATCGCCCGCATTTCCCAAGTATCACTGGATAAGTATCAGGATTTGATTTTCCGAGATCCAGATTTCTTCAACTTCTTCAAAGAATCTACACCGTTGCCTGAGGTGGGCGAGCTGAATATTGGATCTCGTCCGTCCAAGCGTAAGAACAGCGAACGTTTTGAGGACTTGCGCGCCATTCCATGGGTTTTTGCATGGACACAAAGCCGTTACTTATTACCTGCGTGGTATGCGGCTGGAACAGGTTTGCAAAGCTTCTATCAAAACAATGAGGATAACCTTAAAGTGCTGCAAACGATGTTTAGGGACTCTGCTTTCTTCCGGTCACTTATTGATACACTGCAAATGGCAATCGCTAAAGCGGATTTACTGATTGCAGAAGAGTACGCTGGGATGTCGGATAACGAAGAGGCCCGGCAGCGCATTTTCGGACAGATTTCAGCGGAGTTCAAGCTGACATCTGAGTTGATTTTGAAAATAACCGGACAATCCGAGATTTTGGACGACGTGCCGGTTATTCAGGAATCTATCCGGTTGCGTAATCCTTATGTTGATCCGTTAAGTTACTTGCAGGTTCAATTGCTAAGTGAGCTACGGGAGCTGCGGGATCAGAACGGTGATGACACTGAAATGCTGCGTGAGGTATTGTTGACGATTAACGGAATTGCCGCAGGCTTAAGAAATACGGGCTGATATAGTGTGGTTGTACGAATACAGGCAATCGGGTACTCATGGGGTGCCCGATTGTGCTGTTTGTATATTGATGGCAGGTGTGCTTGCAGTTAGTAACAATACTACAGTTGATTTCCGGATAAAATTAAACTACGATGAATAATCATAAACATGTAGTAAGTAACCCATCAGCAAGTCTGGGGGAGTATAGAGTGGATAATATGGAAAGCCGCTTGGTGAGGCTGGTACAGAAAGGTGATCAGCGAGCTTTTGCGGAGTTAGTCGAGTTATATAAAGATCGGATTTTTCATCTTTCCTACCGGATGCTAGGTAATCGCCATGAGGCGGAGGATCTGGTGCAGGAAACTTTTTTGCGTGTGTATCGTAATTTGGAAAAATACGATCATGGACAGAAGTTCTCAACCTGGATTTATCGAATTGCTACAAATCTGTGCATTGATCGTCTGCGAAGGAGAAAACCTACATACTCACTTGATGCTGAAATGAATGATCAGGAAGGTGTCGATGGGTACGCCATGCTCGCCAGTGAAGAGCTTACCCCTGAGGGGAGTACGCTTCTGTCCGAAACGCAGGCTTTAATTCATGACGCCATTGACAGCCTTCCGGATAAATATAGGACGATTATGGTTTTACGGTACTTGCAGGAGCTTTCCTTACAGGAAATCAGCGATGTGCTCAATCTCCCAGTCACCACGATTAAGACAAGAGTACACAGGGGCCGGGATTTTCTGCGCAAAAAACTGGAGCACAAGCTATAGATCATGCGCATAGATTCTAGGAAAAGAGTCTGCGTAGATGTTTTTATGAAACATAATGCTCGTTGTAACGTATGTAAGATGAGCAAAGTTTCTAAGCCGGAGCATGTTATGTTGAGAAACACGGAAGAATATTAGAAAGGATTGGCTCATATGGATTGCAAACAAGCCGTCTCTTTTATGCATGACTATCTAGATGGCGACCTGTCTGAGCAGGACAAACATGAGTTGGAACAGCACTTGTTAGACTGCCCGGAATGCCGCATGCGTTTTAAAGAGCTGGAGCGGACGGATGCGATGCTTTACGGTACACGCTATCATCAAGTGCCGTGTGTATCGGATGAGCTGACATTTCGCATTATGAATGCTTTGCCACCGCATAAAAGACAGACTGCGGTGCCTATGCTGACGTGGGTGAAAAGGCATCCCGCTGTAACAGCCGCTGCCTTCTTCCTTATTGTTATATGCTCAAGCATGGCTAGCTTTTCTAGCACGGACCATCAATTGGTAGTCAAAGGAAGCCAACTGGATCAAGTCGTTATTCAGGGTGATACTGTGATTGTGCCTGAAGGGAAATCCATTGCCGGAGATCTAACAGTGCAAAATGGTGAAGCCCGTGTATACGGCGATGTGGAAGGAAATGTAACTGTAATTGATGGTTCTTATTATCAAGCGTCCACCGCTCATATTGCAGGACAGGTTAAAAGTATTGATCAAACCTTGGATTGGATTTGGTACAAGGTTACTGATTTATTCGGGGGACCCTCTTCTCCATAAAAGAAGCTTGAAATGGCAAGGACGATATCGAGCGCCTCTTTCCGCTGGAAAAGGCGTTTTTTTGTATATGAAGCTGGCGAATTGTACTGTATTTTACTGATTTTAGCGGTTCTTTTGTCACACAGCTTGCAACGTGAGCCTGATCGTTATAACCTAGATAGAGAGAGCATACTGTGTACATATTACACCCACTCACTACAGAAAATTGCGGGGGCATGCGCATGTTGGATTATTTTGCGGACCTGACTTGGAAAGAGTCCATTAAAGATATTATCGACATTTTGATCGTAACCTATATTATGTATCAGCTTATTTTACTTGTTCGCGGAACGCGTGCAGTTCAATTGTTGAAAGGGATTCTATTTCTGGTTGTCATTTGGGCGGTTAGTACCTGGTTTGATTTGTATACCCTCAAGTGGTTGATGAACCAGATGTTCACCTTTGGTGTGGTGGCTATCTTTATTATTTTTCAGCCTGAGTTGCGTCGTGCACTAGAACAGTTGGGGCGTGGCAAACTATTTGGGCGTTCGTCTGCGGATGATGAAGAAATTAACAAGTTAATCGGAGAAATGATTAAGGCGCTGAATTATTTATCACGTAGGAAAATAGGAGCTTTGGTCGTATTTGAGCGTGAGACAGGGCTAAACGAATATACAGAGTCTGGTATCAAGACACAGGCTGTAGTCAGTTCTGAACTGCTAATTAACATCTTCATTCCTAATACCCCTCTGCATGATGGTGCGGTGATTATTCAAAATAAACAGATTGCTTCTGCGGCCTGTTATTTGCCATTATCGGAAAATCCGTTCATCAGCAAGGAGTTGGGAACCCGTCACCGGGCTGCGATTGGGGTGAGTGAGGTAACGGATGCCGTAACTGTCGTGGTGTCAGAGGAAACAGGGCAAATTTCTTTGGCCATTAATGGACAGGTCGTGCGCGACATTAAGGAAGAATCCCTAATCTCCAAGCTGTATGAGGAGTTGCGGCCAACACCGTCTTTGAAGGAAAAACGCGGCTCATTCTGGAATCGGAGGGGAGGCCGTGGAAATTCATGATGGACAAATGGATTAACAATAATACGATTTCAAAGATTTTGGCGCTTGCGGTTGCTGTTCTGCTGTGGGGAATGGTCCATCTAGATACAGGTACACCTTCATCTACGCTGACCGTTTCTTATAATAATAAAGTGATTGATAATGTGGCCATTCAGGCCAGTGGTCTGGATGATTCAAAATATGTATTGTCTACCATGGATACTGACCATGTAAAGATGGAAGTTAGAGGACAGCGCTCTGTGCTGACTTCCTTTTTCGCGGATAATTATCAGGCAAAGCTAAACTTAAACGGCTTAGGAGCAGGCACTAAAACATTATCACTCGAACCGGATTTACCGGACGGGGTGGAATTGGTATCTATGACTCCTAACCGTGTTACAGTGACGATTGAGGAAAAACAAACGAAATCATTTAATGTATCTATAGTTCCTAAGGGAAATCCAGATGCGGGATTGCAGCTTGGTAAGCCTGTGATTGCTCCTCAAACCGTGAAGGTTACCTTGCCCAAAAGCCAGTTGAGTACCGTCACTGCCGTTCAGGGGGCTGTTAATACGGATGGCATCTCAGAAAAGTTTGAACAGAAGCGTGTAAAACTGAAGGCTTATAACAAAAAGGGACAGGAACTTACAGGTGCGGTCATTGAGCCATCCACTGTGTCCGTTGAAATTCCGGTAACTCAGCAGGCGAAATCTGTGCCTGTTAAGATTGTATATTCCGGAGAGTTGCCAGACGGATTGGCGCTTTCTAAAGTCAATGCAAACGTGAAAGAAGCGGCGGTGTATGCATCGCAGGATGTATTGGGCAGCCTTAGTTCTTACGTCACGGCTACATTGGATTTAAGTCAATTTACGGAAGCGGGGACCCGTGCAGTTCAAGCTAATTTGGCAGCCCCCTCAGGTTCTGATAAAATCGAGCCAGGGTCAATACAAATTCAGGTGACCGTCGTTCCTTCCAATGAAGTCACAGATACGGAACGGACGCTGTCAGGCATCCCAATCGTTTTACAAGGTGCAGGAGATGGAGCGACTGCGACTGTTACAGCGCCCGCAGGCAAGACGATGGATGTTACTGTGAAGGGCCCGCAGGATATGGTAAACAATTTAACCAATGATGATATTAGTTTGGTGGCAGATGTAAGTGGCCTCGCGGCTGGTCAACACGAGGTTACTCTGAAAGTAGGCTTGCCTAAATATATTACGCAAGCCGGGAATGCTGGCCAACTAAAGGCAACGGTCAACATTGAGAGCCCTTCTACGCCTGCTGTAACGAATCCGAATAGTGAGAATGAATCAAACTCCTCTGGTAGTGGCGAAAAGGGGCAGGAGAGGCCACAGGAGGGGCAAGGCAGTCAAGGTGGGGACTCTGACGCTAAGACCGGGGACAACGCAGCTGCGGAGGATAAAACAAATCCTCATAACGGCGCAGATTCTTCTGCGAATGGAACCTCGGAGAACAGTCAGCCATAACATGTTTTATCTGTAGTAAATAATCAAGATTTATTAGACAAAAAAAGGGAGTCATTTTACATGGGGAAATATTTTGGTACAGATGGTGTACGAGGCGTTGCTAATCAGGAACTTACAGCCGAACTGGCATATAGCATTGGCCGCTGCGGCGGATATGTTTTAGCAGGTAATGTAGAGAAACCGACAGTTGTTATTGGTATGGATACACGGATATCCGGACTGATGCTGGAATCGGCTCTTGTAGCCGGTTTGCTGTCCATTGGGGCTAATGTGGTTCGTCTAGGTATTGTTTCGACACCTGGGGTGGCATATCTCACACGTCAATTGAAAGCTGACGCTGGTGTAATGATCTCAGCATCACACAATCCAGTTGAAGACAACGGCATTAAGTTTTTTGGCGGCGACGGTTTTAAATTGACAGACGAAACGGAATTGAAAATTGAAGAGCTGATGGATGCAAAAGAAGACCAACTGCCTCGTCCGATTGGCGGCGGATTGGGAACGGTTGTTGTAGACGAGCATTCCCGCTACGATTATCTGGAGTTCTTGAAAACAACAATTAGCCATTCTTTTGAAGGGTTAAAAATTGTACTGGATTGTGCAAACGGAGCAGCTTATGAGCTGGCGCCGAAGCTTTTTGCAGAACTGGGAGCTGAGGTACATACCATCGGTGCCGAGCCAAACGGTTTGAATATCAATGATCATTGCGGATCGACTCATCCTGAGAAGTTGAAAGAGGAAGTGCGCCGCTTGAAAGCGGATATTGGTCTGGCCTTTGACGGCGATGCCGACCGTCTGATCGCGATTGATGAGAACGGGGAAGAGGTAGACGGCGACTATATTCTCTGCATTTGCGGAGATGCAATGAACCGCGCGGGAAAACTTAAGGATAGCACCATTGTATCGACAGTGATGAGTAATATCGGTTTTTATAAAGCTACTGAAAAGCTGGCACTCAAGACTGCAAAAACTGCGGTCGGGGACCGTTATGTGATGGAAGAAATGCGTCGGGGTGGATTTAATCTGGGCGGTGAGCAGTCTGGTCATGTTATTTTCCTGGATCACAATACGACAGGCGATGGCATGCTGACCGGGATTCAGCTGGTAGATACCTTGAAAGCTTCTGGCAAGAAAATGAGTGAGCTAAAATCGCTCATGAAACAGTATCCGCAAGTGCTCGTAAATGTGCGTGTGCAGGACAAACGCAATTACGAGGGGAATCCTGCTATTGCAGAAGCAATTGAGCAGGTGGAACAACAATTGGGCGATAATGGGCGTGTATTGGTCCGTGCTTCAGGCACAGAATCACTTATTCGTGTGATGGCCGAAGGCCCGGATAAGGACGAACTGGAGCAATTTGTCGGTCAGATCGTAGATGTCGTGAAGAAAGAATTAGTTTAAAATTTTGTAAACGTCGGTTGCCTGTGAAAAAGAAGCAGGCAACGGCGTTTGCGGTTATTTACTAACGATTTATGGCCTTCATGGTGTAATTATGAATAAAGTGTCATTGCCAAATGATACTTAGCTGAATATAATATAGGGATGTTGTGACTCAGATAGAGAAAGCGAGGGTTGTAAGGTAACGTAATACAAGCGCCAGAGCTTGATTTTGTGCGGGGGAACTTGGTGGAGAAGCAATGGATTCAGTTGAGATAAAGTTGCTCGCAAATCGGTTCACGACAAAACAAGCTGACGAGGTGAAGGTGTTCGAAACATTCGGCGGGGACCTTCCGGTGAAGCATCAAGCCGTAAACCGGCAGCGGAAAATGAACAGGCAACTGTTTACACAACGCACCGGTAGATGCCTTTATTATTTTATAACCTAAATTATAAGATTCATTTCATGAATGTGCGGCCATCATCATTGGCGTGCGCGGTTTGGGAATTTCGTTACATTCGTGAAGAGATGCCTGTAAATTCTATAGTTATCATTGACAACTTCATAGATGAATGAACTTTATTCCGCAATCTACCGCACACGTTAGTCCTGTGATGAGTCGTCTTGTGAAATGATGATCGGGAGGATAACGAATATGTGTGGCATTGTAGGATATATTGGTAATCAGAATACACAAGAGGTATTGATTGACGGATTGAAGAAGCTGGAGTATCGCGGTTATGACTCTGCGGGTATTGCCGTGTTTACAGATTCAGGATTGCAAGTAGCTAAGGCTAAAGGTCGTCTGGCGAATCTGGAAGCTAAACTGGATGGTACGCCATTGGTAGGCCATGCAGGTATCGGACATACACGTTGGGCAACGCACGGTAAGCCTTCTGATGAAAACTCCCATCCACATTTGGATGAGAGCCAAAAGTTCTCTGTAGTTCACAACGGAATTATTGAGAACTATCTGGAGCTGAAGGAGCAGCTGATCAGCGAAGGTCATACCTTTATTTCCGAAACGGACACGGAAGTTATTTCCCATCTGGTTGCGCGTGAATATAAAGGGGATATCGTTAAAGCAGTACAAAAAGCTATTACCTTTATGCGCGGTGCTTTTGCACTGGGTGTGCTGACAGAGCATGAGCCTAATAAGCTGGTTGCTGTTCGTCAAGCTAGCCCGCTGGTTATTGGTGTGGGAGAAGGCGAGAACTTTATCGGTTCCGACATTCCGGCTATTCTGAAATATACACGCAATGTATTTATTTTGAACGATGGCGAAATGGCTGTTTTGACCAGTGATGCTGTCGAATTAATGACAATCGAAGGCCAATTTATTTCTCGGGAAATGATTCATGTCGAATGGGATGCTGTAACAGCAGAAAAAGGCGGCTATGAGCATTTTATGCTGAAAGAAATTCACGAGCAGCCTAAGGCTTATCGTGACACAATGTTGGGCCGTATCGATAAAGATACTAAAAAAGTTGTTCTTCCTGAGCTGAAGCTGACAGAAGAACAAATTAAAAATATCCGCAACATTCAAATTGTCGCGTGTGGTACAGCTTACAATGCTGGTTTGATTGGTCGTACAGTTATTGAAAGTCTGGCTCGTATACCGGTAGAAAACGATGTGGCTTCCGAATATCGTTATCGTTCACCTATCGTAACACCAGAGACATTGGTGATCGTGGTGAGCCAATCCGGTGAAACTGCTGACACGTTGGCAGCACTGCGTGAAGCGCAAGCAAATGGCGCTCATGTACTGGCGATTACCAACGTAGTCGGCAGCTCCATTGCCCGTGATGCAGATGATGTGTTGGTTACACTGGCAGGACCGGAAATTGCAGTAGCCTCCACTAAAGCATATTCTTCACAGTTGATTGCATTCTATCTGTTTGGTTTGTATCTCGCTCAAGTGCGTGGCACACAAACGGATGAGCAAGTAGCTCATGTGCTGGCTGCTATGGAATCTCTGCCAGAGCAAGTGGAAGAGATGCTGGGTAAAGCAGATGCGATCAAAGCCTATGCTGAGCAAATTGCGAGCCACAAGCACCTGTTCTTTATTGGTCGCGGTCAGGACTATGCTGTAGTACAGGAAGGCTCCCTGAAGCTCAAGGAAATCTCCTACATTCATTCCGAGGCTTATGCTGCGGGTGAATTGAAGCATGGTACACTGGCATTGATTGAAGACGGCATTCCGGTTATCGCTTTGGTAACACAGGAATCCGTGTTGGAGAAAACCGTGAGCAACATTAAGGAAGTTAAGGCTCGTGGTGCAGATGTTCTTGCGATTACGTACGAAGAGCACGCAGTTGAGTTGCTGAAGTCCGTGGATCAGGTATTTGCCATTCCAAAGACACTTCCAATCCTGTCTGCTGCAATTTCGGTTGTATCTCTCCAACTGTTGGCTTACTACGCTTCTCTTGCACTGGGTCATGATGTTGACAAACCACGTAACCTGGCGAAAAGTGTTACCGTAGAATAAGCTTTAGTAAAATGCTAAACTAATTGTCTGGTGATAAAAAAGTGTGGAACCAGTAAAAAAAGTCTGGAACTGGTCATTTTACAAACATCAAGAAAGATCCCGATGATATATCGGGATCTTTTTAGCTTAGGAGGGCAATTATGTCTACAATAGGCCAACGAATTCGAACTATTAGAAAAACAAACAACTTAAATCAAATAAAGTTTGCAAATACAATTGGAATTTCTCAAGGAACGTTGAGTGAACTAGAGCAAGATAAATATAGACCCTCTCTTGATATAATTATAGCAATTAAAGAAAACTTCAATTCCCATATAGAGTGGTTAATCTTTGGAGATACGCCTGTATCAAAGAACCCTATTTTTAATTTAGCTATTGAAGCCTAGGAACTAGAACTTATTTCTTTGTTTCGAGAACTTACTAAAGAAGATAGAGATGAAATTATTGATTTTATAAAGCTGAAGATTGTTCGGTACTAATCTTTCCCGGAAGCTTCTTATTAAGATGCCTTAAAAATGTTAAAAGAAAATAAAGTATTAGACCGTAAAACAAAGTTCTAGACTAAGAAAATAAAGATATAGATTGAGAAAATAAAGTCTTAGACTGACGATTCGTCATTAAGCTAACGGGCAGGTTAGTGATGGTGGCTACCGCCAAAAGTCTTGGAATCCCTTTAAAGAAGAGAAATACACTTAACATCAAATTTTGGTTATATCGTTTTAGAAGAGTTCTACTAGTAAGTCATAAGTCCATCTCCATTTTTTTCATAATCGGTTCTAAGCGCCGATTTTATTTCCGTGGAACAATTCAAAAGAACGGCCGCTGTTCGCATCGTTTGCGACAGGGCCGTTTTTTGTTTTTCGTAGGCTAGCTTCAAATTGCTATTCTTGCCAAACACTCATAGGGTCCCATGGCTTGATTTGATTACCATATTTTCCGGCCAAAAAAGCTTTCATGTCTTCCAGCTTAGCAGGCACCTCGTTCCAAATTGGAAGGGGTGGTAACCCTCGTTTGCTTTTCAATAGGATATCCACTGTAACATACAAGCGTTCTGGCTGAATCCAATGAAGAAAGCGGGAAATATCAATTTGCTTGGTCAGGGACAAGGAATCAATTTCGCCATTGTAATGCTTGTTGAACTCGCTGATCAGATTCAGGAGGTAGTCTCTCTGCTCCTTCACGAAGTCCAGGCCACAGATGGCGCCATGTCCTGGAACAACGATTTCGGGTTTAATTTCATCAATAATGCGATCAAGCACTTTAACCCAATTGAGGGTTCCCTCTTCGCTGTATGCCGTACAACCGTTAAACACGACATCGCCGGCGAACAGCACTTTTTCTTTTGGCATCCACAGCAGTAAGTCACTGTCAGAGTGGGCCGGAGCTACGTTGTAAATCATAACTTCCGTATCTCCAAGACGGATGTTGATATCGTCCTTTATCTCAATATTCGGGAGCACCCATTCTACGCCTTCCAGGTCGAATCCTTCAAATTCCGCTGCAAAAAACCGCTCGCCCGAAGTCGATTCCGGAGAATCCTTTCCTCTTCTAATGACGCTGTCCATCCAGGCGATATTTTCGGTGAGACGCTCTCTGGACGCTTCCTTGTGCATAATAATGCAAGCATCTTCAAACACTTTGTTTCCCCAGGCATGGTCGCTGTTATAGTGCGAGTTCACCACATATGCGGGAGAGCCGCCGTTGCTTACTTCCATAAAAGCCTCCCGCATTTCCCGCGCATGGAACAAATCGAAGAACGTGTCATACACCAGCCCTTCACCCTTGTTGATGAACCCGGCATTGGCCCAACTGATGCCGCGATACGGCGAAATACCGGCAAAGACGCCATCTGCAACTTCAAAAAATTTAACACGAGGTTTTTGGATAATATGTCCATACTTCATGAAAATTCTCCTTTGCGTATATTTTTTTGGGGTAAGGCATACTGACTATGTCTTTATTATAGAGAATGGAAAACAGAAATGCAAGCATGTACTTGCATGCATTTTCTCTGTGCTATATGATAGTAACAGAACAACATCACACTACATAGATGGAGGCGCTGCAACATGAAGCTAGTAACCTTTCAAACCAAGACATCCCAGGAACCTTTGTTTGGGCTTGTAATTAACGAGAAATTTGTCGTGTCTTTTGCCGCAATCATGAAAAAGCAGGGAACATTCGTTGACAGTCTTGAATGTATGGACAGCTATCTTCATTATTTGCCGGCAAGTTATGATGCCGCTAAGGAATTGATGCAATATGCTGTCGAACAGTCGCATCAATTCAATGAACATGAAATCTGCCCGATTGCAGCGGTAAAACTGCTGCCGCCGGTTCCGAATCCGGCTGCGCTTATCGATTTTGGGCTGACGCCAAGACATCTGAGAAATGCTGGCGCAAATCTGCTGCAAAGAGAATATACAGGGTCGGAAAGAGAAGAGCTTAAACGAAATATTACCGAAAAATTCCAGAAAGATCCGAATAAAGTAACTTTCAGTTATTACAAGTGTAACCATAATGCATTAATTGGCGATGGGGATACGATTCATTGGCCTTCGTACACTTCCTACCTGGATATCGAGCCGGAGCTGGCCTTTGTTACAGGGAAGGGGAACTGCATTGCAGGTTATGTTATTTTTAACGACAGTACTGTCCGCGATGTGCAGTGGCCGGATTTCCAGGCGCTGACCGGACCGACGCGCTGCAAAGATTTTGATCGCAGCAAAGGAATAGGACCATTTCTGGTTACGCCGGATGAAATCGACAACCCGCTGGTACTGGATGTGGATGTACGCATCGGGGAGAGACTGCACTGGAAGGGAAGCACATCCGAGTATTCTGCACACCCTGCAAAAGTGATGGAGGAGGTTCTCAAAGTTTTCACGCCGCTCCCGGGCACGATTATAGGAATGGGGACGATACCGGATTGCTGCGCAATCGAGACCGAACAATGGCTGTTGCCCTCTGACCGAATCCAGATTACATTTGATAAATTAGGCACGCTCACGCAATTGGTGCCTGATCATGTCAAGATTACGGAACCAAGCCGCTGGGAAAAAAGAAGCGATTTGCCTTAAATAAACGTTTATGAAAATGATGAACCCCGACCCTGCTGCACATGCAAAACTTGTAGTAGAATAGGTTTAACATATGCAAAAGGAGAAATACAATGCAAACTTCAGACAGAATCATTGAAGCCGCGACACGGCTCATCAAAAAGAAGGGCTATCGGGGAGTAAGCACCAAAGCCATTGCAACGGAAGCTAAAGTCAATGAATCTACGATTTTCCGGCAATTTGGAAGCAAGAAAGGCATATTGGAAGCCATCATTGAAAGACATTCGGATATCCCGCAATTTGAGAAGCTGTTAAAAGAGGACGCGACCGATAATCCGGAAGTCGATCTGCTGAATGTAAGCCAGCAGTACCGTTTGTTTTTCCATAAAAATGCGGACATCATTTTGATTGGCATCCGCGACAAAGGAATGCTTCCCGAATTGGACAGAGTGCTGGCCGATCCGCCGGTGAAGCTGCACTCCTTGCTGGTTGAATATTTTGAACGCTTGCAGAAGAAAAAAGTTATAGCCAGACAGGATGAGCGTCTTGCCGCCATGTCTTTTCTCTCGATGTGCTACGGATTTCAGATGAGCGAGCTGATTCACCGGCAATATCAGTCCCAACTCGTCACCGAGGAAGAGTTCTACAAGCACAGTGTCTCATTGTTTGTAAAAGGAATTTTGTCTCAGTCATAAGCTTTGTTGATTTATTTAAATATGCCGAAGACTGCTTGCGCAGCTTTAACTCTAGAACAATTGAAAGAAGATGCACCAAGATGCTCGAAAGCTCGTTATACTGCAACCGGGACATTATTTCTGACAAGGCTCCGTCATCAATGACATTCTAAAAAAATCCAAAAATATGGATATCTTTATCGTTGCTGATCGGGCGGAGCACCATGGAGAGCGGATTCTGCCAGCCAAAATGACCAATCGGAAGAAAAACCCGTTATATCACCGCTTAAATTCACGGGAAGTGGATGAGAAAATTGGACGAATCAAAAGGGGAAGATTCAAGGTCTTTATTGGTGCGGCTCCTGGAGTTGGCAAAACCTACACTATGCTGCAAGAGGGCAATCATCTTCTTAAAAAGGGCATTGATGTTGTAATTGGTTTGCTGGAAACGCATGGGCGAAAAGAAACCATCCAGCAGGTTGCAGAACTGCCATTAATCGAGCGCACAAAAATCAAATATTCAGGCACAGAACTTGTAGAAATGGATACTGGGGCAATCATCCGGCGGAATCCTGAACTGGTACTTGTCGACGAGTTGGCTCACACCAACGTTCCCAGTAGCAAAAACAAAAAGCGATATGAAGATGTATTGGAAATTTTGAATGCTGGGATTTCTGTCATTTCTACCGTTAACGTTCAGCATTTAGAGAGCTTAAATGATGCAGTGGAGCAAATTACAGGGGTGCGTGTCAGGGAAACCGTCCCGGATTCCATTCTTCGCCTTGCTGACGAGGTCGAGCTGATCGATGTGGCACCGCAGGCTCTACAAGCCCGTATGAAGGAAGGAAAGATATATGCCCGGGAGAAGATAGATCAGACTCTGGGGAACTTTTTTTAAATTGGAAAATTAATTGCTTTAAGGGAGCTGGCGCTTCGGGAAATTGCGGACGATGTGGATGAACGTCTGGAAGCATGGGAGCGCAAAAGTTCCTTACGTGGACCCTGGAATAAGCGGGAGGTCATTTTCGTATGCGTCAAGCTGAGTTCCAATGCAGAAAGGTTAATCCGGCGGGGATTTAGAATTGCATTCCGACTAAAGGCACAATGGATTGTCACATATGTACACCCAACGGATACGATGAATGAAGAGGAATTGATGAAAAAAGAGAAACTCGAAAGCCTGGTAGTGCGTCTAGGCGGGCATTTTGAAGTTGTGCCACTTGGGCATTCTGATAAGCTTGCAGATGTTCTTCTTGCCAGAGCTAATGAATATCATACTACCCAACTCATTATTGGTCAGAGTGACAGCCCCATATGGAAACGTTTACGGGAAGGAACAATTATCCAAAAGTTACTGAGCACTGCGCGGCATATGGATATTCTTGTGGTCGCCAATTACGATCCTCATATCAAGCGAGATACTCTTCCTGATAGTATTATGCAAGGTTAAGTATAAGAGAAGAGTATCATTGAATGCCTGCATTCAAATAAATGGAACCTCGTTATACTATGGTTAAAAACCATTTGAAAATTATATTGCAAAAGTTGTATCTTCAAAATCGTGTCCAGCTTACAAGATATGCGCTTGAACAAGGCACCTGAAAAGTGGGGAGAAGGTTGTTTTTATGCGCGCAATCAAGCTATATGTGGGGGCTGGTAAATCACAAATTGTCTCCAAGCTATGTCATCCCTCTTGCTACGTTTAACATACCAGGATTGAACATTTGCGCGAGTTTTTTCAATCCCTTCATTGTACTCATTCAAATATTAATAACGACTTGTTTACCATTGCCCACAATAACTGGCTCCTGCTTCACATGCAAAGAGCCATTCGCTTTACTAAAATCCGAAAGAACATGTTTTATTTTTTAAATAGAGATAAAGTTGAACAAACCCACTCTTTTTATACAACAACAATGTATTCAAAATTTCTCAGTCGCTTTGGCGAAGAAATGTTGTCGCAAATTGGGCTGTCAGATCAGGATATTGTGCTTCCTTCGCTCTGGGGAAAAGAGGCGTTGATTAATCCCCTTATCTACAATTATTTATATGATTTATTTCTCTGATTCAGTGGCCAACTTTTTGAAATTAAAATCCGATGAGGGGCTAAGTAATAACGGATAATTATAAAATGACTTTTTTAATTGAAGGAGAAGCTTTAAATATGATTTGAGAACTCAACTTTATTTATTTATTATTATTATGAAATAACGAAAAACGTTGATTTATCAACACTATTCAGAACTCAACTTTATTGTATATAGACACTAATTTGTCTTCGGACAATAAAGTTGTGTACTAAACAATAAGATTGTGTACTAAAAAATAAAGTTGTGTACTAAATATTAACGAAAAATAACAATAATATCTTTTCTTAGTAAGTATTTAACAAAAGTCCGATGAGCAAGTATCATCGGGCTTTTTTTATTAAATTCAGGAGGCGACTGCTTTGGCTCAATCAGAGCGAGTATAGTTGCATGACAAATCAAAGGGCTTTGAACCCTTTCATGTATTGGTATCTTAAGTAATTGAAGCAGGAGAAATCCAAGTTTCTGTTGAAAACAGTATGAGAAATCAAGAGCTTATTGTCGCGATGAAAAAAATGTTTTTTTATCTAAAATACAAATGAATATATAATATATATAACTATTATAAATTAAGTATGTATTTCATTTTTATGGATGGTAGGTGGAGCAATGAAGACTTTGGGTGAAAAGATAAAGAGTATAAGAAAATTAAATAAGCTTAATCAAACTGACTTTTCATCTACTATTGGTATTTCTCAGGGTACATTAAGTGAATTGGAAAAAGATAAGTACAAACCATCCTTAGAAACCGTAATTGCCCTTAAACTAAATTTCGATATTGATTTAGATTGGTTATTACTTGATGAGGCGGCAACTTTTTATAGTGGATTATTTCAAGTTAAGTTAGATGATCTTGAATCAAAATTAATCTCAGGATTTCGAAAGTTAGACCTGGGCGATAAACAGGAAATAGAGGGAATTGTTGATTTGAAGTTAAAGCGGTATAGAGATAAATGAACTTTCGCGGAGCCGTGAAGGGGACTCATTATTGCAAAGCCTTCAGTAGTTATGTTTTAAGTTCACATTAGACATATGATCCATCCAATTGAGATGGACACATGGCTATCCATATAAATCTGGAAGAAGAAAGTCCCAATTTTTTTTACTATAGGGTCTCCGAAACAAAAAGTGATTGATGTTATGGGAACTTCGACATCGATCATCGGAAACTCATGGACTTATGGGAATCAAATGTGGAATTGGACTCTAATGATCATATCATTGGGTGGAGTAATATCAACCATAATTTGAAAGTATCTATTGGCTTAAAGAAGAAGGGGGCCGCTCCATTTACGATAGGATCTTCCATCCAAGATGTAATTGATGCCATGGGCACACCGACGTCTATAAGATGTTCGTTACGAGTCCTGGTTTGAATATTAGTGCTCCTTGGAGTATATGCGTACACTCGTATATCCTTCTACAGCTCATGCGAAGCCATGAGTCGGGGTAGTCAAAGAGGAAATTCAAAGAATAGAGCTTCCTTTTGGAAGCTTGAATGTAGTGATCCCAAGTCCGCAGCTTAATGTCAAAGATGCACTTGATCAATTAAGTGAGGATTCTTTAGTTTGTGCTGGGCGTATTAATTACGAGTTATTGATGGAGTATGCTGCAAAAGGTTTCTTTAAAAAATCTGAGATTAATCGGTTTCGTCAGTTAAAAAATATAACGACTAAATATATACTGACCAAGCTGGAGAAAGACGAATGGATGCATAAATTTTTTCATAAAAAGCAACCCAATTTAAGATTCCTCTAAGACGACACTATCTGTAGCAGTGTTATTTTTCAAAGGGATTGGAGAATAAAAGAAAGCAACCTAAGATAATCCGACGGAGACCAAAGATGTGAAAATTACGTGCTGAGCGATTGTATATCAACCTCGATAACCAAGATATTTATGATGGTAAGACCTATTTTTTTATTCCTTAAAGCACAATTCATGGTATAATCTCACTAAATATACATCCTTTATAATTTACGCTTTTTTGTCGAAAGTTAGTTTATTAAGAAGCTAGCCTAGTACTGAAATCTCTCTTGAAAAATTATATATCACACATCTTAAAGTCAGGCACCTTGTTTTTACAATGGGGCTTTTTTTGCATTAAGAAACTACGAGGTGAATGGAGGGGCATTATGGCTCAAGCATATCCGATTCCCACCACGATAGAAAAATGGATAAAACAAGGTAAAGGCCAGGGTATGGGAAACCCGTAAAGCGCCAATATATCCCCAAGAAGGATGCGGATCGGGCATACGAGATCATTCGAACGATAATGGAACGTCTGGAGTTAACGTTACACCCGACAAAAACGCGAATCGTCGGACTATGGACAGGAGAAGAAGGCTTCGACTTCCTAGGCATGCTTCACCGAAAGACGAAGGCCGAAACTTCCGAAAGCCAAGTATATTATACGACCCAACAATGGCTGTGCCGTAAGGCAAAGGAGCGAATTAGGGAAGTCGTGAAGGAACGACTAGCCCCTGCGAATATGCGTCACAAATCATTCCAAGAACATTTGGAATACTTAAACCCGAAAATACAGGGTTGGCGTAACTACTACGTTACGACCTACAGCCAAAGGAAGATGGCTAAACGTGACTGGTACATCCTTCAGCGACTCACAAAATGGTATGCCAAGAAGCGTATGAGGGAAAACCTCACGTACGGTTTGATGAGGAGGGGCAGAATTTATCTGCCCTTTACTCTAGCAGAGGCGCAGTGAAGACGGCGGGATACAAAACTATGCCGGCTGCCATCCGGGCGGACGCTACGGCCAGCTTCCAGCCGGGCAGTTCCAACCGAGTATCCAACGGATTTTCCAGCAGAATATCCAGCTGACATCCAGTCACGTTTCCAGCCAGGCTTCCAGAAATTCGTCAGGTAATCATGTTAAGTTATCGCAAAGCGCAAGGATTCGGAGCACCGGCAGAGAATGTATACAGGGAAGATCTCCCAAATCGGCCGGCACCCCGCCTGAATGTCGACACGCGTCGATTCCTCGATTGATGGAAAACCATTCCCAGCGTTTCTTCTCCATTCGCTCTTTTTAGGCAAAATATTAACACCTTGACCAAATTTAACTAAAGTTTTACTATACATTCTTCGGAATTTTGATATAATTTTACTTAGGTTACCTTTCCAATTATGATAGAAAATAGAATTGGATGGTTTTTATACCTATCCAAGCTGTGTGCGAGAGACCAGTCCACTGGCTACCCAGCAAGCTGGCATGCGGGGACCGACAATTGTGGAAAATGACTGCCGAGAATATGTTGCTCCATGACTTCAGAAGGTTCAGAAAGGATGAAGCCGAGGCGAAGCGGATGACGGAGATCAGCTTCGAGAACGGGCTCATCATTGAAAGAGCCGGCAGAGGAGACTGCGTGCTGAAGATCATGCCTCCGCTGACCGTCTCGATGGAGCATCTGGCCGCCGGCTGCGACATTATCAAGTCCAGTATGCAGCAGGTGATCTCTCAGGAGACCCAGGATTTGCTGGTAACGAAAGCAGGTGGACGCCCCGGCAAGAGGCACGGAAGTGCCTTCTGGGGGTCGTGCGGCCCTGATGTTAAGATAACGTTTTCATCCCATTGGAAGATTTTCTCCCCATGCTGCCTGCGGTACCGTCAGGCAGCATGGAATTCACCGCCGATCCAAGGGCTGTCCCGTTTATGCCATACGGAGCATTCTTTGAGCCTCATGCAGCACCATTGTCACATCTAATCGTCAGGAAAAGCTCACTACCCCGCAGCCAGATCTTTACTTATCCACACCAGGCGGGGGAATACTAAAATCGTACATAGAGTGTATCAATATCCCTTAAACATAGGCTTCGACAAAGGCAGCTCCGGTGCCGAATCCGGAGGTACGGTCGACTTCCTGCTGGCCGGCCGGAACCCTACAGCAAGCCTAACATCGATGGGTGGAACATCCCTTGTCCACCCCCAAATCTAATTCCGAACCCAATATTAAACCAAAGCCCGTCTTCGGGCGGCTCGTCCGCAGCAAGCATATTGAAGCAGAGGAGCCGGAAGCAGCTGCATCTCTTGCGTAGAACGATGCTCTTTGTTGTCTTTCACGCATGGGAGCCGAGCGGGACAGCTGCTAGGCAGAGGATTGCCGCATGCGATCAAACGGGCAAGCGAAGCGGTGACCTGGCGAAAGCCATTGACATTGTTGTCACATGTTTGAAAAGGCGGGGAGCGAGGCTGAAGCGTTGCTGCGGCATATGCTCCGCCGGATTGCTTTTACCGATGAAGAGAGGGGAACGATCCAGATGGCTTTTGAAAAAGAAACGTTGTTTTGGAACGAAAAATTCGGTAGCGACGATTATACCTTGACGCCGCTGCCTTACAGCAAAGCTCCAAGCTCCCTGGCGCCCATTATGAAAACCGTGGGCGGTTCGCTTTCGGAAAAAGCGGCGCAGCGCGTCCTTCAAATGAGCAAGGGCGCTCCGCTGGCCGCTTTTATGATTTTGCTCGCTGGTGTTCAGTCACTCTTGCATAAATACACAGGCGCTTCTGACATTCTGGTCGGCATGCCGGTTGTACGGAAACCGACGGAGACGCGTCGATCCGTTAATCATACGGTCATTTTGAAAAACTCGCTTTCGGCGGGTGCGACTTTTAAAACGCTTCTGAGCGAGCTGAGAACTTCCTTGCCGGAAGCGATTCAGCATCAACATATTCCGTTCTTGAAAATGACGGAGAAGCTGGACCTGCAATATGCAGACGGTATACCCGTCATCCATACGCTAGTATCCCTTAAGGAGCTGCATCTGGACGAAATCGGGCAAAATGTGGTCACGGATTGTTCCTTTGAATTCAGCTTAACCGACGGGACGATACAGCTAGCGCTGTCATATAACGAGCACTTATATGACTCCGAGTTTATGACTCGGGTCGTCGGCCATCTGAATCGCCTGCTGGCCGTGGGGCTTCACGAGTTGGAGCTGGACATCGTGCGGGCGGACATGCTGTCGGAAGACGAGAAATTTCAATTGCTGCAAAGCTTTAACGATACCGAGAAGGACTATCCCCGTGATCGGACGATTCATCAGCTCGTGGAGGAGCAGGCGAAGCGGGTGCCCGAAGCGACGGCGGTTGTCTTTGAGGGGCGGCGGCTTTCGTACGCGGAGCTGAACGAACGGGCGAACCGGCTGGCGCGGACGTTGCGATCGGTCGGCGTGCTGCCCAATCAGCTGGTAGGCTTGATGGTCAGGAGATCGCTGGAGACGGTCGTTGGCATTCTGGCGGTTCTGAAAGCTGGCGGTGCCTACGTGCCGATCGACCCGGAATACCCGGAAGAACGCATCCGCTACATTCTGGAGAACTCGAATGCGCAGCTGCTGCTGACTCAACGGCACCTGCTGCAGCAGGTGCCGTTCGAAGGGACCGTGGTGGCGCTGGATGACGAGCAGGCCTACAGCGACGATGGCTCGAACCTGGAGCCGGCCAGCGGTCCGAACGATCTGGCTTATGTCATCTATACGTCAGGTACGACGGGCAATCCCAAAGGGGTCATGCTGGAGCATCGCGGTTTGGTCAGCTTGAAGCTGATGTTCGCGGACAGGCTGGGCATCACGGAGCATGACCGGATCGTTCAATTCGCCAGCCTGTCGTTCGACGCGTCCTGCTGGGAAGTGTTCAAAGCGCTCTATTTTGGCGCGGCTTTGTACATCCCGACGGCCGAGACGATTCTCGACAACCGCCTGTTCGAGAGTTATATGAACGAGCATGCGATTACGGCGGCGATTTTGCCTCCGACGTACAGTGCTTATTTGAACCCGGACCGCCTTCCCAGCTTAACGAAGCTCGTAACGGGAGGCTCGGCGGTATCGGCCGAATTCGTGCAGCAGTGGAAACGCAAGGTCCACTATTTCAATGCTTACGGCCCTACCGAAGCTTCGATTGTTACGACGCTTTGGGATGCGGATGAGGAGCAGCCGGAGGGCAGAGTCATTCCGATCGGGCGCCCGCTGGCCAATCACCGGATTTTTATTTTGGATGCCCACCTGCAGCTTGTGCCTCCGGGAGTGGACGGCGAGCTGTGCGTGGCAGGCGTGGGGCTTGCGAGAGGTTACCTGAACCATCCGGAGCTGACGGCAGAGAAGTTCGTGGAACATCCGTTTGCGCCGGGAGAACGCCTTTACCGGACGGGAGATCTCGCCCGCTGGCTGCCAGACGGAAATATTGAGTACTTGGGCCGGATCGACCATCAGGTGAAAATCCGTGGATTCCGGATCGAGATCGGCGAGATTGAAGAGCAGCTTCTGAAGATCGACTCCGTGCAGGAGACGATCGTAATCGCGCGGGAAGGCAAAAGCGGGCAAGAACTGTGCGCTTACCTGGTCGCGGGGCGCCCGCTTACGCTCGGCGAGCTAAGAAGCGCGCTGGCGCAAAAATTGCCGAATTACATGATTCCGGCGCATTTTGTTCAGCTTCCGCAGATGCCGCTCACGCCGAACGACAAAATCGACCGGAAGGCTTTGCCCGCTCCGGAAGGAAACGCGCTGACCGGCGGCGCGTACGTAGCTCCCCGCAATGAAGCCGAGCGGACGCTTGCCGATGTGTGGCAGGCGGTATTGAACGCCGATCGCGTTGGGGTAACGGATCATTTCTTCGAGCTGGGCGGAGACTCGATCAAGTCCATTCAAGTATCTTCGCGGCTTCATCAAGCCGGGTACAAGCTGGAAATCCGGGATTTGTTCAAATATCCGACTATTTCACAGCTCAGCCTGCATGTGAAACCGATCGGACGTACCATTGATCAGGGCGAAATAACGGGTGAAACGGCGCTGACGCCGATTCAGCATTGGTTTTTCGAGAGCTCCTTTGCGGACCCGCATCATTTCAACCAGTCGGTGATGCTGTACCGGAAGGAACGCTTCGACGAAGAGACGGTGCGTCAGGTGCTGCAAAAGCTGGCCGAGCATCATGACGCCTTGCGGATGGTGTTCCGCAAGACGGAACAAGGGTTTAGCGCGCGGAACCGCGCGATTCAGGACGGCGGGCTGTTCACGCTGGACGTGTTCGACTTCAAGGATGCGGAGAATACCGCGCAGGCTGTGGAAGCGAAGGCAACGGACATTCAAGCGGGCATCGATCTGGAGAACGGGCCCCTCGTGAAGGCGGGACTGTTCCGGTGCGCGGACGGCGATCATTTGCTGCTCGCGGTTCATCATGCCGTGGTGGACGGCGTGTCTTGGCGCATTTTGATGGAGGATTTCGCTCTGGGTTACGAGCAGGCCGGCAAAAGCGAGGAAATTCGTTTCTCGGCGAAAACGGATGCGTACCGCACTTGGTCCGAGCAGTTAGCCGCTTACGCGCAAAGCCCGGAGATGGCGAAGGAACGGGCCTATTGGCAGGCCGTGGAACAAATTGCGGTTCCGGCCGTGCCGAAGGATCTGGAGGCGGACGTTACGACGCAGCAGGACAGCGAATCGCTGTTCGTCCGTTTGACTCCCGAAGAAACGGAGCTGCTGCTGAAGCGGGTTCACCGGGCCTACAACACCGAAATGAACGATATTTTGGTAACGGCGCTCGGCATAGCCGTTCGCAAGTGGACGGGACACGAACGGGTGCGGATCAATCTCGAAGGACACGGACGCGAATCGATCGGAACGGATATCGACATCACGCGCACAGTCGGCTGGTTTACGACCAAGTTTCCGGTCGTCCTGGAGCCGGAAACCGACCGGGATTTGGCCTATCAGATTAAACAGGTCAAGGAAAGCTTGCGCCGCATTCCGAACAAGGGGCTTGGGTACGGCGTATGCCGCTATCTCTCCAAATCGGAGGATGGCTTTGTTTGGGGCGCAGAGCCGGAAATTAATTTTAACTACCTCGGCCAGTTCGACGATGATGTCAATCAGGACGAGATCGGCATATCTTCTTATTCCAGCGGCAGCCCGGCCAGCGACCGGCAGGCCCGCAGCTTTGTGCTGGATATCAACGGCATGGTGCTGGACGGCACTTTATCGCTCGATCTCAGCTACAGCCGGAAGCAGTATCGCAAGGAAACGATGGAAGCCTTCGCTCAGCGGCTTGAGCAAAGTCTCCGAGAGCTCATTACCCACTGCGCAGGCAAAGAAAACACCGAATTGACGCCGAGCGACGTGCAATTTAAAGGCTTGACCATCGCGGAATTGGAGCAAATCGCCCAGCGCTCGGGCCATCTCGGGGAAATCGAAAATATTTACTCGCTTACGCCGATGCAGAAGGGCATGTGGTTCCACAGCGCGCTTGACCGGCAAACTGCCGCTTACTTCGAGCAGACGCGGTTTACGATGCGGGGAGCGCTCGACGTCCAGCTTTTCGAGAGGAGCTGGATGGAGCTTGCAAAACGTCATCTGGTGCTGCGGGCGAATTTTGTGAAAGGACCGGCGGGCGAGCCGCTGCAAATCATATACCGCGACAAGCCGGTCGGCTTTGAATATGAAGAGCTGCTTCATTTGCAGGTGGACGAGAAACAAGCGTATTTGGATAAAAAGGCCGAGGATGACAAGCTTCGCGGCTTCGACCTGGAACATGACGCGCTCGTTCGGGTTACGATCCTGCGCACCGAAGAGCAAAGCTATCATGTGCTGTGGAGTTTCCAGCATATTTTGATGGACGGCTGGTGCCTGGCGCAGCTGACGCAGGAGCTGTTTGAGACGTACTCGACCTTGGCATCCGGCAAGCAGCCAGCGGGAGATAAGGGATCGGATTATGGCGCCTATATCGAATGGTTGGAGAAACAGGACGATCAGGCGGCATCCGGCTATTGGACGGCATTCCTGTCAGGTTATGAAGGGCAAACTGTACTCCCGGGACAAAAGGAACCGGCGCTGAACGGCAGATTTACGGCTGATCACGTCACCGCCGAGCTGGGCAAGGAGTTGAGCGAGCGGATGGATCGGGTGGCGAAAGAGCGCCTGGTTACGGTCAATACGCTGTTGCAAGCCGCTTGGGGCGTGATGCTGCAAAAATATAACGGAACAAACGATGCCGTATTCGGCAGCGTCGTGGCCGGAAGACCGGTGGAAATCCCGGGCATCGAGTCCATGATCGGGCTGTTCATCAATACGGTGCCGGTCCGCGTCACGAGCGAAGCCGACACCGTGTTCGCCGATATGATGGCGAAGCTCCAAGAGCGTGCGCTGGAGTCCGGGCGATATGATTACTATCCGTTGTATGAAATTCAAGCCCGCAGCATGCAAAAGCAGAACCTGATCAACCATATCATCGCTTTCGAGAACTATCCGGTGGACGAGCAGATGGAGCAGGCGGGCGACCAGCAGCACGGCGACCTGACGATCGCTGACGTTCAGATGGAGGAGCAGACGAACTATAACTTCAACGTGACCGTGGTGCCGGGAGCCGAGATCGAAATTCGGTTCGACTTTAACGCCGAAGTGTTCGATAAAGACAGCATCGAGCGGCTCAAGGGGCATCTCGTCCATCTGCTGGAGCAGGTGACGGATAACCCGGAAATTACCGTGGGCGAGCTGGAACTAGTGACGGAGGCGGAAAAGGCCGACCTTCTCGGACGTTTTAACGACACCACCACGGAATTTCCGCGCGGGAAGACGCTCGTTCAATTGTTCGAAGAGCAGGCGGAGCTTTACCCGGACAACGTGGCCGCTGTCATGAACGAGCGGCAGCTGACCTACCGCGAGCTGAACGAGCGATCCAACCGCCTTGCG
>NZ_JBBOTK010000019.1:0-10434 GCF_038005565.1 Paenibacillus sp. FSL R10-2748
TCGATTTCCTGGCGCTGCTGGGCCGCGAACAGGTCACGATTTTGAACCAGACGCCAACGTACTTCTACCAGCTGCTGCGTAAGGTCTTGGCGGACCATCCGTACGATCTGCGGATTCGCAACGTCATCTTCGGGGGCGAAGCGCTCAGTCCGCTGCTGCTCAAGGGCTTCAAAACGAAGTACCCGGAGACGAAGCTGATCAATATGTACGGCATTACCGAGACGACGGTTCACGTGACGTATAAGGAAATCACGTGGGTCGAAATGGAGGCGGCGAAGAGCAATATCGGCAAGCCGATCCCGACGCTGAGGGTGTACGTCCTGGATGAAAACCACCGCCCTGTGCCGATCGGCGTAGCGGGCGAAATGTACGTGGCCGGGGAAGGGCTTGCGAGAGGATACCTGAACCGTCCAGATCTGACGGCGGAGAAGTTCGTCGATTCCCCGTTTGCGGAGGGGGAGAAACTGTACCGCTCGGGCGACTTGGCGACTTGGCTGCCGGACGGCAACATCGAATACCTGGGCCGGATCGATCACCAGGTGAAAATCCGCGGGTACCGGATCGAGCTGGACGAAATCGAGACGCAACTGCTGAAGATCGCCGCCGTGCAAGAAGCCAAGGTGCTCGACTGCGACGACGCGAACGGCCAAAAGCAGCTTGTCGCTTACTATGTCGCGGAAACGAGGCTGGCGGCGCATGAACTCAAGGAGGAGCTCGCCAAGCAGCTTCCGGGGTATATGATTCCTTCGTACCTCGTGCAGCTTTCGGGGATGCCGCTGACCCCGAACGGGAAAATCGACCGCAAAGCGCTGCCCGCGCCGGAGGAAGCCGCGGTCGGAGGAGCGGAATATGTCGCGCCGAGAACGCTGCTTGAAATGAAGATCGCCCGCGTCTGGCAGGATACGCTTGGCGTTCCGCAGGTCGGCGTAAAGGATAACTTTTTTGAGTTGGGTGGCAATTCGTTAAGTCTGATGAGGCTCGTTCAAGCCGTTTATGATGAAACGGGATTTGAGATACCGCTGAACCGCCAATTCCATAATGTAACAGTTGAAGCCATGGCTTTCGGAGAGGGGGATCTCGGCCTGGATAAAGGAGGAGACTCCTTCATTAAGCTGAATAAAGCAGGAGATCTGAACGTGTTCTGCTTCCCTCCGGGCAGCGGCTTCGGCATCGGTTATCGAGAGCTCGCAAGCAGGCTCGACGGCCGGTTCGTGCTCTACGGCATTGATTTTATCGACGATGCCGTCGATTACAAGGCCATGCTGAACCGTTATGTGGACGAGATCGTCCGCATCCAGCCGGAAGGACCTTACGTGCTGCTCGGCTACTGCTTCGGAGGCAACCTGACGTTCGAGGTAGCCAAAACGATGGAGAAAAGAGGGTATTCCGTAACGGACGTGCTCATGGTGGACTCGTGGATTAAGGACGCGCTGACGCCTTCCGAAACGTCGGAGAAAGAGCTTGAAGAAATGCTTGCTGATTTCGACGAAGAAGAGAAGGAATTAATGAGCAACCCGCTCGTGCGGGAGCGGGTTCATCGGAAGGTCAAAGCGACCTTGGCGTACGAAGCGCAGCTTATTAATTCCGGCACGATCCCGGCCCGGATTTACGAACTGATTGCGAAGGACAGCGAAGCGTTCCGCCTGGAGCACCAATTGCCGTCCTGGCGGGGGGCAACGACGCAAGCTTACGCCGATTACCGGCTGGAGGGCGCGCACGAGGAATTGCTGGAACTCGCGCGCGTGGACGAAACGGCCGTTGTCATCCGGGACATCTTAGAGCAAGTCAAGCGGCAGATCGAAGCGGAGGCCGGGGTACTGCATGGAAGCTGACCGGCAGCCGTCTGTTCAAGAACAAGGCACAGCGGCGCCTTCCAAGCGCCAAACCGCTTACGCCGCCTGGAAAGCGTTCCGCTGGCTGATGTCCTATGTAAGCCGTCACAAAGGCTGGATGATCGTCGGTACCTTGTCCGCGATTGCCGCCGCCGTTATTGAGATATGGACGGGAAGTTTGATCGAGCAGCTGACTACCCAGGCCGAGAAGGGGGCGGGGCCAATCGTTCTGCAAATCGTGTACACGGTCTTTGTGGTCATCTTGATCGGTGTGCCGGCGAAGTTTTTCATGAGCTTCGGCGTGGAGCGAAGCAGCGCCTCTGCGGTGCAGGATATCCGCAACCATGTCATGCGTCATATCGGCAAACTCCCGATCTCCTATTTGGAAAAGCAGCACTCCGGCGACGTGTTGTCGCGGATCAACAACGACCTGCAGCTCATCCAGCAGTTTATGATTCGGGACCTCGCCCAGTGGTTTTATCATCCGCTATTGTTCATCGGCTGTTTCGCTTATTTGATCTACCTCCAATGGGAGCTGATGCTGTACAGCCTGCTGTTATTTCCCGTAGCGCTGCTGGTTTCCCAATGGATCGGCAAGCAGTTGGAGCGGTTGACGGAGGAAGTCCAGGCGAACATGGGCCGAATGAACGTCAACCTCCAGGATACGCTTGGGGGTATGCCTATTGTAAAAAGCTACCTGCTATCCGGCATGCTATCTCGCTCCTACCAAGTGCTGCTGCAATTGACGGCTCAAAAAAAGCTGGCCGTGAAAAAACGGGAAGCCTGGGTCAACCCGCTGCTTTCCACGCTGATGATCAGCCCGATCATTTTCGCCGTCAGTTACGGAAGCTATTTGATCTACAAAGGGCAGCTAGGCGCGGGAGAGCTGATCGCCTTCCTGTACTTGCTGAATCTGTGTCTGGAGCCGCTGGAGCATATTCCCGAGCTCGTCACACGGACGTTCGAAATGACCGGTGCCCTGAGAAGGGTCTCCGAAATCGTCGAGCAGCCGACCGAAACGGAAAATGGCCGTTCGCTTCCGAAAGCGAGCGCCGCCCCCATCGAGTTTCAGAACGTAACCTTCGGGTATGAGGAGAGCTCCCCGATCCTGCGGAATGTTAGCTTCTCGGTGCCGGAAGGGAAGACGATCGCGCTTGTCGGAGCGAGCGGCGGAGGGAAGAGTACGGTGTTTAAGCTTGTATGCGGCTTTTATCCGCTTCCGGAAGATCAGGGCGAGATCCGCGTGTTCGGCAGCCTGATCCACGGCGCCGATCCGGAGCAGCTGCGGTCACATTTTTCCGTGGTAACCCAGGATTCATATTTGTTTAGCGGCACGATCGCCGAAAATATCGGTTACGGGCGGGAAGTAGCGTCGATGGAAGAGATTATCGAAGCCGCTAAAGCTGCTCAGGCGCATTCCTTCATTATGCAGCTTGAGGGCGGCTACCAGACGTATGTCGGAGAGCGCGGAGGCTTCTTGTCCGGTGGGCAGCGCCAGCGCATTGCAATGGCCCGGGCTTTTCTGAAGGATGCTCCCGTTCTGCTGCTGGACGAGCCAACGTCGGCTCTTGATCCGGAGTCGGAAAGCGCGGTTCAGGAAGCGCTGGGCGTATTGATGAAGCAGAGAACGACCATGGTTATTGCCCACCGGCTTTCTACAGTACAAAACGCCGACGAAATTTGGGTCATGGAACAAGGGAATATTGTTGAAAAGGGCACTCATGAACAATTGCTGGAGATGAAGGGACTGTACGCCCAGTCGTACTACCAGGAATTTACCGAGTCTGCCGAACGCAGGGAGGTGGCGTACACATGAAAAAGGGCGGATGGCTCTCGCAAGTGAAAGAACTCGGCTACTTGCTGATGTTTATGAACCGCAAGCGCAAAACCCAGTACGCCATTGGCCTGGCCGTGACGGCGCTCACCCAGACATTGTTCCTGATCGCCTTCAGTTTGGTCGTACATAACTTGGTTGATTTCGCCGTGTCCCGAGATACGTCCCTGATGGTCGAAGCCTTTATTATTTTGGGCGCGGCCCTGTTCCTGGAAAATATAATTTCTCCCTGGTTCATTTACTTATACCAGCGCAGTGTCGAGCTGACTGTGCTGAATATCCGCGAACGTCTTTATGACAAGCTGTGCCGGGTGCGGCCGAGATTCCTGGAGCAGACCCACCATGGGGACTTGCTGTCACGGGTGAACAACGACGTAACGACCGTTGAGTTTACATTCTCGCAGGTTTACTTCGTTTTGCTGCTTCAGGTTGTCTTTTGCATCGGCTCCATTGTCTCTATGGTGTTGATCGATTGGCGGTTTGCCGGCGTATCCTTCGTCATTCTGCTGCTGTCCTCCGTGGTCAGCCTGAAATTTGCGCGGGATATTCGCGCCTTGTCCGAACAAGGCTTGCAAACGCTTGGTAAAATGACCGAAAAATTCAAAGATTTTATGGGCGGCATTCAATTGGTGAAGCTGTTCCGCATCCGCACGATTTACGGCCAGTATGAGGCGTTGAACGAACAAATGACGCAGACGCTTCGGCAAACCGCGCAGAAGAATGGCATGCAGGCTGCGGTGAACCATTTTATCAGTTACGTCACGTTCTGCGGCATTATCGTCATCGGCAGTCTTCTTTATGCCTACGGACTGATGGGAATGGGAAGCGTTGCCGCCCTGGCGGTTCTGCAAGTGAATCTGACGCACGCCTTGTTGAACTTGGGGATGGTTCTGTCGATGACCCAAAATTCGCTCGCAGGCGCTCACCGGATTCAAGAGGTACTAAGAGAGGAAGAGGAACCGGAGAGTTTGGGATCTCCTCACAGCGAGCTCGTGTCGGAGGCTGCGGTGGAGTTTCGCGATGTGGAATTTTCCTATCAGGCGGATAAAAAGGTGCTTGTCGACATGTCCATGCAGGTGTTTCCCGGCCAGGTCGCCGCTATCGTGGGGGCCAGCGGCAGCGGCAAAAGTACGCTGATCAAGCTGCTGCTCGGCTTTTATCCTGTGGACAGCGGAGAAATCCTGCTCCAAGGCAAACCGTTCGGCCATTACACGCTGGACGAAATCCGCAGGCAGATTGCATACGTTCCGCAGGAGCCGTTCTTGTTTACCGGCACGATTGAGGAAAACATCCGCTACGGCAACCCGGATGCAACGGATGAAGAAGTGATCGAAGCGGCCAAAGCGGCGTACGCTCACCATTTCATTCAGGAACTTCCTGAACAGTATAAAACGCCGGTGGGAGAGAGAGGAGCGTCGTTGTCGGGCGGACAAAGGCAGCGAATTGCGATCGCCCGGGCGATTCTCAAAAACGCCCCGATTCTGCTGCTGGACGAAGCGACTTCCGCGCTGGATAATGAATCCCAGCATTGGGTACAGCAGGCCCTGAACGTATTGATGAAGGGGCGCACCACCATTCTGATCGCCCACCGTCTCAGCACCGTGGAACATGCGGATTTGATTACCGTCATGAACCAAGGGACGGTCGTCGAGCGGGGCCGCCATCAGGACCTGCTGGCGCTCGGGGGTTATTACGCCCGGCTGTACGGCTAGACCCGCTTTACGGCGGGCGGCTTCCTGCTTGCGAATGCGACAGAGTCTTTTAGTAATCCAAGGTATGACTTTATAACCGGTAGTTACCAGAAAACGTAGACACGAAAAAGGAGGAAAAGTCCGAAGGAGCCGTTCCGGGAATGGCCTGCGCGGTTCTTCTAAGAGTGACTAAGTGACATCTAGGTACAAAGCCTATCTATAAAGAATCTCTAAACCGGGAGTGTGTCGATGTGAGAGAGAATACCAACGAGCAATATGGATTAACGCAAGCCCAGCGCCGAATATGGTTCATGGAAATTATGAATCCGGGAACGTCCATCACGATGCTTTCCGCGACCTACCAGATTACGGGCGAGATCAACACACAGCTTCTGGAGCAAGCGGCGGCAGAGATCGTCAAAACCTATGACGTTTTCCGAATCCGCATTAGCGGGGATTTGCAAAATCCAACGCAGTGGTTCGAAGAGCCGGAGAATGTCCAAGCTAGGATAAGCCGCCTCGAAATAGGCACAACCGAACAATTCTATGCTTGGGTGAAAGAAGTAAGCGAAAAACCGGCCAGCGTGTTCGACGAACACCTCTACCAATTTACGATTATCCATTTTGCGAACGGCCAAGTATGGCTCAATTTGACGGTAAATCATATTATCGCCGACGGCTTGTCCGTCAATGCTTTGCTGCATGCGGTGATGGAAAAATACCTGGAACTGCGCAAAGGCATCTCCAGCAGTTACCAGGCCCCTTCCTATCTGGATTATATTTCCGCGGAGCGTGAATATGAGCAATCGCAGCGTTATCAAAAAGGCAAGGAATACTGGCTGACGAAGTACAACACTTTGCCTGAAACGACCGGCATTAAATCGTATCCGCCATTCTCGATCGGCAGCGAATCCAATAAACTGGCCATCACTTTGGACGGTTCCCGGTATGAACGCATTCTGGCCTTTAGCGAACAATATCAGGTCAGCTTATATACGTTATTTCTGTCCGCCATGTACGCCTTATTGTACAAGCTGACCGACAGCACCGATGTTCCGGTCGGCACGGTTTTCGCCAATCGCACCAGCAAGAAGGAAAAAGAAACGATCGGCATGTTCGTCAGCACCGTGGCTACGCGGATTCGTCTGAATCCAGACAGGCACGTGCTTTCCTTGATCCAAACGGTTTCCAAGGAAAATACGGCGGATCTGAGGTATCAGAAATACCCTTATAACCAATTGATCCAGGATTTACGCGAACAACACGGCCGCAACGATCTTTCGGGGCTGTTCCGCACGTCTCTGGAATATCTGCCTTTGAAAATCGTGGAGTACGAAGAAATCAAGGTACGCCTGGAGGCTCACTTCGCTAGGCACGAGATGGACGATTTGCTGCTGCGCTTCGACCATATGCTGAATGAAGGCCATGTAATTCTCCATGCTTCCTATCGTACCGGCCTGTTCGAGACGGCCGAGATTGATCGGATTATGGAACAGTATGTAACCGTTCTGGACCAGTTTCTTCAGACTCCCGAACTGCCGGTACGCGAGATTTCTCTGCTGAGCGATGAGGAGAGACACCGCATTCTCAACGTTTTTAACCCGCCGGTGGCAGGGCTGAGCGAGGGAGAAGCGTTTCATCGGTATGTTGAAAAGTTTGCCCGGGAAATTCCGGATCATCCGGCAGTCGTCTACATGGACAAACAGCTGACCTACGGCGAATTGAACGAACGCGCCGAGCGGCTGGCTTCTCTCCTTCGCGAACAGGGCGTGGGAAGGGAGACGATTACGGGGATCTGGGCGGAGCGTTCGGTGGAACTGCTGGTCGGGGTGCTCGCCGTTTGGAAAGCCGGCGGAGCCTATGTACCGCTGGACCCCGATTATCCGGCGGAGCGGATTGAGTACATGCTCAGCGATAGCGATGCATCGGTGCTGCTTACGCAGCGTCATCTGTTGGAGCGGGCCGGAGGTTGGTTGGCCGATGACCGGCTGAAGCTTCAAGCTGTCTATGCCATGGACGATGAACAGATTTATAACGGGGATGCCTTAGCCGTGGAATTTGAATCTGCCGGCAGCGCCCTGCAAGACTTGGCTTATGTGATTTACACCTCGGGTACGACGGGACGCCCGAAAGGCGTCATGATCGAGCACGGTAGTCTCGTGAATACGGCGGATGCGTACCGTCGCGAGTACCGGTTGGATCAGTTTCCGGTGCGGCTGCTGCAGCTGGCCAGCTTCTCGTTTGACGTGTTCGTCGGAGACATCGCGCGGACGCTGTATAACGGAGGCACGATGGTGATTGTGCCGAAGGATGACCGGATTGATCCGAACCTCTTGTACGGCTGGATTCGGGACCAAAACATTACGGTATTCGAATCGACGCCTGCGCTCATCCTGCCGTTCATGCAGCATATTTATGAAGAAGGGCTGGACGTTAGCTCCATGCAGTTGCTGATTACCAGCTCGGATGCTTGCAGTGTCACCGATTACCGATTGCTGCAGGAAAGATTCGGCGGACAATTCCGCATCATCAACAGCTATGGCGTTACCGAAGCGGCCATTGACAGCAGCTTTTACGGTGAGCCGCTGGATAAGCTGCCGCCGTCGGGTCATGTGCCGATCGGCAAAGCTTGGCTGAACGCCCGGTTTTACATTGTCGATGCCGCGTTAAAGCCGGTTCCTGTAGGGGTTCCGGGCGAGCTTGTCATCGGCGGCGCCGGGGTGGCGCGCGGGTACTGGAACCGTCCGGACCTAACCGCCGAGAAGTTTGCGGACAGCCCGTTTGTGCCGGGCGAACGTCTGTACCGGACAGGCGATTTGGCCCGCTGGCTGAAAGACGGCAACGTCGACTTCATCGGCCGGATCGACTATCAGGTGAAAATTCGCGGGTTCCGGATCGAACTCGGCGAAATTGAAACGGCCCTGCTGCGTTTCCCGGGCGTCAAGCAGGCTGTGGTGACCGACCGTACGGATGAGCAGGGGCAAAAGTATTTGTGCGGCTACGTGGCGGCGGATGCTTCCTTGCAGCTGAGCGATCTGCTGTCCCAATTGAAGCAAGAGCTGCCGGCCCATATGGTCCCGGCCCGGCTGGTGTCTCTTGATAAGCTTCCGCTCACGCCGAACGGCAAAATTGACCGTAAAGCGCTGCCTGAACCGACCGGAGAGGTAGAAGCAGGCCGTGAGTATGTGGCTCCTCGCACAACGCTGGAAACAAGACTTGCCCTCATTTGGCAGCAGGTGCTGGGTATTGCGCGAGTTGGAGTCCAAGACGATTTCTTTGACTTGGGTGGTCATTCCTTGCGGGCCTCCACGCTTGTTTCCAAGATTCGGAAAGAGCTGCAAGTCGAGGTTCCGTTGCGGGAAGTTTTCCGCTACACCACGATCGAACAGCTGGCCCAAAGAATCAGCGGTTTAAGGCAGCAGGAGACGTATGAGATCACAAAGGCGGCTGAGGCCGAGTACTATCCGGTTTCATCCGAGCAAAAGCGTCTGTACGTCCTGCGCCAGCTTGACGGGGCCGAGCGCAGCTACAATATGTCGGCGGCGCTTCTTCTCGAAGGCAAGCTGGACCGCACGCGCGTCGAGCACGCGTTCCGGGCGCTGATTCAGCGCCATGAGACGCTGCGTACCGGGATCGAGCAGGTTCAAGGCGAGCTTGTCCAGCGCATCTATGACGAGGTGGAGTTTTCTGTCGATTATTTCCAGGCGAGCGAGCGGGAAGTGGACCAAGTGGTGGAAGCTTACTATTATCCGTTTGATGTGACCAAGCCGCCACTTCTCCGCATCGGCCTGATCGAAGTCGCCGAGGATCGCCACATTCTGCTGTTCGATATGCACCATATCGTCTCGGACGGCATTTCGACAGCGCTGCTCTTCGACGAGTTCAGCCGCCTGTATCGGGGCGAGGAGCTGACCCCGCTGCGCATTCAATACAAAGATTATGCCGTTTGGCAGCATTCCGAAGCTTACGGGCAGATGCTTCAGCCGCAGAAGGAGTATTGGCTGGAACAGCTGTCGGGCGAGTTGCCGGTCTTGGAGCTACCGACGGACTTCCCGCGGCCTGCGGTGCAAAGCTTTGACGGCCGAACCGTGAAGTTTTATATCGAGAAAGATCGGACGGAGAAGCTGAAAGAACTGGCGGCACGGACGGGGACGACCCTGTACATGGTGCTGCTGTCGGCTTACACCATCCTTATGCATAAATATTCGGGTCAGGAAGATCTGATCGTAGGAACGCCGATTGCCGGAAGAACGCAGGAAGAAGTGCAGCCGATCGTAGGGATGTTTATCAACACGCTGGCCATTCGCAGCCGTCCGGAGCGTTCCAAGCCGTACCTTTCGTACCTGGAAGAAATCAAGGACATCACGCTCGGGGCTTTCGAACACCAAAATTATTTGTTCGAAGACTTGGTAGTAAGTCTTCACATTCCGCGCGCGACCGGCCGGAATCCGCTCTTTGACACGTTCTTCTCCCTACAAAATACGGAGAACGAGCAAATTGTCATCGAGGGGCTGGAGCAATCGTTTTATCCACTGGAAAACCAAACATCCAAGTTCGAGCTGCTCCTGGATATTTCGGAGCTGGACGGTCAGCTCGAATGCCGGTTGGAGTACGCTACGGCTTTGTATAAACAGGAGACCGCGGAGCGGTTCGCCAGACATTATGACAAGCTGCTCGAAACCATCGCAGCAGCGCCGGACGGGGATATTGCCTCGTTGGAAATGCTCACGGAGGAGGAAATCCGCGAGCTGGTGCGCGGTTTCAACGATTCGGAGGCGGACTACCCGCGGCAGCAGACGATTCACGGCTTGTTCGAAGAGCAGGCGGAGCTTTACCCGGACAACGTGGCCGCCGTCATGAACGAGCGGCAGCTGACCTACCGCGAGCTGAACGAGCGATCCAACCGCCTTGCGCGGAAGCTGCGGGAGACGGGAGTAGAAGCGGACCAGCTGGTAGCGATTCTGGCCGAACGCTCGCTCGATATGGTCGTCGGCATTCTGGCGATTCTCAAAGCGGGCGGAGCCTATGTGCCTGTCGATCCCGACTACCCGGAGGAGCGCATCCGCTTCATGATCGA